>JAJEDY010000101.1 GCA_022821275.1 Candidatus Latescibacterota bacterium | reverse complement strand
AGTCTTGCGACGTGTATTCAGGATCAACAGGCTTGAATCCAATACCAGCTTCTTCCGCTTTGTATTCGAGACAATGCCGAAACAGGAACCACGCTGCATCTGAGATGCTTTTTGACAAGCGACGATTCTTTTGCATCTTTTTAGCGTCTAACTTTTCTGTTGCAACAAAGCCATACTTATTGACGACTTTTCGAGCTTCTTGATGAACAAAATTATGTCGTCTATTACGGATACGCTCATGCACTCTGGCAACAGTCTTACGCGCCTTCTCTCGTTTTTTTGGCGACGCTTTTTTTACTTTGTCCCACTTGCGCTGTGCTTTGGCAAGTGCCTTTTCCTCTTTACGAAAAAAGCGAGGATTAGCGATCTTTTCTCTATCAGAAAACATAGCAAAATTATCAAGTCCCACGTCAATGCCAACGGCGGGACCAGCGTCTGTTTTTTCAGGCGCGTCGCCTATATCACAAGAGATAGTAACAAACCACTTGCCCGTGGCTGTGCGCCTGAGCGTGCAAGACTTAGGCATACCCTCAAGTCGTCTGTGCTGGACAATGCGAATACAGCCTATTTTGCTCAATCGCAAGCCTTTGTCGTCCAGTCGGCAGCCATTGGAAAACTGAGGATAGGTGATAGAATCATAGCGATTCTGACCTTTGTATCTGGGAAAGCCAGCTTTCTCGCCCGTCTTTGCCCGCTCTTTGAGACGGCGGAAAAATCCCTTGAATGCCCAATCTACTCTCTGGCATACTTGCTGAAGAACTTGAGAGTAAACAAGAGAAAAAGACTTACGCTGTTGCTTCATCATTGGCAACATATTATTTTGCTCATAGCGCGACAAACTTTCTTTATTCTTTTCCCATGCTTGGACTCTCGCACAGACAAGTTGGTTATACAGCAAGCGGCATTCTTCAATATGCGCCAGCAGTATTTTCTCTTGCTTTTTCGTCGGACGCAATCTGTATTTAAATGACTTAAACATAAGTAAAATATACATTTACAAACCTTTTTTGTCAACCCATATTTCGTGGAATTAGACTAATGTAAGTAGTGGTATTTCAATCTTGCTTAAGACCAACCGCGCACCATATACGCCTGTAGTATGCCACTTTCATCGGAGTTGAAGAAGCCCGATTGTCCATCGGGGGAGAGGAAGGGGTGGATGTGCGTGTGCTTTTGCCAGGAGGATCCGGGGTCTGCGACTTTGCGCGCGTTTGCGAGCGCGCCTTCCTCTTCTTCGGGGAGGTCGAATAGCCAGACGGCTCCGCCCGCATCTGTTGGGCCTGCATCTGTGATTAACCGCGTTCCGTCGATGTCTGTTGCGAAGTGGCAGAAGTCGGGGGTGTCGAAGGATCGGGACAGGTCGTTTCGCCATCCGCCGGGGGTGTTGATGCCTTCATCTCCGACGTGAGTTGCGGCGCGCCCCGAGATGAGTTGTCTTTCAGCGGGTTCGCGTGTGCTCGTGCTTGTGATGGCGATGTCACTTTGTCCCTGCCAGCATTGGTGTCCCTGGCAGAATTCGTTTCCGTCCCGTCCCCAGGGGAAGTCGCGCAGTGCCGTGCCGTCGTCCCGGATCAGGTGGATGTCTGCACCCCGCCCGCTGACGAGCGTTTCTACGCTGCCGTCGGGTGATGCGGTGTTGCCGTGGTTTTCCTGGATCATGATGTCGTGGGAGGCTTCAGGGTCTGTCTGGCGCGTGTATTGTGGGTGGATGTTGCACCAGGAGGGTCCGTGGAAGATCAGGCGTACGGATGGTTCCTCAATTTCAAAGACGAGGAGGCCCCAGGGCGCGCCTGCGGTTTTGCCGTCGCCGAGGAATCCCGAGATGGCGATGCGTTTGCCGTCGGATGAGATGGTCGAGAGGGGATACGGTCGGCTCAATCTGAAATTGGTGTCGGGTATGGCGTGGTCCAGGACATAGATGGTGTCGCGTTCCATTCCGTCCATTTTGACGCGTTTGAGCGTTAGTTTTCCACCTCCTGGCTCTGTTTCGTTGACGAAGTAGTAGAGCCATTCGCCGTCTGGTGAGATAGACGGTCCTGTGGTTCCGAGTTCGGTGGTGATTGGCGTTAAGCTGCAATGGTCTTCGAGGTCGCAGATGAGGAACTGGTGCTCGGGGTCCTTTGGATCAGAGCCGTGGGGATGTGCAGACCGATGAATGATTAGCCGCTGGGAGTCGGGTGTGAAGATCTGCGCTTCCATGTAGATGTGTGATGAAGGGACCGATTCATCCGTGAGCTGGATGACTTCGAGGTTGTTCCGGTCAGTCTCGGGAACGAGGTCGGGTCGGATTTTCATTTTGTTTCCTTTGTATAGGTATGCTCTAATTCATCCTTTGGCTGCCACCCCAGGATGCGCTTTGCTTTTTCGTTTGAGAATTTCTGGTGTGGTCGGTTTGCAAAGATGTTGAAGACTTCGCATTGCGAGGGCAGTGTTTTGAGGTCAATGGTCAGGCCCGGTAAGAATGCCGCTGATGCATCTCGCCAGGTTACGAGGAATGGGCGGTTCGGGCCGGGTCTTGACAGGTCGTCGTGATAGCAGAAGATGTAGAATAAGTAACACAGTACATAGACATCGCTCTGCGCGGCAAAGATTCGGCAGATTTCTTGTCCCAGGCCCTTGGATAGGGCGTACAGATTTGTGCTGGGTTTGGGTGGTACGTCGGGACCGATGTTGTAATCCAGTGCCTCATAGGGTGCGCCCTGGACGGTGAAGTGCGGTCCTGTGTTGATGACTCGCGGGATCCCGTGTGCGACTGCTGCGCGCATGATGTTGTAACATCCCATTGTGTTCACGTCAAAGGCGATTTGCCGGTGGGGTCGCAAGACAGATAGGTTGATGATCGCGTCCATTCCCTCTGCCGCGCGCGTGACCGCATCGGGGTCTGATACATCTACGATCATCATTTCGTGCGGTGTGTCAAATGGCTCCAGGTCCGTTAAGCGCAGTTCTACATGTCCTTCCAGAGCTTTGACTACGTGCGGTCCCAACTGGCCATTGCTTCCGTAGATTACGACTTTCATGTTTACCTCGTTATTGTTCATGCAATTAAGTGTTAAAAGCAACCCAAAACCCTGGACGCCTGCTTAAAGCATGCAGGCGTGACGTTTCGTCATCGCGGCATGGTGTTGAGCCGCGATCCAGAAGGTTTTTGTCATTATTTTCTATAAGCCTAATGCCTGCTTTGCCTGGTTTGTGGGGAACCGTGCATTTTCAACGTCTGATTGCACGTGCAATACCTGCCACATGGGTCCGCCTGTCACGAGTGCCTTGCCGATGGCTTTTACAGCGTCTTCTGCTGTCAATGCGGTGTCGCCATCGCCGTCAATATCTCCAAATCGCAAGCAGGTTACGCGGACGGAGTGCTCTCGCGCAAATTCTCGACAGGTAAATTCACCCAGGTAGCGCGCCATGGGTGCCGATTCTGTTGTGGGTCGCGGTGCCCAGACTTCTGTGACGTTCCAGTTGGGGGCGCATGACGCGAATAAGCTGAGGGAACTGATATAGATGACATGCGGTACGTTCTCTTCTTTGGCTGCGTGCATGATGTTATAAGTACACCGGGTCTGGAAGTCTATTTCCCGTTCGTCATTTTTCAGTTCTTCGGGCAATTCTGCGAGGTGTACTATGGCGTCCATTCCCTGTACGAGGGCTTCTGTTTCGCCTTCGTGTCCGAGTTCGCATTTAACAAAGTCGCAATCTGTTTCTACTTCCACGAGATCTGTCAATACGACTTCGTGCTCTTGTGACAGATTCGCTGATAGTGCCCGGGATAGTGCTGTTTTGCCCGAGGTGATCAATACGTTCATGGTTTGCTCCTGTTTTTTATCCTGCGTACCGTCCGATATTTGCTTCGTCGTAGTATTTATTCACATTGGGGACTTCGCGCATGCCGTGCCAGACGCCGCGGAACAGGGTTTGTCGCTTTGGGGGCATCGCGGCAATGACTTCGGGGGGCGGGCATCCTTTGCCCCATTTTGCATTTACGGTGTTGTAACATGTGAATAGGCTCAACCGATCCCATTCTTCGTTGCCCCATTTTGTGCCGGTATGACACAGGGCTTCGGTGAAGATCAGTGCGGATCCCGCAACGCATGAATACGTGTCCCATAAATCGCTTTCGCGTCCGCTCAGGGTCTCGGGGCGCGGGAATGCGGCTTTGTGACTGCCGGATAAGAACATGGTGCCGTCGCCTTCTCGTACTTCGTTCAATTCCCAGACGACGCGGATCAATCCCGCGTGGATTTTCCCGGGTTGCATTTGATAGATGTGCGAGTTGCCGCAGAAGTTGAAGTATCCTCCCCCGCCATGGGGTCGGAAGTTGTCGTGACCGGCTCGTCGATGGCTGGTGTATGTATGGTCGAACCGAAATCCGTAGCACGTTTCGGTTGCCAGCCTCTGATGTGAGATAATTTCGTTTAATACACCGACCACAACCGGGTGGTCGAGTAGTATTTGCGATGCGCCGCCGTGATTGTCGCGTTCATCAGGGGGTAATGTTTCGCGTTCGTACAAAAATTTCATCTGGTGTTCGCGTATGGGGATGAGTTCTTCTTCGGTGAGTAAGGCGGGCAGACAGATCCATCCCTTGAGGTCAAATGTGTATTTCTGCTCTTCACTCATGGGCACGACGGGCAAGCTGTCGGCATTGGTCGTGGGTAGTAAAGGGTTCGACATAAAAACACTCCTGAGAAACGGTTTAATCGGTTATTATCCTCAACAATTCCTCCCATTGATCCTCATCCACCAACACCCCTTTCTCCTCGCTCTCGCGTCTTATCCGCAGCATGCCTTCACCGGGATAGCGCGCGGATTCGTGAACGCCATGCAGGTCGTCAATGATGCCGTTTACAATGCGTTCACACAGTTCTCGTCCGTTTAGTGATGTGACGTCGATTGCAATATAGGTTTGCGATACGGCGTGTTCATCGCCCTGCGCGCCGATGTCGTGCGTTGTTTGACCGGCTGATAATAGCGCCGCGAGGGTATCGAGTACGATCGCGAGTGCCGATCCTTTCCAGTAGCCGATTGGTAGTGCGCGTTGTGAGTCAAGGATGGCGCCGGGGTCGCAGGTCAGATTGCCCTCTGTATCAAATCCTCCGGCGATGGGCAGGGTTTCTCCTCGCGCTTGCAAGACTTCTAATTTGCCATTGGAGTACTGGCTCATCGCCATGTCCAGGAGGATATGTCCCTCTTTTCTGGGGATTGCCATTGTCATTGGGTTATTTCCAATGCGTTTTTCTGTTGCGCCCCAGGGTGGCATGAGTGGGGTTGTGTTGGTCCAGCACATGCCGATGCATCCCGCGTCGGCGGCTTGCAGGCCATAAGCTCCGGCGCGCATCCAGTGATTGGTGTTGCGCAAGCCTATGCATCCCATGCCGTTTGCTTTTGCGATTTCTATTGCGCGTCCCATTGCGAGATGGGCATTGACCAGTCCAATCCCCATTTTGCCATCCCATTGTTCTACGACGCCGAGTGCTTTTACGCATTCGGGTTCGGCTGCGCCATCTAATCGGCCTTCGCGCAGTTTTGCCAGTAGTCCGGGAAATCGGTTCAGTCCATGGGAATAGACGCCGTCGCGCTGATTTTCTGCGAATAGTCGCCCGCATAATTCTGCGCGGTCCTGTGATAATCCCGTTTTCAAGAGTGCCGCAACAAATGCGTCTTTTAATTCATCAAAAGGAACCCGTGTTTGCATTAGATGTTTCCTCCCATATTCCCCAATTTTCGATACAGGTCCTCATCCAGTAGAGCCGCACCTGCCCGGGCATTGTCTATTACTTGTTCGACCTTTGTCGCACCCGGGATGACGACGGGATTGGATTTGTGGGAGATGACATACCGGAGCGCGGTTTCCACGAGTTTTGAGTCGTCTCCAATGACTTCTCTGATCGTCTCCAGCCTGTCCAGCATGTCTTCGTATTCTTCGCGATCGGATTGTCCCGGGTTCCAGTCGTCGCGCACGGTGTCGCCAAATACGCTTTCGCGGTTGTATTTGCCGGATAAAACGCCTTTGGCCAATGGGCCTCGCACGAGTACGCCCAGATTTTTTTCTGTGCAATAGTCGAGAAATTCCGCTTCTGGTTTGCGGTTGATGAGGGAGTAATCCACTTCTACTACGGCGCAGACGCCGTTTGATAGTTCGTAGAAGTTTTTCAGGACATCCAGGCTGTTGGTCGAAATGCCATAGGTTAGGACAAATCCCTCTTCGCACAGGGTATCAAATCCTTCGATGTAAACGGTTGGGTCTTCAATGCTACCTTCATGGCATAACATGACGTCGATCCGATCGGTTTGCATGCGGCCCAGGCATGCGTGTCCGCACAGACGAATGGCATCAGCGCCTGTTTTTGGTACGGATGCTCCGGTGCGGCTTCCCCAGTTGCCGATTTTGCTTACGATAATCAGTTTGTCGCGCATTGAGGGTGTCAGGGTTTTGCCGATGCGCAATTCACTCAGGCCGTTGGGGATGCCGTAGGATTCGGCGGCGTCCAGCAAGTTCATGCCATTGTCTATGGCGGCTAATATAATATCGGTTGCTTCTCGATCGCTCAACTCGCCCCACTGGTTGCCTAAATTCCAGGTTCCCAATCCTACGACGGAAACGCGCCATCCGGTTTTGCCAAATGTTCGATAGATCATTCTTGTCTCCTGTTTTTGTTTTTCCACATGGGATAATCTTTTTCCAAAATTCGCGCGGGCCAGTACCCGTACCACGCATATCCGGTGCGCCTTTCCAGTGCGACTTCTGATAGGGAATAGACTTTGTTGCCGTCCCGGTTTGCCATGAAGGGGCGGTTTGTGCCTATTTCGTGAAAGCGCGCCCACAAGGGCGGTGCGTCCGGGTCTTTGACAACGACGAGATCAGTGGTCGCCGTGTGGTTTCTGAAACGCGCGGGGTCTATTTCGATGCGTTTGAGTCGAATGCCTTCTATTTTCGCGTCGTGAAACCATTGTACCGCACTTTCGATTGCATCTATTATCTCGGAACTCGGATTTTCAATACGCATCAAAAAATGCACGATCTTCGCCGTTTGTCCCGCTGTAATGGATGGGAGTTCATAAGTGCGCGCTTTTACGGGTTTATAAGTTACATGGTCGTGTTGCTGACACCATCCCGTCTTTTTGCCTTCGACGACAATTTGACATTTCAGGGTTATATCAATCGCCCGGTCCAGTGCGGCTTTGGCTTTGGCGTGCAGTTCATCGCTTGCCCAGGCGAACTGGGGTTTTCGGTCTGCGATATCTTTCAACAGGGTCATTATGCCAACCATTACGCCGTCATTATAAGTGATGGCATCTACATCCCAGCCACGCCATCCACCCGTGGGGTGTTGTTCGCGCAGTATATAATCCAAACCTCTTTCGACTGCGTTGCGATATTGCGTCAGGCCAGTTGCGACGTACACCTTTGCCAGATAATCGATCTGTGAGAATGTGTTGTGATTATCAAATGTGCTGATCATCCGGCGTTCGCCTTTGATCGCTCTGACTGTATCGGGGTTGATCTGCGCCTGCCAATCTACATTGTTGGGCCAGCCACCATCTGCGTTCTGGTAAGTGAGCATGTTTTCGGCAATATGGACAATCTGCGAGGGATCGTACATCGGGTCGTTGCGGTCGCGTCCATATCGCTTGCGCCAGTGGCTCATCCCATCTCGCAATGGGTGCAGGTCAATGGCTTGATATGTTTGCGCTTTGGCTGTTTCAATCCTGTCGCTGGCTTCACAAAGTCCAATAGCGAATAGACAAGAGCATAAAAGTACAGATATTTTCACCTCATTCATCCTCTCGATAGCCCAATATGACGAGCAGGCACGATCCATCGCCGATGACTGAGAGTCCCAATTTTTCTCCTGTGGCTATTGCTTTTGCGCTTTCGGCGCCTGGTTGCATCCACACATGTTGAATGCCGGCGTCGGAAGCTTGAGGGATTATGTTTTCTGTCACGAGTGGTGGTGTGATGATTGAGATGCCGTGAACGGGTTCGGGGAGTGAATCTATATCGGGATAACAGGGTTGTCCCTCGATTTCCGTCTCTTTGGGGTTGATGGGATAAGCCGTCAATCCGTGTTGTAGATAACATCGCAAGATCTTGTTGCCGTATTTTTCCCGGTTTCGCGATGCGCCGACAACGCCGAATGCTTTTCCTTTGAGAAATTCGTCAATTCGTTCTGAGATTGTCATGGGAACCTCGTTGATTTAATGGTACTGAGAAGGTCAACGGTCATGTTTAAGATATTCCAAATACAGCAGAAAATCCACGTTGAAAAAGGGTGCTGTCTTAGAATTTTAGTCCAAAATAAAAAAGTAAAAGAAATATCGAGTTTATCTCTGTTTAATCTTTTTGAAATAATTTGAATGTAATTTTTTGCCCATCACAATAGCTACGTCGGGTATCACCTTGCGGAAAGGAGGCTTTTTGTTGGTTGACTCGTTAGAGGTAGATGTTTAAGAAAATTTTGTTTTTGGGAGGAACTACACACAATGGAGGTATCACGCGTATGAAAAAGTTTTTGAATATTTTGTTTGCCGCTGCACTGCTATGCACCACGGGTCTTACTGTTCAGGCAGAGGAGACTGTTAAGCTCGGCGTTTTGCACTCTCTTAGCGGGACTATGGCTATTTCTGAGGTTTCACTGCGCGATGTCGTGCTTATGGCTGTCGGGGAAATCAATGCCAGTGGCGGCGTGCTGGGAAAGAAAATTGAACCCGTGGTTGTCGATCCGGCATCGGACTGGGACCTATTTGCCGAGAAGGCCAAAATGTTGCTTCTGGAAGAGAAGGTCGCCGTGACTTTTGGTTGCTGGACTTCGGTTTCGCGCAAGTCTGTTTTGCCAGTTTTTGAAGAAAATAAAGGTTTGCTTTTTTATCCCGTTCAATACGAAGGGGAGGAGTGTTCTCGCAATATTATTTATACTGGTGCCACGCCCAACCAGCAACTGATTCCCGCTGCGGAATATTTGATGAGTGAAGAGGGTGGCAGTTATAAGAAGTTTTATTTGCTGGGTACGGACTATGTTTTCCCGCGCACTGCGAATAAGATTCTCCGCGCTTTCTTGCTGCACAAGGGTGTGCCCGAAGAGAATATTATTGAAGAATATACGCCTTTTCACCATCAGGACTATCAGACCATAGTCCAGAAGATCAAGCGCTTTGCTGCCAATGGCGATGCGGCTGTTCTATCTACTATTAATGGCGATTCCAATGTTCCGTTTTACAAGGAGTTTGCCAACCAGGGTCTCACGTCGGCGATGTGTCCGATTATGGCATTTTCTGTCGCTGAAGATGAGTTGCGCTCAATGGATACGGAGTTTCTCGTCGGTCATCTGGCTGCCTGGAATTACTTCCAATCTATTCCCGTTGCGGAAAACCGCGCGTTTGTGAAAAAGTTTAAGGATTACTGCGCGGCAAACGGGTTGCCCGGTGGTGCCAAGCGCGTTACGGACGATCCCATCGTGTGGTCTTATGTAGGGGTTTATCTCTGGAAAGCCGCTGTGGAAAAAGCCGGTTCTTTTGATGTTGATGCCGTGCGTCCCGCGCTTTACGGCCTCACATTTGACGGTCCGGGTGGTACGGTGATGATGGATCAGGTGAACCACCATTTGCACAAGCCCGTGTTGATTGGCGAAATTCGCAAGAACGGTCAGTTCAAAATTGTATATGAGACCGATGGCCTCGTCGCTCCCGATCCCTGGGACGATATCACGAGTGCGGACAAAGATTGCGATCATGTCAAGTATATGGGAACCTATATGCTCGGTCAGTAAAAAAGTAAAAATTTGGGCGGAGTAATTCGATTGCTCCGCCCGCAAAATAGGAGAAAAAAATGAAAAAACTGTTGCTGCTTCTCGCGTTTCTGACTTTTTCCGCGACCTCGTCATTCGCTCAGATCAAAATTACAGAGAATTTCACGGTTACGGGATTTTTCGATATGTCGTCAACGTATGACACGGAATCCAAATCTAATAATCTGTCTTTTGATCAGTTTGAAGTTGATTTGCTCTACAATTATGGACACGGCCTATCAGCCCAGGCTGATATCAATAGTCTCAGTGGTGGCTCTGTGGATCTCGAGCAGGCTTTTGTGACTTACAAAGCGCAGAATGGATTCAGTATTACGGGTGGTAAGTTTCTGAGTTGTTCGGGTTGGGAGACCGCAGAACCCACGGGTTTGTATCAGTACTCTTATTCTGCCACACTTGTTTATGGCGGTTATCAAAACGGTGCTGCCGTGGGTTTTGGCAATGACAAAGTCGGCTTTTTTGGCTCTGTTGTTTCCAGCGTTTGGGATGGGTCCGATACCAGTTTTGACGATCTGGGTTTTGAAGCGCAGGTTGCTTTTACACCCGTTGAAGCAGTTACGGCCAAGGTCGCGTATATATGGGAAGATATGGGCAGTTTTGAACAGTCGCTTCTCAATGCCTGGGGAATGTATGCCACGGGTCCTGTGACACTGGCTGCGGAATACAACTATCTGGCGAACTGGGGGGAAAGCGGCAATAGTGGCTATGGCTGGATTTTAATGGGCAATATGGCTTTGTCCGATAAGGTCGGTGCGACTGTGCGCTATAGCGGTCTGGATACAGATGCCGATGGAAAGTTTACGGAGATTACTTTTAGTCCCAGTTATACGATTACCGATAACTGGGGTGTGTTGGCCGAATTGCGCCGCGATATTGATTCAGAAGTGACCAGGTTTGCTTTTGAATCTATTTTTACGTTTTAATTTGAAAATGCAACCACCGATGAACACCGATAAACACAGATAAAAGGCGTTTTATGTGCCTGGCTTCTTGAACGTGTCGAAAGCGAATGCCTTTCTTTGCCTTGCTAAAGTAGTACATCCCTTGCCTGTGTTCCGGGATGGGCAACACCGCAACCATCCGTGTTCATCTGTGTTTATCTGTGGTTGCTTGCCTAATGTCAGTTATTGAGATTGGCTGCTGTACCAAACAGTTAATAACACATGAAAATAAAACGCCACAATTTTTTGCGCTCTGTCTGCGCGCTGGTCCTCATCCTGGGCGCATCTTCAGTCCAGGCACAGATAGATCACCAGTTGCAGCTCGGGCGCATCGCCAGCAATAATCGCGATAGTATTACAACGGCTGTCAGGGCTATTTCCGATGCAAAAGATGTCACTTATTATCCCCTGATGGTCGCGCTTTTTAATGGTGAACTTTATCTGAAGAATGATGAGCTCGTCATTATCGGCGACATGCAAGAAGACGATTATGGCGATACTTTTGCCCCGCTCTACACCGCTTATCCCAAACGCCATCCCATTCTGAACGATGAGGGCAAGCCCCTTATTGCGCCGCTGAACGATCTCGAAGAGATTGATAGCAACCGCCGCATTCGCGCCCTTATCCAACCCTATCTCACGCAGATGGAGATTTTTCATCCGGATCCCGGCAAGCGCCGCGTTGCTGTAGAGACGCTTGGCAATCGCGGCGATCTGGGTGTGATCCCCATGTTGCGAGATGCCCTGGAAAGAGAAACGGATAGCAGTATTCAAAATTTGATATGTGTTGCTCTGGGCAAGCTCGAACTCACACATCCCGACTCCGAAGTTCGTCTCAATGCGGCCAGATCGCTGGGAGAACTCAATAATACATTTGTTCTTTCTTTTTTGCGCGCGCGTGTTGAGCCAGATGCCGATGGCAATATTGCCGAGTTAGATCCCGCGGTTCAGAGCGAGATACGCGATGCGATTCAGTGGCTCGAGACTTTTAACCAGATTATGGTGGTGATTCAGACCGCTTTTGTCGGTCTCAGTTTGGGGTCTATTTTGATTCTGGTTGCGCTTGGTCTGGCGGTTATCTACGGGCAGATCGGTATTATCAATATGGCGCATGGTGAGTTTATGATGGTCGGGGCTTATTTTACGTTTATCGTTCAGAATATTTGCCTGATTGTCCTGCCCGTTGCCTATATCGATTTGTTTTTTCCGCTGTCTTTGCCCGTTGCATTTCTCACGGCTGGTGGTATGGGGTTGCTCGTCGAGTCTCTGGTTATTCGCCACCTTTACAATCGGCCTCTTGAAAGTCTGCTGGCTACGTGGGGTATTAGTCTTATTCTCGTGCAACTCGCGCGTACGATTTTTGGCGATCTCACGGCTGTCAAGCTGCCCCAGATTCTCAGTGGCGGTTTTGAATTGGCTCCGCAGGTTATGCTGCCGTATAACCGGATCTTTATCATCTGTCTCACGGCTGTTATTCTGATTGGTCTGGTCGCTTTTTTCTTTAAGACTCGTTTCGGTCTCCGGTTGCGTGCTGTGACACAAAATCGCGGGATGAGTGCTTGTATGGGTGTTCCCACCCGTCGCGTTGATGCGATTGCGTTTTTTATTGGTACGGGTATCGCAGGTATCGCGGGGTGGGCTATGACACTTATTGGCAATGTCGTTCCAAATATGGGGCAGACGTATATTGTCGATGCTTTTCTCGTGGTTGTCGTCGGCGGTGTTGGGAAAATTTTGGGTACTATTGTGGCGGGTCTCGGTATTGGCGTTTCCAATAAGGTTATTGAACCTTTCGCCGAGGCCGTGTATGCCAAGGTGCTCATTTTGGGTCTTATTATCCTCTTTTTACAGTTGCGTCCCACAGGCATCTTTCCCGCGAGGGGGAGGGATGAATAATCCGCAGATGACGCAGATGAACACAGATGAAGGGCGAATAGACGAATAGACGAATGGAAATACACACTGATTTTGGGAGGATGGGAAGGGTTCGTTGATTCGTTGATTCGCCTGCGAGATATTTTATGACCTATTACCGTCCCATTATTGTATTCCTCATTTTTGGCATTGCCGCGCCCGTGCTCAATGCTATGGGGTTGCTTTCTGATACGACGTTGAATCTCTGGGGGCGATACTTTTGTTTTGCGATTGCCGCATTGGGGATCGATCTGATCTGGGGATATACGGGTATTCTTTCGCTGTGTCAGGCGTTCTTTTTTTGTTTGGGTGGGTATGCGATTGGGATGCATATGCTGCTCAAGACGGGGACGCAAGGGGTTTATGGGAGTGCGTTGCCCGATTTTATGGTGTGGAACCGCGTGGAACAATTGCCGCTTTTTTGGGAGCCTTTTCACACTTTTACATTTGCGTTTATCCTATCGCTTATGATTCCGGCGATTATTGCGCTCATTTTTGGGTTTCTGGCTTTTCGCAGCCGCCTTCAAGGGGTTTATTTTGCGATTATTACGCAGGCTCTTGCTCTGGGTGTCTGGCTCATTTTTTTGCGCAATGAGACGATGCTCGGCGGTACCAATGGGCTGACAGATTTTAAGACTTTGCTCGGTTTTGAGTTGGCGGATCCAGCGAGCAAACGCGGTCTTTATATCGTTGCTTTTGTCACGCTTTTTGTTTCCTACTTTTTATGCCGGTTTATGGTAAAATCCAAGCTCGGTCGCGTGCTTATTGCGGTTCGCGATAGTGAGCATCGGTTGCGTTTTATCGGCTATCGCGTTATGAGCTACAAGGTATTTGTTTTTGTGATGGCCAGTATGCTCGGTGCCCTGGGTGGGGTGCTCTATGTGCCTCAGACCGGGATTATCACACCGGGTCGCATGGATGTGCAGGCTTCTATTGAGATGGTGATATGGGTTGCTGTTGGCGGGCGAGGGACTTTGATTGGTCCGATTATCGGTGCGGTGCTTGTGAATCTTCTCTACAGTTTTTTGACGGGTGCGTTTCCCGGTACATGGCTCTATTTTTTGGGTTTTCTCTTTATCGGGGTTGTGCTCTTTTTTCCCGATGGTCTCATTGGTTTGCGATCTAAGAAGCTGTTTTAAAAACCCGAACAGTCTTTGAAAAGTTGTCAAATCAACCGCCTGATGCTAGCCAAAACGCCCCATATCGCCGATATATCCACCCTATTTGCCTAATTTTTTGCTCCGATTCAGGGCTTACCGATAAT
>JAJEDY010000056.1 GCA_022821275.1 Candidatus Latescibacterota bacterium | reverse complement strand
CGTCCAAAACAGTAGAAAGCTGCACCGGCATTCAAACAAACCAGATCCAGAATCGGTTCGGGGGTTTGGTACTGTAAAAGAGACAGGAAGATTTCTGCATTCTCATCACTATCACCACCTGGAATCTTACTGTAATCCCGTTTAGCTATCCCAAAATCTGAAGGCGAAATCTGGTATTCCCTGGTCACACCTTCGGTCACTTCAAAGATATGAGTGTGCCCAGAAATGGAGATCTCATCAATCCCTGGCTCTCCGACAACAATCAAGAAGCGTTTACGCCCAAGATTTCGGAGTACTTCTACCAGTTGTCTGCCCATATCGACATCAATTGTTCCGAGTATTTGATATTGAGGATTGGCAGGATTGCATAACGGAGCGCTGAGATTGAAAATCGTTCTTCTGTCAACCATTTGTCTGGCGGTCACCACTTTTTTCATTACTGGATGGTATGTGCGGGCAAACAGAAAACACACATTCGTCCTCTTAAAAATGTCCTCCAAACGGTCATCTCTAAAATCAAATCCGCAGTCGAGTTTCTCCAGCAAATCAAAGCTACCATTCGGTCTCTTTGAACCCTTATTTCCGTGTTTCACAACCGGAATGCCGCCAGCAGATAAGACGAATGCGGCGGTTGTCGATACGTTGAATCGATTTAAACCGCTTCCTCCTGTGCCACACGAATCAATGACTTTGGAAGGGAGAGGAACAGGTCTTGATTTGGCCAATAAAGCTCTCGAAAAGCCGAGAATTTCATCGGCGGTTTCGCCCTTCTCAGAGAACGCTATGAGCAGTTCTGCGATCTGTTCGTCTGGCAGATTACTTTCCAGGATTGCACTCAGACATTGTTCAGCCTCATCGGTCTGGAGCGATTCACCCTCTCTGAGTTTATCAATGTATTTCGAGATCATAGGGAGGTGTTTCCTTAATGCATCAGCAATCTACATATCGATCTCAACGATTGACCACATGGCCAGTTCATCTACGCTGACCTTTATTGCTTCCTCCGTGGCGCCATAGTCAAGTTTTTTCGGTTCTTTGCCAGGGGCGTGAACGGTTATCTTGTACGGACCTGGGCCATACAGCAAATCGTTTCTTACCGTGAGTTCAATATTTTCTTGTACGGTGATTCTATCGGTGTCTGGATTGTGCGCTCTATTCAGGATATGAATTGCCAGATTGCCTGTCTGCGGATATTTTCTGACATTTGCCCATACGGCAGGATTGCTGACTGACACTGCAGGCAAGTACTCTGAAAGGAGCTCATCTACCTCAGTGGTATCTTTGACAAGATGGGCTTTCCCTGTCTTGATCAGGTCGTCAATGAGCGACTTCTGAGAACCTTGCAGATAGGATTCAGACGGGACTATGACCTTTCTGAACGCCGAAAGATCTCCATCTTCAAGGTGTTCACGGTAGAAATACGGATCGCCAGCAACTGCAAGCGAGAACTGTATGTTCTTATCCCAGAGTTGGGCACAAATGTCATCGAACTGAATTCTATATGGTTCGGATCCCAGATGCATCTTGCCAAATGACGGCATGTAAGCGTGGTTATCGTAAACCAGAGCAATACCCTCATTAAAAGACTCGTATCCGTCAAAGAGATACGCGTTGTCCTTTATGAACTGATAGATTGGCCCAAACGTATCGGGATCGCCTTTGTGGAACGGCGTGCCAGCCCATCGGTAAACTACCGGCGCAGTATGGTGCCCGCCAAGCGCATAAGTACCGCAAATCCAAAGTTTCATCTCATTCTCGTTCTTGTACCCTCCGGCTTTCAGTTTTTTGTGATCATCAATCGACGGGCACGCCACATAAGGCTTTCCAACAGCGTCGGCTATCTTCAGAACTCGGACCAGCGAACGCGACATCGTCTTGTTTGCCCATTCACCGGCATGGTAATGGGTCTCTCCAAGGAAGTAATCTACAAACTCGGCGGTGTAAAGATTGTAGGGAGCGAGATCCCAGGCATTGGCGGTTATCACAACGGGTTCCGGAGCATTTGTCCTGATCAGCGTAGCAAGTTCGCGTCCATACCTGACGCCTGAGAGCATCTGGAAGAATGTGTAGTCTCTGCCAAACAGTATCGCATCCTGGTTCCACTTCCAACCGAAAGAAGACACATCGCCGACGAGTTTCTTCACCGTCTCGCGATGGTTGTAGGTGTCCAGATCATCAACACCAAGCCTGGTGAGTTCTTCCTGCGTGTACTTGTTCCGCAGATAGTCGCGGAATTTCTCTGTACAGGAATCACAGTAACAGATGGCGTCGCGGACATGAGGACCAAGGTTCCCTCCGGAACCAATTGGTTCGTCGATGTGAAACCCCTTTATACCGTCCTTGGCTTTTTGGATCAGCCACTGTTTCTGCCAGCCTGGTTTGTTCGCGCACATCCTCCATAGCGTGGCACCGGGAAATCCGGAACCAATCGCCTTGACTCTCTTGCCTGTGAAATCTTCGCAGACTTTCTGTCCGCCGAAGGAAGATGGGTTATCGAGTGCCTTTCCGCCCCAAACGCCTGCGCTCAGGGTCATGTGAGTACCAATTCCCATAGCATGTATTGCAGGAATTTTTGGGTCTCTCACCGAACACCATCCGATGTTATCTACACGGTACTTCTCCAGAATGTCGAGATTGTCTTCCGATAGAGGCGGATGAAGGCTGATCACATCTGAACGTTCAAGAGCGAGAACCGGCCCTGACAAGCCAATAACGAATGCTAATACAACTGTCGAAAACGAAAAAAGACTATCCACTGCTCTGCCCCCTGTGGGAAGGATCGGTTGATTTTGGGGCGTGCGATTCCCGCAAAAACGCAAAGATCACAAAGAGTGCAAAGAATGCCGGAAGGACTGCCAACAATAATGGATAGGCCATTTCGCCTGTCATCCCGAGCGCTACTACTCCAAGCAGCGGAGCGATCAACAAAGAGAGATCCATGAGGGAATCAAATGCCCCCATGGCGGCTCCTATATATGACGTGTCAAACGTCTCCGAAGCGTACACGAATGATAATAAGTATGGAACTGCATTTGTAAGACAGAAGAGAACGTAGAACCCTATCAACAGGAATAGACTGTCGGCATAGACCAGCCCCACGCCCGATAGGACCAGGAGCCCAAGAGATGCAAGAACCCAAAGCTTTCGTCCCACCTTCTCAGAGATTACTCCGGTGAAGTATGAGGACACACTGAATGCAAATGAACCGGTTGCCAGAATTAGTCCGATTTCCCATGCATCGAGTCCCAGCATTTCGCCCTTTGTCGGCACAAACACTCCGAAAATCCCGAAGGCAAACAGGCCCGCAAACCCCATCAGGAGATAGACGAATACGCGACTGTTCCCAAAGGTTGCACCAAGGCTGCGAAAAACGCCCAGATTGTGCTCCGATGAGGCCCGTTCTCCACCCTTGATCAAATAAAAAGCAGCACAGAAGGCCACGAGTGAGAGAAGCCCGTCCACGAGGAATGGAGCCCGGAGCGAAGCCAACGAAAGTACAGCTCCAAGGGCGGGACCAACTACGAAAGACAGTCCCTGGCTGCTTCTGAGAATCCCGAAGAACCGCCCCGGAGCATCCTTGCCAAGCGTTGAAGTGATTGCCAGGAGAGCGGGCATCGAGATAGCATCAGCGACACCGCCGAGGACTCGAAGAACGACCAGATGGACCCAGTCGCTCGCAATCAGACACAAAAGAGATGAAACTGAACCGAGGGCTGTACCTACCAGAATGAGACGTTGCCGTGAGAAGCGATCCGCAAGGGCACCTGCGAAGAATTGGGCGACTACCACTGTGGCAAGGGCAGCCGACACAACTATGGGTATTTGGTACGTTTTGGCCCCGAGTTCCGTGCTGAGTCGTGGCAATACGGGAAGGCTGACGAGAGTACTCAGGAAGATGATGAACGCCATCAAGCCGATGGCATACATTCTATGCAGGTCAGATGTCATTACCCTTCCTTTACGGTAATCTCAGCAGGTCGTTCAAGTCGCTAAGATATTGTCGATTGTCCGCAGTTCGTCTTCGGTGAAATTCAGATTGTCGAGGGCACCGACGCTGTCCTCGATTTGTTCGGGACGGCTGGCTCCACAAAGCGCTGTCGTGACCGCCTCTTGTCGAAGGACCCAGGCGATGGCCATCTGGGCGAGGGTCTGACCGCGGGCGCAGGCGTGGTCGTTGAGCTTGCTGATTTTGCCGATGGTTTTTTCGTCGAGACGATTTTTGAGCGGGTGACCTGGGCGAGCGGCGCGGGAGTCTGCGGGGATGCCGTCCAGGTATTTATCCGTGAGCATGCCGCTGTTGAGGATGGAGAAGGCGATGCAGCCGATGCCTTCCTCGCGCAGTACGTCGAAGAGGCCATTGTTTTCGGGTTGTCGGGTAAGCAGATTGTATTTGGGCTGATGGATCAGGCAGGGCGTACCTGAGTCGCGCAGGATTTGCGCGGCCTCTCTGGTTTTATCGGGCGGATAATTGGAGATGCCAACATAGAGGGCGCGACCTGAACGGACGGCAAAATCGAGGGCACCCATGGTTTCTTCAAGCGGCGTGTCGGGATCGGGGCGATGGTGGTAGAAGATATCGACATAATCTAACCCCAGGCGTTTGAGACTTTGATCGAGGCTGGCAATGAGGTATTTCCGCGAGCCAAAATTGCCATAGGGTCCGGGCCACATATCAAATCCGGCTTTGGTGGAGATGATCAGTTCGTCCCGGTAGGGCGATAGGTCGAGTTGGAGGATGCGACCGAGGGTCTCTTCGGCAGAGCCATAGGGCGGTCCATAGTTGTTGGCCAGGTCCAGGTGTGTGATGCCGTGGTCAAAGGCGGTGCGCACCGTAGCACGCCCGGTTTCAAATATATCGACGCCGCCAAAATTATGCCACAGACCGAGAGAGATCAGGGGTAGTTGAATGCCGCTATTGCCGCATCGTCTATATATCATGTTATCGTAACGCGATTCGGATGGGAAGTCGGACATGAAGGCTCCTTGCTATAGAATGGTTTGTTCACTCCTCATTAGTTGATCGCCGAAAGAATCGCCCACTTGGAGGCGGTTAAACCAGCTAACGTGTTAGTGCCCCGAACCACGCAACGGTTCGGGGCACTGTGTTAGCAGACGTTGTCCTTCAAGGAACGAGTTACCCATCTCTATCCGGGTGCGGTCGCACTTCTCGCTCCAGGCGGTCCGATAGCTCGTCCTCTGCTACATCTAGTGCATAGTCCATCTGAATGCCCATCCAGAATTTGGGTGACATGTTGAAGTAGCGAGCGAGCCTCAGGGCCGTATCAGCAGTAATACCTCGTTTTCCCAACACAATCTCGTTTATACGTCGGGGCGCCACACCGATGGAAAGCGCGAGGTGGTTTTGACTCAGATTCATCGGCTTGAGGAACTCTTCCAACAACACTTCCCCGGGATGAACAGGAGCCAATTTCTGAGCACACATAGGTCTGTCTCCTTAGTGATAGTCCACAATCTCAACGTTGTAGGCATCCCCATTTCGCCAAGTGAAACAGATTCGCCATTGGTCGTTGATTCGAATGCTATACTGGCCTGCCCGGTCGCCACGAAGTTTCTCAAGGCGATTAGCTGGTGGCACCCGAAGATCAGCTAATGTCGTTGAACGATTGAGCATGCGAAGCTTGCGAAGGGCGGTCTGTTGAATATCGCTGGGTAGCTTTCCAGATCGGATGCGTTGGAATATTCGTCGGGTCTCTCGATCTCTGAAGGATCGTATCATGCATACAATATATAACGTTAAGCATTAAACGACAAGCGTTATACTGGACGGAAATACAACCTATGGCGAAATTTGCTATAGAATCGTTTGCTCACGCCTCATCGCGTAAAGCCAGATGAAAGCCATGCCAGTCATCGAGGTCGTTGAGGTCGGTTCCGAGCCACTCTTTGCCAGACTGGGGTAACCCAAGAACCTCAAGCATTTCGCTTCGGCCAGGCTCTGGTTTGGGGAACGAGAGGATGCGTTCGTTGAATTGGGCAATTGCCTCCGGCGTCAGGCTTCCCGGTTTCGCATTTTCCTTCACCCAGGTCTCGAATGCCAGGTAGTCCGGCTGCGATGCGCTTACGAAAGCGACAGCGGCGGTTGAATCAATTCCCAGAGCGTCAAGTAGCAGGCCATCGAATCCGCCTTCACCCGCTCTGTATTCATCTGCCAACTTGCCCTTTGCCGACAGACGCATTTTCAACCATAGCCTCGGAAGGTGAACTATGCCCAACGGACCCTTCGTCCGGGTGCTGATGAGTGGAATATATGTCTTCATCGCGAGTATCTCCTTATTAGTGATTATTTTGGTCGAAGGCCGCAGTCAGCAAAATAGGCCGGTCATCGGTAATAACGACGGTATGCTCAAAATGAGCCGAAAGAGATCCGTTTGAGGTCCTCATGGTCCAACCGTCGCAATCTTCAACGGCCAGAGCTGGATGCTCGGCGATCATAGGCTCGATGGTGATCACAAGACCATTCTTGACATACTCCCACGGCTGAAGCCAGTGGGATTCTTGTAGCTTCATCGGGGATTGTGGTATCATCAGCGATAGCGTGCTGTGCAAGCCACGTCTTACGTCGCCTCCTCCATAGGTGGATGCCCCCACCTGTGAATGTTTATTGCAGCATTGCGGTCTCTATCTATGACAAGACCACAACAGCCACACCGAAATGTTCTCTCTCGCAGTTCAAGGTCTTCTTTGACTGTGCCACAGGAAGAGCAGGTCTTAGAAGTGGGCAGCCACTGGTTGAGTTGCACAACCTTCTTGCCTGTCTTTTGTGCCACATACTTGAGTGTGGTGAGAAAATCAAAGAAGCCTAGGTCACTGACCTTTCTGCCCCACAACTGTTTCATGGCTTTAATGTTGAGTTTCTCAAAGCACATGATGTCGTATTGCTTACACAGTTGGCGGGCAAGCCACCAGTGGTATTCTCGTCGTTGGTTAGCAATACGCCGATGCACATGGGCAAGGTCTTTCCCTGCACGGTGGCGATTGTTGCTCCCCTTCTCCTTGCGAGAAAGATTACGGTTGGCTTGCTTGACCTTACGAGAATTGCGAGAAAAATACAGAGGCGATTGTATTTGTGTGCCGTCACTGGCCGTGAGGTATGTTTTCAAGCCGAAGTCAAAGCCTGCGGTTCTACCCGTCTTGACAATGAATGACTTGATACCTTTTGCTTTGGCAACAACACACAGCCACAGATCGCCTACACGGTCACGCTTGATTGTGACCGCCTTGATACTGTCTTTGTTGAAGTCTCTGCTTTTGTGATACCGAAATATGCGTTTGCCTATACGCACCTTGTTGCCTTCAAGAAACTTGTAGCCAGTTTGCTTGAGTGTATAGGACTTGTATTTGAACCAACTACGGAATTGGGGGGGACGCTTATTGTCTTTGGCAAAGAACTTCTGATAGCCAAAGTCTATGCGTTCTACCACATTCTGCAACGCCTGGGAAGGCAATAAGCACCAGGCAGAAAAACGAACGGTCTTCTTCAGATTCGACAAGTGGCGCATCAGCCTGTACTTGCCCGGATACTTGCCGAACATGCGATAGTATCGCTTGTGCAGAGCAATGAAGTGGTTATACACACCTACAAAAGCGTCTATATCTTGGTGGAGATATTTGTTGCGGTCACAACGACTATACAACTTGTATTTGTAGGTCAAATACATGGACAACCACCATAGAAAAAAGCCCGCTATAGTTGTCCTCTAAAAGCCAATAGCTATCAGACCAAAACAGGCTGTTATAGACACAAAAAAGGCTATTGGTTTTCTTTTCAGAGGACATTGATAATGTCTTCATTTTTGGGCGTTAGGTCAAGGTGCATATACGCTAAAGCTCAAATGCAAGCCCTTATTATCCCACGGCTAAAGCTCGTGGGCTTTACGGGCTATTGAGTAAGCGGCTTCGAAATCCTCAGGACATTCTATCGACAACGAACTACTCCTTTTTGAAGGTGATAACTCTCAATTAGGTGCTTGCATTACTTTGGTGATCGGTTCTTCGTTTTTGGGTTTGACGTAATTTGATTGATTTGTTCTTGAATATCGATTTCTGGCGTATAGTGAATACCGTGTATACTAACTTGCTCAGCGCCTTGCACATTGTTAATTCTGTCATCCACAAAAATGGCTTCTTCAGCAGTCACTTCCAAACGGGATAGCATACGCTGAAAAATCTTTGGGTCAGGTTTGCGCAAACCTTCTTCAGCGGAGAACATTATTGCGTCAAAAAGGTCATCATGAATCTCTTCCTGTACAATTTTGCGTGTCGTGATCCAAGCATCGCTGAGTACGCCGAGTTTATATTTACCTTTTAATGAGGTAATATAGCCTAACAGATCATAATTCCAAATGGGTTCGCCCCAGAAATCCGCACCTAATTTCTTCGCTTCATCATTTGATATATTCAGTTCATCTCCAATAACTTTCCATAACTTTTCTGGATGTTCTTCTCCCACGAAAAGTTTCGGCGTTAGAGGGTGATAGAATACCATTTGGGCCAGTTTAGCTGTTGACATACCAATTTGAGGAATTTGAGTGTCGTCCACTGTTAGGTTTTTTTCTTTTATCAGTACTCCACCCATATCCCAGATGATGGCTTTGATCACTTCACTACTCCTATTTGACACTCGACCTTCATGATATCTGGAAAGGCGTCTCTGATTCTCTCCAGGTAGTGGCTGGAAGCCAATGGGGGCATGGGTACCTCCAATTTGGATCTCACTTGATGACAATTCCTTGGTCCAGCATATCTCGAATCTCTGAAAACGCATGATCGTCCATTCTAAGTCTCCACAATGACTCTGCGGTTCTGCTGTGTCCCCGCCTTCCTGCATGCTCAGTCACACGCTTGCTGATCAAAGTTCCTCACGATCATTCCACGCGCTTTCTCAAAGCCAAGTCTTCCGTAGAATCTCTGGACCTCCTGGTCACAGATCAGGTCAATCATGTAGAGATCTTTGAGTTTTCGGACCATGCGTCTGACCAGATTAGATCCGATGCCTTTCCCTTGCCATTCCGGCAGCACCTCAAGATGTGGGATATAGGCGCACGAAACACCGTCCGAGATGGCGCTGATGAAGCCAATCACCTTCCCCTCAGAAGAGACTGCAAGAACCACGTAGTCGCTTCCCTTTAGAATTCTTAGATGCGTCTCGGAGGAGGGAGGGTTAGGCCATCCGACAAAGAACCCCTTTAGGTTGTTTGATTCGATCCCGTCAGCAGTGTCTTGATATATAATCTGCATTGTCAGCAGCGCCTTGCCAGGGTTGGCCACACTATGAGTTACCCCTCAAGAAGAGATGATTTTTCGGGTGTTGTGTTTCTCTTTTCGATTGGACATTTTACACAAAATCAGAGGAAAGCGCTCCCAAAAATCCAACTCGCTTTTCGGGATCCCGGTATTGAATCAGTTCGTAGTGCCCAATCGTAAATCCTTGTGCTTCCCAGAATTTCAAGGCTTCTGGATTGTCCCATCGGACATTTAAATCGATCCTGTCAATACCCAGGCTATCGGTAATTTCTATGGCTGATTTTACCAGGAACGTCCCAATGCCTTTCCTGCGCCTGGCAGGAACAACGTAGAAGTCGTTTATCTCTGCTCTGGTGCCAGAGATGGAGAAGGAAATAAATCCCACTGGGGATCCTTCGCTTATCCCCCAAAATACCCTTGTTTCAGTACTGGAAAGGGGAAATCGATCTGCGAAATACGAATCCCGACTATCGGGTGTACATACCGTATCTGCATGTGGCATGATCTCCAGCCAGTAAGCTTCGACGAGTGGACGAAATCGGTTCTGGTCAGCTGGAATTACCCGTTCAAAGTTGATGCGTTCCATAATAAATCAGACTCGTTCTATGCCATTTTATGTGTTAGCCGTTAGCGTCTCTGCGATTCATCAGGGTTTTCGACCAAAGCCGATGAAGACATTGTCCCAGGATTCCCCCAACTCGGAGACGCTGAATATTCGGAAGTCGTGAAATCCCGCTTCTACGAAGAGATTCTGAACTTCCGATTCGTCAAAGTAGTGCCAGAAGACAGGATCTTTTCCGCTTTTCAGATATGTCAATTCCTTTGACTTTGTATCCGAGCGCCTCAAGAGCGAACGCCTCGCGTCCCGCTCCGCATCCGACAACCAGGACTTTACCCGAGAGAGGGAAGAATTGGTCGATAGCAGCCTTCTCATACTTGCGAAGGCCCTCAGCAACTCTCTGAGTGTACTTTTCGACAGCATCGGCTGTAGAGTAATTCTCGAGAACTCCCCGTTGTAGTTCCTTAGCCTCGACCACAGGTTTCATGTGTTTTTTCCCTTCTCACGGCAAAGCCTTTCAAGGGCTGAAAGGCGCGTAGCGCAATACCGTGCTATTAGATGAAGTGGGATCTATCGCTTTCTGGATATCACGAATAAGACATCGTCGCTGGCAAAGTCGTTCGTTTCGACTATATCGCTTTGTGTTGAACTTATGTCGAAGCCATTCGTCGCCAATAGGCTCTTGATCTCGCTTTCGGTGAAATAGTGGTCCCACGTGATGAACTCCTTTGGATCTTGCCTGTCCTCCATTACTAATGTTCGCATTCCCCAAGCTCTCTGGTCTGGAAAGTGTTTGCTCTCGTCCAGCAAGAAATGTGAAGAGCGCGCCCAAAATCCGCTACCGGAAACGTAGTTCCAGTCTCGTGATTCGCATTTGCTGTCGCTCAAGCGTGGCCCAAATATGTCGAAGAGAAACAATCCGTCCTGTACGAGATGTTCATGAACGCGACTCAGAAACGTCATTTGTTCAGGTGGGAAGAGAGCACCGAAGTCGCAATAGATGCAGATAGCCGCGTCATACATGCCTTCAATAGGATCAGAGAGATAGTCTCCGCATTCATAGTGGATCCGAAGATCGCTCTCTCCGGCACTCTTCCTGGCGTACTCAATAGAAACCGGATTAATGTCCATGCCGGTTACGCTGAACCCTTTGGCTGCCAGCCTGGTTGCGTATAAGCCTGGGCCACACCCCAGATCCAGGATGCGTTTCGCTCCTTTACATTGCTCCGACACCCAGTCAATCGTTTTGCTGATGATATGAGGCTTTCGACTGGCTCCATCTGAATCTGGATCCAGGTGAGCAGAGAGCATCGCTTTGGATACATGCGGATCCGTCCAGATATTCGCGTTCCCCCGGCGGCTATATACAAGCGTGCTCGGAAACCAACGAATCTCTTCTTCTGTGAGTGCGGCCATGCGTACTCCTTATCAGACATCAAAATAACTGAGTCGATCGCCTTCTGCTTCCCAGAGTTCTTCAAACATTTTTCGGATGTCGGGTAAAGATACGACGGATGCAGTAAGGGGGTCCAATGCACAGGCATGGAATGCCGCTTCTTTATCTTTTTCCATTGCGGCTTTGACGGAGAGTTCTTGTACGGCGATGTTGGTCATGTTTAATGCGGCGCACTGAGGCGGGAGTTCACCAACGTAACAGGGATGAATGCCTTCTCTATCGACCATGCAGGGTACTTCAACACAGCATTCGTCGGGAAGATTGGTGATAGATCCGTTGTTCATGACGTTGCCGTTGAATACAAATGGGACACCTGTGATTTTTGCCTCTATGATTGAAGAAGCGTATTCGTGAGATGCTTGTAGTTTTGGGACTTTGGCTTCGGTATCGTCGTCTGTGATGCCTGTGTCTTTCATCCAGGAACGTTTGCGGCTTTCGGGCAATTCCATATAGACGGGATCGCGTTCTGGCAGGTTGTAGATGTCCCGCAATTCCTGAGTGCGCTGGAAGTAGGGGAGGTATTCTGAGTTGTGTCGGGTGCTTTCGGTGACAAAATAGCCAAATTGCTTCATCATCTCGACCCGCACCAGGTCGTCTTTAAAACTGGGGTGGGTGTCAACGGCTTTGAAGATGCGAGGGTACAGGTCTTCGCCGTCTTTGTTGAATTTTAGAATCCAGGCCTGGTGGTTAATCCCTGCAACGAGGTAACTCACATCTTCGTAGGGAATGTCAATGCCATTTGCCAGTTTTTTTGTTGTGCCCTGTACGCTGTGGCAGAGGCCGACGTTTTGGATGGATGAACCGATAGAATGCATCCAGGTGAGCATGGCCATAGGGTTGGTATAATTTAACATGAGTGCATCGGGGCAGTGTTTTTCCATGCTTTTGCAAAATGATAGGTGCTCGTGTGCGGTGCGAAGATAACGGAACACACCTCCTACGCCTACTGTGTCGGCGACAGTTTGGTTAATGCCGTACTTTTTGGGGATGTTGATTTCAGATGCGTAAGGTTCGCCCCAGTAGGCTGCGCCCCCAATGGATACGGCAGTGACGACAAAATCTGCGCCGGGCAATAATTCTTCGCGATCCGTGCTAGCGATGCACTTGCCAGGGAGTCCATGGCCATCAATGGCGCGGTTCACGTAATCGTGTACCTGAGTCAATCGCTCTTCGTTGATATCACAGAGTGCGATTGTGGAATCGTTTAATAATTCACGAGATAAAATATCGATGGACAGTCGGCTTCCGAATCCACTGCCAGCACCAATGATTACAATTTTTGTCATTAAAACCTCCAGTATTAAAAGGTAATGAACTCAGCGAGTGAGGAATTGGGAAAACACCGGCGCCCGGAACACATCCTCGAATTCACCGCGGTCCTTCGCCCGCTGATACTCCCACTCGTAGGGCGATTCCCGAAGCCTGCTGGGCCCGTTCCTTACATCGTGCCCGATGTTGCTTTGCCTGGGGTAATGGCTGTAGATCATGAGCCTCCGCGGACGACCGGAAACATTCGGTCTGGAGTTGTGGACCAGCACCGAATGGAAGAGCATGACGGAGCCGGGCGGCGCCAACAGGTCGATTCCCCCATCGTAATCGATCAAATCCGGTAGCACTTCCCACCCCCTTTTGTTGGGCGGTCGGTGATGTTTCAGGTGCTGTTTGTGACTCCCCGGCCAGACGTGAAGCGGTCCGGACGATTCGTCGTACGGATCCATGGTCACGGCCGAAGAGATGATCTCTTGCGGGTAATCCTGCGCCAGATAATACGCCCAATCGTTGTGAACCGGAAATCGGTCTTCGCGATCGGCCAATGGAATGCCCTCGATCGCTTCGGGTAGCGGCTCTTTGTAGTTCAGCTTCTCCTCCATGAGCATCGGCTCGTCCCCCATGAGTTGACGCATGGGTCCGATGAGTCGTTCGTCGGCAGACACTTCGGCCAGGAACAGCGACAGGTCGTTAATGGGCTGGATCTTGCGCACCATCGGCCCGGTAGATGTCTGCAAGATATCGAGTCGCCCGCTTTTTCGCCCGTTGGCCAGGGAAGAATTGATGATGAGCTCGAGTATCCGGTCCGCTTCATGTTGCATGCGAGCGACTTCCTCGGCGTTGAATGCCTGTGGGAGCACAAGGTAACCGTTCTCGCGGAAGTGTTCCAGGTCTTCGCCCGTGAGTTCCGTTTTCACAGCCATTCCCTCCTCCTTTGGTTGGTTTTTATTGTTTGCTTAAAAAAATCCCTGCCAGATAGATTTACCCGATAGGGATTAAGTAATCAAACTGTTTAGAACATTACCTTACAGGTCATCAGGGGTCAAGCCCGTGCGTTTCGCAATTCGAGATAACATGCGTGGGCCTATTTCATCTCGATCATGAAATGCAAATACGTAATTTGGCCACCCGGGGCGAGCTAAAATTCGATGAGAAGTGCCCGACTGACGTTTTATAGTCCACCCAATTCGCAGAAGAGCCGCCAAAACCTGCCGAGCTTTTGTCGATGGCCATCGATTCATACTGATCCTGCAAAGACTTCACCTAATTCTGGGATTTTTTCACCGTGTTCTATACGATCAGCTATCACTCGCAAGGCCAATGCTTTTACTTTTAAAATGGCTTCTTTTTTATTTTCTCCATAAACCATCACGCCAGGCAATTCTGTTACTTCAGCAAGCCATCGGCCGTCTTCTTCTTTTTCAGTTTCTATATTCATGACTATAATCTCCTGGTGCCATAAAGTCTGTGATTGCTTTTAGCAAATATATCGACCTTTTTAGGGTTAAGCAAGACACTATGCAGCTTTTCTGCTTATATGGGGGATAGCTTAATTTGAGTTGCACAACTCAAAGCATCTTCTATCTCCGCAAACATGACGGATCTACTTCCACAGAATTTGCCGTGTGTTTGTCCAGTTGGTCAGACAATTGGTGGACAACATCTGCATATTCTGGATCTCGTGCTATATTTGTGAATTCTTCTGGATCAGCGTACACATCTGTGAGGAAGATATCTTCATCTTCAGGTTTCGGTTTTTCGCCATCAAGCAACACATTTTTATCAAGGCGATACTGGCTCGTGCGTATGCAGCTTCGCCGTGGCCAACCGCGATCACCATACCAGTCGCCACGGCCACCATTGGGTGCCATCTTGCTGAATGGCTGGCCATATCCGATTGTAGAGTAGATACAGTCGGGTGGTGGATCGGTGAAAAGATCGCGGCCTTTGAATTGCGAAGGTGTCTCGATGTTGGTAAAAGAAAAGAGTGTTCGCGCAATGTCCAGACTGTCGCAGATGTCATCCCGCACTTGCTCTGCAGGTATGGTGCCTGGCCAGGAGATTAGAAGTGGTACGCGATGCACTGTGGGCGTGTAAGTCAGTTTTTCGAAGGCGCCTGTCTCGCCAAGTGGATTGCCGTGGTCCGCACCAAATACGATGAGGGTTTGTTCCTGGCGACCAGTTTCCTCAAGAAATTCTAAGACCCGTCCGACTTGCGTGTCAATCCAGGCGACCTGTGCGTAGTAGTGAAGGCGTCCCGCACGGAGTTTTTCGAGATCCATTCTGTCCACACCAAAAACTTCGGCAACGCGTTTTTCAAATGCAGAGAGGGTGGCGGGCAGCGGATCGGGCAGGCCGGGGTCTTGATCGTCGAGAAGCTTTACATATTGTGCGGGAGGTAATACCGGTGTGTGTGGCTGAAGAAGGGAGATGCGCACGAGATAGGGGGAGGTTGCTGTTTGGAGCCAGTGTAAGGCATTTTCAACGACTGAGTCGGGAGGATAGGGTTCACCGCCTGGAAAAATACCGCCGTTCATGCCGCCGTAGGGCGAGCGGATCATCTGCACAGCGTCTTCGCCAAGATGTTCCCAGATTTTCATTTCACCACCCGTTCCGTCGTGGTATTGGAAGATTTCATGCTCTGGATTGGCACCTGGACGTATTTCGGGGGCAACATGGGTCTTTCCAAAATTGGCAGTTGAATAGCCGTTCTGTGAAAATACGTTAGGGAAAGTTTGCAGGATACGGGGCAACCGGAAATTTGGCCATGCACCTTCATTGTTGTACACGCCTGTGTCTTCGGGATATAGACCCGTTAGCGTGCAATATCTGGAGGCAACACAAACAGGCGCATTGCAAAAGTTATTTGTGAATCGCACACCGCTGTACGCCAAACGGTCGAGATTTGGCGTGTGCAACTGCAATCTGGGATGCCCATAACAGTCCAGCGCATCGGTGCGCAGTTCGTCACAGTAAATCCAGATAATATCAGGTTTTTCAGGCATAAAAAGTGTGGCCTTTGTTTTTTAGATGTCTTTTTCGGGGACAACTGCGCCGTGTAGCACGAGTAGATCGTGTAAATCGGAAAGTGGAACGTCGCGGGGTGTTGTTTCCAAACGCACAGATACTGCTGCTGCGGCACCCGCTGCCTGTCCCATAGCCATTGAGGATGCCTGTACTCGCAAAGCAGAATTTGCAAGTCGGTCACTGCTCACACTGCGTCCAGCGACGAGTAAATTATGACTGTTTTTAGGGATCAGTGCGCGTAGAGGAACTGTCGCAACGGTGCCTTCAGACAGTGGTTGGGGCTTTACACCGTCTTTGTCATGGAGGTCAATTGGATAAAAAGAGTACGATACAGCATCCTTAAAATGTCGGCCACTGGTATAATCATCGTGGGTTATCTGCACCTCTCCAACAATGCGATAGGTTTCGCGCACAGCGGTTTCTGCCTGCGCTTTTAAAACGCGGGCATTTTCGCATCCAGGCAGTGAACGTACAAACCGCAAAATCCGCAACAAAGATTGTCGCCCTGCAATGTTGGTTTTTGTATGTCTGTCAGAGGTCGATGCATCAGCGCCAAATACGTGCTGGGCATTTTCTCCGCCTTTTCCAAGGTAGCCGATGAACCGTGCGCGCGGATTGCTTACATCGCCGTGTTGTAATCGGCCATCTTTCATGGCTGCGATAAACTGTCTCTGAATGACATCTTCGTCCAGCGTATCAACATCATAACCACCCAGTTTAAAAATCAATGTGCCCGGTTGTGTTTCTTCTTCGCGCAAACGAGGAAAACCGATCTGGCCCACAATATTTGCGCCGCCGGTGCAGTCAATTAGCTGTTTGGTCAGGATGGTGCGCCGCAGGTTTTTTCCGACAGTCTCGATTTTCCAACCTCTGTCTGTTTCTAAAACTTGCGTTGGTATTTCATAAAAGTGCAATTGCACGCCTGCTCGAGTACAGGCTTCTTCTGCAAGTGCCGCATATACAGGGCCATTGATGCGTATCTGGTGCATCCAATGGCGCTCAGGAGCGACTGAAAAATCCGGCAGTTGGCCACTGTCAAGTGCTACTGCTTTTATAACCAGTTCCCATCCAATGCCCGCGACAATCTGTTTTCCCCAGGCATGAAAAAGCCCGGGGAAGGAAACGCCGCCTGTTGTGGTGACACCACCGAGTTGACTGCCAGATTCAACCAGAGCCGTGCGAAGTCCCGCGCGACCCGCTTGTATGGCAGCAATCGTGCCCGCTGTGCCTCCGCCAACTACGAGCACATCTACATCGTCTTTCATATGATCCATATTTTCTGCTTTCTCTGCTTCATCCGTGTGCCATTGATGTCTTGGAGGTTGAGACGCTTTCGTCTAACGGTTTGCCGGTTTGCGAACCCACGAAGTGGGTTGCCGCAGGCCAAGGCGCGAAAGCGCCGTAGTGCAAACCGTGCCGTTAAGGGAAGTGCGCTGCTTAGGGTGGGGGAACGGTAAGCATCGGGTTGGCTGATTCTCGCCTTTCAATCTATGCCTTCGATTGCCGCCTCGCCCATACGAATCGCCGCATCAGGGAGAGCGAGTATTCGGTCTTCCAATCCCCAGGTTCTCCGATTAGGCGACTTCGGCCCCCATTTCCGGTGGAGCTGGCAGAGGCGCTTGGCATAGTAGGCCGCGAAGATGAGCGGGAGTGCGGCACGTTCATCAGCTAAGGGAGGCCGGATTGAAAAGTACCCCTCCACGAACCGCTGCATTTCCTCATCTGTAAGCTGTCGACCTGCGGTCCCCATCAGCCATTGCATCCGAACCATCACTACATCCTCAAGCGCCGGAGCGAAGTGAGCCGAATTGAAGTCGGTAAATCGGACCTCACCTGACGGGGAAGCAATCGTGTTCCAGCTTCGCACATCTCCACGACAGAAGAGCCACCGGACGTTCATCTTGTTCGGCGTGTTATTCAACTGTGCTCGAAGCCGAGTGACAGCATCTGCCCCGTTCGAGGAGAACGTCGTCCTCTCGCAATACTCGAGAGCATCAGAGATGTACCCCTGCGCATCTTTGACTTCTGAACGGTAGGCTGGAAAGTCTTCGCTCGCATCGTGAACCCGTGCTAGAGTCTCCCCCACGTTGCGGAGAGTATCGACGCGGTCTACGACCTCTCCTTCCAAGATGCTCTCCACCGAAATCACCAGGTCTCGAACGGACTTGTAGAGGCTACCATCCGTGGTTGGACGGATGTCAGGACACGGCGCGCCGCGACCGGCAAGGTGTCGAACGAATTCCACAATGGTTTTGGGATGGGTCGAGCCGTCCCACCCCGGATTCACGCGGAACACAACGCGTCCGTCCCGCAGACTATCACAAAAGAAGACGCACCGCGAATTCGCCCTGCGGACGCTGGTTACTTCCAGATCCCAGAATCGCTTGCAGAGATCCATAATTTCTGGCTGATCAGGCAGCGGGCCCGTTTCGTCTCTAGATCTGGGATAGCGTGGTTCCATTGGTTTTCTCGGCCCAGGACTGGCCGTAGCGGCGCATTGCAGGTAACGGCCTGCGGTTGCCTAAGTGGCAATGCATCAGGAAACAGATCACCTTTTTCCCATCAGCCAATCCATCACTCACGGCCACTTGGGAATGACAATGTCAACATCAATACTAACGTAACTGCCATGATCTAATTGACTGTGTTGCACGTATTAAGAGCAAGATAAATGCTGAAGAAAATCCCCGTCAGATAACCTACTGAACGGGGATCTATATCACGAAACATGTTCTATGATAAACTCAGGTAACCCGCTCTCTTCGTTCATTTGGATGAAGCGAAAGATACTCTCTCACCTCGAGATTCATCCGATCTATTTCGGCCAGATAGCCGCCTGCCGATAACCAATAGTTCTGTGGATTGGTTTCAACCTGTCGAAGCTTTTCTACTTGTCGCTGAAAATACTGGATGCGTTCCTTGGTCGCCTCAAGTTCCTGATCGTTCTGAATCATCGCTGATCACCTCTACTATTCCACGTCGTGTCTGGTAAATCACCATTATGATCGAATTCAGGCCAATTCTTCATCTGGAGTCAGGTCTTCCAGAATAATCTGTTCGGTTCGGCTTCGGTTTGGCTACTATTATACAATATAGCTTTCTATACAGGTCATTTCCAGCGAAATTTTTTCTATTCTATGCTCAAGTATTTGGATGAAGAGCCGAATAGTTCAAAGCCGTGCACACTCGTGTGATGCAGCGTGCTCACTTCGTTACGGCGGTAGAAGCTTTGTGGAAAGGTCCCCCGAGAAACCTCTCGCTTTGATTTGCGCCACGAAGCCATTGATCTCAGCCTTGAAATATCTGGCCATCGAGGACAGTGACCGAATCGCTCTGCGCTCTTGAGGCGGCGAAGTCTCGCCTCTTTCCAGACTTTCCTCTATCCGGCAGGCCCCGTCTTGCCACTCCTATTGTTTTTCGTCTTCTTATTCATACCGTAGAGCATCTACTGGATTGGAAATTGCGGCCCTTATGGTCTGAGAACTCACTGTCATCAGCGCAATCACAAGCGATAGAACCCCTCCTAACAGAAACGGCCAAATACCAAGTTGAATTCGATAGACAAAGTCTTGCAGCCACGCATTCATAGTATAATACACAACCAAAAATTCAGAATCTACAATTACGAAGAACTCACGGCGCATCTTATGCGCAACCCGTATCCATTGCTCGGTAAAGTGCGACGCATTGGCTCTGCCCACGACCTGGATTTTCGGGAATTGATCTCGCATAGCAAGTGCAATCTTGCCCTCGTGCCACTCTTTGAATACAGATTTTCCTGCAGGATGTTTGATCTCTCTCCAGACTTTAAAAATCCTGTGTCCATTGGGATGGTAACTGGCATGTTTGAATTCGTCCTGAATAAAAAGCAGGATTAAAATGCCACAGGCCATCCCCACCGACAGCCCGAGGGTGTTGATTACAGAATAGGTTTTGTGGCGCATCAGATTTCGGATGGCAACAGTAAGATAATTTCTGAGCATGGTTTCCTCCCACGAATTCGGTTCTCGCAACTATCTATTGTGTCGTGAAAAAGGCTGTTCATATCGATCTTGATTTTTGTTTTTTTCTCATATATTTTTTAGAAATACATCATATATTTTTTTAGAAACACAAACCTAATCAGATAGAGAGCTTGTCTGACCCGTGCGCGTGTTCAGCGCAGCACCAGGCTCGCCCGAACGCTCTATCAGAGGAGAAACTGAATGGCTGGCAAAACCCATCCAGAAACACTGCTTGACCTGCTCGAATCGGGCGCGCCATCGCACCCGGCTATCGTGGCCCCCGGCGGGCCTATTGTGAACTACGACTCGTTGCGGCGTCAGGTGTGGACGCTTGCGGCGCAACTCCGCGCTATGGGCATAGATCGTGGTGACAGGGTAGCCATCGTCCTGCCCAACGGCATAGAAGCGATTGTGACATTTTTGGCGGTCGCTGCGGTTGGCACGGCGGCTCCGCTGAACCCCGCCTACAGGCCCGCAGAGTTCGAGTTCTACTTGGACGATACCAACGCCACGGCGCTCATCACCTCGGACGACGGAGGCGAGGAGGCTCGCAGTGCTGCCCCGGCCTCGGTGATGGATATCCGGGCCGCGCTCGACGAAGAGGGCCGCGTCAGTCTGACGGGATCCGGAGCCGTAGCGGAGGGGCGCGAAATCGCTCCGTCAGAGCCTGACGACGTGGCACTCGTGCTGCACACCAGCGGGACGACCAGTCGTCCCAAGCGCGTGCCGTTGGCGCACCGGAATCTCACTGCATCCGTCGAGAACATCGTCGAGACCTACGACCTGTCCGACAGAGACGTATCGCTCTGCGTCATGCCGCTGTTTCACGTGCACGGGCTGATGGCATCCACGCTCTCGACTCTGCACTCGGGCGGGACCGTGGTCGTGCCGCCGCGCTTCAACCCGCTGGGGTTCTGGCCACTCGTCGATGAGTATGAAGTCACGTGGTTTTCCGCGGTGCCGACGATGTTCCGGGCACTGCTGTCCAGGGCCCGGAGTGGTCGTGCGTCCCAGAATGCGGATAGACTGCGCTTCATCCGCTCGTGCAGCGCTGCCCTCGCCCCGGCTACAATGCAGCAGATGGAGTCGATTTTCGGTGTACCGGTGATCGAGGCCTATGGCATGACAGAGGCCGCACACCAGATGGCGTCGAACCCCCTGCCTCCTGACAATCGCATCCCCGGCTCAGTCGGACAAGGGACTGGCGTGAAGATCGGGATTATGGACGAAGTGGGCGAGTTTCAGACGCAGGGTACGGTTGGCGAGGTGGTGATCAGTGGCCCCAACGTGATCCGGGGATACGAGTCCAATCCCGAGGCGAACGCTTCTTCGTTTGTCGGTGCTTGGTTCAGGACCGGAGACCAGGGCGAGCTTGACGAGAACGGTGTGCTGACGTTGCGGGGCCGGATCAAAGAACTCATCAACCGCAGTGGCGAGAAAATTTCGCCGGTCGAGATCGACGAGGTGCTGCTGTCGCACCCCGCTGTATCGGAGGCCGTGTCGTTCGGCGTCCCACACCCCACCCACGGAGAGGAGCCTGCCGCGGCGATCGTTCTCGGATCCGAGGCAACGGAGAAGGATCTGATCGCCCACTGCCGGCAGAGCTTGGCCTCCTTCAAGGTCCCGCGCAAAATTCACATCGTAGATACCATCCCGCGGACGGCAACGGGTAAGGTGCAGCGCCGGATCGTCGCGGAGGTTATCACCGGAGGGCCTTCGACGTGAGGTTTGCATTGGTCGGTGCCGGAGCTATTGGGGCCTACCTGGGTGCTAAGCTCAGCGTGGCCGGTCACGAAGTCTTCCTGATCGCGCGTGGTTCGCATCTTCAAGCCATGCAGTCGCGCGGCGTCAGCGTGCGGAGTCCAGAAGGCGACATCAAGGCCCGTCCCACCGCAACGGACGACTACAGTCTGGTGGGCGAGGTTGACTTCGTCTTTCTCACGGTGAAGGCCCACAGCCTGCCAGAGATCGCTCCCAAGCTGGGACCGCTTCTCGGACCGGAGACGGCTGTTGTATCGACCCAAAACGGAATCCCGTGGTGGTACTTCCAGGGTCACGGCGGCCCCTGGGACGGAAGGCGAATCGAGAGGTTGGATCCGAACGAGGTCGTCTCTTCCGCCATTCCCGCCGAGCGCGTCATCGGATGCATCGTCTATCCTTCGGCTTCCATTGCCGAGCCAGGGGTGATCGAGCATGTGGAGGGCAACAGGTTCGCGATCGGCGAGCCGGATGGCTCGACCAGCGACAGGTGCAGAAGGCTGGCCGACGCCTTGAAGAAATCAGGCCTTCGCTGCCCGATCAGGTCTCGGATACGGGGAGACATGTGGGTCAAGCTGCTGGGGAATGTCGCCTTTAATCCCATCAGCGCGCTGACTCGCGCGACGCTGGTCGAGATCGCCACGCATCCCGAAGCCCGCGCTCTGGCTCACTCCGTCATGGAGGAGGCCGACGCGGTGGCCCGCGCCCTTGGCGTGAGGGTGCCAATCTCGGTCGAGCGGCGCATCGCCGGAGCTGTCGCCGTGGGCGAGCACAAGACCTCTATGCTTCAGGACTTGGAGACCGGTAGGCCGATGGAACTCGAAGCCGTTGTGGGCGCTGTCATCGAGCTTGGAGAGATGCTCGACGTTCCCGTGCCCAACACCAGGGCCGTGTACGCGGCCACCAGGCTCCTGGACGAGATCGCTACGAGGAACAGGACGGTCTAACCGACGTATGAGCCGGTGAGTCCAGTTTTACCCATAAACACCATACATCCATTTGGTGGTTTATCCTCATATACTTAGCTTCTTTTTCAGTGCGTCAACCATGCGTCGTTGAAACTCTTCAGCTCTCCCATGCGCTTTTGCTGCCTTATCATTGGCCGCATCGGGATTCTTTGCTATTTCTAAAACTGTTGGTACATAGTTCTCAACATCTTCAGGACGATCTATGTCAAAAAGCCAATCATGAAGCCCTATATCACGCCACATAAAACCTTTAATGCCCTGCTCGGCAAACCGACCAACGATCGCCGGAATCCCATTACCAATACACATGATGGGGGAGTGCATCTCAAGCCCAAACAGTCCTGCAGACCGAATGTAGGTACTGAGCGCTTCGTCGGTGAGCCAATAGGTTTCCTTCCATACAACATCCTGGCGAACGTCCTCCGGTAGCTTATCAATAATCATTTCTTTACCAAGCGACATTTGGGAGATGTCTTCGGGACAGACTAGAACTTTCATGTCTGTCTCTTGAACAATTCTGATTATTGCCTCACGCAATATAGCATGATCGTGCTCTTTCATCTCCTCGTTGCGCTTCTGTTTCTCTACGTCAACGGGAGCATCTGGATCGAACGGAGATGAGACCTCCCAATAATTACCGCCTGGGGGAAGAGGAAATTTACGATACCTGGGAATACAGCATAGAAATTTGCCATGCTCAAGGCCATGATCAGAGAGAAAGCGGTTGGCAGTCTGGTCGTTGCGCACATCCGTACTAAAGGTAGCATCCGGTCCAAACTCCATAATTGGACACTCAACGCCTTGGTTCTGTGCTCTTTGGAGGGAGACGGATTCCCGGAAAAAGAGGAACTCAGCATGGGTCAGAAGGTCTCTCTGATCCACTGCTATGGAATCTCCGAGACCAATGCCAAAGACGCCATAGGGTTTGCCCGTTTCTTCGCGCCACCGCTGAAGTTCATCTTGCCCTACAAGAACGGGTGCCGAACCATGCAAAAAAAAGTCGCACTCCTGAAATGCAGATTGTACTTCATGCTCTTTCTGGATGATTTGTAGATTGGGAAACCTCCTTAGGATCATCTCCTTTACACCATCTCTAACGTTTTTGGGCCATAAAATAATCTCTACTTCCGGCAGATAGGTATTGATCAAGTTGATAGTACCAATTGTATGCGCGATATCACCAATGTTGATACTATGCCATGACCCTCGTAGAAGAATTCGAGGCCGTCTCTGTAGCTTCATTTATAACCACCTTACTTATAGGGTGAAAGGATTAGCGTCACATCAAGTCCACTGCTTGATCTTGTAGATGCTGTAAGCTCAATTTGGTAACCATCACCCAAAGATTTCAGACAGGCAACAAAGGATCGCCGATCTTGCGGTCTCTCTTACCGTGGCGAATAAAGTGAAAACGCATTGTGTTAAATGTAGTGACCTTTCGTCTTGTTTCAGGCGCTCTATTTAAGTGCAAATTCTAATAAGGGAATAGTGCGCCCCGGAATCGCCCCTGAAGGTACTTCTCCAATTCGAACGGAACCTCTTGATAAATAAAATGATTCCGCATACGGGTCTGAGTGAATAGACACTTTGTGAAAACCTAACTGCCTCGCTTGATCAATCGCATGATCCCAAAGTATCTTCCCATATCCCTGGCCTATTTTGCTTGGCTCAATAAATAAATCAGACAGTTCGAGTTCATTCTCCCTGATTTCTAACCTATAAAAGCCGACGACTTGTCCCATTTCTTCTACCACATAGACGGTGTGATGACTAATATCTTGTTGGGTATAAGTTA
>JAJEDY010000047.1 GCA_022821275.1 Candidatus Latescibacterota bacterium | reverse complement strand
ATTGAGCAAGAAGCCGATTCGAGTTTCATACACGTACAATTGGCCGTTGCGCTGGCAAATGAAGGTCACACCTCCATCTATCGCACAACCGATGAGTTCTCATATCGCGGCGCGCAAGTCCCCAACACAACCGAACAGGGTACTTTTGTGCCTGAAATTATCAAAACACAGGTGCCGCCCGGCAAATACGAACTCCAGGTGCAAATGAAAGACCTCATCTCTGGACGCACTGGACTCTACCGGCAAGAACTCGAAGTCAGAGACTACCAAATCCCAGAGCTTCAAGTCAGCGAAATTCAACTGGCCTTAAACATCGCGGAAGAAGGCGCGACAAAATTCCAAAAAGAAGATGTGTGGATCATTCCCATTCCCACGCGCAGTTATGCTATAAAGCAAAATGTCTATGCCTACTTTGAAATCTACAACCTGACCAAAAACACCTTTGGACAAACCCGCTACAAAACCGAATACCGCATTCGCTCCAGTGCTATGCCCACCGTTGGTGTATTTGGCGCTGTAGCCACGGGATTGCGAACCATCTTTAGAACCAATAAACCCCAGGTGGCTATCTCCAACGAACTCACCGGACGGGACGCCGACGAGCGCGAATACGTCGAAATCGTACTCAACAAAGTCAGACCCGGGGTCAACGCACTCGAAATCATCGTAACCGACCTGGTCAGTGGCAAGAGCGTCGAACGCGAAGTGCGCTTCCAATATGGGAATTAAAACACCTTCTTATGCGTATCATCGCTGGCGAATTTAAAGGTCGCCGCATCCTCTTTCGCGTTGCCCAAAGCGACATTGAAGCCTACGCCAGCCAAAAAATCGACCTCGACACAGTAAAAAAAAGAGTTGCAATTACTGAGATGTAGAGAAAAGGAGAGATTAAAGATAGAGAGTCCCACCCTGAACACAGGATGGGATTTTTTCTTGTGATCTACTAAACTCAATTCCCGCCACCGCCGCGACCACCACGACCACCTTGACCACCGCGACGCCCCTGCTGGCCCCGAGCCTGTCTCGGCGGACCCGCTTCAATCGTAATATTCACGCGCACCTCATCCCCCAGCACATTGGCAAAATTCGCCCAGCTATTCACGCCAAAATCCGAACACAACAGCGTCAACTCGGTCTCAAAACCAGCCAGAGGTGTGCCGCGCTGCGGATGCGTACCAACGCCGAGCACCGTCACCGGCAACGTAACGCTCTTCGTCACGCCGTGCATCGTCAAATCGCCCGTCACCAGAATTTTTTCGCCCTCTTTCACAGCCGACGTACTCTTAAACGCAATCGTCGGATACGTCTCCACCTCAAAGAAATCTGCACCGCGCAAATGATCGTCGCGACGCTGATTCCCCGTATCGATACTTCTCGTCTGAATCGTCGTTTCAATCATCATCTTCTCGGGCGCGGCCGGATCGTAATCAATCGTACCACCAAACTGATTAAACCTGCCCGCCGTGCGGCTCACAAAGTGCCGAATCGAAAACCCGACCGAAGAATGCGACCGATCAATCTGGTACTTCTCGGCAAAACCCGTATCCGCCATCACAAGCGACGACACCAGTCCCAAACACAACAAACGTATGACGCTCAACATTACACCCTCCTGTAACTTTAGACTCAACAGAGTCCTGTGAAAATTAACCCCGGCTTTATTATTAACCAAAACATTCTGGATCGCGGCTAACGCATGTCCCTGCATGGTTTAAGCAGGGATCATACCGCGATGACGGGCGGGCACGGGGCCTGCCCCGTAGTGATTCTATACGGAGGCACCGCCCCTACGGTTGTTCCCACTTCCTACTTCACACTTGCCCCTCCTCTGCCATCACCACGCGCGACGCCGCCAACCCATCTATCCTGGCGACTCTACCTGTCACGGGATCGATCTGCCCAAACGACAACACACCCGTTGGACAACTCTGCACACAGGCCGAACACCGCACGCACTCCGGATCCTCCATCGGCAAACCCTTATTCGCAAAATTCATCACATCGATACCCTGATGGCACACCGACGTACACACACTACACGAAATACACTTCTTCTTATCTGCAAAAATCCGAAACCGCGAAAACCGCGCATAAACATGCATCAACGCAGCTAAGGGACACGCAAACCGGCACCACATCCGCCCGCTAAAATGCCAGTAAAAACCCACCCCAATAATACCCGCCAAAAACAAATCCACAAACCACTGATAATTCAAAAACGTCAGCGGAAACACCAGACCGCCCCAATTCACATCCTTCCCCATAAACAGCCCCATATACCCCGCATTCACCCAGTGATCATAAGGCAACAACCAGCCCGCAATCCGCAATGCCAGAAGCACAAAAGCCAGAACCAAAATCACCTGCCCCACCATATTCATCCGATTCCAAACCGGACCGTGCGGCATCTTCTGCCGGTGCATATCCCCCATCGTCTCTGCCAATGCCCCACACGAACAAATCCACCCGCAATAAGCCCCCTTGCCCCAGCGCCAAATAATCAATGGAATCACCACAAAAGTCTGCACCAGACTAATGCCCAACCACCACCCCAGCGGCTGACTCGTAAACACATTCCAGAAAAACAGCGGCCACGCCAGAATAAAGCCCAAACTCCGCCAGTACTCCCGCCCGTGTGCATCCCACTCCGTCGCCGGGAACAACGCATCTGCCACAGGCTTCAGAAAAGCACCATCGGAAAACCAACCATTGTGACCCAGCCACGGCAAAAAAATGTACGGCAACAAAAACAAGGGCACACACTGAATAACCATCAGCGTCACCGTCTGCACCGTCACATAAGGCGTCTGCCGTCGATTAATCCTGCGAATCCCAAACCCCACCACACACGCACAATAAGCCAGCGAATAATAAAAACCCGGCTGCGTCATCGACGTCCACACCGTCCCAAAAAGACCCGACTTATCCTCTGCAGGCATCAAATTAAACGGAAACAGCTCTGCCCCCTTAAACCACTCGTAAATCGGAATCCCCGCACCCGTCTTCCAGTGATACACAAACACACACGCCAGCATAACCAGCGCAAAAGACATCCACGTACCCACGCGCCATTCCCCTCTAATCGGCACACCTGAACGCCTGAAAAAATCCAGCGGTGCCTCGCGCCCAATCATCGCAAACACCGCATCATTGGGCAGTGCCTCATCACTCGCACCCGTCGAAAGCACCACCTCATCCTCACCAATCGCCTTCACCTCACTCGCCAGCGCCATCCGCAAGTGATCCCCACCCGAAAGCACCTCAATCTTCTCCACATTCTCGGGCTTGGGACGGCTCAGTTCCGCGCGCCGATACGACAGCGTCACCCGCCCACCGGACTCGGCAATTGCAATCGCCGTCTCCAGCGCACTATCACCGCCACCGACCACGAGCACATCCTGGTCCGCATAATCCTTTGGATCGTGCAACCGGTTCATCACCTTATCCAGATCCTCGCCCGGCACATTTAACTTTCTAAAATTGCCCGACCGGCCAATCGCCACAATCACCCGGTGCGCCAGCAAATCCTCCCCATCGGGAATCACCACCCGCAACACATCTCCCGCCCGCTGCACGCACTCCGCCCGCGCAAACACCGGCTCGATATCCGCGGTCCGCTCCTCCAACTCCTCCAACAACCGCTCCTTCACATCTGCCCGATCCGAAAACTGCAAATCACCTGAGGGAACCATATCCGTCGGATACGTATAAATCGGCTTCGCCTTTGGAAAATTCACCACCGTAGAAAACCGCTCTGACGCCTCTAACAGCACAAAATCCAATCCCCGATTTCTCGCCTCAATACCCGCTGCCATACCCGACACACCCCCCCCAATAATCACCAGGTCGCGCACCCCATCCCGCTGCGTCCGACCCTCAAACCCCGAATCCCCCACAATCGTCTGCACTGCCCGCGCCCCCGTATCCGACGAAAACTTCAACAGCGGAATCCCCGTCAAATCCCCCACAATGTACAGCCCCAGCACCGCCGTTGACCCATCCTCATTCATCTCGGGCAACTTCTCCACCGTGCCCGAAGGCCACCGCGTGTGCAACCAGTGCATATACCGCTTCAAAAATCCAAACATAGTTTCCCTTCTGCTACTCGGATCGTTAAAAACATACTGGATTGCGGCTCAAAAACATGCCGCAATGACGACCGTCACTCCTGCATGCCTTAAGCAGGCGTCCAGAATGGGATTACTTTACCTCTTAATTCGCCCGGATAGGATAATTACGCCATCTCACATCGTCAATTCCAAAATTTGCGTCACCCATAAACATCATCGATCAACGCGCGGATATACCCAATCGCATACGCCTTCCCGTGCAACTGCGTATATGCGGAATGGGCAAACCTCGGCGTGTGATCCATCATATACGGACCATTGAACCCATTATCGCGATAAACCGCCATCGCGCGCTTCATATCGATATCGCCCTCATCCATAAAAACCTCGGCAAACCGCGGCAACCGACCCTTCACATTGCGGAAATGCACCCACACAATCTTATTATTCGAAGCCATCTCGGCAATCGCATCATAAACGCCCGCACCCAGCAACTCCGTCATACACCCCTGGCAAAATAACATCCCGTTATGCTCGCCCGGCGCAATCTCAAAAAGCGTGCGCCTGAACTGATCCAGCGAAGAACAAATCTGTGCAATACCGCCCAAAGGCTCAGGAACCGGCGGATCATCCGGATGCAGAGCCATACGCACCCCCGCCTTTTCCGCAACGGGAATCACCGCCTGTAAAAACACCTCCATATTTGCCCACATCGTCTCTTCTGAAACGGGCGGATCGTGTTGCTCTGGACGGTTCTGACTAAAATATTCATAATCAAACGTACTATAGCTCACCCCACCGCGACCCGTATCCGAAGGCGTCCGAAAATTCCCCATCGGCTTGAAATTCCAGCCCAAACACGGAATCCCCGCCCTGCCCAGCGACGCCAGCATCTGGCACCAGATCCCGATCTTCTCATCTCGATCTTCCATAGCCAGCGCAATCTCCTCCCAACACGGCATAAAAATATTATTCAACTTCATGCCATGGGATTCCACCAACTCCCGCGCCTTCTCAAATTCCTCCGTACAATCCTCCCCCGCGCGAAGCCGCTGCGCCAGTGTCGTATTCGCCACACCCGTGCCACTGCGCTTAGCCGATTTTGCAGGCGGTCGTCCACCCCGCAACTCGAGGTGAATCGAATCCACGCTAATCGCCCTGTAAAAACTCAAAATATCATCGTCCAAATTGTCGTAATGAACCTGATCTTGAATGTACATTTTTACCACCTTTCACATCCCAATAAACTGCTAAGCAGTTGTACCGTTCCTAATTTTTAACTCTCAACCTCGGCATCGGACACCCGCCGTTGACCGCCCTGCCGCTCTTCCGCATCGACAATCTCGGGAACATATCCCTCAACATCTCGAATATAGCCGAGCAACCGCGCCTTCATTCGGTCTGCAACCGCACGGTGGCTTTCATAACCAATCAAATTGCGCAACTCGTACGGATCTGCCTCCAGATCGTACAAATACGCCTCGTCATAACTTCTCGCACCCTCTGCACCGGACGGTACCGCATCGCTTTGGACCGCGTACTTCCATCGCTTTGTGCGAACCGCGCGACCAATACCACTCTCTGAAATCTGCACAAACACATCATCCGGCCATGGATCTGCGAGCGAGCGACCACCACCGCCCAAAATGGGAAGCACGGAACGCCCCGACATCTGATCGGGAATCTCCAACCCCGCGCCATCCAACAGCGTCGGCGGCAAATCCACCAGACTCACCAACTCGCCCAACGTACCCCCGCCTGTAAACGGACCACCCGTCAACACCGTTGGCGTACGGATAGAACTCTCGTGACACGAACGCTTGTATTCCTTATTGCGGGTGCGGAAATGGCAGGCGTGATCAGACGTAAACAACACAATCGTATCGTCTAACAGCCCCAAACTCTTCAGCGCATCGAGCAAACGCCCATAAGCCTCATCCAACCGCTTGATCATCCCCCAGTACCCACCCAAATGCTGCTGCGTACTCCCCCCCGTGGGAACTGCGCCGGGATATTCACCTTCGGCAGAAGGATGCGTGGGCAATCCCGCCAAATCGGGCGGCGTCCATCGCCCGGCATACATCTCGCGATACCCATCCGGCGGCGGATAATCATCCAGATGATTCTGGTGATGGGGTTCCAAAAACGAAATAAACAGATAAAAGGGATCGCTCTGATGTTCATCCACATACTGGATCGCCGCATCGGTCAGCGCATCGACCCGATAACCGGGCAACTTCACCTCCTGATTATCATTATCATAAACGACGCAATCATACGTATCAGACGTCCCCTCCAGCGCATTTGCCGCGAGCCAGAACTGGTACCCACCGCGCGCTTCTTCCGGCACAAAACCGCGTCCACTCGTCGCCAGATGCCACTTTCCAATATACCCCGTGTGATAACCCGCATCATTAAAACACTGCGCAAGCGTCTTGTGATCGGGATTCAGCCCAATCCCATTGCGATACACCCCCGTCTCACTCGCGTACATTCCCGTCTGCAAACACGAACGCGCCGGACCGCACACGGGCTGACATGTAAAACTATTGTACACATGTGTCCCGTGCTGAGCCGCCCGATCCAGATTGGGCGTAATCCCCAATGGATTGCCATGCGCTGCCATACAGTCCCAACGCTGTTGATCCGTAAAAAATACAATAACATTTGGTTTGTTAGCCATAACATCTCCTTTTGTTCATGCACCAGGTGTAATTTTGGGATTATCCATACGCGAACAGCGAATACTCTCCCGCATCAAACGCGCCAAAAGCTCTGCCTTCACATCCCGCGCCTCCGAACAATCCCACAAATTTACTTTCTCACATGGATCTTTTTCCAGATCCACCAGCACATTATGTCCAATGCCCGAAGCATCCACCACAATTTTATAACGCTCTGTAATCAACGTCCGCATAGACCCCATCTCCACAAACGCCGCGCGGTCGGACATATCCGCACCATCATTAATAAAAGCACGCAACGAACGCCCGGGCAACTCAAAACCCTCAACCCCCCAATCCTCCCGCCGAAAACGCATAGCAACTTGATCTATCCCCGCATAATCCAGCACCGTCGGCACAAAATCCAAATTGCTCACCACATCATCGCAAACACCCGTCCGCCCCCCAGGCACCCGCCAGATATACGGCACGCGCAGCAACTCCTCCCACTGCCATGGCGTCTTATGCCACAAATGGTGTGACCCCAGATACTCGCCGTGATCCGCGATAAAAGCAACAACCGTATGATCGTACAAACCCTTCGCCTGCAAAAAATCAATCGCGCGCCCCACATTATCATCAATATGCGAAATCATACCATAAGTCTGTGCCATCACCTGCCGCAAATCCGCCTCATCGCCATTGAACCAGGCGGGACCGACTCTCCGAAGCAAACTATCAGAAGCTGGATCTTCGTCAACAACAAATGTCTCCGGCAGCGTCAACAACGCGGGATCGTACATCTCGCTATACGGCCTGCAAGCCACAAAAGGATGGTGCGGATCGGGAAAAGAACACCACGCAAAAAAATTTTCACCCGCGTCCAACCCATCTATAAAAGCCATCGTGCGATCCGTAATCCAGTGATTGTAATGCAACTCAGCCGGAATCTGATCGATCTTCCATGTCTGATAACCAAAATTTTGATACGCCGAAGACTGAGCATACGGAACACATGTTGAAGGACCGTCCTCCGGATGATCCTTTTGCGCGACATCGGGATATTCTTCTTCCAACCAATTTCGATAATCCCCACAAACGTAATTCACATGTCCACCCACATAATCCGTCTCGCCAAAACCGTAATACCCCTCGGGCAAATGGGTCACCTCACCGCTATACCACCGATATCGGTTCTCCCATGAATCACCCCCCGAAAAAGGCTGCAAATGCAACTTCCCCGCCGCATGCGTGCGATACCCCGCCCTGGACAACGCCCCCGTCACAGTCGGCATATCTTCAGATAAACTCATACCATTTTGTATCAACCCGTGTTGCGAAGGCGTCAATCCAGTAATCAAAGAAGCCCGCGACGGCTGACACACCGGATGCGAGCAATAATTGCGGCGAAACAAAACCCCATCACCTGCCAGACGATCCAGATTGGGCGTCTGTACATCCGGATGCCCATTGCACCCCATGCAATAAGCCTGCATCTGATCCACACAGAAAATCAAAAAATTCGGTCGCATATTCTTACTCCGTGTTTATATTCATGCCCGCGTACATACCAATATACGACCAATACAAAAATTTCGCGGTACTATATTGGCCCCTCCCATATCCCTCAAAAGGAGCACGCAATGCGACACTTAGTCACCATCCTTTTCACTCTCATCTTCATCCCCCCAACCCATGCAGAAGTAAAACCCTATGATGACGCATTCAAAAAACAATGGTACGCCGGACTCGCGGAAATCACCCGCTATGAACTCAAACAGGCGCAATACCGCGACACCTACGACGGCGACGCCGTCCTCATCTTCGTAACCGAAAACTTTCTCACAGACAAACACGTAAAGCACGAACGCGGCGACGGACCCAGCACCTCCGTACTCAAACTCAACGCCATGCGCCAATTTACAACGGGCCTCTATCCCTACTCTATCATGACCTCTGTATTCACGCCCGTGGCACCCGACCAGACGCGCACACTCAAAGTCACCAGCACAGCACAGGAATGGTGTGGTCACACCTTTGCCCAAATAAACCATCGCAACGGCGAATACAAAGCCACGCTACGGTCTTATTTTCAAAGCGATGGCGACCACGATCTCACAATATCAGACGCCATTCTCGAAGACGAAATCTGGACGCGCATCCGACTGGCACCCGAGCGCTTGCCCACAGGTGAAATCCAGATCATCCCCAGCATGCTATTCCAGCGCCTGACACACACCCTCCCCGATGTCCAAACCGCCAACGCAGAATTCACCATAGGCGACGAGACCTCGGTTTACACCCTCGCGTACACCTCCATCGGCCGAAAACTCGCCATAACCTTTGAAAAAAACTATCCCCACGCCATCCTCGGCTGGGAAGAATCCATACAACGCCGGGGCCGCTGGACCACGACCACAGCGCGCAAAACGCATGCTACAATGATAGACTACTGGAACAAAAACAAAGTTGAAGACATCGCCTATCGCGCACAACTGGGCTTAAAATAGTTGTTCATATTATGAGACTTGTCTATCTTTGTAACTGATATTGGGCAAGCAACCACCGATGAACACCGATGAACACGGATGGTTGCTGTGTTGCCCATCCCGAACACAGGCAAGGGTTGTCCTGCGTTAGTAAGGCAACAGCTCTCACTTTCAACACACTCAAGATACCAGGCATAAAACGCCTTTCATCTGTGTCCATCTGCGTCCATCTGCGGATACTTTTTTCACAGAGGTTGAAATGACCACCAAAAAAATAAAATTCATCGCGGGATTTGCCGTCATTATCGCCAGCTTGCTCACCATGATCGTGTACAGCTCTGAAAAAATGTCGCTGTACTACCTCACTGTCTCCGAACTGGAAGCGCGCGAAACCGAATTTGCCAACACCCGCTTCAAACTCGCCGGCAAAGTCATCCCCGGCACCATCATCTCCCGCGATGGCAACCGCACCGTCGAATTTGAAATCTCTGACCTCATTGACCAGGACCCCTCTGCCAGCAAACGCACCATCCTATACACCGGCGTCGTACCCGACACCTTCCGCGAAGAAGCCGACGTCGTACTCGAAGGCAAAATCGGACCCAACGGCATCTTCATAGCCGACGACATGCTCGCCAAATGCCCTTCAAAATACGAAAGCCAGAGCTACGAAGAAATCAAAGCGTCGTATGAATAAATAAAAATCGCCGGGGAGCTAAACAGCTTCCCAGACTGCATCGACAAAACACATAGGATTGAGGATCCTTGAAATCTTCGATCTACATTGAATTATCTGTAATCAGCTATTTAGCATCGCGACCCAGCCGGAATGTAATCGTAGCGGCTCGACAAGCGATCTCGCACGATTGGTGGCGCAAACACAGACACCGGTTTAATCTTCGTATTTCTACACTGGTTGAAGAAGAGATTTGCCGAGGGGACGACGATGCGGCCAAACGTCGTCTGAGTTGGGTAGCCGAGATTGCGAGCTTGGGAATATCTGACGAGGCGACCGAACTGGCGAGACAGTTGATAGCTGAAGGTGCTATTCCTGGCGGGAGTGCGGACGATGCGTTGCACATCGCCATTGCCGCTGCTCAGGGCGCGGATTTCCTCCTGACCTGGAATTTTCGCCATATTAACAATGCCGAGACAAAATCGGCTATTGCAAGGGTTGTAGAATCGCGTGGGTTTGTATGTCCACAAATCTGTTCGCCCGAAGAACTCGAAGGAGTCTCTGATGATTAAAGATCCTATTGTTGAGGAAATTCGTCAGCACCGTAGAGCACATGCTGCTGAACATGAGAATGACCTTGGACGCATTGTTCAAGCACTCCGCAAGCGCGAACGGGAGTCTGACCGTCCGGTGCTGAATCCGGGACCTAAGAAACTGTTGCTCCCAATTGAGCGGTAGCAACATTGAGGAGTGTATTGAGATGGTAACACCAGACTACTGGGGTGATCTCCAGGTTACTACTGAGCAGTTGACGCCTGCCCAGATACTAAAAGAGCAAGCAAGTGTTTTGAATGAAAAAGTCGGCCGGCATATCAGGGCATCGGTTATGACAAGTGGGCTTACAAAACAGCAATTCCGATCAACGCTCGCCATCACAGTTCCGGCATTGGATCGCTATCATCTGGATATCGTTACGGTGATTTATCCACTGAAAGACTATTACCCACTTGCCTTGTCAGATGACCTTGATGAAAGTGATGAACTGTCTGAGGTGAATTGCCACAGTGAACAGGATTTTCGTGATGAATTGCACCAAATATTGAGTTCAAAGCGGACAACAGACACGTTGAAGAGTTTGCTGTCATTGACCGCATAAGAATTCCTATTCCCACAACACAAGACCCAAACACATGCTCCCACAACTCGGCAATTTTCTCCTCTACCTCGCCCTATTCACCTCGGCTTATGCGGTCATCGCCGCAATTCTCGCTGCCAAAACCCGGCGAATGGGCCTCATCCTGAGCACGGAACGCGCAGTCCTCACGGGTTTTATACTCTGCCTCTCTGCCATGGCCATTCTCGAAGTGCTCTTCCTCACAGACCGCTTCGATGTCCATTACATCGCCACCCACTCCAGCCGCGACCTGCCCACGGGCTACAAATTCACAGCCGTCTGGTCTGGCATGCAGGGATCGCTCCTCCTCTGGGCATTGATCCTATCCGGATTCATATTCTTTGCCGTCATCAAAACCCGTGCCTTTCGCGGACCCCTCGCCTCTTATGCCACAGCCATCATGTCCTTCACGCTCGCCTTCTTCCTCGCGCTGATATGCATCCACGAAAATCCATTTGTCACCATGCCGCGCGCCATGCCCGATGGAACCGGCATGAACCCCCTGCTCGTCCACCCCGTCATGGCCATTCACCCCCCCATGCTCTATCACGGCTACGTCGGCTTTACCGTACCCTTTGCCTTTGCAATGGCCGCCCTCTTATCCAGACAAATCGACGAAGAATGGATTCGCACCACCCGCCGCTGGACCCTCCTCGCCTGGTTCTTCCTGGGCACGGGACAACTCCTCGGCGGCAAATGGGCCTACGTCGTACTCGGCTGGGGCGGATACTGGGGCTGGGACCCGGTCGAAAACGCCGCCCTCTTGCCCTGGCTAACCGGCACGGCCTTCTTGCACTCCGTCATGATCCAGGAAAAAAAGGGCATGCTCAAAATCTGGAACATGGTCCTCATCATCGCCACCTACACCCTGTGCATCTACGGCACCTTCCTCACGCGAAGTGGCGTCGTATCCTCCGTACACGCGTTTGCCCAGTCTCCCATTGGGCCCTGGTTTGGCGTCCTCGTCGTCCTGATCGTCATCTTCTCAAGCCTCCTCCTCGTCTCGCGTCTGGACCTGCTCAAAACCAAAACGCAATACGAATCTCCCATCTCGCGCGAAGGTGGATTTTTGCTCAACAACCTGCTCTTCCTCACCGCCACATTCGCCGTCTTTTGGGGCGTCATGTTTCCCGTCATCTCCGAAGCCGTTACCGGTGACAAAATCACCGTAGGTCCCCCCTACTTCAACACCGTCATGGTACCCATTGGCCTGCTCCTGCTCGTACTCACGGGCATAGGTCCCCTGCTCGCCTGGCGGCGCACCTCGGGCAAAAGCCTGAGAAAGCACTTCACCGGATCGAGCATCATGGGACTGATCTGCGGCATCGTCGCCATCGCCCTGGGCGTGCGCGACATCTACGCCATCATCTCTTTTATCTTCTGCGGCTTTGTCACAGGCACCATCATCACCGAATTTCATCGCGGCGCACGCGCGCGCGGTAGCAGCTCTGGCGAATCCTATCCCCGCGCAATCGTCAACCTCACCCGGCGAAATCGCCGTCGATACGGTGGTTATATCATCCACTTTGGCGTGGTCCTGCTCTTCATCGGATTTACCGGCAATGCATTCAACAAAGATTCCCAGGTCGAACTCAAATACATGGAATCCACCGACATCGGCCCCTACACCCTCACCTATGAAGGCATTACCGAATCCGTCAATCCACTCACCGCGGACATCGTCGCCCAACTCGGCGTCTATAAACACGGACAGCGACTGGGCACTATGTGGCCCCACCAAAAAGTCTATTACAAGCGACAAGACCAACAAAGAACCACAGAAGTCGCCATCCGATCCAACCTGCGCGAAGACCTCTACGCGCTCTATCAGGGCGTTGACATGCGAGACGGCGAAGAAATCGCCCTCTTTCACCTGTACATCAACCCCCTCGTCATGTGGGTCTGGATAGGCGCGTGGATCATCACAATCGGCACCATCATCGTCATGTGGCCCGACAAGCGCGAAAAACAGGTGATGCAAATGCGGGAGGCGATGGCATGAAGCCCGCAATCCTCATCCCAATATTCTTTCTTCTCTTCGCAATACCCGTCCGCGCCGAAGTGACTCAGGAACAGATCGATGAAGTAGGCAAAGAACTCGCCTGCTTGTGCGGGGACTGCCCGCGCCGACCACTGGACGAATGCATTTGTGGGTATGCACTGCAACAGAAAGACCGCATCAAAAAAATGCTGGCCTCCGGTCAAACGTCGCAGGCCATTGTCGATGCTTATATAAGTGAATTTGGCCTGGAAATCCTCTCCAAACCGCCAGCCAAAGGCTTCAACCTCGTAGCATGGATCATGCCGCCCCTCGTTCTCCTCCTCGGATTCTTTGGCGTACGCAGCGTACTCCGAACCTGGTCAAAAACAAAAAGTCCCGCCACACCAGCATCACAACCCGCGCGCGATGACCCGTACCTCGACCGCCTCGAAAGCGACCTCAAGGAGCGCGAGTAATGATCATTGCCGCATTTATCCTCATCGCAGCGGGCATCTTGCTCTTTATATTCACACCGCTGTTCGACCCCCGCGACGACGCCAAAACCATCAACCAGATCTCCCGCAGAGAAGCGCGACGACGCGAACTGATTGAGCAGCGCGACATGGTCTATGAAGCCATCCGCGAACTCGACTTTGACCATCGCATGGGAAAAGTCGAAGAAGACGATTACCGGCAAACCCGCGCCCGTTATACAGCGCAGGCCGTAGAACTCATCAAATCCCTCGATAAAGCCGCTGAACGCACAGACCGTCCCGCGCCCAAACCGCAGGGAATCTCCGACCAGATAGAAAAAGAAATCGCCGCCATTCGCCGTACCAGAAGAAAAAGCGGATGAATACTATCCGCAGATGACGCAGATAGACGCAGATGAAAGGCGTGGAGCAGGAAAAAATTAGAGGCTTATATACATATAGTGCTAAAGTGCCAAAAAAGTTACTTGGAAAGGAGTATTACATGAAACGGATTATCGTTTTGTGCTTACTTGCTAACGCGAATCAAGAGTAAAAAGCGATTAAGAAGCAAGCAGCGGCTATTCGTCCAAAGATATGGACGAGTAACCCGTTATAGGATCGCACCTTACAGGCTTTTTGTATGCCAGTTTTATCATCAATCCACTGAAACAAGG
>JAJEDY010000090.1 GCA_022821275.1 Candidatus Latescibacterota bacterium | reverse complement strand
CCGAACCAATAAGCAAAAGCTCAGACGTATTATACCACAAAACACTCTGCGGAAAAACCGTCAAAAAACTGCGCACAACACCGCGGAACTGATCCTCCGAAAGAAAGTGCAAAGGCACAAACTGGACCAGATACCCCCCTGGCGCCAGGCGCTCTCGGGCGCGCGCATAGAAATCAACCGTATAAAAAAACGCCACACCCGGACGGGACACCTCGCCAAGCTCAAGCGAAACAATATCATAAGTCCCCGCCGTATGGCGCAAGAAATTGCGTCCATCCTCAGCGATAATCTCCACGCGCGGATCGTCCATCCAATCCGTGTCAAAATATTCCCGAATAAAAGGAAAAAGCGTGGGTTCAATATCCACACACGCCAGATAATCGATGGGATACATCAAAAAACGACTAACCGTCTGCCCTGTACCAGCCCCCACAACAACGACCCGTTTGGGATCGGGATGCAAAAGCATCGGCACATGTGCCGCCATAATCTGGTGATTCTTTTTACTCCCACCCTGCCACCAGCGATCGATCTCCAACTCCAGATCATCCTCCCGCCGAACAACCGCCATATTCGCGCCATAACCCTCTCGGAACGCCACCAGATCCCGCCCCTCACCGATAAAATCCGCAGGCACCTGCGTCTGCGAAAAATACGGAATCCCCAGATAGACCAGAACCGCGACCAACGCAGCCGCATATTTAAACGCGCGAGATCTTCGATCCAACAAAAACCATGCAGAAATGCCGATGGCAAGATTCCCGCCCGTAATAAAAAACAGACACTTCTCAAGACCAAAAAAGGGAATCCCCACAAAACCAATCAAAAGAGACCCGAGAATACCCCCAAGCGTATTCACCGCAATCAGATTCCCAGCGACCCCAGACGTATATTCCGCATTATCAGTTACCAGACGAATCGCAAGCGGAAAAGCCGCCCCACTCAACACAGCAGGGGGCAAAAGCACCGCAAAATAGATATACAAATCACTGCCCAATCCTCGCCATGCCCCGGGCGAAAGCATCAGAAGCGCCAGCACAACAAGCCCCGTCGCAACCTGAAACGCGCCAAAAAAATGCGCCCGTCTCTCTGTCCTATCGGAAAACTGAGCAGCCAGAATACTCCCCAGAACCAGCCCAACCAGCACAACGCTCAACGCCAGCGTATAAGTATAAACCGTATTATTGATCAAAAGCCCGAGATACCGCACCCACAGCACCTCCGCACCCAGCGCCACAAATCCAACAGCAAAAAACAGAACAAATACAACGCTACTCTGCGGAAGCCTGCCACTCACAGCACGGGACGCCACCGAAGAAGAAACCACATCATCCCGTGCAATAGACAGCACGCGAATAACAAGACCACTCAAAATATTACACACAACACCGATATAGACAGCACCGCGCAGACCCAGATCCGGCAAAAAAACAAACCCCGCAGCCGCGCACCCCAACGCAGCCCCCAGCGTATTGACACCGTAGAGAAGACCAACAGCGCGTGCAATTCTACCGCTATTGCGCGAATACTGACGACAAAAAAGAGGAAGCGTACCCCCCATCAGAACCGTGGGCGGCAGAACGACGAGCGCAACCAGAAGGAGACGGATAGTGAACCGCAGGAAAGGAGCATCGCTCAATACTCTATACGCGATGCCATAGAGAAAATCTGCAAAATCAAACGCATAGGGACTGATCAGAGCCAGAAGACCCAGACCAATCTCAACATATCCAAAAAGAATAAGCGGCCGGGAACTCTGCTGACCAACGCGCCCAAAAAGATACGCACCAATAGCCAAACCCAGAAAAAAAACCGCCAGAACCGCGCTCACCGCAAACGTCGTGGACCCAAACAAAAGCGCGGTCTGCCGTATCCAGGCAACCTCATAGACCAGCCCGGCAAAACCCGACAAAAAAAAACATATCAGCGCGGTGATATGCTGCGTTATAGAGAAGGATTTTCCGGGATGTTTACTCACATGTTATTCTTTCAATATCCGCTATTCTCACAGCGGGCAAATTGTCCAATATCTATCTTTTCCGTAAAGAACCGATCCTTTGCATTTCATCAATCCACTTCCAGATCTTCGGAATCCAGTTGATGCCAGAACACATCTCCCGCTTCAATACGACTCTGTATCCTGTTATCCCTATCCAGACCCGCCACTGCCGCATAAGCAGGCTTGCCCGTGAACTGCGTCAAAAATTTGGCGTTGCGAATCGCCCGGTGCGTATCCCGCTCATCCACAGTGAAGGAAATTTCGACAGCAATGTAACAAACTTCCTCTGACCCATTCACCACTTCCATAATCAGGTCAGCCCTCACGAAACTCTGCAATTCGTTTTTGGGAATCTCTTGGGCATTTTGCGACCGGGCCAAAGAGATGATTTCCCGTTGAGACATTGTTCGCACCAAATCGAATCCCATGCTATCGGCAATCAAAGCCGTGTCTCTGAGCGCGGCACCTCTCGCATGACCGCCTTTGAGCACCCCAAGGCTATTGTCTATCCTTCTTAAGTGCTTATCGTGTCCGCCCAGATGTTCATCAATCCCATCCAGACGACCATCAATCCCGTCCAAACGTCCATCAATCCTTCTTAAGTGCTTATCGTGCTCGTCCAAACGTCCATCAATCCCGTCCAAATGTCCATCAATCTCGTCCAGACGACCATCAACCCCGTCCAAACGTCCATCAATCCCATCCAGACGTTTTTCAATAGCTTCAAACCGCTTATCCGTGGTTTTGACAAACGCGGCAAACACCTGAGGCAGTTCGAGGAGTTCGCGCGTGAGCAAACGCGCACGCACAGCTTCCAGTATCCTGGGATTTTCATCCAGAGCCTGGAACAAGTCATCTATGGTGTTGATGGGAAACATTATGATTCTTCCCGCGGTAAAAAAATAGAACGCTGAACGCACCAAAACTACCCATTTACCACTATTTTGGCAACCCCCATACTTTTCAAAAAATATAAATCATCTGATTGACGAATAAAATTGAAAATTGATCTTTATCTTATAGCTCTTCCTGGCCTGACCGTGAAACCAATCACCCATTCTCCAACCCTGCTGCATGACGCCCCGCTTTGGGATCGCCTGCCGCGTAATACCTGCCCTCTTTCCGATCCACATAAACCATAACAGGCGTCGCAATATTAGATGATTTCGCCTCAACCTGATGCCCTCGCCTGACGAGATCATCCTGCACATCCTGATCTATCGCATCGTTCAGCGTCAACGACCCCGCCTGTTTGAACGTCTGCTCCCGAATGGGATTGGGATCAAAAGAATCGAGATGATGTGCCGTCGCAAAACGGGGTGCTGTAACAGCCTCCTCCGGCATAATCCCAAACTCGACAAAATCCAGCAACAAATTCAAAGTCGTCTGATCCTGCAAATCCCCACCCGCAACACTAATTCCGAGAATGGGCCGCCCATCTTTCAACACCAGCGTAGGTGTCAACGTAATCCGCGGACGCTTCCCCGGCTGGATACAATTCGGATGCCCCGCCGTCGTATTCAGACTCCGCAGGCGATTCCCATACGTAACCCCCGTACGCCCCCCATCAATCGTAGGCCGGTGAACATTGGCACTCGGCGTCGCAGCGACCACATTGCCCCAGCGGTCCGCCACCACACAGGTCGTCGTACCCCCCGTACCCGGACGGAACACACCGCCTTCTTTAACTGGCTGCATCAGATACGGATCGCCCGGACGCGCCTCCAGAGAAGCCGAATGCATATCGATAAGCGGCACGCGCAAATCCGTGTACGCATCGGAAAGCAACGCCCCCAAAGGCACACCTGAAAAATCGGGATCGGCATAATACGCATCGCGATCCGCCATCGCGAGCTTGATCGCCTCCGTAACCACATGGACATAATCCGCCGAAAGATGACCCATCGCTTTGACATCAAAATTCTCGAGCAAGCGCAACGCCTGACACAAATAAGGACCCTGCGTCCACGGCCCGCACTTGCAAACCGTGTATCCCCGATAAGAAACCGCAACCGGATCTTCAACCGTCGTAACATGCGTCGCCAGATCTTCCCGACGCAAAAAACCTCCTTTAGAGATATAAAAAGCCTCAAGCTCCTCGGCAATATCATTGCGATACTTATTCCGCCCGTAAAAGCGATCCGAGGCAGCCTGCAATTTCTCCTCCCGACTCCCCGACGTAAGATGCTCCTCCTCAACCAGCTTGCGCAACGTCCTCGCAAGATTGGGATGCCAGTCATCCTCACCCACATCGAGCAGAGCAAGCACAGGGGCGATAATCTCTTCAAAAGACATCGTACCATATCGTCTGAGCGTCGTAATACACAAATCCACAACCGAAGGCACGGGCGCCATCTTCATATCGCCATCGCCTGGAATACCATGCTTCATATACCAGTCAATCGCCTCCTGAGAACGCGGAGCCCGCCCCTGTCCGCTCAGTGCCTTCACCTCCGAAGTCTCAGCATCATAAATAAGAAGCGGAACTTCCCCGCCAATCGAACACGCGCCGTGATCCGTGACATTCAGCGCGAAAATAGTCGCCGCGGCTGCATCGGCCGCATTGCCCCCCCTATCCAGAATCTCAATACCCGCAGCCACAGCACCTGCACCACCCGCAGCCACAACACCCGTCTTACTCTCAGCCTTCCATCCAATCTGTCCCACATCTATACCCGACATAACACTCTCCTTTTTGCCCCTTGACGCCACGCGAAACTCTGGCTTTATTTTTAATGACAACGATTTTGTCGCAGCCTTCAAGGAGACATCATCATGATTCTCGATTTAGACCAACTGATTGCGCCGTACTTCGACAAATATCCCAATGAATGGTTATTATTTGAAGTTACGGACACAGACGAGCACGATTGGCCCACCAAAGTGCAATTTGTCGCCCATGACCCGAGTCGTCAAGTGATTGCAAATATCGCCATTGAAAAAGATATAGATCATACCCTTGTTCGTTTCGCCGGCGACGTGTTGCCTAAAGGATGGCATGCAGCGTTGTAGAGGATCCGTATAGCGTGATAACACTTCCAATTCAGTCTCGACAACGCCTGATCACAACTTATGTGCAGTTGTATCATGGACAAAAATATGCTGATGCTTATGTTGCACTTGATACCGGTGCAACTTCTACCTTACTGACGCCATCTCTGGTACAGCAACTCGAACTCGAACCCACGACAGCACCATACCGAATTGCATCTGCAACCGGCGTAGAAATGGTCAGAGGCTATCGGTTGGGCTGTATGCAGTTGGGCGAAGAAAAACTGGAAAATCTCGAAATAACTGCGATGCCCTTGCCCGGTCAGCTTCAACTCGATGGCTTGATCGGGCTAAATTTTTTATCGCACTTCATCGTGACATTTGATTTCCAAATCATGCAGGTTCGCCTGGAACGCATTATAGCATAATCGTTGGTTAAAAACAAAACAATCTCTATTCCTTCAGACAGCCACTTCCCTGTCCTAAAGAACGGGTATTAAACACGCCCTCTGTGCGATACAGAGGGCTTTTTTTTGTAATAAATTTTGACCACAACAAACAGATGGTCTCTCACCCTTACAGGAGGATTCAAAATGTCCACACAAACAGCGCTCATTACCGGCGCATCTCGCGGCCTGGGCCTGGCACTCGCGCGTGAACTCGCACAGCAAAATTGGCGACTGATCATCAACGCAAGGGGCGCAGACGCACTCGAAGACGCGCGCAAAGAACTGGGCCAATGGACCGAAGTCATCGCCATTGCCGGAGACGTCACAGACGCCGAACATCGAAAAGCACTGGCGCACGCAGCAAAAGAACTCGGTGGCCTGGACGCCGTAATCAACAACGCGGGCATATTGGGACCGAGTCCCCAGCCCGAACTGCTCAATTACCCCCTCGATATTTTGGCAGACGTCTATCGCGCCAACGTCATCGCGCCCCTGGGGGTGCTCCAGGCGCTACAACACACATTAAAATCAGGCGCCCGCGTAATCAACATCACCAGCGATGCCGCTCGCGAAGCGTACCCTGGCTGGGGCGGATACGGCTCTTCCAAAGCCGCATTTGAACAACTCTCAAACGTACTCGCAGCAGAACGTCTCGACTGGCGCATCTACTGGGTGGATCCCGGCGACATGCGAACGCAAATGCACCGCGAAGCATTTCCCTTTGAAGACATCAGCGACCGCCCCCTGCCAGAAACGAGTGTACCGGGATTCGTCGAACTCCTGAAAGGCAATTACCCGGATGGACGCTACGCCGCACGCGAACTACTCACCGCCATAACAAACTAAAAAGGAGATTCTCATGACCACAATACCCAACACAGTACTCCCCATTACAATGATGGACTCAAAACTCGACTCTCTAACATTTGACCTGCCATCCAACCTGGAAGCGGGCGAACCGCCCGAAGCGCGGGGACTCAGTCGGGACCAGGTTCGGCTGATGGTCTCCTGGCGAAGCGATGATGCGATAGAACACATCGAATTTCGCGACCTGCCCGACGTGCTACAGGCGGGCGACGTCGTCGCCATCAACACCAGTGGCACACGCAAAGCATCGTTGCCCATCATTCGGCCCGATGGAACAGAACTCAGACTGCATCTATCAACGCAACTGCCCGCCGACATGTGGGCAGTTGAAATACGTCAACCCAACGGTATAGCAACACTGCCTTTTTCTCATGCACACGCGGGCGAAGTCTTTACATTACCCGGTGGAGGATCGGCACAGTTGCACACACCTTATCGCTCCGAACTGCGGCACAACCCCGACGCCCCTGTTCGTCTATGGATAGCAACCCTGAGCCTCCCCTATGATCTGGATACCTACCTGGACATATACGGCCTGCCCATCCGGTATGGCTATGTGCAAAACGACTGGCCTATTGACTATTATCAAACCGTATATGCAACAGAAGTGGGCAGCGCTGAAATGCCATCAGCCGGCAGAGCATTCACACCCAAAATCATCACAAAACTGGTCGCAAAAGGCATACAAATTGCCCCCCTGATCTTGCACACAGGCGTGGCGAGTCTGGAAGCCGATGAACCGCCATACGAGGAATACTACCGCGTATCAGCCGAAACAGCGCGGACAATCAACAACGCGCGAAAAAACGGCGGACGGATCATCGCCGTTGGCACAACCGTCGTGCGCGCACTCGAAACCGTAGCCGATAAAACCGGACAGGTCTCTCAAGGCGAAGGATGGACATCCCTGATAATCTCACCCGACCACACCATGGGGATTGTAGATGGCCTGCTCACCGGAATGCACGAACCGAGTGCCACACACCTCTCCATGCTGCAGGCATTGGCGGGATTAGACCACCTGAAACTGACCTATGAAGCCGCACTCAACAAAAATTATTTGTGGCACGAGTTCGGCGATCTACATTTGATTTTGCCTTGAACACGCGGTATATTGAGCCACTACCGATAAGGAAAACGGTCAAAATAGGAAAACAAATGTTCATAATTCACGAAATAGACGACAACATCCGCAGCGCTTATGGCATGACAGTCGCCGACGTCACAGACAACGGACACCTGGACATCGTAGCCGGTTCTATGGGAACCTCGATGATCGCCCTGTACGAAGGACCCCATTTTAAAAAACAAATCATATCAGAAGCGCACCCCGGCACCATCTCACTATCGGTATTCGACGTCACGGGCAACGGTCGCAAAGACGTAATTGCGAGCAGCGGATTTGGGCGAAGACAGCGGATCCCATCGGAGTATCTACACTGGTTTCAAACACCTGAACACGGCGATGTTTGGACCCAACACTTCATCGACTGGGTACCCTATCTACACCGCATTGCCCTGGTAGAAGTCAACAATCAACCCCTGCTATTTGTCGCGACACTACAGGGACCGGGAAGCCAGATCAACGACTTTGATGCGCCGGGTGCCTTGTGGTGTTATCGCATACCGCAAGACCCGGTAAATGAACCGTGGGAAAAACGATTAATCGACGGGCAATTGAGACTCAACCACGGCCTGAGCGTATGCGACGTAGATGGCGATGGCCGCATGGACTTATTGCTCGGCACACGCGATGGCCTGATCTGGTTTGAGCCGCCCAAAGGGGACGGATTCGCGGAAAAATGGAACCGATGGACCATAAGCCCCCGCGAAAGCAGCGAAACCTTCGCCGTAGATATGGATGGGGATGGCGTAAATGAAATACTCTCCATCGAGCCCTGGCACGGCAATGAACTCGTCTGGTACAAAGCGATCGGCGACATCCGAACAGGCGCGTGGGAACGGCATCTCATCAGCGACAAACTCAACCGCGGACACTCCCTGTGGTGTGGCGACATAGACAGCGACAACGCCCTGGAAGTCGTCGCCGGATACAACGGACCCGGCACGGCCCTCAACATCTATCGCCCGGAGAATCTGGAAACAGACACATGGAGCATTGAACAAATCGACAACGGCATTGGCATGGGGCAAATGGCAGTCGTAGATCTCACCGGCAACGGCAAATTGGACATCGCCGCAAGCGGTATGTCAACGGGCAATGTGCGGTGGTATGAACAGATTTGAAGCGTCACCAATTAATCCCAATCAAACAAAGGAGAAAAGCATGTTCTTCGAATTACGTCAATATCGCACCCAACCGGGCAAACGAGAAGAATGGGTTGCATTTATGGAAAGTGAAATCATCCCATTTCAAATATCAAAAGGCATGGTCGTTATCGGCAGCTTTGTCGGCGAAGAAGAAGAAGACCTCTACGTGTGGATTCGCCGATTTGAAAGCGAAGAACAAAGAGAACAACTCTACAAAGCCGTCTATGAAGACCCGTATTGGACCGACACACTGAGCGATCAGGTAGGTGCATTGATCGACCGGGAGCGCATCGTCGTAACGCGCCTCAATGCAACGCCGAGGTCTGTCATACAATAGGACCTACCAAAAACTAACAAACCCCGTGAGTTCAAGACGGCGTTTCACGCGCTGGAGTTTATGTGTTGTGCGGGGATATGTGGAATCGCAAAAAGCGATAAGTGAGTCAAGCAGACCGGCGAGTTCTTCTCCCGCGCCGGACAGGCGTGGGAGAATCTTTTGTAAAATCTGATAATCAAACGCATCTCGGGGCGTGAACGCCGGCGCATTTGAAGGCAGCCCCTCAATCAAATCGAGCGCATACGCCATATAGATGAGAACCTCATCGCGAATGCGATAGCCAAAATGCAGATCTTCTTCCGCGAGCATCGCGTTAATCTCCTCCAACGGCTCATTCCACGCAACAACCTCATCGCGGTGGCGAACATCCTCCAACTGCCGATAGGGCCGATCAATCAGCGCAGCACCCAGAGCGCGCAGAGCCGTCGAATCGATCTGCACCTCGGGATCGTAATCCGACAACCCCAGATCAACCCGATCAAAAGCAACCGTATTCGCCCTGTCCAGCACCTTGGGACTAAACGCATAAGTCGTCTCATCCATATTGACCGTACCCGCCACAAACAAATTGGGTGGAATGGGCAAACGCGAAGGCACATCTCCCACCTCATCCGTTGACACAACATCCCCTCCTTGCGCCAGTTCAATCGGATCCGTTGTCCACGCCCCATCGGGCGTGCGCCTCGCCGTCTCCATAACACTCAAAAAATCGGCAAAATAGTGTTCTACGCGAGCGAGATTCATCTCGTCCAAACACACAAAATAGGGACGGTCCGGATCGCCCTGTGCTTCCCACATCGCCTGAAGCAACGCACCCGGGCGAAACACCCCCGTAAGCAAATTTTCAAACCCGAGCAAATCGCGCACATCATTCCAATCCGGACGCACGGGAATGAGGCGATACCCTCTTGCCCGCCCCTCATCGAGACCATTGATCGCCTCGGCCAAAAGCCGAATCACCGTACTCTTCCCCGTCCCGGATATCCCTGCCAGAATGAGAAAGGGTTTGGTCTTCAAACACAAATAGAGATTGAACAACATCTCCGCATCAATATGGAAATTCTTCAGCGCCGTAAACCGGTAAAGATCGCACAAAAGCTCTGCCTCCACAGGCACGAGCGCATCTCGCACAACACCGGCCTCTGCGGGATCGGGCATATGATACACAATACTGCTTTTAGAGAGCTTGTATCGAGCCTCTGTAAACACTGCATACAGCGCGTAGAGATCCTCAAGCACCACCTTAATATCGTCAACAAGCGCTGGCATCGCAGCTTCATCCGGCGTGAGAATCGAACCGACAAACAGCGAGCGATCAACCCCATCGAGCCTGGATGGCGACCACGGCACCGAACGACTGGGTGACGCCACAATAATATCACCCGCCAAACAGCGATATCCTTTGCGCGGCACCAGACCGCGAAACTTCTTGCGATCGGCAATCGCCTTTTGCATCGCCTCGGACGTCCACCACCCGGAGTAAAAGCCTATAGCGACGGCATTGTGGTGCAAATAAATACCCAATTGAGGCAACCGGGGAAACGCGCTCTTCTTCAGCTTGCGATCCACAAAATAAAGACACGCGTGATCCCGGGGCCGATCGGGATTGGAGCGAAAATTCGTCGTCGCGTAAACAGGTGAAATAACAGCCGTGAGGTCTGGATGCTGTTTCGCGAGGACGGGTTCGACCTCATCGCGCAGGACTTGCATGCGCCCATGCAGATGCTCAGCACCGATGCGCGTGCCATTACAGGCGAGAAAATCGTTGGGAGAGAAAGAGAACATAAAATATTGCCTGTTGTTAGTTGTCTGTCGGGCGTACATTCGCACAACAGATGGACGATGTCAAGGACTTTCAATTTTTGGGATAGATTCACTGTAAAAAAATCCATTTAATACCACTATAAGTTTAACTTGATTTAAAAAAAAATTGAATTATATTGGGCATTTATTACTAACGCGAATCAAGAGTAAAAAGCGATTAAGAAGCAAGCAGCGGCTATTCGTCCAAAGATATGGACGAGTAACCCGTTATAGGATCGCACCTTACAGGCTTTTTGTATGCCAGTTTTATCATCAATCCACTGAAACAAGG
>JAJEDY010000028.1 GCA_022821275.1 Candidatus Latescibacterota bacterium | reverse complement strand
CCTTGTTTCAGTGGATTGATGATAAAACTGGCATACAAAAAGCCTGTAAGGTGCGATCCTATAACGGGTTACTCGTCCATATCTTTGGACGAATAGCCGCTGCTTGCTTCTTAATCGCTTTTTACTCTTGATTCGCGTTATATAGACCTTGGCGTCCGGATCAAGGCTGTCCCAGAGGGTGAACACAAAGGGGATATCCAAGCCATTTGCGGCAGTGTTCATTATCTGAAACCGAGTGGATCAAGCTTAATCAGCCGAGGCATATTTACCCTTGAAGAAGTCGCTGCCGCAGGGTTAGCGCGAAACGATCCAGAAGCCCACGTACGACAGGTTAAAGATGGTTATGTTGCCGGTGTAGCTGTGGCTCGGCCCGCTGTCATTAGTCTGAATATGTCTTTGGCTTCGCTTGGGGTGCATGAATTGCTCGCCAGATTACATCCATTCCGAGATAATCCTAACGGTGCTTACGATCACATTCAGGTTGATCTTGCCGGCATGATGATGGATTTCGATTCGAAACCCGATCCTTGTTCAGTCTTCCACAGCGATGTGGGTAAGGGGGATGTCACCCCGCTTCTCGGAATGTTGGAACTGTCGGAGAAAACACATGAGGATATCGGTGCTCAAACAGCTTAGAAGCTGGCTGCGAAACCTCCTGCGTCCTCGTTTTAGAACTGTCTTTGTTGAAGAAGACGCGCCAGAACAACCAAAGCCAAAAATTCTCTATATCGCTATGGAGGCCGGTGATCCGTGGCACGCGGCCATGCTTTGTCCCTGCGGATGTGGGGAAACGTTGTTTATGAATCTCATCCCGGATGAGCGACCAGTTTGGCATCTCATAGTGCATGAAGACAACTCTGCAACGCTTTGCCCTTCCATTCTGAGAAAAAGGGGATGTCGCTCGCATTTCCGATTTAGGAATAGCCGTATTTATTGGTGCAGAGAGTACAAGTTTTCAATCTGGTGCCTGAAGTATTTCCAAAAGTTATGGATGAGAGATTGAATTTACCTTTGCCACTGTACTATGCGTCATCGCACGCGACAAACCAAAGGATATGGACCGGTCAACGCTATGATGCTGTCGGCTACATAATCGTCAAGAGCCTGCTCTATAATAGATCTAGTCCCATCCAAAAATTCGGCAATATCTCTCTGCCAATCTGGCCAGATGAATCAAAACTTTACAAGTGTGAACAGAAGGGCAGGACATTATCGATAAGGCACATGCGGGTTTGCTTCCGTTGAACTACTGGCGCAGTTGATGAAACGTCCGTCTGGGATAGATTTGGAGGCGTGGTTGCGTCAGTGTATTCACGCGATCAATGCCGTGTCATTGGATCAGGCAATAAAGATTGACTTCTTAGACGGTTTGGCGATCTTAAGTGGGCTGGATTACGCGCCAGGCACAATAAGTCGTATTCTATCACAGGAGGGTCTTATGGATCCTATTATGCGCGAATCGTCGTTTGCACAATACATCAAGCAACAGGGTATTGAGCAAGGGGTTAGAGAACGCGCTATTGAAAATCTTCTCGACGTGTTGGAAATTCGATTTGATTTGGATGAATCAGATCCTCTATTTGCTCACATTGCTACCATCAACGATGTGCAACGCCTCAAGCAGTTGCACCGCGCAGCGGTCCAGGTGTCTGATCTCGAAGCATTTCAGCAAATATTAGATGAAACGGATTAAGGGGGTTTTACAATGCATGACGACAAACCACAGCGTCACACCCATACAGATCGTTTAGTTAAGGCCAATAATCTCGCAAGCATGGCGATCTTGAGCGGATTGAACTACGACGCTGAAACCATTTCTAAAGTGCTCATCAAAGAGGGCGTCATGGATCTCGTCCGCGAATCATCCTTTTTTCAATCCCTTACCCAACAAGGCATTGAAGAAGGAAGTAGAGAACGCGCTATTGAAGACCTCCTGGACGTGTTGGAAATTCGATTTGATTTGGATGAATCAGACCCCTTATCTGCTCGCATTGCGGCCATCGAAGATCTGTACCGCCTCAAGCAGTTGCATCGTGCGGCGATTCAGGTGTCCAGCCTTGAGGCATTTGAGCAAGTGCTGGATGCGTGACGCGGTTATATGGAATTATGCACATCCCTCAAACTCTATGACTAAGCCCGATGGTACACTGATCCATCGGGCTTTTGGTTTTTGGTAGAAGTGCGTTACCTGACTTATGAAAACTGTATCGAGAGACTTTTCTTTGACAATTTGTGAACTATAGTTTACAATTATATTATGGACGTAAAAATATATCATAACCCAAATGGAACAGAACCTTTTACGGAGTGGCTTTCTCATATCAGGGATAAAGTGACAGTTGCCAGAATCCGAAGTCGCCTGAGGCGAGTTCAAGAAACCGGGAATTTGGGCGATTATCGCTTAGTGGGAGACGGTGTATTTGAATTTCGGTTGCAGTTTGGTGCAGGATACCGGATTTACTTTGGCCGAATAGCAAATGATACCATTTTGCTATTGCGAGGCGGTGATAAAGGTTCGCAAAGTCGAGATATAGAAAAGGCAAAAGCAGACTGGAAAGAACATAATTCAAGGGAGTCAGAAAATGAGTAAATATAGAGACTTCAAAGACTATCACATTGAGCAGCTACGCGATCCAGAGGACGCGAAGATATATCTTTCCGTTGCTCTTGAGGATTATGAGCAAAATGGGGATATAGAGGCGTTTTTACTGGCGGTGAGAGATGTCGCAGAGGCACAAGGTGGCATGTCTAAGTTAGCCGAGCGCGTTAGCCTGACCCGTGAGGGACTTTATAAAGCCCTTTCTGAGAATGGAAATCCGCAACTCAACACGATGGGCAAAATTCTACATGGATTAGGATTTAAATTTTCGATAGAAACACGGGAAAACAAACTGCAAATGAGTCATTCCACTTAGGTTGCTCCCTTGATGAAACGTCCTGTTGGGATAGATTCAGAGACTTGGTTACATCACTTAGGATTTTTTTATGATTGTCGATACGCACGTTCACATCTGGGAAATTTCGGATAAGTATCCGGTTGGTCCCACTGCGCCGACGTGGAACAGCTATCCGGATGAGCCGGGTACGGCTGAGGTATTGTTGGCCGATATGGATGCCGAAGGGGTGGATTGGACTGTGCTCGTGCAAACGAGTTGGTCAACATGGGATAACGGTTATATCGCGGATTCAGTGGTGCGATATCCGGATCGGTTTGTCGGGCACGGTCTTATCGATCCCCAGGATCCCGATAATGCCGAGCAGGTGCGCTACTGGATTCGGGAGCGCGGTTTGGTTGGGTTTCGCTTGCATCCGATGTACTATCCCGATGAAAAGATTTTGCTTACGGAGCAGAATGGTCCAATGTGGGAAGAGATCGCGGCTCTCGATGCGGTTATCCAGTTTCACTTGCGGCCAGAACAGGCCGATCAGGTCGCTGCGATTGCACAACGGTGTCCGGAGACTGTTCTTATCCTGGACCATATGGGGTACCCGCAGATAGATCGCCCGCTTGCCGATTATCAGCCTGTGCTGGATCTGGCGCGTTTTGACAATGTGTTTTTTAAACTCTCGGACGTTGCTGGGCGTTCGCAAAAAGTTCATCCGTACGAGGATGTGCATCCCTATATTGAGGCGGCGCTGGCGGTTTTTACGGCTCAGCGCACGGTTTGGGGGACTGGTTATCCCGGACATCATCGCGTTAAACACAAGTGGCCCACGCTTGCTGATGAACTGCGTCTTATTCGCGAGGGGTTGCCCTTTCTCTCGGATGGGGATGTAGAGCGCATTCTGGGCGGGACCGCGGCTGAGATTTGGGGGTTGTCGGGGTGATCCGAATAACCATGAAAGAGATCGTGAAAAATGACTTATGATGCTGTTATTATCGGCGGTGGTGTTGTTGGGATTTCTGCTGCGTATCATCTGGCGTGTGACGGGGCGAAGACCTTGCTCGTTGACCGGAGAGATGCTGGTCGCGCGACCGATGCTGGGGCGGGTATTCTTTCGCCTGCTACCAATACCCGCGATCCGGATCCCTGGTTGCGTCTGGCTGCGTTTGCTTGCGGATATTATCCACAATTGGTGGATAATTTGCAGGCGGAGCAGGATGGGGAGACGGGTTTTGCAACTTGTGGGATGATTCTTGTCGCTGTTTCTCATGATGAGGTAGAGTCCTTTGCTTTTGCGCGGCAACATATTTTTAATCGTCGGGATCAACGCGGTGAACCCGCTGAGGAAGATTTGTACGAGATTTCTTCGGATGAGGCGCGCAGGCGCTTTCCCGCTCTGGGGGATGTGCGCGGTGCGATTTACTATCGTGATGCCGCCCGTGTGGATGGTCGGCTTCTGTCGGCTGCTTTGCACCGGGCTGCGGAGGCGAAGGGGCTTGCGGTTAAACACGCTGGGGTTGAACAGCTGTTGATCCAGGGCGATTCGGTTGCGGGCGTTGTTACAGATGGAGAAACGATCTCTGCCGGTAAGGTCGTTATTGCGGGCGGGGCGTGGTCTCGGGCGTTTGGGGATCAGCTTGGCGTTCATATTCCGGTTGAGCCTCAGCGCGGGCAGATTATTCATTTGGGTTTGGGCGATACGGATACGTCATCCTGGCCCATTATCAGTGCTGTGCGAGGTCACTATATGGTTCCCTGGCCAGATGGCCGCGTGGTTGTGGGGGCGACGCGAGAGACGGGATCGGGTTTTGAGGCGCGCACGACTGCTGCGGGGGTGCTCGAGGTTCTCGCAGAGGCTCTAAGGGTTGCACCTGGTCTGGCACAGGCAGAGGTGCGAGAGATCCGGGTTGGGCTGCGTCCTTACACGGAGGACCATTTGCCGGTTCTCGGTTCGGTTCCCAATATTCAAAATATCTATCTCGCGACAGGACACGGTCCCACGGGTCTGCAACTCGGTCCCTATAGCGGTAAACTGATCGCGGACCTGGTTCTGGGGAGAGAGCTTGCGACAGATATTGATGCGTATCAAATTACGCGGTTCGTATAAAGAGGTTGCCCATACCCATCTTACCTTGCCATTGTCATCGCGGCATGGTTTAAGCCGCGATCCAGAACCTGTCCCGTAGTGCCTTTATACGGGAGACTGGACTCCTGCTTCCGCAGGAGTGACAGCGATCCATAAAGGAATACATCATGTCATCTACCTATCAAGTCGGCGTCAGCACTGTCGATATTACCCCGCCTGTGGGAATTTATCTGGCCGGGTTCGCGGCGCGGCAGGAGCGTTCTACTGAGGTTTATCATCCTTTGAAGGCTACGGCTGTTGCGATAGACGACGGTCAGACACCGCTGCTTATTGTGGGTGCCGAGATTCTGGGTTTTTACGAACAAACCGAAGAGGTGAGAAGCAGAATTAACGCGGCTACGGGTATTGATCCTGCACATATTATTCTCAATGGTTCGCATACGCATTGCGGTCCCTGTATTCGGGAGATGGACAGGGAGCGGCACGGGGAACTGGACGACGATTATCTCGAAGATCTTTTTGAAAATGTCGCGCGCTGTGCAAAAACAGCCTGGGAAGATCGGTCTCCCGCACATCTTCGTTTTGGTACGGGGCGTTGCGATATCGCGAGGTCCCGTCGAAAGCCAGATGGAAAAGGCGGTGTGGAGTGGGTGCCCTCTCTGGATGCACCTCACGACCACGATGTTCCAGTTATTGCGGTGGAATCTCCCGAGGGCGAGTTGCGGTGTGTTATTTTTTCTTATGCCTGTCACCCCACCAGCCGCAGCGGGACGCTTATTGGGGGGGATTACGTGTGTTTTGCTTATGATCATATCGAAGCGGTGTATCCCGATGTCGCGACTTGTTTTTTGCAGGGCTGTGCCGGAGATCAGAAGACGAAGCCGGTTGATCCCACGTCAGGTACTTTTGTTCAGCGGGAGGTGGATGAGATCCGCGATCTTGGTGTCGAATTGGGGGAATCCGTTACCCGGGTACTCGCTTCACAAGACCTGCGGCACATCAGCGGTCCGATTTCTATTGCGCAGACGGTGCTGAATATAGAGACCGAACCTATCGATATGGATCTGGTGACGTCCAGCCTGGACGCCGGTTCGGAGTATGTGCGGGCCTGGGCGCGACATTTGTTCGATAGCGTTGAGAACAATAATCCCGTTGCTACCCGCTTTCCGTTTGAGATCCAAACCGTGCGTTTTGGGGATGCGCTGGCTATTGTTGGGCTTGCCGCGGAGATGAATGTGGAGCACGGGTTGCGTCTGAAAAGAGAACTGGCGCCTTATTTTGAGAATCTTCTGGTGGTGGCTTATACAAACGATATTGTGGGTTATATTCCCGTTAGACGCCAGATTCCAGAAGGGGGCTACGAGGTGTGGTCCAACCAGCAACACTGGAAGCGCACGGGTCCCTTCGTTGAAGATACAGAAGACCGCATTCACAACGCGGTACACGATATGCTCAATGTTTTAAAATAGGGATAGTTGTTCGGCGGGTTTGCGTCTGGTTCGCAGATCGACCGTGTCGATGATGTCTTCGGGTATATCGGCGACAAAGCGCGATATTTCGGGCGCGATGCGTTCGCCAAACCGCCTGCGGCTTCGGGCACGGGTTAAGATCACTTCGTCTTGTCCGCGGGTTATGCCGACAAAAAATAGCCGCTTTTCTTCTTCGATTTCCGCTTCGGCGTGCGGGATTAATCCTTCCTCAACCCCACAGATGAATACCACGGGGAATTCCAGGCCCTTGGACGCATGCAAGGTCATGAGCGTGACGGCTTCGGGGCGCGCAATTTTTCCACGACGTACAAAATCACCATCCTGTCCCAGGGCGATAATTTCCAATAATTCTGTGATGGTATCTACGCCCTGAGCCAGAAGGCCCAATCTCTCGAGTTCGATATCGTCTGATGTCGCAAATTCTTCTGCCCACTTTGCTATGAATTCGGAAGGCGATAGGTGGGATAGGTCATCGCGAAAGCGATTTACAGCTTCTATCGCGGTGTCCAATTTTTCCTGTACAGTGTCTGATAGCACGGCGTTTTGATCTTGCTGGCGCATTGATGCGCGGGCTTCTCGGCCGGGGTCAAATGCGGGGATGGAGAGGAGGTCGATTATATCTCTGGTGGTTGGGTCGATCGCGGAAAGGTCGTCTCGCAAGACGCACTTAAAAAACGATAGGGCGTGTTGTACCGAGGCTGCATCCAGATAACTTTTTTGTCCGATGACGCGATAGGGAATACCGGCTTGTAAGAAGCAGGTTTCCAGGGCGTCTGCCTGGCGTCCGGTGCGGAATAAAACGGCGAAGTCGTCCAGGCTGCGTTTGCCTTCTTCGTTGGCTTGTAACAGGTCTGCGCCGCCGACCATTCGAGAGATTTCTTCTACGATGGCGATGCCTTCACCCGTTTCGCCGGGTGTGGATAATATCCTGAGGTTTGGGCCGTTTTCTCGTACGGGGACGTACGATCGTCCGCGTAGCAGGCTGGATGCTGCGGAGATGATCTGAGGTGTGGAGCGATATGATTGTTGTAGGATTACTTCGTTCGCGTGGGGAAAGTCCGTTTTTAATTGTGCAAAATATTCCGCGCTCGCACCTCGAAAACCGTAGATGGCCTGGTCGGGGTCGCCGATGACGAATAGCCCGGAACCATCTCCGGCCAATTTTTGAATTAGTGCGTATTGTACGGCGTTGACGTCCTGAAATTCATCGATGAGTACGTGGGAGAATCGCGTCTGGACGGTTTGTAAGATATCGCCGGAGAGCACGTTGTGGAGGATGAGTAAGATGTCGTCAAAGTCCATGAGGCCATAAGTGGTCAGGCGATGTTGATAATTTGTGTAAATGGTCTGGAATTCGGTGTCGGTGATGTCAGGTATTTCATGTCCTTCGGCTTTGCATAGCGAAATTTGGGAGAGCGCGTCATCAGCCGATATTTCGGTGTCGATGTCGGCGATTACTTCCTGCATTATAGCACGGGTTTCTCCGCGGTCGGCAATTGCGCCCAATCGCTCGGGAGCGTATTCTCGCAAGAGGTTCAGTGCCAACCGGTGGAATGTGCCCACGCGCATGGGTACCAGTTCTTCGCCTCCCGAGGATAATGCGACTATCCGTTCCCACATTTCAGTTGCGGCGCGGTTGGTGAATGTTACGGCCATGACGGAAGCGGGCGATACGCCGCGGTTCTGGATCAGGTCGATGACGCGATGGGTGAGTACCCGGGTTTTTCCTGTGCCGGGTCCCGCTGTTACGATGACGGGACCTTTGTCCATTGTTACGGCTGCTTGCTGGTGGGGGTCGTGGAAGGGGAAGTGTGGAGGGGGAAGTGTGAAGGGGGAAGGAGAATCTTTGACTATCGAGGTTTCTGTGCTCTTGTCCAGACTCGCGTCCTCTTCTTTCTCTTTTGAAGGCTCTGCGGCTGGTATGTGAAAGAGGGAGTCCTGTCCGCTCAGGAGTGCGCGGTCTTCGTCGGAGAAGACTTGAATTTTTCCGTACACGCCGTCGTATCCCGGGTCTATGTGAACTTCTCCTTCGCGCGTGCGTCGAATGCCTTCGGCGATGAGGGGGTCTCCGGTTTTTGCGATTTCTTCGATGGGCAGTTCGCGTAGGATTTTTAATTCTGCTCCGTGTGTTGCGAGCATTTGCTCATACACGGTTTGTACGCGTTTGCTGGTGGGGCCTACTTGGAGGACCGAGCCGATGATTTCCGGCAGTGGGATCAAGTTTTCAAAGGGCATCGCCACGTCGGGGCGGTCGCCTTCTGCGCGGTCTGCGAGTTTTTCAACGCGGTGGAGTACGCCTACGGTTAATTTGCGGTCACATATGGGGCAGATTCCGTCTGCGTCGAGGGTTTGGGCGGGTTTCCAGCAGATGTCGCATTTTCTGTGTCCGTCAAAGTGGTATTTGCCTTCTTCGGGATAAAATTCCAGTGTGCCTGTGAATCGCGTTGGGTCGCGGTCTTTTAATGCGTCGTACATTCCGCGGAATGATAGGTCTGTGTCAAAGCAGGTGGCTTCACGGGCGAGTTTTTGTGGGGAGTGGGCATCCGAATTGGAGACGATTGCGTAGTTGTCCAGCATGGATAGGCGCCAGTTCATCGGCGGGTCGGAGGATAGGCCGGTTTCTACGGCGAAGATGTGGGGGAGCATGTCTTCAAAACATTCTTCCAGGGTGTCAAATCCGGAACTCGCGCCGAGGACCGCAAAATGAGGGGTCCAGATGTGGGCGGGTATAAATAGGACGTCGTCACAGGCTTCCAGACAGATTTCTACGAGGTCCCGGCTGTCCAGGCCGAGGATGGGTCGTCCGTCGGATTTCAGATTCCCTATTGCGCCAAGTCGGGCATTCAAGCGCGCTGCTGCGTCAAAATTCGGCATCAGGACGACGTGATGAATTTTTCTGGTTTTGTCGTTTTTTTTGTATATGAGACTGATTTCGACCGAGAGTACAAACCGCATTTGTCCGCGACAGGCTGGCGGCAATTCGGCGTCGATGCCTCGTCTGAGGTCTGGGCGCAATTGGTATAGCCCTTCTTCGGCTGGTTCGAGCTGGTCGCGCAGTTCTTCAAACCATACCGGGTGGGTGAAATCTCCGGTGCCCACGACTGTCAGACCTTTGATGAGGCTCCAGCGATACAGGTTTTCGGGGTTTAAGGTTTTGCTGGTTGCGCGGGCAAAACGCGAGTGCAGGTGTACGTCGGCGATGTATTGCATGACTGGTCCTTGTGAAGAGTTGAGATAAGCTCAAGAAAAGTCTTGCAATAAAAAACGTCAATGGGTTTTTCCATTGACGTTTTTAGTATCCCGTCCGTTGATTCGCGCTTTTCGAAGTGTTATTTTTTCTTGTAATATGCCGACCTTAGCCCGTGTTCAGACATACGCAACTGGAAATACTGTCGGCCAATTCCGCATTGTCGCGCTGCTTCCGTTACATTGCCCTGTGTTCGCTGCAAAGCTCTGTGGATATATTCTTGCATAAACTGACTATTTGCCAGTTGTCTGGCTTCTTTAAACGGGAGGTCAAATACATCGACCTCGGCTTTTGCTCCTCGAATGCGAGGGCGCAGGTCGGATACGCGGATAATTCTACCTTCGACCATGACCATCAATCGGGCGACTTCGTGTTGCAATTCCCGAACATTGCCAGGCCATGCATAACGCGACATTCTTTGAATTACTTCGGGGGAAAACGCGCGGGTGTATCCTTTCATATCCTTGCAAAAATGCGTGACCAGAAGTGGCAAATCGCTCAGTCGCTTCCGCAGGGGTGGCAATTTTAGAGGTACGACACTTAAGCGGTAATAGAGGTCTTCTCGAAATGTTCCTTTTCGCACCATTTTTCGCAAGTTGCAGTGTGTCGCAGTGATTAAGCGCACGTCGGACCGGCGCATGGATGCTTCGCCTACGCGGCGAAATTCCTGTTCCTGTACCAGGCGTAGCAATTGCAACTGGAGGTTGGCGGGCAATTCGCCCACTTCATCGAGGAATAGTGTGCCGCCCCGGGCAGATTCAACCAGTCCGGTGCGCGTTTCGCTGGCGCCGGTAAAAGCACCTCGAATATGTCCAAATAACTCGCTGCGAGACATTTCAGAAGAGAGTACGCCACAGTCAACGGTTACAAAGGGTCCCCTGTTGCGGTGACTCATTTCGTGGATATAACGGGCGAGTAATTCCTTGCCCGTGCCAGTTTCTCCATTGATGTTGACGGGCAATTCGCTATTTGCCACGCGGTACGCGCGCTTTTGCATGTCTAAGAGTAACGGGTGCTGTCCAATGAGCGGCCATTTATCGATGCTAATCATCCACAAGTCCCTGCTTCTTCCCCAGGTGCTCTAAGAACGCTGCTACCTCTTTACTTCTCTGCTTCAGATGTCACTTCCAGATCATATCGTCGCTGCAATAAAGACGTATCGGCTTCTGAAATTTCCAGACACATCTCCATCGCCAGTTCGTATTTATAGCGCGTCTGCTCACAAGAGACCGGATTGGGATACATCGGATCACCCGTCGTCGTCCGCGCATCCCAAAGACATCCGCCACCACACAAGTTGCGCGCCCAGCACGTTTTGCACTCAGGCCGATTATTGACATTGAACTGCGCGTCAAAATGCTGCTGCTTTTCGCGATCAATACCCGCAAACACATCACCCATCTTAAACTCGGGCGCATCGGCCAGGCTCGAGCAAAAATAAATCGCCCCATCTGCTGCAACAGCCAAATACTGCTTACCGCCGAGACACCCGTGACAGGATTTTGCGCGCGTCAGCAATTTTCGGATCCGCGAATCAAACTCTTCATCTTCACCCTCGTCACCACTTAAAATCGCTTTGAGCGCACGGCGGCTCCGCTTGTAAATCTGCTGCTTCAACGCGGGGATGTGTTCTTCTCGAATGGCGTATGGCGCATCGGGGGAGACAACAGCGGGACCGATGAGCGCGTTATCAGTACCCAGAGAACGCAACGCATCGGCAATCCGATCCTCATCCATATCATACGCGGTCATAATGGCTTGCAAATGAATGCGCTCAGGCACCTCAGCAGTCAGCTTTTTCACATTCTTAGCCACAACATCATAAGTACCAGAACCATTGTGAAACTTGCGAATGCGATCCTGTGTTTTGCGTCCCCCATCCAGGCTGACCTTAATCTGAAACTTTTCATCAACCAAAAATCGCTTCATCTCGTCGGTCAACAACGTGCCATTGGTCACAATGCCAAAACCAACCTGCACACCCAATCGCGCTCCCAGGAACCTGGCAAACGGCACCAGCTTGCACAATAGCGGAAAATTCAGAAGCGGCTCTCCGCCAAAAAAATCAATCTGGCACCGTCCGAACATCTGAGCCTCAGTGATGATCCATCGTATGGCTTGCTCGGCAACATCTGGTTGCATCAGCATGGCTTTACCGCCATAATCCCCGCCGTGGGCAAAGCAATACGCACATTGGATATTACACGTATGCGAAACGTGCAACGACACCTGCAAACGATCTGTCAGCGATACGCCACAGGCTGCCACCCCTTCTGCTGTCGGCACATTAGGCACCACAGGTAGTGCACCATCGGAAATCAAACCCACATGCGTCAGTTCCTCGATGGCCTGGGCAATTTCTTCTGCCTCGTATTGACCGACCAGCATCTGAACAACCTGTGAGACAGACAAGCCCTCGCAACATTCTAAAATCGACTGAAAGAGTGTATCCAGCATAAAAAACAGACCGGTCTCCACCTGATAGACAACTGGCTGTTTTTGCTCTTTTGTTTGAAAAAGATGCAGGTCACATTTTTGAATGCATAGCATACTGCGCACTCCTTAGAATAGATGATGATTCACTTAGCTGGGTCAAAGTTGTCCCTATCTTCATCATCAGGGAAGGAGAGGGGGGGAACAGACACCCTACCAGATGGACAGGCACCTACTTCAAAACTGTTCTCAGCTCGATACATAAGAATACCACCTTCTGTATCTATCGTCCCATTGATCAAAGTCAACTTGCGTCGTGTTGCCATATTACTCTCCTTACGATGTGAAAATCTCATATTGTCACTGTCTCGCCCTTTCCATACTGCAAGATCCGTGCCAAAGATCTCCCTATCACAAAAAAAAACACTTGAATGTGCTCAAGTGATTGAAAAACAAAGAGATAAAATTTAAGAATTGTTTGTGCTACATCTGCGAGATTCAGGCGCAAGCGCATACGGCAGGATGCACTTGTAATCACTTATTTTCAAGAAAATCGACATAAATATCTGAATTATATAAGGATAGATAAAGTGCATCCACCGGGATGCATTGCTGCATACAGTTGGATGCACCTGTTCAACGCCTATCTCAATCCCAAACGATTGATCTTTTTTTGTAGGCCAGCGCGCGTTATCCCCAGTGCTTTAGCCGTATGCGTAATATTGCCCTCGTATTTCTCGAGTGCATCCATAACCAACCGTTTCTCATGCTCCTGCATACGATCTTGTAAACGCCCCTGATATTCGAGAGAGGTACCTGATACCGCGTGGCCGACAGTTTCTGAAAATAAATCGGACGTGATTTCACCACCTTCTTCTGCCAATGCCACCGCACGCCGAATCACATTCTCCAATTCGCGCACATTGCCCGGCCAGTCGTGTTTTGCGAGTGCCCTGATTGCACCTACTGTCAGATCTCCAACCGACTTGTTTGCACCTTCTTTTGCTCGGATGAGCAGATGTTCGGCCAATAACGGCACATCTTCCATGCGTTCTCGCAAAGGCGGCATATCGATCTGTATCACACGCAACCGATAATACAAGTCTTCGCGGAAAGAGCCTTTTTCGATTTCCTGTTTTAAATCCCGATTGGTCGCTGCAATAATGCGTACATCCACTGTGCGGTCCTCTGTTTCTCCCACGCGCCGCACCTCACATTCTTGCAATACCCGCAATAAATTCCTTTGCAACTGTGGCGGGGCATCGCCGATTTCATCCAGAAAAACCGTACCGCCGTTGGCCGCTTCAAAAATCCCAACATGATTTTCAGTCGCTCCTGTAAACGCGCCTTTTTTGTGTCCAAACAACTCACTCTGCAATAACTGTGGCGAGAGTGCTGCGCAATTTTGCGACAAAAATCGCTGGTCTTTGCGCGTGCTATTGTAGTGTATGGCACGCGCAGCCAATTCTTTGCCTGTACCTGTTTCGCCCTGTACAAGTACGGGAATATCACTCTTTGCAGCGCGGTCGATAAGCTGGTAAACCCTCTGCATGGCATCACTTTGCCCGACCAGATCGCCAAGCTGATACCGCCTTTCGATCTGTTGCTGCAAATATCGCGTTTTTTCTTCCAATTGTTCGTGCATCCTCGCATTGACCAGTGCTACGCTCACCAGATTCGCAAATGCCTGCAAAAACGTTTGGTCTTCTTGAGAAAATGCGTTGTCCATGCCGCGATGATCCACATATAGCGCACCCATCACACCTTCGTTCAGGTGGAATACGGGCACAGACAATACAGATCGAATGTTGTAGTCTATCACGCTTTGGTAGCGATTCAGCCTGTCGTCTGTTTGGGCGTCAATGCTCAAAATGGGTGCATTTGTTTCAATAACGCGGCGAATAATACCCCGACTCAATTCTGCTACATCATCTGCTTCTACATTGTGATGACGAACAGCTTCAACAACAAAGTCTTTTGAGGTCTCATTTTTTATTCCAATAAGCACCCGCTCTGCTGAATAAACAGCCAACAAATTACCCAAAGTTCGATCCAATAGCACTTTGACATCGCGCTCTGTTGTCAATTCTCGACTTACATCGTAAAGCAAGCGCAAGCGATCAGCAGATAACGTATTGATTGGAATCTCAGAATCGGATGCGGTATCACTGTCGTGAGTAGATTCATCTGATTGATTTAATAACATCTGTGTTTTCTCCTGAAAATAGGACATTTCCATTTCTTCAAACGCCTGTTTTGCCGCTTTGAGATACTCCGTAGCTCTTGTCACATCATCGCGCTCGAGATAAAACTCCCCTGCCATCAACAATGCACGCGCCCAGTGGTCGCCCTTGGACTCTTTCCTGCATTCAATAGCCCGCTCAAAAGCCTCTTCAGCCTCAGTTATCCGTCTTGCTTGAGCCAAAGCAACACCAATACCACAGTACACCAGGGGCAATATGCCCTTGTACATACCTGATGTTTGTTGTGTACCTTCACTGGCTTTTTCTGCCCATTCAAGTGCTACTTCTGCATCTTCCATTCTCGCAGCCGCCATTGCCGCTATCGCATAAGCGCGATAGAGATAATCTCTTCTCGGTGTTTCCAAATAACGCTCTGATGAGGTCTCAGCATATTCCAATGCTTCGGCAAAATCATCGCGTTCCAGTGCCAATTCTCCCAGGTAGAGAAAATTTGCTGCTTCCCAGTACACAACGCCTCGCTTCTGCCATTCACCAATAACTTCGTTGCAAACGGCTTCTGCATCATTGAGATCACCCAGATAAAAATAAACTCTTGGGAGTAAATTGAGTGCCCAAATGCGATGGTGCTCCAGACCAGGTCGCTGAAGGGCCTTTACAGCAGTTTCCAAATATCCCTTAGCTGTCTCAAATCGAAATTCTACCAATGTAGTCTGACCTTTTCGTCCTTGTATAAAAGCTTCGTTTTGTGGCCCTCTCAGCGCACGACGTTTCTCTATTTCTCGATACATATACGCAATCGCTTCTTTGTGCCGTCCAGACACATCGCACAAATAAGCCAAACTACCCAATGCTTGAATTTCTCCGTCCAGGTCATCCAATTCTCGATAAAGTTGCAATGCCTCCAGCATATATTCTTCAGCAATTTCCTCATGTTGCAGTACGCTGTGAATCTCACCCTGGTCGTTCAAAATACATGCCTTTAAATCGTTCCGATCATCTGGCAATAACGCTTTTGCCTCATCTAATAGTTTCAGTGCGCTATTATGCTGACTACAACATCGTAAAACGTTTGCATAGTCGCAAAAAAAATCGATAGCATCTGCGTGTGATTCAAAAGCGTCATCCGTTGTCCAGTCTCGCACGGCCTCAAACCGCATTCTCGCCTGGTGGTACGCGTGTTTTTCCAATGCTTTTTTGCCTGATAGACGCGTATATTTTATAGCTTTATCTCGTTCTTCTGCCGCGGCAAAATGATCAGCCAATTCTTCTATCAATTCTTCTGCGTCTTTCGTCTTTTCCAAAATATTGCCAATTTCTCGATGTAATAGACGCCGTCTTACATCTTGCATGTGATCGTAAATTGCCCGCCGACACAATTCCTGTGAAAATCGATATTGATCTTCAGCTTCTCCACAAGGTGCTAAAAGCCCTTCTGCAATCAGGTCGTCCAGCATATCCAGTAGTTCCAATTCATCGCCGCGCCAAACCGCAGCCAATAATTCGAAAGAAAAATCATTTAGAAAAACACAGGCGTATTCCAGCACTCGCTGTTGCATCACAGGAAGGGTAGCTATGCGCCTGTGCAAAATCTCTGAAATATCATCGGATAACAGTGTTTCGGGAAATTCTCCCCACTGCCAATCGCCGGGCACATTCTGTCGAACCACGTCGGCATGCACCAGTGTCCGCACTGCCTCCACGACAAACAAGGGCAACCCACCCGTTTCTCTGAATAAGGTCTGCAATGCATCTTGCGGTATAGATCGTTCACCCAACATTGACGCCGCTAAATATCCCGATGCTTCTTGTGGCAGATTTTTCAACCGAATCTGAGTCGCCCTGTCAAATGCATTGCTGTGTATAAAATTTTTAATTTCTTCTGGAAGCGGTTCCAGGTTAGACCATCGGCAAGTCAGGCATAATAAGAACGGGCACGGTTCTGGATCACGCAATACATACTGTAAAAATTCCAGGGTCAATTCATCCACCCATTGAATATCTTCCAAACACAACACAATGGGTTGTTTCTGTTGCAGACGCTTTAATAACTGCAACCAGCGCTCCATAACAGAAAATTTGTCTGATTCTACAGAATCGGGAGCCTTTCCCATCGAATCAGTCGTTCCTTGAAAAGCATTGATCAACGCACCGTATATTTGTCCACCTTCTTCCTGGCCTGCGCCTTTCAAACACAGAAAGTCATGGATCAAGGCGTCGCCCAATAGTTCCTCAATTAGTCTCGTTTTTCCCACACCAGACTCACCAGAGATCAGAACCACGCGTTGCTCGCCAGCCTGTACATCTTTCAGCATGGCGCGCAATATCTTCATTTCGGATTCGCGCCCGACAAATTGTGGGCGCATAACTTTTCTATGTACATCGCGCTGCATGTCATCGGGTATTACAAACCTCGATGGCAAGGCTCGTACCACCTCTTCTGCCGACTGATAGCGATCAACAGGCTCTTTTGCCAGCAACTTCATCACAATTTGTTGCGTCTGTTCGGGAATCGCGATATTGACTTCATCCAGGGGTGGCGGGGACTCGCGAATATGCTTCATGATAACAGATATTGGATTGTGTCCAGAAAAGGGTGGTACACCCGTGAGCATCTCGTATAAAATCACGCCCAATGAGTATATATCCGACCGGTGATCCACCCAGAGACCCTTACCCTGCTCTGGCGACATATATTCTGCCGTGCCAATCGTCGCGCCTGTCTGCGTAATGGAAATGCTATGCAGATGCCGGAGTTTCGCCAGCCCCATGTCCAGGATTGTGGTCTCAATCCCCTCTTCTGTTTCCAAAACCATAATATTGGATGGTTTGAGATCGCGATGTACCGCACCTTGCGCGTGGATGTATGCCAACCCTTCAGCAATTTGTTGTATCAAATCGCAAAAGTACGACGCCCGGAATTGCCCTAAATGTGCATGATCGGCAATTATTTTTTCCAATGTCTTCCCAGGCAAATATTCCATTGTAAAATAGGGCCGCTCTTCGGCAAAGCCCCAGGTGTATGTACGGACCAGGCGCGGGTGCTGGAATCGGTTCAACACCTGAAATTCTCTGTGAAAGCGGCGATGTACCGCTTCCTGATCCGCCATTGTATTCAAAATTTTGAGCGCGCACTTCCGGTCTTGCTCCAGGTCCAAAACCCGATACACTTCGCCCATGCCTCCGGTTCCCAGATGTGTCTGGATTTGGTATTTGTTGTCGAGAATCGTTCCGTTTTCAAACATACACGTTATTTTTTCAGGTATAGAAATACATACGTGTGCAAGAGAATGGATAGGCCATTCCAAAATCTTGAACGCTATTAACGTGTATAAAAAATTAAAAAATTTATGAGAAGACAAATGCATATATGCATAATTTTACAAGACTTATGCTTTTTGTCCTACGAAATTTGCGTTGAACGCATCACACACTTAAAAACTCGCGGTTACTAAATCAGGTCCTGTGTCGCGTAATACCGTTTGAGCCGATTCAATAAGAACCATTGTAAGAGAATAAAACAGACAAAAAGGATCGGCACTTCATAGGCCAACGTCAGATCGGGATATCGGATATGCATCGTACCGGCGAAACTGCTGATTCCAAAAGACAAAATTATGATCAAGAGGAGGAAGGCTATTCCCCACATCTGTCGCCGCGTTCTTCGAAATTCATACAGGTCATATTTGACTTGCAACCACTGAAATATCGGAAAAAGAACCATCCACCAGCCAAGTACACAGAGTATTCTCAGGGAAATATCCCCTTCTGACACAAACCCGATCTTTACCCCTGCCAGGATACCCAGAACCCCCAACACTATAATAGATGCTGCAAAAAAAGAAATATTTTGCACCAGCAAACTGCTATACCGAATCCACATTAGCTGGGTACGAGAAAGCGGATAGACATACCCTCTTTTTAGTAAAAGAGGAGGAATAAAAAGATACATACAGATACCGTAAAACACTCCAGCGGATATATCAGTGACGATCTTGGGGTCCAACTGGTGAAAATAAAAGATCATGTGATAAATCATTTTTGAGACGGTCTCAAAATCGTAAGGAGACTGACGCAACAACCCGAAGAATTTCGTCTCCATGACCAGAAAAAAGAATATCATTGCCAATGCTGCGCCAAACGCGGAAAGCGGCCATCTCCACCCACCCCGACCAGAATTTTCGTACTGACCGGCACGCAGCCAATTGAAGATGCCTGTACCGATGTGATCGAGATGCCATACCCTGGTACTCGCCTTTCGCATCATCATTGCATGCTTTTTCCAAATCTCCTGGTTTAGAGGATCAAATGATCCAAGAAAAAAAGAAAATGGCTTACTGCGAAAAGTCGTCTGGTTAAAGGCGAAATAATGAGTTCCAATTGCGATGGCGAATGCGATGAGAGCCAACCCCAATTTTTGTTGCTCTCCAAAAGCGAGCACTTCTTGCCACGAATAGGCTAATGCCGGCACCAGTAACACGATGAGGATCCGGTACTTGTAAATCAACCCGGGGCGATTAGTATCTAAACTCCAACCCCCTAAAAAGGCAAATCCCAAACAATAAAAGCCCAAATTTGCCAGTAAAATCGTTGACCAGGATGCATTGAGGGGCGCGAATGTCAGGGCAGCCGTCCACACCACGACGGAAAATAGTCCGATAATTATCGACCAGATCATCAGACGCTTGCGAAAATGCGGTAGGGTCCAGGTGAGCATGCGATACTGGTTCTCCCCTACAATATTGCCGATGATCCCACCGTAAAGTTCAAAAAAGAAAAATAAAAAGAATACAGAGAACTGATGTGCGTGGGAGGATACCGAGTTTTGGAAGAGAAACCAGCCTGCACAAAGTGCGATGATAATGTAAACAGGTCTTCGCCAGAAAGTGAAAAACGGAAGAATGCCCATTACGCGCCCTCCTGTATCAGGATGGGAAATAGTTGGTCGAGGTTCAAGGACTGGCTGGTGATATCGGCCTGATGAGTCCGCTTGAATTGATCTGCATTGCCCAGTGTCTGGTTGACGATCAATTGTGCCTGTATCCCGTTTACAGTTTGCGACAGGATATAGGGTTCAGAAAATCGCTGGGGCAGGTTGTTTCCCGTGACTGTCCACTTCGCGTATGTCTGGTGCAGGTCGTCCAGCGATTTGTCGGTTTTGACGGTCCCTTCGTCGAGGCATACGACCCAGTCCACGATTTTTTCGATGTCCCGCAGAATATGGGAGGAGATTACGATTGTATTTTCGTCTTCGGTCAAGAGTGTCATCAAAAATTTTAACAGTGTCTCCCGGGCAATGGGGTCCAGGCCACTGACTGGTTCATCCAAGATCAATAGCTCGGGATGATGACACACTGCCAGTATAATGCCCAATTTTTGCATGTTACCCGAAGACAGGTTGCCCACACGCGCGGATGTTTCCAGTTCGAGTTCGCGCAACAGATGCGCTTCCAGGTCGCGGTCCCAGATTTCGTAGAACGAGGACACGTAGCGCAGATGCTGTTTGACGGTCATCCATTCGAAAAATCGATTTTCCTGGTGTACTACACCGATGCGCGAAAGTTCGCTTGCTCCCAGTTGATCGCACGCGCGTCCCAGTGTTTCACACGTTCCCTCTGTGGGCAAGTACAGGCCGATCATGTGTTGGATCAAGGTGGTTTTGCCCCCGCCATTTCGTCCGATCAATCCTATTACGCGATGCGCCCCAAGAGAGAGTGTTACGGAGTTGAGTGCTGTGGTGTCACCGAATTTTTTGGTCAGTGATGTGGCTTCAAATACAGATGTCTGGTCATGTGCTATCATTGTCTTCCTCCAGGGTATCTAAGATAGAGAGGAAAAGATCTACGACTTCCGTCCGATCAACTCCCAACTGCCGAACCATTGTTGCCAATTGCGTGAGTTGTGGTTTGAGTTGCGCCAATTTTTCGGCGTGTACGGTCTGATCTCGTAAGGGTTTTACGGTTAAAGGCCGTCCGCGTCGCCGCTCGACCAATCCCTCTGCTTCCAACAGGCTGTACGCTTTGCTCACTGTCATTGGGTTGAGTCCCAGTTGTCCCGATAACGCGCGGGTCGAGGGCAGTTCGTCGCCCGGCGCGATCAGCCCGCTGGCTACGTGGAATTTCACCTGGTCGATAATTTGGCGAAATACGGGGATGCCATTGTGATGGTCAATCGAGATCAGCATAGGACATTTCTCTTGTGGTGAATTACTGTATTACTAATATAATACACTTGGATTAAAATGCAAGTTTTTTTTTGAAACTGTCTTCAATTTCAGGGCAGGAGGTGCCTACTTTAGGAGACGAAGCAGGTTTAAGGGATGCCAGACTTCGAGTTCGGTTCCTTCTGAGAGGTGGATGGCGCATACGCTGCTTTCTGTTACGATGGCTTCTACATCGGCTTCGCGAAAGCCTTCGAAGAGCGGTTCTCCAACAGCCTGTGCGAGTTCGTAACCGAGGGGTCCGGCTTTCAGGCCAAATGTTCCCGCCATACCACAGCAGGTACCCGTTTCGATGAGGGCGACGTCTGCACCGCGCTTTCGCAAGAATGCCATTGCGTGTTCCCCTGCTCCCAGAGGACGCTGGTGGCAGGGGATGTGGAATCCAAATGCACGTCCGCGCAGGGCATTTTGCTCACCATCTGCACTATCGCTTTCGAGTAGAGAGAGGAACTCGAAAAACTCATACGTGTGCTCGGCGACAGAGACGGCGTCGTCTGCTTTGTCGAGTAATTTGGGATATGAGATTTTCAGGCAATACGTCGCTGTGGGTTCTGTAGCAACTATGTCATAGCCCTGCTGTATATAGGGGAGGAAGAGATCCACGTTTTCGCGCGCAATTTTTTTCGCATTTTTCAGGTCGCCGTAGCCGATGTAGGGGTATCCGCTGCTTTTTTGCGGGGGGATGATGACTTCGCAACCGAGTGCTTCCAGGCGTTCAATTGCGGCCATTCCCAGGTCGGGGTCGTTGTAATTGGCGAACAGGTCTGTGAAAAAGGCCACTTTGCGAACGGGGTTCGATACGGGAGATGGTCCGCGTTTTGCGAAGCGTTTTACGAGTGTTTTTCGGCTGAATTTGGGTAGCTGGCGTCGTCGATCAATGCCCATGATTTTTTCCATTGCCCATCGCACCAGTCCAATTCCCATCATCCAGTTGGATATGGGGGCTGTCAAACTGCTCATTTTTGCGGCTTTTTCAGCAGCCATCAGCATTTTGTTGACGCGCGGATGCGGATTGACTTCGCTGTCGCGGTCTTTTACCCCGGCGATCATCATTGGGATGTCGATTTCTGCGGGGCATATTTCTTTGCACAATCCACAGGAGATACACAGTGGGGCAAAGTCGCCAGCTTTATCCACGCCGTGAACTTCCGCTGTCCACGGTATGCCAATCGGTCCGGGATATATGTATCCAAATGCATGGCCGCCGACTACGCCGTATGTCGGACAGATGTTCATGCAGGCGCCGCAGCGGATGCAGTTGAGCGCGTCGGAAAATAGGGGATCTTCTTGCATTCTGGTGCGACCATTGTCCAGGATGATGATATGCGATTCCCGCGGTGCGCGTCCCTCGCCTTCGCCCAGGGGCGATCTGCCACTCATCCACGTCACATAGGTTGTCGTGTGTTGGCCGACAGCGCTGACGGGATGCGCCAGCATCATTTGCAATGCGTCTTCTACTGTTTCCACTACTTTTTCGCGTCCCATAATGCAGATGTGTACATCGGGTATGCTCGATACCAGACGGGCATTGCCTTCGTTGGTTTCGATTAGAATTGTGCCCGATTCGGCAACGCCGACGTTCGCGCCTGTCATGCCGATGTCGGCATTGAGAAAGATCGGTCGCAGGTATTTGCGTACGATTCTCATGATTGCATCCACGTCGTTGGGGACATCCTCGCCTGTTTCTTTTTTGAATATTTCGGCGACTTCAACGGCGGTTTTGTGCACGGCGGGAAATACCAGATGGAATGGTTTTTCGTGGACTTTCTGAATAATAAGCTCGCCGAGGTCGGTTTCAATGACTTCTAAGCCCGCGTCTTCCATCGGGTGATTGACTTCGATTTCTTCGCTGGTTAGCGATTTTGATTTTGCCACTGTTTCGGCATTTTTTTTTGCTGATAGTTTTAAGATGTAATCAATCGCAGCAGCACCGTCTTTTGCGAGAAAGACCTTTGCTCCGCGCGATTCGACTTTTGCGGCAAATTGATCGACCAGGTCGTCCAGCTTGTGCAGACATCGCACTTTGATGTCGCGGACTTCTTTGCGAAATTCCTCTCCTTGTGGCAATATATCAATTGCGGTGCGCCGGGCGTCCCGCGCACGTTTGACTGCATTGTAGAGTTGCGTGCGTTTTGGTTTTTCTCGCAATGCTGTTTCTATTTGTGCATACAGATTTTTGTATCTTTGGCTTGCCATGTAGAATCCTTGAGAGAAAGTGAGAGGGGCTTTCACGTTTTGCGTTTTTCGTCTTTCCAAACTTTGCCTTCGACCATGTCTCCCTGTCGATAAGAACCGAGAATTTTTACAAAGGTCGCGATTTCCCGCAGGTGATCGATGGCGCGGGCGCAGGGTTCTTGACGGATATGGCCCTCAAAGTCGAGCGAGAAGGCGTATTCCCAGGGTTTGCCCGCAAGGGGACGAGATTCGATTTTGAGCAGGTTGAGGTCGCGCAAGGCAAATACGCTCAGGCTCTTAAATAATGCGCCGGGCACATTTTTCATGGCGAATACGATCGATGTTTTTGCGGGCATCTGGATGTCTGGATTTTCAGGTGCTATAGCCTCGGATGTGACGACTAAAAATCGCGTGTAGTTTTGGTGGTCGTCTTCAATGCCCGTCTGCAAAATTTCCAGATCGTAGTCCCAGGCTGCCTGGGCACTCGCTATTGCAGCCGCATCGCGGGCGCCCGATGTTTTCAAGGCCTTTACGGCTCCTGCGGTATCGGAGGTCATAATTGTTTCGGCCCGTGGCAGAGATGCCGTGAATTGCGTACACTGCGCCAGTGCAGGTGCCTGGGAATAGATATGGCGGATGTCTTTTAATTTTACCCCGGGATTTACAATTAGATTGTGTACAATGCGCAATTTCAGTTCGCCAACGATCTGTAAATGATGGGCTGACAGGTGGTCGTAATTTTCGTGGATGCTGCCCATCAGTGAGTTTTCAATGGGTACTATGCCGTGCGTACATTCTCCGTGTTCGACAGCCGCGAAGAGGGCGGCAAAATTGCGTTGTGGTACGACTTCGACATCTTTGCCAAAGTACGAACGGGCGGCCATTTCACTGAATGCACCGCGTTCACCTTGAAATGCGACAAGTTTTTTCGTATTACCCATTCATTAGTTCCTTTATATGGGATTCGACGCTGCGCGCGAGGCCGCCCAGATCATATCCACCTTCCAGGATAGAGATGAGTCGTCCTTCTGCATGATCTCGTGCGACAGCCATTACGCGCTTTGTCATTTCGGCAAAACCGGATTCCGTCACCTGGGTGGCCGATAAAGGGTCGGACCGATGCGCGTCAAATCCAGCGGAGATAATGACAAATTGCGGTTTAAATGCGTGCATGGCGGGCAAAAATACGTCGTCGAATATACGCATATATACCTCATCATCACTGCCTGCTGGTACGGGTGTATTTAGTGTGAATCCTTCTCCTGCGCCAATACCGGTTTCGTCATCCCGTCCCGTGCCGGGATAATGGGGGTATTGGTGGATGCTAAAGAAGAATACCGAGGGGTCGGTTTCTAATATGTGCTGTGTGCCATTGCCGTGATGCACATCCCAATCTACAATCGCCACGCGTTCAAGGGAATATGTTTCTTGTATATATCGCGCGGCTATGACGGCGTTGCTAAATAGACAAAATCCCATGGCGTGATTGCGTTCGGCATGGTGTCCGGGGGGACGCACGGCACAAAAAGCCGTGTGTACACGTGCGTCCATAACTGCGTCAATGGCTTCAAATGTGGCGCCGACAGCGAGTCGGGCTATGTCGAAAGATAGCGGACAGATCCTGGTGTCAAAATCGGCCATGTACGCGATGCCCTGTGTGCATCGCGCTTTTACATTTGCAATATGCTCGGGTGTGTGCGCTTTTTCTAACCAGGATGTATCGACGTGTCTGGGTTCGAGTGCTATGAGGTCTTTTGTCAGGCCCGTTGCATCCAGATGGGCATGCAGTGTTTGTAGTCGCTCGGGGCGCTCGGGATGCGCGCCTCCTGTGTCGTGTTTTTGAAAATCGGGATGCTGAACTAATCCTACTTTGTTCATAAGTTGGTTTCCCTTTAATGCGATGGCATTATAAGTCTGTGGATCGTTTCGCGCCAATTGTCATCAACCAGTCCGCTACTTCGGGGTGTTTTCTGTCCATAGCTTGATCCAGAGGCGTTTCGCCAACGGGATTTTTGCGGTTGATATCTGGTTTTTTCCCCAGCAACCATCTGGCGGTTTCGAGGTGTCCATTGCGGCAGGCCATTCCGAAGGCACTGTCGATACAGTCTCGCGCAGATCGGGGTTCCGACCATCCGGGCAGGATGCCCGCCCGATCCGTTATATTGCCTTCCTTATCGAAAAATTCCTCAACGAGATCGAGTTGCCCCATGCCGGCAGCGATCATCAGGTTGCAGGTTGCCCCGCGCTGGATCAGTTTTGCCGCTGCGTTTTGCATGCCGAATATCACGGCTTCCCAGAGTGGGGTGCCGTTTGCAATATTCCCGCCATCAATGTCGATTTCCGCACCGCTATCGAGAAGCATTTCTATCATTTCCACATCGTCGCTGCTGGCTGCCCAGTGCAGGGGGGTTTCGCCAGGGTCGGTTTTTCCATCGAATTTTGCCCGCGCATTGACATCTGCGCCTGAGCGTATCAAAATCTCTGCGGATTCGCGGCACCTGGGTCTGTGCGCGGGATAGTCGCAGAGTGTGTGCAAAAGCGTGCGAGGATTGTCCGTTGTGGTTTTATTGACCAGTTGCGGATATTCTGCTATTAGTCTTTTCAGGGTATGTACATCACCGGATTCAACGGCGGCACGCGCCTGTTCAATGCTCATTGTGCTCTCTTTTTTAGTGGTCAATTACTGCGCTGCCAAGGCAGAGGTCGCCGTCGTAAAATACGGCGAATTGTCCGGGTGCTATGCCGGAGTCTTTTTCTGCTATGGTTACGGATAATTGGTTGTTATTCATTGCTTCGATTTCACAGTTGATCAGTTCTGGACCGTGACGCAGTTTCAATTGCAGGGCGTTTTTGTCAGGTGGTTCTGCTATCCAATTGGGATTTGTGGCGACAAATTGGTTCCGCGATGTATTTTTGTGCTTCGTGGCGTGGGATACATAGATGATGTTGCGCTCGATATCTTTTTCTATGACGTACCAGGGTCCTCCGCCCAATCCCAGGCCATACCGCTGTCCGATTGTGTAATAATAGTAGCCCCGATGGGGTCCCAGGATTTGTCCGGTTTCTCTGTCGATAATATCGCCTTTTTTTTCGCCCAGGTGAAATGCGATAAAATCCGGATATCTGATTTTGCCCAGGAAACATATTCCCTGGCTGTCTTTTCGCGCTTGATTTGGCAGGTCGAAATCCCGGGCGAGTTGGCGCACTTCGCTTTTCATCAGGTTTCCGATGGGAAATAATGCCCGCGCGACCTGTGATTGATACATGCCGGATAAGAAGTAGGTCTGATCTTTGACAGGGTCGGGGGCACGTTTTAGATGATACGTTCCGTTGCTCTGTTCGATCTGTGCGTAGTGTCCGGTTGCCACTTTTTCATAACTGCTGTCTATGTGGTCAAAGAATGCGCCGAATTTAATCCGCTGATTGCAAAATATATCTGGGCTGGGTGTGCGTCCAGCGCGTAGTTCGTCGAGTGCATAAGATACCACGCGCTCGAGGTATTCCGATTGTAAAGAGATCACTTGTAGCGGTACATCGAGTTGATCGCATACGGCACGGACGAATTTCAGGTCGGTTTCCCAGGGACACTCCCCTAAGAAAGCGAGTTCGTCTTCGAGCCATACTTTTAAGTAAAATGTCGTCAGGTCGTGGCCTTCGTTTTTTAAGATGTTCAATGCCACAGAACTATCGACACCACCAGAGATGAGAGCGGCGATTTTCATTTTTTATCTTTTCTCACACCAACGCCGGTCCTGGGATACGATTCCATTCGAGTTCTTCACATTCGCCTTTGTAGATGGGCATTAAAGGCGCGATTTTGCGGGCGGCGTCTTCAGACCAGTGGTCTGGTATTGGGTGCCGGTTCGCCAGGCGGGCGCGCATGCTTTCGGGCAATTCGTTGTATATCGGGTGATACCACAGGGTGATGACTGTCCGCCACTGATCCGTTTTGTTGGCGTGTGCGCTGTGCAATAACCGCGAGTCACCGATGACCAGGTCGCCAGCGCGCACGGGAACATCTCGCTCGCCGGGATACGACTGATAGGCCGGATGGTCTGGATCGGACACGCGCCGCAAATCTTCAGTATGTGCTTCGGGGGTTATGTCGTGCAGGGGATGTCGTTTTAAGTGCGAGCCTTCGATTAATCTCAAACACCCGTTTTCACGCGAGGTATTTACGAGATAGTACATTAAAAATACCTGCTGCGGCAGGGGTTCATAGCTGATGGGGTCATGCCATCCCCACCAGTCCTGATGCCAGAATAGAGGTGGGCTGTGCGGGGGTTTGCTGATTATAAAACCCGAGGAGAAAGTGGGGTGATAAAAACCCATTTCTCGCAGAGCATTGAGTGCCTTTGGCCAGGTGACCAGTTCGGCAAAAAAGTCGTCATGGTAAATGCTGATCAGACTTCCCGTCGATTTCTGTGCCTCAAAATACTCGGCGTCTTGCGCGTCTAACAGGCGGTTGGATGCTGCGTTTGTGCGCTCAACCATTTCGGGGGTGAGCACATTTTCAAATATACAGAATCCGTCTCGGATTAATTGTTTGCGTTTGGAATACATCACACTTCCTCAATGTATCAGGCGACGCGCTGTAGCATTTCGTTTACAAGGTAGCGCAATCTGCTGTGTTCGTGGCGTTGCATGGCTTTTAACAATGGCAGTACCTGTACATCGTCAACGCGGTTCATGTGTTCCAGGGCTGTTAGCGCGTTGAAGCCGACAAAAGGCTCCTCGTCTTTTAGGGCTGTGAGCAAGTCATCGCGGGCGATTTCAGCAGCTTTGCTCCAGATGGTCAATGCGCGCGTGGCATTGTGGCGCACCCAGTCATCGCGGTCTGATAGTGCGTTGCGAATGGCGGGTAGCGCGTCGAGGGCAGGTAAGCCAATATCGCCCAGGGTATCCGCAGCGGTTGCTCTTACCCAGTCGTCCGAGTGTGTCAATGCATGGATAAGGGGATCAACTGCGTGTCCGCCTGCTGCTGATAGTGCTGCGGGAGCTTGCTCTCGTAGGGCTTCATCTGGTCCCAATAACATATCCATCAATGCGGGTACTGCGCGTTTGCCCAATCGTCCCAGTGCGTAGGTGGCATTTAGTACGACTCCCGGGTCGTCGCTGTTCAGGTTGTGTATCATGTCATCTACAGAGACGGGTGCGTCATCACTCCATTCGGGCAGGGGTTCACCGCGCATCCAGCGCCACATAAATTCCCATACGTGGGGATGGCGCAATAAGACGTCGGATGGATGGTCGGGTTTTAGTCGATGGGCGAGGGTGTCGAAATCGGGATCGAAATTTGATGCGGCATGCCAACTCGGCGCTGTTGGCTCTTCGGTGCGTTTGAATAAAAATTTCATCATATACCGGTCGCGATCGCTCGTGTTGCTGGATACGCGATGGAACAAATCAAAATGTACGAGTAATACATCGCCGGGATCGACAACCGCGAAGGGGAATTCGTAATCGAACTCATTTTGCGGTTTTGCACTGTAATACTGGGTTCCGGGCATTATGCCAGTGGGTCCCATTTCAACCGGTGTCTGGTGTGGATAACAGATCGCCATGACTGTTCGGGGGCGATGGTGACGCCGCCAGGGTCGGCTCCAGCCAGCAAATCGACGCGTTGATCCGTCCTGATGAAAATTTCGGCCCTCTATGCCCGCGGTATTGCGATGGCAATGTCTGTGGCAGTGCATGACATACGAATCGCCGAGGAGGCTCGATAGTGCGCCGACCATTGCTTTGTCGTCAAAAATTTCGCGCAAGCCCGGTGCAGCGTGCAATATGTCATTGCCCGGGTTTCCCTCTGTCATTGCCTTTTTTGCATCTGTCAGTATTTGTGCGTGGATATGCGGCGCAACACTGGTCTTGACTACGCAATATCCCCGCGCAATAAAATGCAATATCGCCTCGTCGTTTAATAAATGTGATTGTTCGGCCACGGCTTGCCTCCTATTAAAATTTTTGTTAGAAATTTGCAGGTTTTCGTCCTATTTTCATAGCCATCCATATTTCTTTACAACACACCCCAGGAGTCGCAAATGAAAATAACTTCCATTACCTGCGATATTCTCTCTACCGCTCATCAGCGGGGTGCGACGCGATATGAAGATACCGCAGGATTAAAATTTCCGCAAGTCGCGCCCCAATCCACACAGTCTTTTTCGGGCAGAGCCGATACGCGCCACCTTTGTGTCTATCCTTCGGGGCGATCGACAGTGCTTATTCGCGTGCGTACAGATAATGGTATTGAGGGGATTGGCGAAGCCCACGCCCCGGCTGCGCCTCGCGTTGTCAAAACGATTGTAGAAGATTTGTTGCGTCCTGTTCTTATCGGGGAGGATCCGCGCTCGATTGACGTTTTGTGGGAGCGCATGTTTTCGACGATGCGCCTGCGTTCTCATACGCAGGGGTTTACTCTGGAGGCGATTGCGGGGATCGATATCGCGCTTTGGGATATACGCGGTAAGTACTACGACGAACCTATCTGGCGGTTGCTCGGTGGTCCTTATCGTTTGCAAATTCCCGTGTATTCATCGGGTACGCCGGGGCAGACTGTTGAGTCTCGTTGCGAGGGGATTGAAAGGGTTTTGGACGAGGGTTTTTCTGTGGTGAAGACGTCATGTGGACGAGGAGCGATGGACGAACAAATGGACCTGGTCCGAGAGATGTCCCGCGCTGTTGGAGATCGTGGCAAGCTGCTCGTTGACGCGCACGGCGGTTTTGATATTAAAGATGCTCTCCGTTTTGTCCGGCTGCTTGAGGACCTCGGCAATGTAGAATGGTTTGAGGATGCTCTTCTTCCCGAAGACCATCAGGGATATAGGCAGTTGACCCAATCGACTTCTATTCGAGTCGCTGTTGGAGAGACGGACTGCAACCGCTATGTTGTGCGAGACCGATTGCTGAACAAGGAGTGCGATCTCATTCTTCCGGATGTTTGTCGGGCTGGGGGTATTTCTGAGACGCTGCGCATCGCACAATTGGCCGATGTTTTTGGCGTGTCATGGGCGTCTCACGTCAGCACCAGTACTCCTGTTCATCTCATGGCGGGTCTGCATGTTGGCGCGGCGACTCCCAATTGCTTTATTTCTGAATGTCCCAGCGGTTTTGCGCGCGGTCCTTTTGGCAACGGGCTTCTTACAGAGCCTTTGTTGCTCGAAGATGGGCATGTTACTTTGAGTGAAAAACCCGGTTTGGGTATTACGCTTAATGAAGATGCCGTTGCACAATTGGTTCTATCTTAAAAAAATTGCCGCGCAATAAACGCAGCAGTTTACATACCGGGTAAAGAATATCTCAAAGCGCGATGCTAATGGCTTCTGCTCCTGCTTTTGCCTTTTTGCGCGCTTCTTGCAGTGTCGCGCCTCTTGCGAGGACGACTCCCATTCGCCGTTCTCCCTGTACTTCGGGTTTGCCAAATAAGCGGATTTCTGTATCGGGTTCGGCGAGTGCTGCACCCAGGTTGCCGAATTGCACTTGTTGCGAGTGTCCCTCTACGAGGATCACATGCGAGGCAGAGGGACCGAGATGTTTGATGCACGGAACTGGCAATCCCAAAATTGCCCGTGCATGGAGGGCAAATTCAGACAGGTCTTGTGAGATCATGGTTACCATGCCCGTGTCATGTGGGCGGGGTGATACTTCGCTGAAGTAGATGTCGTCGCCTTTTACAAATAGCTCTACGCCAAATATGCCGCGGCCTCCCAGTGCGTCGGTGATCGCTTTGCCAATCCGTTGTGATTCTGCAAGTGCGACTTCGCTCATTGGCTGTGGCTGCCATGATTCGCGATAGTCGCCATCTACCTGTCGATGTCCTATTGGCGCGCAAAAACTCGTGCCTCCTTTGTGGCGCAGGGTCAATAGCGTAATTTCATAGTCAAAATCTACAAATCCTTCCACGATGACCGCATCTGCGCCTCCGCGCGCTCCTTCCTGTGCATAGGTCCACGATTTTTCGGCGTCGGCCATGTTTTTTACGGTGCTTTGTCCCTTGCCCGATGAACTCATGATGGGTTTTATGACACATGGGACACCGATTTTACGAACTGCTGTGCGGTATTCTTCTAAATTTGATGCGAATCGGTAAGGCGATGTTTTTAGTCCGAGTTTTTCGGCAGCCAGGCGACGAATGCCCTCGCGGTTCATTGTGAGTCGGGTCGCTCGGGCTGTTGGGATTACTGAGAATCCTTCGCTTTCCAATTCGACGAGTGTGTCTGTGGCGATTGCTTCAATTTCGGGTACGATAAGGTCTGGCTGTTCTTTTTCTATGACTTCGCGCAGGGCATCCCCATCCAGCATGGTAATGACATGAGACCGATGCGCTACTTGCATCGCAGGCGCATTGGCATAGCGATCTACGGCAATTACTTCAACGCCATAGCGCTGGAGTTCAATTACGACTTCTTTTCCCAATTCGCCAGAGCCACACATGAGCACTTTGGTCGCGGTCGGTGAAAGCGGTGTTCCAATGGTCGGCATAGATTCCTTTCATTCATTTATTGGCAAATGTGTTACACGAACACGCGAATGATCGACAACGCATATTGACTTTTCCAGATCATCTACTGGAACAGATTCTAAAACACGTTCAAGCAGGTCACACATTTCGTCATCTGAGTAATTGCCGCCTCGAAATAAAATAATTCCCGGCCCAGATGCTGAACTTAGAGCCAGAAGCCGTGGGAAATCCAAATCGGCAGTAATAATCACACGATTTTCACGACGCGCGAGGTTGAGCAACTCAATATCTGGCGCTTGGTCTTTCCCAATTTGATAGGCGTGAACGCCTTCATGCCCATATTTTTTTAATACATTGATCAACTGGGGCGTTACCGGCATGTCGAGCAGTGTTTTCATGATGCAAATTCAACGACCTGTTCATCTGCCAATAAAGCTGCATATTGCAATGCCTCGTGGATGTCCTCTGCCTCCAAATAGGGATATGCCTTGAGTATGGTTTCTTCGGTTTCATGAGATGCCAGAAGTCCCAAAAGACGCGACACGGGAAAACGCATCCCTCGAATACAAGGCTTACCACCAAATACGTTGGGATCAATTGTGATACGTGTAAATTTCATGGTACCTCCATTTCCCTCTTGATGTGTACCTACTGTTTAATACAAACAAAAGCCATTGCTATCCGCTCAGTACGACAATCTCGCGGTCACTGTCCAATAAGGGGAGATCAACATAGGCTCCGTTTTGTTTATGGGAGGCGTGGAAAGCAACAATGGCTTCGAGTGTGTGAACGGCTTCTTCGGAGTTATAGGAAAATGGGACGCGATCATCCAGATAGGCAACGATTTCTGATACGGCGCGATCCATTCCTGAAACGCTGTCCTTATAGGGCGGCCAATGTTCTGTTTCACCAGTCCAGTATTCAAGTGTTATGCCTTTTGCCTCTATAATTGCCCGTCCTTTATGTCCGTTGATTTCCGTGCGCGGTGGTGCCGTGGAATAGTCGGGTGCGCTCACTGTTACCATTAGCCCACCGTCCATACGCATGACACCCCAGCCTCCGGGATCGCGAAATGCCTCGCCGCGGCAATCTGGCCTTCCCGATAGGTCAAGGGTTGCAGAGACCGATTGAATGCGATGTCCGGTGAGCATCAAGAGGGCGTCAATTGCATGGGTTCCCACATTGCCCAATCGCCCCGTCGGCCATTGGAGAGAGGCGGAAATAAGTGTGCCCAGTTTTTCTTCGGCAATGAGCGCACGGAGCCGGCGATAATTGGGATCGAATCTTCGCTGATGGTTAAAGACCAATAATCCGTGTTTTTGCGCTTCGAGCATGTGCTGGGCATCTATAACCGTGGTTGCCGCGGGTTTTTCGCAATAGATGACGGGGATTCCGTGTTCGGCACAGGCTATGGCTATTTCTGCGTGGAAAGGGGCATAGGTCGCTATGCTGACAATATCGAGTGTTTCGCTGGCGATCATTGCACGCCAACTCTCATATGTTACAGCATCCGTACGCGCTTCATAGCGCTCGCGCCGTCCCTGGTCGCGGCTTGAGCCGGCAATGAGGTCGATACGCGGATGGTTCTGATACGCAAAAGTATGCGTGCCATCCATGTCATCTACGCGCTGACCCAATACATCTCCTGAGACCTGATCAGCGCCGCCGATCATTCCCAGACCGATTACTGCGGCTCGGTATGTTTTAGAAGGCATCAGGACTCCTGTTTTGCAATCCAATTGATAACGGTTTGTATCATGACGGGTGTCGCGTCATCGCTGAATACGTGATCTGCTCCAGACAGTACGACCAGTTCTTTTGGTTCGTTGGCTTGTGCGAATATTGTTTGGGAATCTTCAATGGGTACTACATCGTCCTCTGTGCCGTGTACGAGCAAATAGGGGACTGAGATTTGAGATGCGCGATCTGCGACAGTGTCAATCGCGGTCAGGTCGTCCATATACGCGCTGGATAGCGGGCAATCCGGGTCGTCCCACATGTTGCCTTCGTCGGGGGTGACATCGCCAAATTCGCGCTGTGCAAATCCCCTGGTATCTACCATGCCTGCAAGAGAGATGAGTTGTTGAATGCGCGCATCCGTGCTCGCCCGCAATACGCCTACAGCGCCTCCCATGCTGTGCCCGGCATAACAGATTGTATAGCCGTTTAAGGTATCCAGTACGGAACCCAGGTCATCTACTTCTTTTGTTATGGTGGCATCTTCAAACCGACCTTCTGAGTTCCCGTTGCCGGCAAAAGAGAATCGCAGGACGTTGAATTCCCCGGCTTCCAATGCCTGTGATAGCGCGACCAGGAATGGCCTGTCTTTGTTGCCGGTTACGCCATGGCCCAGGACGACGATGTGTTTGCTTTCGGGATTTCCACAGTGAAAAGTATAATCCAGTTTTTCACCGTTTTTATTTCGGATTTCTCCAAACATGATTCTCTCCGATGGCTATCTTTATTCAGGTGCTTTGTCAAATTCGAGTTTTACTACTATTACAGTGTTGATCAGTTCATTCACTGGCAGGTTCTGTAACCGCAAATAGGGTTTGTGCTCTATGTGATTGGTCGGTACCAGATCCACTGTGAAATCTACGGGTTTACCTGTGTTTAGTAAGGTCGCATTTTTTGGCGCGATTGCAATTGGGTCGAGCTTTACGCCGCTTGTGCGCGGGTCGTTTACCAGATGTACGTAGATCACATTGTCCCGGCGCGTCAATAGTATATCGCGATTGCGCGTCAGGTGCGACGCGGGTTCTACGTCTTTGACCGCTTCTTCTACTGCGCGATACCATTTTCCTATGCGTTTCAAGATGCGTTTGGATGCGTCTGGTATCGTTCCGTCGGGTTTGGGGCCTACGTTGAGCAAGTAGTTTGCGTCGCGCGCGAGATACCGATCGATGCTCCGTATCAGATGGCGGTCTGTATAATAATCTTCACCTACCCGATAGCCCCAGCTTTCGATGCCGACGGATTGGCACGCTTCGGTCAGTCGATCAAATGATTGCTGGGCGTCTATGCCTTGCACATGATCGCGCTCGGGCGTTCCAAAATCACCGGGGTCAAATCCCCGATTGTTGATTACTGCTGCGGGTTGTAGCGACCGAATCATCGCGTTGATGGATGGATCGAAGTGTTCATCCACATTCATGTCCCACCAGAATGCGTGTAGTTTTCCGTAATGGGTACATAGCTCCCATACCTGCGCCTTCAGAAATTCCAGGTATTTCATCAAGTCGGGATCATCTCCCGGCTTGGGTTGGGGCAATTCGTGATGTCGTCCCTGATTGGGGTAATTGGGGTGGTGCCAGTCGGCAATTGAATAATAAAAGCCCAGGGGAAAATCGCGTTTGTGACACGCATCGGCGAGCATTGCCATGAGGTCTTTTCCACATGGGGTATTCATTGTGTTGAATGCCGTGTGCGCTGTATCCCATAAGCAGAATCCATCGTGGTGTTTGGTTGTCGCGATGATGTATTGCATCCCGGCTTCTTCTGCGAGGTCTAACCACGCGTTGGGATTGAAGTTTGTGGGATTCCACTGCTCGGCTAACTTTACATATTCATTTGCGGGCATGCGTCCGCGCCACTGGTGCTGTTCCTGCCATCCGGGGATGGCGTAGATTCCCCAGTGGATAAATAGACCAAATCGCTTTTCCAAAAACCAGTCGCGTTCATCGCCAAATCGAGTTGCCATTCGGTACCTCTGATTGATTAATTTCTTCTTCCAGGCCAGTCTCCAGTGACTTCTTCAAATGGCGCGACTGGTTCAAATGCCTCGTCGTAATCCCCACCGTTGTGGCTGGCTTCGCACGAGCGGAGCCATTGGCGCAGGGTTTCGCGCGTTTGCCCCATGCGTTCTCGTTGCTCGTTTGCCAAATTGGTCGTTTCCGCGCGGTCTTCAATCATGTCAAAACACAGATCTTCGCTGCCATTGTTCGACAGGTTGGTCAAGCATTTATAACGGTTGTCGATCATTGAGATGGTCGGGGCGTCAAACATCGCGTTTTTGGGACTGTTGAACCGATACGGAATGGGGGCAGGGCGTTCTGTCATGTTTCCCTCAATTGTCGGTAGCAGACTGATGCCGTCAATGGGGCGATTATCGGGCATCTCGTAGCCCATGACCTCGGCGATTGTGGGGAAGTAATCCAGTGTGCTGCACGGCATTTCTACTGTGCGTCCGGGTTCTGCATGACCCGGCCAGTGCAATAGCGCGGGTACGCCTACGCCGCCGTCAAACAAAGACCGCTTTCGTCCGCGCAAGCCACCCGTTGATCCCCGGTTGCGGCCACTTTGACCCGTGCGGCCTTCGGGACCGTTGTCCGAACAGAACCAGATCATGGTGTTGTCGGCTACGCCCCATGCTTCCAATGCGTGATACAATCGTCCCACCTGATCGTCTATGGCGGTGATGCAGCCGTAATAGTGCTGTTCATCTTCGCTGTATTCGGCGTACATTGCGCGATATTCCGGTCCGGCAACGACGGGGCTATGCGGTGCGTGAAACCAGATGGTCGTAAAGAACTGATTGCCATTTTCAACCGCTTGTTCGATAAATGGAATTGCGCGATCCATCAATACCCGGGAATCGCATCCTTCCAGGTTTTCCGTTACCAGTTTTCCATTTTCGTAATATGGCGAGGCCCAGGGGCGGTCCAAACGCTTTCCGGTCCTCTGGTTAATATCTACCGCTGGATCCCAGGTGGGAACCGCGTACTCTGTGGCAAATGTCTCATCGTAATCCCGCTCCCAGGGCGGGGCGTAGTTGCGCGCTGGATTGCGATTGGACTTGCCCGAATAATTTGGGTCCAGTGTTCCCAGATGCCATTTGCCAAAGTGTCCGGTCGCATAGCCGAAGGATTTTAACATCCGCGCCAGTGTTATTTCCTGTGCGGGCAAGTGTCCGCGATTGGCATGTGTTACGCCATATCGAAAATAATGCCGTCCGGTTAAACAGGTTCCTCGCGTTGGGGAACACACGGGTCCTCCCGCATAAAATCGCGTGAACCGAATCCCATTGTTCGCCAGGCGGTCCAAATTCGGGGTTTTTATGACTTCATTTCCGTTAAATCCCACATCGCCATATCCCAGGTCGTCGCACATCATTAAAATTATATTGGGGGTGCTCATTTTTTACTCTCCATAAACTACGGGTGGAAAATAATCATCTGGCGGCAATGTGTTGGGCGTCAGCTTCAAGGGATCTGTGACTACGTGCTTTTTGCCGGTGTATTTTGCCGCTGCATCGACAAAGATAATCACGTATCCTACCCGCCAATCATTTGTCTGATTCGGTCCTGCGGTGTGAAATGTCATTCCGTGATGAAATGTGCAGTCTCCCGCCTGAAGCGGATGTGTTACTCTGGTGCGCCACGCGATTTCCGGTGCGAATTCCCGCCATCCCTCCTGATTATTTGTCGCCATGTCCGGCACGTCTTTCATTTGGTGGGATCCCTGTACAAATGACATGCATCCCATTTCTACGGGTGTGTCCTGTAGTGCGATCCACGCCGATAGGGCATTGGAATTGCGATCATAGGGCCATTTTACCAGGTCTTGATGGAATGCTGTCGGCACTTCGAGTTCTGGCATTTTTGCGAGGATGTGATCGTGCCAGATCCGCAATCGCACACCCGCAATTTTCTCTGCGACTGCGGCGACATTCGGGTGTTGCGTCAGGTTTCGCAATACCTCGTCTTCTCGCCATACGTTCACTTTTTGATTAAATGGACGGTTTGGATCTTTTGGCATGGCTTCGAGAATATCCAGGGATGCCTGACGAAATTTCGCCACTTCTTCCGGCGAGATGATCTGTGGAATTTTTATGACGCCATCGCGTCGATATGTTGCCAGCATTTCATCTGTGATATCTGTTGGTGTCATGGTTTTTTCCTTTTTACTTACCCGCGCTTTGCGAGGATATTATCCCAGGGTTCAATCCCACAACGCTCGGCCCAGGCGTCGTAGATTGCCGAGAGTTCGGATACGACATCGGGATTTTCATTTGCCAGGTCGTTGAGTTCCGGTCTGTCGGCTTCAATGTCGTATAGCTCCCAATCGCCCGGATAGCGTTTTACCAGTTTCCATTTGCCTTTGCGAACCGCGCCGTTGCCCTCGTGTTCCCAGATTAGATATTCTTTGCCGTTGTCCCGGTTGTCAAAGATCGGCGTTAGCGATGTGCCTTCGAGTGGTAAAATATCGTGTTCATTATAGGTCTCGGGATAGTCGGCTCCCGCTATATCGAGACAGGTTGCCATGACATCTGTAAGCTGGCCGGGTTGTTCGCGCAATGCGCCGTGGTCTGTTACGCGATTGGGCCAGTGTACGATAAAGGGGGTTGCAATGCCGCCTTCGTGGACCCAGTGCTTGTACAGGCGAAATGGCGTGTTGGATACGTTGGCCCAGGGTACGCCGTAGCTCTGATATGTCGTTTCGTCACCCGGCATTACGTTTGGGTCGTTGCCGCGTTGGACCGGACGACCGTCGCGCGTGGTGGCCGGGGCAATCGCGCTGCGTCGCATGCCGCCTCCCAGTTCTTCGGCGCATCCCCCGTTGTCGGCCAGAAATACGATCAGGGTGTTGTCCAGTTTTCCGGTTTCTTCGAGGGATTGGACGATGCGCCCAATGCCCTGATCCATACGATCCACCTGGGCGGCATAAACTTCCATGCGCCGCTGTTGCCACGCCTTGTGATCGGCTTCTTCCCAGGGAACTTGAGAAGGATCGCGGTCGCTCAATCCCCATTCGGGTTTCAATATGCCCATTTCGCGCATGCGTGCCAAACGCTCTTCGCGCAGTTGATCCCATCCCGAGGCAAAACGATTTTTGTATTTTGCAATATCTTCATCATGTGCGTGTAAGGGCCAATGGGGTGCGGTGTATGCGGTGTATAAAAAGAATGGCTGATCTCCATTTGTCTGCGCGTGTTCGCGGATATAATCCGCTGCCTGATCGCTGATGGCATCGGTTAAAAAGAAATCCTCTGGAAATTCATCCACTGTAATTTGCTCGTTGTCTCGCGTGAGTGTTTGTGGCTTCCAAAAATTGGCGGCACCGGTAATGATGCCAAAAAAGCGATCAAATCCGCGCTGGCAGGGCCAACTGTGTTTGGGGCCATCCGCATCTGTATGCCGTGTAATATGCCATTTGCCACTCATATAGGTCGCATACCCCACGGTCTTGAGTACTTCGGCAATGGTTACGCTTTTAAAATTCAGATCGCCCCGATATCCTTCGTATTCCCGGTCATCCATCATGTGCCCCACGCTGGCCTGGTGGGGATGCAATCCCGTGAGCAGCGATGCCCGCGTGGGACAGCACCGCGCTGTGTTGTAAAATTGGGTGAATCGCAATCCATTGGCTGCAAGTCGATCTAAATTTGGCGTGTGGATTTCACCTCCGTAACATCCGATATCTGAATAGCCCATATCGTCGTTCATAATCAGCAAAATATTTGGTTGCTCTGCCATTCGGGAACTCCTTGTGGAAGGGATTAAAACTATTAGAGGATTCAAAATACAAAATACAAAGTCTTTTCACAATGCCCGCGTGCAGGGGTAAAATAAAAGCCGATTCAGGAACGAACCGGCTGGGAGGTACATCACACGTAGAGTATTACGCATAGGGTTAGCAACCACAGGGCGCAGGCGATCAGAAGAGGGAGATCACCCAATACGGTAGAGGTGGGATTGCCACCGCCCTCTTTTTTGTAGATGAGATAGAGGTAGCGCAGCATACCGTAAACCACAAAGGGGATGGTGAGGTTGAGGTATTTGGTGCCGAGTTTTTCAATGACTTCGGGCGACATGGTATAAAGCGCGTATGATACCAGGGCACCGGCTGTGACGATGGCGATCATCTGGTCGAGAAATTGTGGGGAATATTCTGCGAGGATGCGGCGGTGGGCGCTGGCTTCTCCTTCGAGCAGGGCGAGTTCATGCCGGCGTTTGGCAAAGCCGAGAAATAGTGCCAGCAGCATGGTGCAGAGGATGAACCAGGAGGAAATGGCGACCTGAATCGCCACTGCACCGCCGATGGCGCGCAGAAGAAATCCCGCGGCAATGATCATGACATCGAGGATGACGATGTGTTTGAGGTACAGCGTGTAGGCGATGTTCATTGCCGCATAGATAAGCAGGACGATGCCAAAGTGGGGATGTACGTAAAATCCTCCGATCAGGGCGACCAGGGCGAGGAGGAAAGCGGCGATGGCGGCGACGGAGACACGGAGAGTTCCCGAGGCTATCGGGCGATGGCGTTTCAGGGGATGCTGGCGATCGTTTTCTCTGTCTTTGATGTCGTTAAAAAGATACGCTGCGCCAGATATGAGGCAGAAACAAACAAAGGCCAGACTGCCTTGCAGGAGGTCGCTGGGGTCAAAAATGCGTTTGGTAAAAACGAGAGCGGCCAGCACAAAGATATTTTTGAACCATTCGCGCGGGCGCATCGCGTAGATGAGTTGAAGCATAATCTTAAAGTCAAAAGCCCCCAGTCTCTAACCCCTTGGGGCTGGGAACTGGGGGCTGGAAACAGTTACAATGACAGGCCAAAATAGAAGCGCGTCCCACTGACCTCTTCGATGATATCGGGGTTGTTGCGGGATGGGACTTCGCGTTTGGTGGGACGGGCGACGATGAAATAGCCGAACATGGGCAGGCGATAATGTGAAAACACCTGGAATCGAATTTCGGCGCCGTAGTCAAATAGGAAAGCGTTTTTGAATTTGTCCCATCGCCCGCTGTGTACTTCTTCATCTACGTCAAAAATATCGCCGATGCTGGCGGCATTGGATACGCCGCCAAACTCAAAGAAGAGCGAGGCGTAAATTTTGTCGAAAAAGAGAGGCGGTAGTTCTGCGCCAATGTGCTTAAAGATGGGCAGGGTCAGCGAGGTGCGACCAAAGAGGGCTTTGCCGCCTGCGATTGTGAAATACGGATAGCCGCGCAAGGTGCCCAGTCCACCGAGATAATAGCGCAAGGGGTAATAGAATACGCCTTCGAATGTGCCGCCCTCTTGTTGTACTTCTTTGACATAGCTGTCTTTGTAGGCTCCAAAAACCTGGAGGGCGAATGTTGAGCGGCCGACGAGCGGGATAAATTCATTGAAGGAGGCGATGTATTCGTTGAAGCCCACGTTGACTTTATCGCCCCGGAAAAATGCGGGTGACAGGTCTTCGCCGATGGGGTCTGGGGTAAAGTCCTCATTCAGATCTGGCGTGCGGGCCAGCGAATCTATCACGGTTGCATTGATACGCCGATAGCGGAAGGATAATGCGCGACCGCCCGATGGGTTGATGTAGAGGTCTGTGGCGGGTTTGAGGGTGATGTAGCTCCAACCGCCCATCCATTCGTGACTTTTGAAGAAGTCGAGTTCTTTGTAGAGAAAATCGTCGAGAAGGGTTTCCTGTGATGCGTAGCCCGGACCGGGAATCTGATCTGTGATGTCTTCAACAGCACCGGTCTCTAAATTGGTCTGAAAGACGCGAGAGCTATCGTGAAGGACCTGAACGGCGTGCAGGTTTTCGGAATATTTTCGGTAGCCATAGGCAAGACTGAAATAGTGTCCTCGGCCCGCTCCCATTTGGGCGCCTACCGTAAAGTCTGAGAAAACATCCTTAAAATCGTCTTCTTCTGTGACCGTGAGGTCTAAGTGCTGCGTGACATTGGGGATCAGGACCTGTTGACCCTGGTCATTTGTGGTGATCAGTGTGCCGCTGAGTGTATCGCGCACGGTTTGGACGGTGCCCAAATCCACGATGCTGTTGATGGTTTGCCTGCTGCCTCCAAAGAAGATGCGGGGGACATAGGTGCTTTGTTCAGATAGAATGGGGGTAAGGCTATTCTGGTAATAGAAGGCAAATTCCGAGTTGAAGTCTTGTTGTCGTCTGAAGTTTTTGCCGATCAGAGCGGTGGTTACAAAAACGTCGCTGCCGAGCAGGTCGCCCCAGGCCCATTGAGCACCCGCGCTGATTTGATCCAGGCCGAATCGGTTGCCGATAAATGTGGGACCCAGCAATGCGATGGGTGTGATTCCGTAAGAGACGAGGCGCGTGGAATACCGCCCGATGTCGTGAAGTTCGGTGATGGATTCACCGGTGTAAATCTCGGCATAGTCTCGTTCAATACCTTCGGGGGGATCAATGGCAACGGCCTCGGACAGGGGTATGCGATAGAGGTTGTAGTTCGCTGCGTGATATCCTGCGTAGATCACGTCTTTGGCGTCGGGAGAAATAGTGGGCAGAAACGCGCCACCTGTGACATTGGTCAGTTGCTTTTGTTCTCCGGTGGCCATGTCGTGGGTGTAGAGGTTGAAGATGCCCGTGCGGTCCGAGCTGAAGACAAATCCGCTGCCATCGGGCAGCCACACGGGGTCGCGTTCGTCGGCTGTGGAGTGTACGATGGCTTTGAAGTTGGCATTGTTGGCATAGGCGAGGCTGTCGGGAAATGCCTTGAGGCTGTCGGCCTTTGCCTGCTGAAGGCTGTCGAGTTGTGTGTCAACTTCCTCTTTTTTTAACGCGCGCCTGCCCTCTTTCTTTTTCCAGGTTGTGGCATCCACGTCGATGATGGCAATGTCGCGGTCTTCGCCCGTGCGAAATACGCTGAAGAGCAGGTGTTTGCCGTCGGGTGACCATTTGGGACCAAAGTACTGTGTGGCGTCGTTGTTGTGTGTGAGGTATCGCACATCGGTGCCATCGGTGTTTACGAGGCCGATGTTCGCAGTGCCGTCTCTCAGGGTTACAAAGGCGATTTGTTTGCCATCGGGAGAGAGGGTGGGGTCTTTCCCGCGCAGACCCACGGTGACTCGGGTTTCTTTTTTGGTTTTTGTGTCATACGTGAAGATGTCCCAACGCGCGCCTACGGCTTTGATGTACATCAGGCTGTCGCCGCTGGCTGTCCAGACAAAGCGATTATCGACGCGGTCGGCTATTTTTTCTACTTTTTTGGTGGTGAGGTCCATCACTTTGAGTTCGGTGATGAAATAGTCGCTGTCGTCGTTGGAGATAAAGCCCAGTTTATCGCCTTGTGGGGAATAGACCGGGTGATAGTCCAGACTGCCCCTATCGATGATCAATTCGCCTTCGCGTTCACCGGCTTCCTGGATATCGCTTTGAACCGCGCTGTATTGTTCTACAATATGCGTTTTCCAGTCGCGGTAGAGTTGTTTTGCCGATACGCCAGTGGCTTTTTTGAGCGAGGAGTTGAAGTTGATAATGGGTCTGTGTTCAAAGATCTGTCTGACAACAGTGGGACCAAAGCGTTCGCCAATGTAATTGAGCATGGCGAATCCCTGATTATAGACCATTTCGCCGTGGTAATTGCCCTTGCCGCCGAGTTGCCCCATGCTGGCGAGGGAGAGCAAATCATTTTCGAGCGCGGCCATGCGCAGGAGCATATCGCGGTGTGTGTCCCATCTATCGTCGCCGTATTCGGTGGCTTCGTATTGCGAGATACCTTCGGCAAAACCCGAATTGACAGCGAGGTGATACAGGCCAAGTGTAAAGCTGAAATCGGGATTTTCATTGGCACGAGAGGCGTTGACGATGCCAATTTGGAATGGAAAGCCCTTATAGGCGGCTTTCAGTGTTACGATGTGGGCGAGTTCGTGGACAAAAACATTGCGTACCCAGTCGCTGGTGCCGCGGATTTCCCAGTCGATGGGGTTGGTCCAAAAGTGGATGTAATTGGCGCTGTACACGGCAAAGGCATTGCCCAGATAATCCGCCTGGTCGTCAACGACGACGTGGATGGGTGCAATGCGATCGACAAAGGTGGGGTAATGGCGCATGAGATTCGACAGGACCTCATCGCAGAAGTCGGCAATGTGGCGCGCGGTTTTTTCGGCTGTGGAGAAGTAGATGTTGAAATATTTGGTGCGAATCATCCGAGCGCTGGCCGTGCGCAGTCCCAAAAGCGAGGGAAAGAAGCCATCGGCTGTTTCGGGCGTCCAATACGTGTAGCTTTTTTGATCGGGGGATGGACGGTTCAACGGAGTGTTGCCAAGGTCAACACCAATGGCTTTGGCAGGACCTAAAGAGGGGGGCTGTGCCAGGGCGGCGTGGGTTATGAGGCCGGTAAGACACAGCAACGTTAATATTCTTGTGACCTTCACTTAAAGACTCCTTGAAAGAGTGGGTGGATGAATCTAATTGTGCCGCAAGATACAGGCCACGCTGTGGCCGGGTTCAATGTCTAAGAGTTCGGGTTTGCGGTGGGCGCAGTCCGGCGTTGCTTCGGGACAGCGCGGATGAAATGCACAGCCCGAAGGGATGTTGACCGGGCTGGGCACATCGCCTGTTAAAATGGTGCGCGATCCCCTGACGCGCGGGTCGGGTATGGGGATTGATGAGAGCAATGCGTGCGTATAGGGATGCTGCGGATTGTCGTAGAGTTCCTGGCTTTCTGCCAGTTCGACAATTTTGCCCAGATACATGACTGCCACGCGATTGGAGATGTGTTTGACTACGCTCAGGTCGTGTGCAATAAAGAGATAGGCGAGGCCAAACTGTGTCTGTAAATCCTGGAGTAAGTTTACGATTTGTGCCTGGATCGATACGTCGAGTGCAGACACGGGTTCGTCCGCGACGATGAATTGTGGTTTTACGGCCAATGCGCGGGCAATGCCAATGCGCTGTCGCTGTCCGCCGGAAAATTCGTGTGGATATCGGCGCGCGACGTCGGGAGATAGTCCCACGGTGTTGAGTAAGTCGGCGACCCGATCTTTTGTTTTGTCGCCGTGGATTTTCAAGGGTTCCGAGAGGATGCCACCAATGGTGAGGCGGGGGTTTAGCGATCCGTAAGGGTCCTGAAAGATGATTTGCATGTGCCGGCGCAGTGCTCGAAGTTGTTTTTTTTTCAGGGAGAGTATGTCGGTATTTTTGAATCGCACGGTGCCCGATGTCGCGTCAATAAGGCGCAATATGGCGCGTCCTGTTGTGGTTTTTCCGCATCCGGATTCGCCGACCAGACCGAGGGTTTCACCGGGAGAGATATCGAAGCTCACGTCATCTACTGCTTTGACATACCCGGCGTTGCGCCCCCAGAGTCTCTGAGAAATGGGATAGTGTTTTTTAAGGTTTTGTACTTTAAGAAGCATAGATTAAAATTTACAAGATGAAGGATTTGGCAAACTTCAACCAGCCCCCAGCCCCTTGTCTTTATGCCATCCAACACGCGGTCTGGTGATCGCCGTCATCTGGTTCTAATTGCGGTGTGGTTTCTCGACAGATTGTATCGACTTTTTCACATCGATCTGCAAATCGACATCCCGATGGAAATTGCGTGGCTTCGGGTACCGTGCCCGGAATGGTTCTGAGGTGCTTGTTCGCGATATCCAGACGGGGTACTGATGCGAGTAACCCCTGCGTATAGGGATGCCTGGGGTTGTGAAAAATCGCGTCTGATGGTCCAGTTTCTACAATTTGGCCTGCGTACATGACCGCGACCTCGTCGGCGGCTTCGGCAATAACACCCAAATCGTGTGTGATGAGCAGGACGGCCATGCCGAGTTGTTGTTGCAAATCGCGCAACAGGTCCAGGATTTGCGCCTGTATGGTGACATCGAGTGCTGTTGTGGGTTCGTCGGCTATCAGCACTTTGGGATTGCACGAGAGGGCCATGGCGATCATGACGCGCTGGCGTTGCCCCCCAGATAACTGATGTGGGTATTCGTTTGCGCGCTGCTCGGGATCGGGCAGGCCCACGAGGTGGAGCATTTCAACTGTTTTTTTTCGCGCTTCTGTTTTTTCTAATCCCTGATGCCGTCTCACGGCTTCGTCAATCTGGAACCCACAGGTGTAAACCGGGTTGAGGCTGGTCATGGGCTCCTGAAAGATCATGGCGATGTCATTGCCGCGTATGTCGCGCATTTCGGTATCCGAAAGGGATACCAGGTCGCGGTCATGAAAAAAAATATGCCCACCTTCAATGCGGCCAGGATGAGGTACCAATCGCATGATTGACAGCGAAGTGACACTTTTTCCGCACCCCGATTCACCAACAAGGCCATACGTTTTGCCCTTGTTGAGCGTGAATGATACGCCATCTACCGCCCTCGCTGTTCCGCTGTCTGTGTGAAAATGCGTTTGGAGGTTGTCAACTGTCAGCACGGAATTGGGCATGTAATGTTTCTTTGGACTTCTGTATAAGGTTGAACGTTCCCGTTTTTTTTGGGAGACACGCGCTCCTCTCCGGATCAAAATAGAGGCAATGGGAGTACGAGCCAGTCTTCGAGCAAGAACCCGACGCGACCAATCAATAGTGAGAGACGCGCCATGATGGTGTAACCAAATGATGCGCCAAACGAGATCATGAGGAACCAGATACCAATTTTGGACGCTACGCCCACGGGACCGGTGTGTTCGACAGAGTAGAAGAAATATACGAGTACTGTAACCACGCCGACCAGAATAATAAATAGATTGAATCCAGCCAGGTCGGCTGTTATAGGCCCCATGGTAGGTTGTATTTGTGCCAGCAAATTGGCCGCGATGGTGCGTGGAATAGCCAGTCCCGCCCCGAGGCCGACCACAAATGCGAATGCAATTCGGCTGAGCCAGCTAAATTTCGCCGAGGAGAGTTGGGTGAGCATGAAGAAGCCGAGCAATGTGGGTACGATGAGCCATAAATTGCCCAGGCTTTCGTCGCTGCCGAGTTCAGAGAGGGGATCCACCACATCGACCCAAAGTACGTTATACCACACCTGCGTAATCGTGTACGCAGCTGCGACCCCAACATAGAGGTTTTCGGCGAATTTGAAGAGGGGGTTATCCTTGTAGAGAAAGCTATAGAGCGATAGGGTAATGCCAGCGGCGATAAATGTGCCCAAGCCAGACCAATCCGCAGATAGGCTGCCCGAACCAAAGAGGTAGATATTGATGGTGGCAAAGATGAATAAGAAGACGATAAAAAATATTTGATCGCGGCTCATTGCGCCCCTCCTTTCTGCCGACCATAGAGGAAGTACATCACATTGCCCAGGATAATGAAGGCGATGATAATGAGATGCACAACGGATTGGGGACGCATGCCTTCAGTAGCAGTACCGGAAGCTTGCACGAGGGTTTCGTATTCGGCGGCGCCAGCCAATCCACCCATCATGCCGTTCATTTGGCCCGACTGTAAATAGGGGAATTGGTCGGGTGCCATCACAGCCGTGCATCCGAGGCCAAATTTAAACTTGTAGCGTTCTTGTCCGTAGGGTATCCAGATACCATCTGGCGTGTTACCCGCTGCCAGGCAGAGCACGTAGTCGAAGTCCGCCAAGCCCTTTATATTTTGGGTGACAGGTAATTCGGTTGTGTTGTTGCCAGGCGAATCTTGTGGAAAAGTTCCGTGGAAGTCGTGGCCCATATTGATAACGAGTGAGTGAAATCCCGTTTTAAATCCGAGAAAGACATAGTCGCTGCCGTATTCGGCATCCAGTTCCTTTGAAGCTGTATCGAGGGCTTGTTGAGCCAAACCCACCGCTTGGGGCCAAAGGCACATGCCAACTACTTTGACGTTGCGCTTGAAACAGTGGCGCAAAACCGCAAGGGCCATGGGCTGTACTTCGGGAAAGGATCCAGGACCGTAGTCAAAAGAAATCAAAATGGTACCGTTTTTCGCACCGACTTCTTCAATCGTGTCGTAGATAGACTGCACGTTTGGAGTGGGATTGATGGGCAGGTTAAAGGAAGTGAGCGCGGGAATAATGACGCCGAGCGCGACAAAAATGAAGATGATGCGGCGGTCGATATTGAGTAAAAATTCTTTCATTCTTCACCTCCGCCGAGATAAGAGCGTTCGATGCCAAAGATGATGCGCAATGCTGTGGCGACAGCACCAAGGCTCACGCCGAGCAAGATGCCGCGTTTGGCTGCCAGATTGGGTACAGCCATGAGCCATTGGGAAAGCCAGGGCACCCAATCGGAAATGAGGGCACCGATGGGTACGCGACCGATCATCACGATGATGGCGGATACGAGCAGGATGGCTGCTTCGGGGGTACGGGCGCGAAAGGTGCGATAGGCAGCAGATGCGATGAAAAACGCGAGAATGGAGAACATGGTAGCATCGGCGGGTACCTGTACATTATCAAACATCCACACAAAAGGACCTGAATCAATGACTTGAGGGCTGAGAGGGCCTTGTCCATCGTTGTAGATGGCCAAAACAAACATGACTGTGAAACCGACAAAAACGAGAAAGCTATACGCCCACCCGGCTTGTTGCCGCCGCACGCGGCCCCAGTGCAAGCGCATCAGGCTATAGATGCCCAATACCATAGCAAAGGCCGCGACAATGCGATCCCATTTTGTCAATTCTTGTTCGAGAGCTTGGGCACCGCTGTGTGGGATATAGAAAACGAGAATGCCAATCATGCCCATGACAAAAGCGATGATCAGCGGAAGTGTACGTCGTAAAAAAAGCATGAAAGAATCCCCTGCTAATATGCGGTAAAAATATGCGTGAGTGTTTGATTGCCGAGGGTTGCAAGAAGTGTGCCCAAAATCAGGAGGATCAAGAGCACTGCTTTGCCGATGTCCTGCCCTTTGAGGCTGCCCAGCAATTTGGGTTCGCGGGCGAGATACGCGCTCGCCGCATAGAGTTCTTCACCCATGAGGGTATAGTCACAGGTGGTGATAAAAAAGGGCAATTGGGTATAGGAGTCTGTCCCTGCTATTTGAATCGCACCTATGGATGCGCCGGTTTCGGCTAAAAGCAGAGATTCGGCATAGAAGTAGCCCATCATGATATTGGTAGCAGGTCTATCGCGTACCATCATGCCGTCGAGTGCTGCGGCATAGCTGAATTGCTCAGTAGCGACCATAAAGACCGAGTCTTCTGAGTAGGCATCGGGGCGACCGGCGTTGAGATAGGATTCTTTGACGACTTCCTGACTCACGGCCATGACGACGGGATCGTTGTTGGCCACGCGCAATTCGGTATTAAATTCGGCGGTGCGATTAGCCACGCGAGAGAGAACATTGACTGCCGCAATGGTCGATACACTGCCCATAGACGCCAATCCGTGTGCAAAGAGTACGGGCTTGCCCATTTCCGTGGCACGGCCGAGGGCTTCGTCGAGGGCTTCAAGGCCAGCGATGCGCCGGATGAAGAGTTCGCGTTTTTGGGCGAGGAAAATGCTGATCAAAATGATGAGGGAGAAGATTGTGCCGATAATGAAGTTGTTGGTTTTGGTCCGGTTGAAAAAATTTTCATACGCTTCTGCGGCTGCGATTGCAGAGGGAAATGATTCGCCAGAAGGGAGGTGGGCGATGACCTGCACGTAATAGGTTTTACCGTTTTCGATGGCGATCTTTTTCGATGGATCGGTGGGGTCAGTATATTCGTCGACTCTGGCAAAGAGCTTTTGGGATGTTTCTTCGCCATGCCCAAAAGTTCCTGGATCGCTGGATTGCAGGTTAGCTGCACTGTACTTGGCGCCATGAAAAGGTCCATTTTCAGATTCGCCGACTACAATTGTGTATGTGATTTTTTTGACTCCCTCGTAGGGTTCTGGGTAGTCCCAGATGACGGTGATGTTGCCTCCCGAGTCGTTGGGGGTGTCTCCAGCTTTGACACCGGTGGGTTGTTGTGCATATACCTGTGCTGTGTAAAGCACGAGTATGATGCAGGTTAAAAAATATCTCATACGCAATCTCCCGATGGGTCGTTTACTCTTCGATGAGTTCGACGTTGGCGCGCGGGACAATGGCGCGATCACCATTGCCAAATTCGACTTCGAGTACGCGCACATGGGTTTCGGATTCAACTGTTTGCAATTCGGGTGGCAGGGCCGTGACTTTGCCCACCTGACCAAAATGGGGCGCGCGAATTACGCGCAGGAGTGCCCCTTCGATGAGGCCCAGATTACCGGATTCTTCGGTTTGCTCGTGGATGCTGGATTCTGGAATGATGATTTCGGGACGCAAAACCCCGGCGCGGATCTGGGTGGCACCCGAGATAGAGGCTTCTTTGCCGTTGTTTTCGCTCAGTATGGCAAAGGTTTTGCGCGCCATTGCGATGGGACCAAAGCCTTCGGTGACGATGACAGTGAGGCCGGTATTCTCGGTGCCGGTGATGGCTACGCCGAGGTCGTAACCGAGCAGGTCGCGCAAATCGGCGTCGCGGATGCCGCCCCCAATGATGCCAACGGCACCGCTTTCTCGCGCTTTGTCAATTGCGTCGAGGGTGAGCAAATTGCCACCTACGACGATTTTACCCGCGCACGAGTTGTCGATTTGATCGGGGATTAAAATTTGATCTGGCTCCTCGGAGATGAGGTGCAGAGGTCCCCAGGTTTCACCGCCTACACCAAAGATGCCCTGCACAAATGCACCTGTGGTTTCGACAATGACGCCTTCTTCGGGCAGGATTTCAACTATGTTGCCATCGATGTATGCCTGTACCTGAACGGGGCGTGGGGGGGCGCGAAAGATGACCTGTCCGGTGATTTTGGAGATGCTTTCGAGGGTGCCAGTGATAGGTGCTTTAACGGTGGTTTTGAACCATTTGATGAAGGGGCGGGTTTCGGCAATGGGTTCGCCGGCTTCGACGGGGTCGCCTTCGCGTTTGAGCATGTAATTGGGCAATTCTTCTGGCGTACAACTCAAGATGTTGACCAGGTTGAGGGTGGTGACGTTGCCGGGCAGGTGCGTGTGGGCAACGACTTGATCGCGCGTCACGCTATCGCCTTGTGATACGACGACTTCACCTTTGAGGGGGAGTTGGCGCTGGCGTTGAAGAAGGGTCTGCGGGGTAACGCGAAGACCGGGTGTGTATGCATGTGCCATAGAGAGAGCCCTGAGGTCAAGGATAATGGAATATACAATGCGTGGGCGACTTAACAAAAAATAAATTAAATAGACATATTTACTTATCGGGGATAGAGGTCGAGTGTCTCGCTCCATCGGCTTATTTGATCGGTGCGTTCGGATTGATTTTCGGCAAATACAATGGGGCGACCGCGTCCGTCGAGGATTAGCCCTGCGGTGCCCCCTTTGACCGTGGTGTTCAGTTCTCGACCCGGTCCGGCACCTGCGTCTGTGTTGCGATCGGGATGTAGGGTGAGGTGTGCTTCCTGGTCGGCTTCGAGGGGGAAGTGTAGAAGGTCGCCAATATTCAGGGTACCCGATTGGGTTCCTTCGGGAAGGCCGATTTCGTATTGTGCACAAGGTGCGCCTATTTTGCCCTGGGCGATGGGCGCGATACACGTGCCGAGGTAAATGAGGCAGTCGCGTTCAAAAACCTGAGTGGCGGCAATTTCGTTGACCGATGAGAGCACGCCGAGGTGTGGCATCATAAAGATGCTGTCAACGGCGAGGCGCGTGATGCCTTCGGGCTGGAAGGCGTCGATGAGCATGGCGGCTGTTTGCATTCGACGGGGGGCGTGAGATAGAACGCCGCCGCTTCCGACGAGGAGATCGAGGTCGCGCATTTTGATGAGGCTTTCGCCACCTTCGGATTGGTCGAATACATCGGACAGGGTGCGCTCTGCCTGTACGCCTTTGAGACCCACGGCCAGTGCGCGGTGCTGGACAAAAGCCAGACGCAGGGCTTCGCGGGCAATGGCCTGTTCGACCTGAAGTTCTTCGAGCATTTGTGGAATTGTGGTGGGGCGGATCATCTTGTTTTTGATGCGGTCTCGCAGGTCGGCTTCATCGATTTTGAAAGGCACCCAGCGCATGACGTCGTTGAGGCCCGCTTCGGCGAGCACGTTGGATACGCTGTAGGACATGCCGAGGTTGGCAGATACCGTGCGGTTGAAGATATCGTCGAAGACGCTGAATACGTCGGTGGTAGCGCCACCTATATCAACGCCCACGACATTGATATTTTGTTGTTTGGATACGGTTTGCATCATGAGGCCAACTGCGCCGGGGGTGGGCATGATGGGCGCGCCAGTCCAGGAGATGAGTTTTCGATAGCCCGGTGCTTGCGCCATGACGTGTTCGAGAAAGAGGTCGTGGATCACGTGGCGAGCAGGTCCGAGGTTTTCTCCTTCGAGCGTGGGGCGGATGTTTTCCGTGACGGTGAGGGCTGTTTTGTCGCCCAGGGTGCGTTCGATTTCCCGTGCGGCATCTTTGTTTCCTGCGTAAATGACGGGCAGTTGATATCCCGAGCCAAATCGCGGTTTGGGGTCGGCGGCGGAGATAAATTCGGCCAGTTCGACAACATGTGAAATGGTGCCGCCATCTGTGCCGCCCGAAAGGAGTACCATATCGGGACGCAACTGGCGAATGCGTTCGATTTTTTCGTGGGGCTGCCGTCCGTCGTTAGACGCGAGAATGTCCATGACAATTGCACCTGCGCCGAGGGCGCAACGTTGCGCGCTTTCGCCGGTCATGGCCTGGATGACGCCGCCGACCATCATTTGCAGGCCGCCGCCTGCACTGCTGGTAGAAATGTAGATGTCAACCCCGCGATTATCCCGTGCGGGTGTGATGATGGTTTCGCCGTCGAGAATTTGCCTGCCCGAGAGTTCTTCGACTTCTTGAATGGCGTTGAGCACGCCGCGCGTGACGTCTTCGTAAGGTGCTTCAACCGTGGTAGGTGCTTCGCCCCGATAGGTCTGGCGATAGACATCGTCTTTTTTTTCTATGAGGATGGCTTTGGTCGTGGTGCTGCCGCAATCGGTGGCGATGATGACGTCGAGCTTATCCATGGTTTTTGTTTTCCAGATTTTCAATGTGGCGAATGAGGCAGGGAATGCTTTCCCGCTTTTCGAGAAAGTGCGTGAAGCGATCAAACTCAGCTGTTGAGGAAAAGATGATCGATACGAAGGGCGACAAAAAAGTCAAAAGTTGGCTGCCAATATAGTTAAAGGGTCGCCCGGTTTCAAGTAACATAATAGCAGGTGCTGTGAGTCTGCGCCTCACGATGAAGGCGGCGGCTTTTTCGGCGAGAATTTCATCTTCTGCGGTGATGGCACTTTCGGGAGGAGAGACGGCAAAGGCATGGGCGCAATAATTCTTAAGCCGGGTCAATAGCGATGTGTTTTTGGACGGCATGGTAGATCTCAGCGGGGTTTTTCGAGCGCAGGAATTGACCGCGAAATGTGTCGAGGCGATGCGGTTTGGCAAAAGGACTTAAGAAGATGCCATCGGGATGGCGTGTGGCGCGACGGAAATTTGTCCATAAATATTGTCTGCGCGTGCCGATATGTGAAATGGTAAAACCGCGATCGTCGAGAACATAGCGCGTTGTGAAAAAATAGCGGGTCATCGCCGCGGTGAGCAATGCGAGTGAAAGAAAGGCGAAAGAAATGCTCTGAAAGCTCACGCCGACAATAAATGCGACACCCAGGATGGTGAGTATCAGTAGTGCAGATTTTGCCAAAGGCTCTTCGCGCAAGGGATGTGAGGTCCAGGTTTTTGAAGCGTCAATACTTGTCATTCCATTCATGGGTTGCGTATTTCTCGGCGATGAGGCGCTGGGTTTCGGCGATTTCGGTTTCGCTGAGTGTGGCTTCAACAAGTTGGATGTTAAAGGTCTTTTGAATGCCTTGCCGGATGGCTGTGGCCGCCGTGTCGAAATCAACGGGGTATGCGAGGGCTTCAGAGAGCGAGGTGGTGTGGCGATCGAGTTCGCGTGCAAAACGTTTTTGCAGGCCTGGTTTGTCACCGGGTAGAAGATCGGCAATTTGTTTGTGCTCTGCGCCGAGAAGGAGAGAGCCGTGCTGTAAGAGCATCGTGCCTATGCGCTGTTGCGCGCTGCCGATGAGTTTGCGTCCCTTGTATGTGACTTCGTATTGCGCCGTGCTGGTAAAACAGGGCGAGGTGAGTTCTTTGCCGCGCGGTGAGGGCTGTGTTTGTCGGCGGGATTCAAAGGTCGCATCAACACCGAGTGCGCGAATGCCCGCTAAAAGGCCCTCGCTGATTTTGCGATAGGCTTCGTTGATATTGCCCCCCATTACGGGGTTGTCGGCAGGGCAGACAACGCTGTAGGTCAATTCGTTCCAGTGCAAGACAGCGCGACCACCGGTGGGACGACGGACAATGTCGATACCGCGCCCGCGAACTTTTTGGGTATCGACTTCGCGACTGATGCGCTGTGCGTATCCAAAGGAGACCGCGGGCGGTTGCCACCCGTAAACGCGAAATGCAGGCTGAGCACCTGTTGCTATGGCGCGCACGAGGGCTTCATCTACTGCCATATTAAAAAAGGCGTTTCCATGTTGGGTATTCAGGAAACGCCATTTGGGGGAATCGCATTGTGTCACGGTTAATGTAGGCCCAGATGTCTGAGCGCGTCTTTTGCGGCCATCTGTTGGGCTTCTTTTTTACTGCGCCCCTGTCCTTCGCCCAATCGATCGCCCTGAAGGGTTACTTCAATAAAGAAGATTTTTCGGTGATCTGGACCTTCTTCGGATATGGGCTGATATCGCGGATGGCCCTGTCCCGTACTTTGCGTGTGTTCGAGAAGCAGGCTTTTGAAGTTGAGATAGTTGCCGTCGGCGAGGATTTCTTCAACATTGGTTAGAATTGTGCGTTCGACAAATGAGCGGGCTGCTTCAAGCCCGCCATCGAGGTAAATCGCGCCTAAGAGCGCTTCAAAAGCATCGCCGATAATTGAGGTGCGTTGGCGTCCGCCAGATGAGGTTTCTTCTTTGCTCAAATAGAGATATTCTCCGAGTCGGATTTTTCGGCCTTTTTCGGCCAGGACTACCTTGCTGACGAGCAGAGATTTAATCTGTGTGAGTTCGCCTTCTCTTTTATTTTTAAACTGATTGTAGAGATGTTCTGTCACAATGAGGTCGAGCACGGCATCGCCCAAAAATTCCAGGCGTTCGTTAGAAGCAATACTGCCTTCTTGAGTAGCGTAAACATGGGATCGGTGTTTCAGGGCTTGTTCGAGTAAAGCGGTATTGGAAAAGGTGTAGCCGAGTTTGCGCTGGAGTTCTTCCTGGGAACGCACTCTGCCGCTTGAGGACCAGCGTCTGATCGTTTGCAAGACGGTTCCAAGTCGGATAAAACCGCCCCCTTTCAATTCGCGTAGCATATTCATTAGTTGCGAAACTTACGCAGGATGAGTACTGCGTTGTGACCGCCAAAGCCAAAGGAGTTGCTGATGGCGATTTCAACGGGTATTTCTCGCGCTTCATTGGGCACGTAATCGAGGTCGCATTCTGGGTCGGGTGTTTCATAATTGATCGTGGGCGGTACCACATTGTGGTGAACAGACAGAGTTGCTGCGATGGTTTCAATCGCACCCGAAGCTCCCAGAAGATGTCCGGTCATGGATTTTGTCGAACTGACGGCGAGTTTTGTGGCATAATCGCCAAATACGGATTTGATGGCGGCTGTTTCTGCTGGATCGCCCACAGGTGTTGATGTGCCGTGTGCGTTGATATAAGACACGTCTTCGGGATTGATCTGCGCCTGTCTCATGGCGCGGCACATGGCGCGGGCACCCCCCTCGCCGCCAGGTGCCATACCGGTAATGTGATAGGCATCGCCAGTGTAGCCGGTCCCTACAACTTCGGCATAGATAGTGGCACCTCGATGTGTTGCGCGTTCGAGTTCTTCCAGAACAAGCCCGCCTGCGCCTTCTCCAATTACAAATCCATCTCGGTCTGCGTCAAAGGGACGGCTGGCTTGCGTTGGGGCATCGTTGCGGGTTGAAAGCGTTCGCGCCGCGGCAAATCCACCGACTGACATTGGGGTAATGGCGGCTTCTGCACCCCCTGTGATCATGACATCGGCTTCGTCGTCCCATATTTCGCGGGCTGCATTGCCAATGGCATGGGCTGCCGAAGCACAGGCTGTGACGGTGGTGTAGTTGGGGCCTTTAGCACCGAGGTGAATGGATACTTGACCTGCGGACATGTCGGGGATCATCATGGGCACAAAAAGCGGACTGATGCGTCTTGGACCATCTTTGCGATAGGCTTCGTGCTGATCCTCAAAGGTTTGGATGCCGCCAATGCCCGAGCCAAATACAACCCCGATGCGTTCGGCCTGTTCATTACTGATATCGAGACCTGCATTTTCTACGGCCTGAACAGATGATGCGATGGCGTACTGAGTAAAGAGATCCATGCGCCGCTGGCTTCGACGGTCAATGCCAAAGTGCGCTGGATCAAAGTTTTTGACTTCGGCGGCAAACTGCACGCGGAAGTCAGTGGCGTCAAATTTTGTTATGGGGCCAACACCTGTTTGTCCATTGCACAATGCTTCCCAATAGCTTTCCGTGGTATTGCCATTGGGGGCAAGTGTGCCCATGCCGGTGATGACCACTCTGCGTTGTCTGTTCACTAAATGACCTCCTGGAGGCTGGCGATTGATTCCAGCCTCCAGTTTCCGAGTTAATCCAGACGCTCGTCTAAGTATGCGATGGCATCGCCAACTGTTTCGAGCTTCTCGGCGTCTTCATCGGAAATTTCCATGTCAAATTCTTCTTCGAAAGCCATGACCAGTTCGACTGTGTCGAGCGAGTCTGCGCCCAGATCGTCAATAAAGTGGGCGTCGGCATTGACGCTATCGGCATCGACGCCGAGTTGGTCGACGATCAGGTCGGTTACTTTTTGGTGAATATCATCGGTCATGTGAAGCCCTCCGTGTGTAGTGTGTCGTGATTATTTACATCACCATTCCGCCATCGACAACGAGAACCTGTCCGGTAATATAGGCCGCGTCGTCAGAGGCGAGAAAGGCTGCGGCAGCGGCGACATCTTCGGGACTGCCGAGTTTGCCCAGGGGAATCTGTGCGATCAACTGTGCTTGTATTTTGTCGTTGAGTTTGGCGGTCATGTCCGTTGGAATAAAACCGGGCGCAATGGCGTTGGCCGTAATATTGCGGCTGGACAATTCCCTGGCTACCGATTTGGTCAGGCCAATAAGGCCCGATTTGGATGCGGCGTAATTGATCTGCCCGGCATTGCCCAGAAGCCCTACGACTGATGAGACATTGATGATGCGACCGGTTCGCGCTTTCATCATGGGACGGGTGACGGCTTTGATACAATGGTACGCACCTTTGAGATTGACGTCAAGAACAGCATCCCACTCGTCTTCTTTCATACGCATCAACAAATTGTCGCGGGCGATGCCCGCATTGTTGATGAGCACATCGATTTTGCCCCAGGTGTCGAGGACGGTTTTGACAAGGGTTTCCACAGCATCGGCATTGGAGACATCGGCTTGTAGTGCAATGGCCTCTCGACCTTGTGCGCGGATTTTTTCGGCCACAGTTTCTGCAGCTTCTATGCTTTGGCTGGCACATACGGCGACATTGGCCCCTTCGTGCGCAAGGCGCAGGGCAATGGCTTCGCCAATGCCGCGAGATCCGCCCGTTACAAGGGCTGTTTTACCTGTGAGTCGGTTCATGAGATAGTTACCCGTCAGTTGTACGCTCTAAAGTTGTTCAATGGCTTCCAATGTGCCGGCTTCGCGGACTGGAATATTTCGGCTAATTCGGCGCATAAGCCCCTTGATTACATTGCCTGGTCCCACTTCGAGAGCCTCGGTCATGCCTTCTGCAATGAGCTGTTCCATGGATTCTGTCCATCGAACAGGCGAAATAACTTGCTTGATCAACAGGTCTTTGAGCAGGTCGGGATCGCGTGTGGGTTCGGCCGTTACATTGGAAATCACGGGAATTTGCGCCCGAGCAAATGGTACATCGTCGAGTATGTCGGTCAGTGCTGTTACGGCTGGCTGCATCAGGGCCGAGTGAAATGCGCCACCTACGGGCAAGAGCACGGCGCGTTTGGCTCCCAGTGCTTTGGCTTTTTCAAGTGCTTCGTCAATGGCGTTTTCCTCGCCAGACAGGACCACTTGTCCCGGGCAATTGAAATTGGCTGTTGTGACATGACCCGAAGAACTGAGGTCGTCGCAAAGTCGAATCATTACGTCGTCGTCGAGACCGAGCACCGCAGCCATGGTGCCTGGCCGAATTTTTCCCGCGACTTGCATGGCATGTCCGCGAACACTGACGACCCGAAAGCCGTCTTCGACGCGCATAACACCTGCCGCAACGAGAGCGGCGAGTTCTCCAACACTGTGTCCTGCCACGAGATCGGGGTGTATCCCCCGGCTTTTGAGCACTTCGAGGGCGGCAATGCTGTGGACAAAAATTGCCGGTTGTGTAACTGCGGTTTGTTTGAGTGACTCGGCAGGACCATTGAAGCAGAACGATTTGATGTCTATGTCGAGCACGTCGTCGGCAAGATCAAAAATCTTGTGTGCTTCTGGTGCGGTCCTGTACAGGTCGTGTCCCATGCCAACAAATTGGGAGCCTTGCCCTGGAAATAGGAAAGCTTTTTTTGTCATTTAATAAGCCCAGGTTAGCAGGGTGCTGCCCCAGGTATATCCCGCACCGGCACTGGCGAGCAACACATTGTCGCCGCGACTGAGACGGCCCTGCTCGACTGCTTCGGACAGACCAAGGGGGATAGTGGCAGCCGAGGTATTGGCATAGCGGTCGATATTGACTATAACGCGATCTTCGGGTATATCTGTGCGTTTAACACATGCGTCGATAATGCGCTTGTTGGCCTGATGCGGCACAAAAAGCGCGATGTCTTTGCCGACGAGGCCGTTGCGTTCGAGAATTTGAGCGGAAACTTCGGCCATTTTGGGAACTGCAAATTTGAAAACTTCGCGACCATCTTGATAAATATAGTGCATTTTCTTATCAACGGTTTCACGAGAGGCGGGAAGTACACTGCCGCCAGCGGGTTGTCGCAGATGTTTTACGCCGCTGCCATCAGAATAGAGGATAAAGTCTTTAAGCCCCAAACCGGGTTCGCCGGATTCGAGTAAAACTGCGCCCGCGCCATCGCCAAAGAGCACACAGGTTTCGCGGTCGGTGTAGTCTGTGATGCTGCTCATTTTGTCGGCCCCAATGACGACCACGCGTTTGTGTGCGCCCGTTTCAACAAATTGCCCGCCCACCATTAGAGCATATAGAAAACCGCTACAGGCGGCCGATAGATCGAAAGCCCAGGCATTTGTAGCACCAATTTGGTCCTGTACCAGACAGGCCGTTGATGGAAATACCATGTCGGGCGTGATGGTTGCGACGATGAGCAGGTCGATATCTCTGGCATCGAGTCCTTTGTTGTGCAGAATGGCTTCCAGAGATTTTAGAGCCATAAAAGATGTGCCCAACCCCTCGTTGAGGATGCGGCGTTCTTTAATACCTGTGCGGGAAGTGATCCACTCGTCGGATGTATCGACCATTTTTTCGAGGTCGGCATTGGTCAGCTTTTGTTCTGGGACATAGTGCCCAACCCCGGTGATGGTGGCTGTAAGGGGATACATAATGTACTCTGCTCCTCAAAGTCTGCGCGACGTTAGACCAAAATTAAAAGCCATCGGTTTCAATCACTTCGCGTCCATTGTAATAACCGCAATTTCCACAGACCCGATGGGGTATTTTTTGATGCCCGCAGTTGGGACATGCGTTAAAAGTGGGTTGACGCAGCTTCCAATTGGCACGGCGTTTACCTGTGCGGGAATTTGAACTTTTTCGTTTGGGGTTGGCCATGGTGGCATTCCTTTTTAATTGTTGCTCTGTTTACTGTTCGTTTTCTTTTAGTGCGCGGAGAGCATCCCAGCGCGGGTCGAGGCTCTTTTCCTGAGTGTATTCCAGCAATTCCTGGGGATCTTGCTCATAGCGCTCACAAGGGCCAGAAGGCGATACAGCACAGGTTGGAATCATGGGTAATTCGAGCAAAATATAATCTTTCACGTCATTGCCCAGGTCAATTTCGCCGGGTTCTTCATTGAGCCATATCAGCGTTTCGTCATCGTCATCATTCATCTGGTCGGGACGACCTTTTTGAAAGACGAATGTGTATGAGATGGCGATGGGAAATTCGATGGGGTCCAGGCATCGCGCGCAGTCGGGACGCACCAGACAGGTGGTTTGTCCTTTGGCCGAGAGCGAGTCGCCGTATTTGTACACGACGAGACGGGTGTTTATGGTACCTGCAAATTGGGTGTCTTCCCCGGTAATGTGCAGGTCGGCGGGTGTTTCTTCAAACGCAAATTCGGTCTCGCCTTCCTGTATGTCTCTCAGGTCGATTTTCATAAGGTAGCTATGAGCTTTCAGCGATTAACTCTGTTTCGATTCCTCTTTCTGACATATTTCCAATATGCCGGTCTGTCTCATTACAGTATAACAAAAAGTTATCTTCTGCTTTAAAAAAACTGGTCTGCATTGGGAAAGTGACTAACAAAGATCAGAAAATCGGTAGTGTTAATGGTTCCATCACCATTCAAATCCATCTCTGCATTAAAACCATCATCACCCTTAGAAAGACCAAACACTGCCACAAAAAGCGAATGATCTGATAAGCTGAATAACACGCAGAGTCAAAGAATGCGTTACAATATTTTTGATAGCATCTCGCGCCGTCACTGTCATGTTGAAAGTGCCGGTCTGTGTGGGTACGCCTGTAATGCTTCCACTGTCTGAAATAGAGATACCTGCTGGTGCATCAGACAATGAATACGGGCCTAATCCTCCTATCTGTATGGGTGTGATTGCCTCGTTTATATATGCCTCAATTGTAGCAGAAGCAGGAGGTCCATCTATGTATATCCCATAGATGGAATTTTGGATTTTGCTGTCTTTTATATCGATACTTCCTTCCTCCGAAACGACAATGCCTGACCAATCAGTATTCGTTCTTGACAAATTTTGCAGGGGTTCAGACTGAAAAATAACGCCATCTGCAACCAATTTTCCTCTTAGAAGCTGTTTTAAAATTATCGGTAAGCCCTGAATCGGAGCAAAAAATTAGGCAAATAGGGTGGATATATCGGCGATATGGGGCGTTTTGGCTAGCATCAGGCGGTTGATTTGACAACTTTTCAAAGACTGTTCGGG
>JAJEDY010000062.1 GCA_022821275.1 Candidatus Latescibacterota bacterium | reverse complement strand
CCTTGTTTCAGTGGATTGATGATAAAACTGGCATACAAAAAGCCTGTAAGGTGCGATCCTATAACGGGTTACTCGTCCATATCTTTGGACGAATAGCCGCTGCTTGCTTCTTAATCGCTTTTTACTCTTGATTCGCGTTATCGATTCTGAGAACGAAGAGAATCCTTTTGAAGAACGACGAACGGTGATCACGAAATGGCAGCTATACGCAACTATCGACATTGAAGAAACGGCGGCGGTCCTTCAAAAAGCGGGCTCTTTGGTTGAACTTGGGCTAAAGGCAAAGGACGCCTTACACTTGTCATGTGCGATAGCCGCAGAATGTCGGTATTTTTTGACAACGGATGACAAAATTCTCAAGCGCGACAAAGACATACAGGAGATTCAGGTATCAGATCCAACCTCTTTTGTTCGGGAGATAAATTTATGAGAACCGACAATGAAATACGAGTACACGGACTACGTGCTCTGGTAGATAATTTGGGAACTGTTGAAGCCGAAAAATTCATCAGCCTGATCTTACGAGAGCCATTTGATTACACGAAGTGGCAACAACATCTCTGGAGCGACAAAAGTGTTGCTGAAATAAGCGATGCTGCAATGGAATTGCGAAGAAAAAATAAAAATCTAACAGAGGGGTAAACATGCCCCTGAGGCCATAGACCTTTCACATGCTCTCTGGCCAGTTTGACTTTACTCACCCCTCCTACTCCTCACCTCCCGCGCCTTTAAACTCCAACTCATCCCCGACCACACCCACCTCGATCTGCGTGCCATCAGAGATATCCCCGCTGATTAACGCCCGTCCAATGCGCGTCTCTAACTCGTGCTGTAAAAACCGTTTGAGGGGACGCGCACCAAATACGGGATCAAACCCTTTACGAGCGATAACCCCCTTCGCATCCTCTGTAAGGGTAAGACCAATTTGCCTGTCGGACAATCGGTTACGCAGATCCACTATGAGCAGATCCACAATTTTGGCAATCTCGGACAACAACAGTGGCTTAAACAGCACCACATCATCTATGCGGTTGAGGAACTCGGGTCTGAACTGCCGTCTCAATTCCGCCATCACAGCATCGCGCGCAGATTCGCGGATTTCGCCATCATCGGTCACGCCATCGAGCAAATACGGCGAACCAATATTTGACGTCATAATTACCACCGTATTCTTAAAATTCACGACATGTCCCTGTGCATCTGTCAATCGACCGTCGTCGAGCAACTGAAGCAAAATATTGAAAACATCGCTGTGAGCCTTTTCTATCTCGTCGAACAAAATTACCGAATACGGTTTGCGGCGCACCGCTTCCGTCAATTGCCCGCCTTCGTCGTAACCGATGTAGCCCGGAGGCGCACCGATCAGACGCGACACCGCGTGCTTTTCCATATACTCGCTCATATCGATGCGAATCATGCTGTCTTCGCTATCAAAAAGTGCTTCTGACAGCGTGCGTGCGAGTTCGGTCTTGCCGACGCCAGATGGACCTAAAAAAATGAACGACCCGATGGGACGGCGCGGATCCTTGATCCCCGCACGCGCCCTAATCACCGCATCGGCCACCAGAGAAACCGCCTCATCCTGCCCGACGACGCGCTCGTGTAAAATATCGTCCAATCGCAACAACTTCTCGCGCTCCCCCTCTACCAATCGCGTCACCGGAATACCCGTCCATCGCGACGTGATCTCGGCAATTTCCTCTTCGGTCACCTCCTCGCGCAACAACCGATTATCCATCGTCTGAGAATCTTCGACGGTTTTGAGTTGTCGTTCCAAATCGGGCAATGTGCCGTGTTTCAACTCTGCGGCGCGGTTGAGATCGTACTGGCGCTCTGCCTCATCGATCTCGCGTTTTGTCTGTTCAATCTCCTCTCGCAAAGAGCGCACCCCATCCAGTTCTTGCTTTTCATTCTCCCACTGCACGCGCATCGCATCTGCCTGATCCCTCAAATCCGCCAACTCTTTCTGGAGTGTCTGCAACCGCTCCCGGCTCGACTCGTCCTTTTCCTTCTTCAACGCGGCTTCCTCAATCTCGAACTGCATCACGCGCCGGGTCACTGCATCCAGTTCCGAAGGCATGGAATCGATCTCTGTCCGCACCATTGCACACGCCTCATCCACCAGGTCAATCGCCTTATCGGGCAAAAAACGATCTGAAATATATCGATCCGACAACATGACGGCATTGACCAGCGCATTATCCTGAATCCCCACCCCGTGGTGTATTTCAAATCGCTCGCGCAAACCCCGCAGAATCGAAATAGAATCCTCAACAGATGGCGCATCGACCATCACGGGTTGGAAGCGGCGCTCCAGCGCAGCGTCTTTTTCGAGATACTGACGGTGTTCGTCGAGCGTTGTCGCGCCAATGCAGTGCAATTCGCCCCGTGCCAGCATTGGTTTGAGCATATTGCCCGCATCCGTAGATCCCTCCGTCTTACCCGCGCCCACAATCGTATGGACCTCGTCGATAAATAACAAAATGTGACCGTCGCTCTGTTTGATCTCATTCAAAACAGCCTTCAAACGCTCTTCAAATTCGCCTCGATATTTCGCGCCGGCCATCAACGCACCCATATCCAGTGAAAAAACCGACCGATCTTTAAGCCATTCGGGCACATCGCCCCGCACAATTCGCTGCGCCAGACCTTCGATAATCGCGGTCTTTCCCACACCTGGTTCACCGATCAGCACCGGGTTATTTTTGGTCTTGCGCGACAAAATGCGAATCACGCGGCGAATTTCCTCATCGCGCCCAATCACGGGATCCAATTTGCCCGAACGCGCCTCAGCTACCAGATCAACGCCATATTTTTCAAGTGCCTCATAAGCCTCCTGCGATTTCTGTGTCAATTTGTTCATATCCATTTTGTTTTTTTCCATAAAAAAGGGCCATCCCGCCCTCGCGAGATGGCCCGGCAATTGACGAGCGCACTCAATTACGATACCGCAACATCGATTTGGCGGGGTTTTGCCGCTTCAGATTTGGGCAAAGTGAGGGTCAAAATCCCATCCTTATAATCCGCCGAAACCTTGTCGGAATCGATCTCTGAACTCAGTGTGAAGGCCCGTTTGAATGTCCCGTAGAAGCGTTCACTGCGGTGAACCTGTGCGTTCTCCTTCTCTGCTGTGCGCTTCCGCTCGCCTTCAATCGTGAGCATATTGTCTTCGAGCGTCACTTTGATATCTTCCTTGTTCAGCCCGGGCAATTCGGCGTAAACAGTAAATGCGTTCTCCGATTCTGCCACATCCACACTCGGATGCCAGCCCGTGCCGTGCCAGGTGTGTGGGTCGCCCCAGAACTTGTTCACGAGGGTGTCAATCTCGCGCTGAATTCCGCGAGACTCTCGGGGTTGCCAACGAATAAGTGCCATCTCAATACCTCCTGTTATTTGGTTGTTGGTTGCTTGTTCGTCTCGCCTTATTTCTGTTGCAACTCCCGTGCCACAATTTTCTATTTTCTCAAAAATTTTAATAACATATTGTAAATAAATGTTTTAAAATTTATTATCTCAGTTTTTTTCAGCGTCCTGCGCGTCTCTAAACCTGATAATATGGCACAGACAGAGTGCCATTTTTGGCATATCATGTCAAACTGCCAGTGAACAATTGTCAGTCGAAAATAAAAAACCCCTGCGCCGAGCGGCACAAGGGTAAAAAAAAAAGTGTTTCCAGTCATTGACCAAACACATTGAACAGCAGACCGACAAAAGCACATGAAGCAATAATCACAGCGACGAAACAAGACCATTGCCACTTTTGGGCATTGCCAAAATCTTGTCGCAATCTGTCAATAGAGTGTCTCAAATCTGAAATGGCCTGAGTCAATTCGCTGCGTGTATTATCTACTTCTGTTTCAAGGCGTTGTTGCCGGTGTGAAAACTGTTCAAACTGACCCTTTAATTCCGCTTGTGTCTCTCCAACGGTTGCCATTGCCATATCCTTTTTTAAGCAGCTTGACCTGTCATTTACCGAACAGGGTGACCACCAGCCCGATGACCGCACAGGCGGCAATAATCAATGTGACGAGTAATTGCCGAAGGGATGAAAAGCTACTGTCCATCTTATTCGACAAGTCCCTAATCGCTTGTGTCAATTCGCTACGCGTATTATCTACTTCTGTCTCAAGGCGTTGTTGCCGATGTGAAAACTGTTCAAACTGGCCCTTTAATTCCGTTTGTGTCCTTTCAACGGTTGCCATGGCCGTATCCCTAATCAAGAAAAACATCATTGACATTTGACCCTCATTATATTATAGCGTGTTGTGGTCATCTTGTCCAACCCTTGTTTTTTTGCACTTCACAGGAGAACGCCGTGCGACCGACCATCACCTTCACAATTGTATTTCTGTGGACCTGTGCTTGCTTCGCCAGCGATCCGGTTCAAACGCTGACCTATTGCGATAATCTTTCCGGATGGTCCAGTGGCGTACAATTGTCCAAAGACGCGCCAGAGGGGCGCTTTGCCATCTCCGCTACCCTGCCTGCAGGTCAGACGGGATTCTTTACCTACAATTTTTTTAGTACAGGGCAGGACATCTCCCAGAAACACAGCTTGAGCTTCTGGTGGAAAGTAGAAGGCAGTGGCCTGAGGGACCTCAAAATCAAAGTTCGCAACTATCCCCTGGTCGGCGGCATGGAAGCCGTATATACGATCTGGGAGGGACAAACACCTCCTCAAGGGTGGCAACTTGCCGTTATAGAACTGTCAAAACCCCAATACGATAACTGGGGCAGAGAACCCGATTACAACAGGCGATACATCACATATAGAACAGAAACCAGCCCAAATTCAAATGCGCGCCTGTTCATCGATCATATTGCAACCGTCGATCAGACCTTTTCCTGGCAAGTTGACGCGCCAATACAGAAAAAAACTGGCTCCATTACCCATCTTGATTTTGATGGCAATGGAGCCGTTGGCTTTGCTGATTTTCTTCTTTTTGTCCAGAAATTCGGTGCAACACAGACCGATTCAGGATATGATCCCATCTACGATCTCAATTCTGACGGACAAATCGGATTTGGAGATTTTCTCACTTTCGCTGCTGGATTCGGATCTAACGGCACGCAGTGGTACATACCCATCACATTTGAAAATCACACCACAGAACCATTAAATATTGCGGTGGGAACCGAAACACAGATTTTATTGACACAGACCATTCAGGCCGGAACAACACTGATTCGCGTGCCAATTCCTCGGGATATTCTCACCTCGCGCGATCCCACCAGTACACATCCCATCCCAATTTGGGCGCAAGTCACAGATTTTATCCAAACGCGCAATACCTGGATATCCTATCTCCCCCAGCATGATCCCGCACGCACCTGGACGCAGTTTATAGCGGCCAAAGAGAATGGCACAGAACCCATTTTACCCGATTTTTCCTACGCGGGCTATCACTACTTTGACAAGCCAGTTCCCGATATCCAGGGCGACATCTTCGACGTCACAGCTTATGGTGCCATCTCCAACGATGGACTTTCCGACCAGGCAGCTATCGTACACGCTATTACCGCAGCCGAGCAAAACAACGGCGGCATTGTCTTCTTTCCTCCAGGCGAATTTCTCGTCAATACCAATGCGGACAACAACCAGCCTATCTACATCCGCAACAGCAATATCGTCCTCAGAGGAAGCGGTAGCCGAAGCGGAGGCACAATCATTCGTCAGGTGAATTACATGCCGCCACTCAATCCCGAACAACTGTGGACATCGCCTTATATGTTCATTTTTCAGCCTCAAAACACGAGTGACAGATCCCTGACATCCATTACAGAAAGCGCAACTCGAGAAACCTTCTATATCACAGTAGCCGATGCTTCCAGGCTCTTTCCCGGTCAATGGATTACGCTCTATATGAACAGCACCGCAGCCATCTCGGAATTTCTCGCGCCCTACTCGGCAGAATCCATCTGGACGACCATGCTGACCAATGGTATCCAGGTGCGCGAAAAGCACAGCATAGCCGAAATACAGGGCAATCGAATTCGCCTCAATGAACCTCTACACACCGATGTCAACCACACGTATAACTGGACCGTACGCGAATATCAGCACCTCGAGGAAGTCGGCGTCGAAGACATCAGTTTTCACGGCTCGTGGTTAGATGAATTTGTCCACCACAAAGACGCCATTCACGATGGCGGCTGGAGTTTGCTCCGGCTCAATCGATGCGTCAATTCCTGGATCCGGCGCGTATCGTTTATCAACTGCAACCGCGCCCTTCACATCGGTTCGAGTTCTGCCATATCCGTGTACCACGTCACACAGGCGGGAAATTTGGGCCATTCATCTATTGCCAGCAATGGTGGTTATGGCGTATGGGTCGGACTTTCGGAAGATCTCGCAGGCCACTGGCACGGACCGGGCACGAGTAGCCGCTCTGCCGGAACCGTGTACTGGCGTTATGACATGCGTCCCAATCAGCGCATTGATGCCCATGGCGCCCAACCTTATGCCAACTTGCTCGACCGCGTCAATGGCGGTATCCTGTATGGCAGCGGCGCGTCCCTCGCCAATTATCCCAATCATCTCAAACATTATGTGCTCTGGAATTTCAAACATCGAGGCATTCTGAGACACTACGACTTTTGGCAACCGGGCGACGCACGAGACAGATTCGTACAACCCATTATCGTCGGCTTGCACGGCGACCCCGCCACCTTTAATGAACGCACCCTCCAGGTCCTTGAATCTAACGGCAGCCCAGTTGATCCAGAATCGCTTTTCGAAGCCCAACTCGAATCGCGTCTCCAAACCCTTCCTTCCTGGCTCAACGACCTCCGCGCAGAATGGGATATCTTTCGCAACACTCCGCTTCCAGATTTTCCAGTGCCGAATTTTTAAGAGCGTTCCTTCCTGAAATACCCCCTCTGCCTCATCAGCAAACGATAGAGATTGGGATTTTTCTCAAATGCCTCGCGACCGTGCAGCCAGAAATGGTTGTTGAGCACCACGAGATGATCGGGTGGTAAGTGCAGCGAGACCACGCCCTGCGACGCTTCCATCGAATCGGAGAGATCGCGCAGATATCGACCCTGTTCAATGGTCTCGGGATAGACAAACTGATCGATAAAACACACACACGCTTTGCCGTCTTGCTCGTAGAACGTCGTTTTTTCAACTTTAACGGGATAATTTTTACTCGGCGGTGACTGATAGATCAGGGGCAAAGAAGCCAGTGGATGGCTGGCAAAGTGCTCTAACGCCTCCCAATCATCCAGATGCAATAGTCGGGACTCTCCCCCCACCGCATCGTGCTCCGCCATCTTCATCATCAAAATCCAGTCTGTGTGCTCGCGGACATACGTGCCATCGGTATGGAGCGTGAACAGGCGATACGCCTGCCGTAAATACGAATCGCTCTTATCCGTATCCTTCACTTCAAAACATGCGTAATAATTCCCCGTCATATCGTCAAAATTGGGAATCCCGATCGCATGCGAAACAGCCGTCCCAAAAGCAACGCGCTGATCCATCGTCTCAAACCCACCCTCAACAGCAACAGTAAAACCCCCGGTTGCGCGATCTCGAACGAGCGCATTGATATGCTCAGCGAAATCACCACCGACGATATTTTGTAAGTGATCCGCAGCGATCAACCTCAGATATGGCACATAAGTCAATCGCTGTTCCGAAAGATCTGCCACCTCGCGCACAAATGCCGCTGCGGCATCGGCATCGATTGTAATGTGGCGCAGCCGGTGGTGATCGGGATGTTGTTCAACTCTATAGTTCAATTTTTCCTCTCTATGTCCCAAGATTATACTTATTCATAAATGTCCGCATTGCCCGCGCCGCGTGTCTTTGTTTATACGCGCTAAACACATCGGGGAAATCTCCAATCACAGTACGCGCCCGTTCCAATGCCTGTGCGACAACCTCACGGGGCGGGTCACTCAGGGGATTTTCCTCATCGGCATCCACACTCAAATCGTAAACAGTGGCCTCAGGCGACCTTGTCCCCACATCCATGTGTACGCTATAGAGATCATCCCGCACATTAAAGTTCGTTGCCCAACCCGTGGTGATATAATCTCGAGCTGGTTCACTCGCACCCGTTGCACCTGCCCACGCATCTGCCCCAGCCACCTCATCATACTCAACGCCCAGCATATTGAGAATCGTCGGCGTAATATCCTGATTCTGTGTCCAGATATCCGAATGCTGCCCGCGCGGCCCATCTGGATGGCGAACGATCCAATTGATCTGCGTATTAAATGGAAACAGCGCGTTACCGCCCTTGCCAAACCGCCCCCTATCCATCAATTGCGTGCCGTGATCGGATATGAACATCACCACCGTATCGTCCCTCAGATTCAATCGGTCAATGGTTTCCAGCAAATGCCCAATCCAGCGATCCACAAACGTAACATAGCCCATATACAATGCTTTTGTGCGCTCGATTTCCGCATCGGTCGCATCGCCCAGGGACAAGACACTATGGTGGATATAATCCTTCACCGAAGGATCAGAAAAATAGGCATCGGCATACTGCCTGGGCGGATCCCATAACTCGTGTGGACTAAAGCTGTCAATCCACAGGAAAAACGGCTTATTGCCCCTATTGTCCTCCACCCATTGCGATGCCTCGCGAAACACCTGAGCGGCGAGATAATTTTCTTCGCCCTCCTGCCGATCCAGCATATTGAGCAAATACTGAACAATCACCGCATGTTTCCTCGGGTCTGCATCCCCTTCCCGCACATGCGCTGCCAGATCGATACGCGACATCGGCCCCGAGCGATAGTTATCTTGTTCCTGCCCGCGAATAAATCGCCACGACAAAAACCCCCGCGTGAAATTCTGTGTCGGCTTAAACATGTGATAAGTATCCGCGACCAGACCCGTAACAAAACCCGCATCGTGCAGGCGTTCCGCAAGCGTATCCTGATCTGGCGGAATCGGATGCCAGCCAGATCCTGCCGGTTGAAGTCCTTCATTCGGCGTATCAAACCGCCAGGGAAAAGACGGAATACCCGTAAACACACACCGCCGAAAAGGAATCGTCGGCAAACCCTCTGCAAAACAGCGATCAAAAGTCAAGCCATCAGAAGCCAACTGATCCAAATGAGGCGTTTTCACATGGCTCAATTTTTTACCTGCGCCAACAATATCTGCGCGAAACGTATCGCAACAAATTACGACCATATTCATAAAATTCTCCTTGTGTGATTCCTGGGTTGGCTATCTCATTATGATAATCTGCAAGTGCCTACATGTCAATATCAGCGGCATATTTCATTTTCGGGTTGACAAAAAATACAGAATATGTGAAGTTTCTCCCCACCAAGAGTAGAGGCGCGTCCCGTCATCAGTAATCTGGCACGAGAAGGCGGATCTATAGACCAGATGAAAGGGTCGGGATGCCGAAGCCAAATGTTCCACCGCAGGGCACTTGGCTGGGTCAGCAGATAATATCTGCTGAACTGTCACGGAAAATGATTCCGTGGAGCACTCTCTTGTGGGCAGTCTCTGCTATATGCAGTCGGCGTGCTTCTACTCTGGCAACCGGCTGTTTTTTTATTTTAATGTAATCACAGCATGCGCGGAAATATGGCAGCCTAAACCATTTATCTGTATTCATCTGTGTCCATCTGTGTTCATCTGTGGTTGCAAGATCCGCAGAAAGGAAAAACTGATGTCCAGACTCAAAGTTGGAATTCTCGGAGCAACCGGCATGGTTGGGCAGCGCTTTGTCACATTGCTCGCCGATCATCCCTATTTTGAAATCGCCTCCATCGCCGCCAGCCCTCGCTCTGCTGGCAAAACCTATCGAGAAGCTGTAAAAGGCCGATGGACGCAACGCGATATTCCCATTCCCGCAACGGTGTCCGATCTCGTCGTCCAAAACGTACGTGAGATTGATGCCATTGCATCACAGGTCGATTTTGTCTGCTGCGCACTCGACATGGAAAAAGAAGAGATTTACCAACTCGAAGAAGCTTATGCAAAAGCCGAAACCCCGGTCATCTCCAATAATTCGGCGCACCGCTGGACCCCCGACGTGCCCATCCTTATGCCAGAAATCAATCCAGAGCACGCCGAAATCATTCCGGCCCAACGCAAACGCCTGGGTGCCCAACGCGGTTTTATTGCCGTAAAACCCAATTGCTCCATTCAGCCTTATGTCCCGGCTTTTCACGCATTGTCAGAATTTGGGCCTTCCAGCGCCTCTATATGCACTTATCAGGCCATTTCCGGTGCGGGAAAAACCTTTGAAACATGGCCAGAAATGATAGACAACATCATCCCCTATATCGGCGGCGAAGAGGAAAAAAGCGAACGCGAACCCCACAAAATTTGGGGTAATATCATCAAGGACGAAATTGTGCCCGAGCGCAATCCAATCATTTCAGCCCAATGCGTTCGGGTTCCCGTCACAGATGGACACATGGCAGCCGTATCCGTGTCCTTCAATAAAAAGCCCACCGCAGAGGACATCCTATCGCGCTGGCAAAGCTTTGAGGGCGACCACAGAGCTACAGGACTGCCCTCCTCACCCAAAACATTTCTCGCGTACATCGAAGGCGATGACCGCCCGCAGACGCGCACAGACCGCGATGCGGAAAATGGCATGGGCATTACACTTGGTCGCTTGCGCGAAGACAATCTCTTCGATTACAAATTCATCGCCCTCAGCCACAACACGGTGCGAGGGGCAGCAGGCGGTGCTGTCCTGATGGCCGAACTCCTGGCTCGAGAGGGGTATATCGAAAACTAAGTCACCGCATTTTGCGTCTGTCCCTCCAAAAATGCGATCACATTCTCCACTGCGCCGCTATTGAGCAGATCAACACCTTCTGGCGTCATATCTGCACAATGCGGCGTAAGCACCACCTGTTCACATGCAAGAAGGGGATAATCGGGTGGTGTCGGTTCTTCTTCGTACACATCGATACCTGCTCCGCCGATATGCCCACTGTTTAACGCATCGACAAGCGCGTCCGCATCAACCACTGCGCCGCGCGCGCCATTTAGCAATAGCGCCCCCGTTTTCATCTTTTCTAACTCTGCCTCACCGATCATCCCCTGAGTATCATCTGTCAACGCCACGTGCAGACTGACGACATCAGCAGTTTCGAGCAGTGTATCTAACTCGACAAAACGCACACCGAGTTTTTCCGCCCGATCAGACGAAGGGTGAAATGTCCACGCAATTACCTCCATTCCAATCGCCCGGGCGAGCCGCGCCATCTCCGCACCGATATTGCCCGTGCCTATAATCCCCAGAGTTTTGCCCTGAAGCATCACATTATCTCGCCGGGGCCATCCCCCTTTTTTCATCTCTGCCGTCAAATATGCAGCGCGTTTTGCAACGGCAAACATCAGCCCAAACATGTGCTCTGCCACAACCGGCGCTGTTCTGCCCGGCTGGTTGCATATCACAACCCCATGTTTTTTTGCAGCTTCCAAATCGAACATATCTGTGCCAATAGAACACGTCGTAATCATTTTCAACTTTGACAATTGGCTAAACTCTTGCTCGCCCCACGTCACAGCACCGCGCGTGTTCATAATCACATCGGCGTCCTTTACCCGCTCGATCTTTTCTTTTGATGACGCGGGGCGCGTATCGTAAAGCGTCACATCGCCATAACTTGCCAATCGTTCGAGATGGGGTGATCCCGCAATCTGTACCGGCTCATCGCCAGGCACGACAATCTGGACATAATTCTCTACTGCCATAGTGACTCCTTTCAGAAACATTGCTTCCCAAAACATCCTTTGGTATATTCATAGCTTTCTAAGACATATAATGCAAACCATTTCGCCCAAGGAGTGCCAATGCCTCTGGCAAAATACCAGCGCATCGGACATCACAAAACCGTCGAATCATTCAAAGCACATGTCAACAGTCTGGGGATTGACCTTCCCTGCGATGACGAAATTCTCAAAGCACCAGAATCTCCACTTGCCCAAACAAGCGCGTGTCAGGGCTTTCGCATTGGCAATCGCTTTTGCATCCACCCCATGGAGGGCTGGGACGGCGAAAACGATGGCAATCCCTCGGAATATACCCTCCGGAGATGGCACAACTTTGGCCTTAGTGGTGCAAAATTAATATGGGGCGGCGAAGCCGTTGCAGTGCGCCACGAAGGACGCGCAAATCCCAATCAACTCTTTGCTGCTGAACATACCAAAGCCGGCCTGGGCAAACTCCGCGAAGAACTCCTATCGGCACACCGGGAACACATCGGCAGCACCGATGACCTGCTCATCGGCCTTCAATTGACCCACTCGGGTCGTTTTTGCAGACCCAATGATAAAATCAAACTCGAACCCCGCATTGTGTATCGCCATCCGATTCTCGACAGCAAATTTGGCATCGACTCTGACGATCCCGTGCTTTCCGATAGCGAAATCAAAAGCCTGATTGACGACTATTGCAGTGCTGCACGCATGGCGTATGACCTCGGATATCAGTTTGTCGATGTCAAACACTGTCACGGTTATATCGGGCACGAATTTTTGAGCGCTTTTACTCGACCGGGACCTTATGGCGGCTCATTTGAAAACCGAACCCGATTTCTTCGCGAAATCGTCGCGGGCATTCGCACGGATTGTCCTGGTCTCAAAATAGGTGTGCGCCTCAGCGCATTCGATTTTGTGCCTTTTTATCCCGATCCCGAACAATCCGAAGGCAAAAAACTCGGACCCGGCATTCCCGAAGATTTTTCCGAATGCCTGCCCTATAAATACGGCTTTGGCATTGATGAAGACAATCCCATCGCCGCAAATATCTCCGAAACCTGTCGCTTTCTCGAATTGCTGCGCGAACTGGATATTGTGCTTGTCAACCTCTCAGCAGGCAGTCCTTACTACAACCCCCACATTCAGCGGCCTGCTTATTTCCCCCCCTCTGATGGCTATCAACCTCCCGAAGATCCACTTGTGGGCGTTGCACGTCAGGTTGGCATTACCGCACAAATCAAAAAACATTTTTCCGATTTGCTCATCGTCGGTACGGCTTATTCCTACCTCCAGGAATTTCTGCCCCACGTCGCTCAGGCACTTGTGCGCGATGGCAAGGTAGATTTTATCGGTCTGGGGCGCATGGTGTTGTCTTATCCCGATTTGCCCATAGATGTACTCCAAAAGGGCGAAGCGTCTAAACGCAAACTCTGTCGAACCTTTAGCGACTGCACCACAGCCCCCCGAAATGGCATGATATCGGGCTGTTTTCCACTTGATACCTACTACAAAAAATCCCCCGAAGGCGCTGCCCTCAGGGAACTCAAAAAATCGATTCAGCTATAAACTTTATTTATTGATCTGTGAACTGGTCTTTAGCACAAAGACTTCCTCCAGGTTGTGGAAATTTACGCCTGGTGCCAGAATAACCTCTCTAAACAACCCCTGTGCTTCATCCCCTACTTTGACGACCTGCCCCACGTAAAGTCCTTTTGGAAAGAGTTCGCCCAAACCAGATGATACGATTAAATCTCCAACTTTAATATCCCCTCGAAGTGATACATTTTTTAAATAGAATGTGCCATCTTCAAAAGACACAATACCATTTACGCGGCTGTGTCGTTGCACCACAGCACTGACCCGACAGTTGTGATCTATAAGCAACTGCACAATAGCCGTATAACCGTGTACTTCCACGATACGCCCTACCAGCCCATCCGCAGTCACAACAGGCATACGGGCCTGTATGCCTTCATCTGTACCGGCATCGATTAATATTGTATTTGCAATTCGTGCGGGATTGTGTGCAATCACCCGTGCAGCGATATAAGATTTTTCAGCCGCCTGCAGCGACTTGAAATGCAATAAAGCATGGAGGCGTGCATTTTCAAGCTTGGCTTCTCTGAGTTTGAGCAATTCGAGAGAAAGGCGCAAATTCTGATCGCGCAAAGTATCATTTTCGTGTCGCAGCGATGAAACGCCCATTGGCCAGGCAAAGATACGGTGTCCAATAGATGTCAATCCAAAAACAATATTGTGTGCAAATCGCGCCTGTATTGAGGAATGGAACAACATCAATATCAACGACGCAAAAATCGCAACACCCAGCACAACTCCTTTACGGTGAACACGCAAAAAAACACGAATTCGTTGCATCGCTATTCCAAAACATTCCTGTAACTATTGACATCCGCAAGTACTTTCCCTGTACCTCGCACCACACAGGTCAATGGATCATCGGCTACCATAACGGGCAAACCGGTCTCATTGACCAATCGCCGATCCAGACCGCGCAACAGTGCCCCTCCCCCTGTTAAAATAATACCATTATCGAGAATATCGGCGGCCAATTCGGGCGGCGTATGCTCGAGAGTACGGCGTACAGCATTAATAATCGCATTTACCGAACCTGCCAGTGCTTCCCTGATTTCTTTTGAATGGACAGTAATAATTCTGGGAATCGCTTGCACCATCTCCAAGCCGCGGCACGTATGTTGCAGTTCTTCATCGAGTTCCATGGCTGTGCCGATAGCGCACTTTATTTGTTCTGCACTGCGGCTTCCTACGAGTAGATTGTGTTTGCGTTTGAGAAATTGCACAATGACTTCAGTCAATTCATCGCCTGCGGTTTTAATCGATATGGACGTCACAATGCCAGACAGTGCAATCACAGCGATCTCAGTTGTCCCGCCACCAATATCAACGACCATAGATCCCACGGCATCCTCTATGGGCAATCCAACGCCAATCGCAGCCGCCATGGGTTCTTTGATCAAATAAACTTCGCGGGCACCTGCGCGATCAGCTGCTTCTCTTACAGCGCGCATTTCAACGGGTGTGACACCAGAAGGCACACAAATCACAACGCGTGGTCTGACCAGCAGTTTGTTTGTTTGCACTTTAGAAATAAAAAAGCGCAGCATCTCCTCAGTCACATCAAAATCGGCGATAACGCCATCGCGGAGCGGGCGCACCACCTCTATATCCGGTTTTTCGCGTCCAAGCATTTCTTTTGCTTGAGCACCAATGGCCAGCGGCTTGCGCGTATGACGCTCAAGGGCAACAATTGAAGGTTCATTGATCACAATCCCCTGCCCTTTGACATAAATCAGTGTATTGGCAGTTCCCAGATCAATACCAATATCATTAGAAAACAAGTTCGAAAACCAAAAAGCCATAGCTGAAGTATCTCCCACCGGTATTGATAAGACGAACAACTATCCGGCAAAATTAGTTAAAAAAATGGGTTTGTTTTTCTCGGTATTCACAACTGCCTGTCGGAAAATCGTTGAATGGCAGCGAGAAGGCGACTTCTGAATAGGGGAAAAATTAACAGAAGTAACAAAAGGAGGAGAGAAGATGTAAGATAATAACGCTTTAAAAAAATAAAGTCAAGTAACCTCGACTTTGTCCATATAAAGATAGCAGAGGAGCGCAAAAAGTTCTATCTTGGATTGTCCATGCAAACGATCCAAGTCAAGGAGTTTTCCATGCATCCTCTGCCGGAAAGTATTATAGCGATATTCACAGCCTTTGCGCC
>JAJEDY010000017.1 GCA_022821275.1 Candidatus Latescibacterota bacterium | reverse complement strand
GGCTCTGTTCCCCTTTTTATCTCAATGGATAAGCCTTTCCGATGAAACATTTCAGCTAAAAAAAGAGCTAAAAGTCTTGAAGTTGCCGCACCGATTGCCCCAGACTGAGGTTTATTGGCTTTATGGTACACAAACTGATCTCCGAGTAAACATCTTGAGCAGGCATTAATATACGGATAGAGTAAAAGCGGAGAGTCTCCTTCTGGGCAATAAACCCATCCCACATGGGCAACAGAACCATAATATTCTGCTGCGACGAGAAGATCAAAAGCCGCTGCCAAGTGAAGGGATTTTTCTTGTTTATCAGGACCTCAGATTAATTTCGTCTAATAGCTTAATTATCAAAGATTTTTCTACTTTCTCGGAATGAAATGGCTTTGTTCGCCTGAGAATTTCTTTAATCCAAGTATCGCCATCAGGATGTGGGTTGGTAGAAGAAAATAGACCGGTTTGTTTAGACATAAATCACCCATCAAAAGGTTAAAGATCACGACAATTTACGAATATATTATACTACACGTTAGTTCACGTATCAAGACCAAAAACTTACTGATTCAAAACCCGGTTTGATTCTTTGTAACAGAGCCCTAATTGCCAGATCCGTCAGACGAATTTTTGATAAAGCTCAAACTCTGCAATTGCACGGCCGTGGCCCCCTCTGGCAGAACGTACGCGTATCTCTATTGCGATATCTTGTTCTCGAGCAATTCGCATCAACAGTGGTTCCAAAAAACTTTCGTGTGCGCGGTCTTCGACGAAGAGATCAACTATAACCTGATTACTCATCAATAAGCCCCCGCAATATCAAACTTTCAAACATGCCGTCTTCTGTCTGTTTCGCAAGTGCCTCCGCGATTTCTTGATCCCGAAACAACTGACCTGTAACATCAAAAGGCTTGACTACTGTCCCCTGTGCCGTAAGACGAACACTGAAGAGGCCAATATCGCTTGATTCTGCTTCTCGCTTTACCTTCAGGATTGCATCAACAAATAGCGGTGAGTGTGTCGTGACTACAACCTGACACTGATACTGTTCAGTTATAGAGAACAGAAGTTGAGCAATCAGATCGATCTGGCGCGGATGAACACCATTTTCTGGTTCCTCCAATGCTACGAGAGAGCCGCTCCAGGGATTAACAGCCATGGCGCAAAGTGCGAGGACTCTCAATGTTCCTTCAGATAAGACTCGAGAAGAGTACTCTATGCCTCCCTGTCGAATTGACAGATTTAGCGTACCGCGTCGTTCGTCCAATTCGACGTTCAGCGTCTCAATACTTGGTACGATTGAGCGTAATGTTCGTAAGACAGCATCAAAATACTTGGGGTATTCTGCTCGAAGCTTGTACAGAAATGATGCAATGTACTCCCCGTGAATGCCTATGTCGAACACGTCGGCAGGAGATTGCTCATCCCGCATTTTCATCCGTGGCTCGAAATAGTAGGTGCGCCAGTTCAGCAACTCATTGCGAACTTGCTCTAGCCAGGGGTATGCCGTGGGTCCCAGACTTCGGTCTGACAAAATCGAGTGGTTCAAGCCAACCAGTTCCTGCCGTATATAATCTGTTTTGTCTTGGGCGCGGATATGGAGATGTGCTCCCAGGCACTCAATAGCTGCGGTTCCCTTCGGTCTTCCGTAAACATCAAGTTGAGTTAGATATTCGTCAGTAACGCTAAGTTGGCCCGATTTGAGATCAATTTGCGGCTCAATACGATACCGATAATTCTCTCCACCAGTAGTCAGATCGGCCTCTAACGTAAACCGTGCAAATCCTTTCTGAATCAGTGCAGGCAACCCTTCTGGAGCGAAAGAGAACGCTTCAAAGGGGTAGCCACGTACTGGGAACGATCCCCCAAGTGCTTCGGATAATGAGGGTGTGTTACCCATCCTTGAAAGAGTCTGGATAGCATCAAGCAGATTGCTTTTACCCACGGCGTTGGGGCCAAACAGAACCGATAGACGTGGTAACTCTACCGTGACGTCGTTGAGAGACTTGAAATTTCGGACGGTCAGTTTCTTGAGCATGGTGATCTCCTATTGTGGCATCGCCAATAGAGCCTGGCAATAGAAGCCGTTTTTCTTTGGCTACTTCATGGATACGGGAAAGCAAATGCGTTGGCAAGCTGCTGGAAGCCGGTGCCGCAATCCCGCTCGGCGCCGATCAGCGTCTGCAATGCTTGGGGGGTTTGTAACAGCAGGACCATAAGGTATCTAAACAAAGACAAAAAGGGATAACAAAACAAATTAAATACGGTAAACCTGTTTTCTCCCTCGATAAAGTCAGACCATGTTCTTCAACCCTATCGGAGTCGGCGCACTAAAGGTGAGAAACTTTCAATGTTTCCATCAAATACCTGCAGTTGATCCCAATTTTGTCATCGACTGAACCTTCGCCTTCGTTGGGACGCGGGGGATCGAGATCGAGCGTGATCCATCCGTCGTAGCCTCGCTCATTCAGCATGGCCCAAATCGCAGGGTGAGCGACACCACCGGACCCCAGATCTTTGTACAGAATCTCCTCCGCGTGCATCTCCTTCGTCGGTGTCGGGCCAGTATAACCGCGATACGACGCCTTTGAATCCTTCCAATGGACGGCAGCCAGTCGGTCGTAATAATCGTCAATGAGCTGAACGGGATCGCCTCCGCCGAGGTTGATCTGTGCGGTATCGGGAATCCAGGACACGACATCTGGGTCGGTCTGATCAAGAAGGGCGCGAACCTCCTCCGGCCGCTCGATCGGCCCCCAGATATGTGGGTGTGGCGCGATCGTCACCCCCATCTCAAGCGTTCGCTTGCCGAGTTCTGACACAGTTTCCGCGATTGCTTTAATGTCATCCGCGGTTGTTCCGCTCTGCGGGCGGCTACCCATGTTGATCTTGAAGTGCGTGCAGCCGAAGATCTTCAGGAAATCGCGGCAGAAAGCGACGTGGTCGGCGATTGTTTCACGACGTTTTGACCGATCAATGAATTCCATAGACTGACCGGGGCCGCCGTTTGAGGCGGTAATGAGCCGAATACCGTGTTCGTCGAGGCGGGCCTTCAGCGCTTGCGGGTCGTCGAGCCAGGCGATCAGTCCGCTGCGGTAAGGTTCGACGCCCGGCAGACCGTGCTTAGCAATCAGTTCCACGGATTCAGTCGTGAAAGCTCCAAAAATGGCGCCGCCCATAGCAAAGTGAATGTTTGATGACATACTGATCTCTCGTTTGGTGATGTTGTGTATCTGGGGCGCTTTCCCTGTATCGGATTCACCCCCAAACCCCCGTCGCAGTCCCCTGCACCGGAAACGCCGCCCTCAGCATAGCCACATCCACCCTCTCTCCTGCCACGACCTGCTCCACCGGCACCAATCCCAGCACCATCTTCATCACCCCATCCTGCCCGACCTCCACCCAATCCCTTTTCCCTTCTCCCACCGTCAACCGCCCCCCATCCCACGCCAATCCAACCGTCTCTCCCCGCACGCGAAGACCAACCTCGCCCGTCGCCTGTTTCGCCGTCCGCAGCCGCTCCGTCAGTTCCGGCGCAATCGCCTCAAGCAGTCCCCTCAGACTCAGCACCTGCAGCATGTTCCCGCCTTCCGACGACTGCCAAAGCGACGGCACGAACCCACAGCTCGAATCCCGATACAGATCGTAGAGCGACGGATCCAGCGGTAGCCGCGCCCTGACCGATTCCGCCCCCGCGATCGCCGCCTGACGCAGAACGTATCGCAGCGTTGCGCCAAGCGGCTGCGTATCATCCTGATCGCACGCCCGTCGGAGATCGACACTGCCGACGAAAACCGCGTATGAGGCGGCGCGTTCTGTGAAGCGAAAACATAGGCCCGGACCGCTTCGCCCTTCTCATATACCACTCGCCACGGATTCCCTGCGCCCGCCCCGAACGACCGCGCCGGCTCAGCCCCTGTCCGCCCCGCATTAAACGCCGCGTAAAGCGCCTCGCACGCCGCCACATCCCGACGTCCGTCGTACGCCCCGCGCATCCTCCTCCGGCCTGTCCAGGTAGCTCACCGGATCGGTGAACCCACCACGCGACGTCAATCCCCGCAGCGCGAAGTCGATGTAGCCCCGCGGAAATGGCACCCACCCGAACCGCTCGTAGAACCGCCGATACCCACCCAATCGCGACAGGGGATATCCGTCCGCCTTCAACTGCCCCACCACCATCTTCATCAACGCCGTTCCAAGCCCCTCCCCCTGACAACTCGGCGCAATACACACCTCCCCCACATCCGCCTTGGCCACAACCGCCTGCCCCACCTGAATCTCCTCCCGCCGAACATGCGCCGCCCCGACGATCTCCCCCGCTCGCACAAGCACCCAATGCGCGTCAGTCTCCCTCGTAATTCTCTCCTTGTCGCGCTCATACTTCTCCGCCCCCGGCGCCCTCCCAAACGCCTGCGCCATTACGCGAAGGACCGCCTCCACATCCCCCACCATCGCTCGCCTGAACTCAATCTCACTCATTTCTCACTGGTATCCTGATTATTGATGGTCGCTACCTGACAGCCCCTGCAAAAGGTTCTTTCCCATCTTCCCATTTTCTACCCACAGGCCGCAACTGGCCAGAACCTGTCACATTGTATATCCGGCCATCGATATCTGGAACCACGTATTTCTTAAACCACGTTTCCATCTCTTCTTTGAGATCTTTCACGCGATCAGCCTGTGCCGAGTCATCAATTAAATTGTTGCGATCATCGGGGTCATTCACAACATCGTAAAGCTCATTTGGTCCATCTGGATAACGATGGATGTATTTCCACCTGGCGGTCCGAATCATCCTGCAATAACCATACTCATCGTAAATGACAACACTGTCACGACCCTTTGCACGTTCATTTTTCAACACGGAAAGGAACGATTGTCCTGGCAAATTCGCATCGGGAAGCGGAAGATCAACATAGTCCAAAAGCGTAGGCAAAACATCATAAGCCGAAGCCATCGCCGATTGCACCGTGCCTTCTGGAATCACACCCGGGTGCGTAGCCAGGAAAGGCACCTTAATCGAACTCTCATACATATTCACCGGATCAGTTCCATTGCCTTTACCCCAAAAACCATGTTGTCCGCACGAATACCCATTGTCAGAGGTAAACACCACAAGCGTATTTTCGCGCAAACCCTTTTCTTCCAGCTTGTCCAAAATCCGCCCCACATCCAGATCCATCGCGGTTACCGCCGCAAAATATCCCTTCAAACTTTCGCGCTGCCCCAGGTTATTGCTCAGCCCTCTCATTGACCGGGCTGGCAGGTCTGCATCATCCTCAGGCACCTTTGCCCACGGATGGAGGGGTTCCTGTGGGCACGTCTCAAAAGCACAGTCATCATAAGAAGCTGTTTTAAAAATATAATGAGGTGAGAAAAGAGTTGAAAAAGCGTATTCATCAGTCCAAATTTAGGGTATCCAAAAACCTTAAAAAGAAAGGACATGCGATGAATACGCCAAGACAATATCCGACAAATGTCACCGAAGCGCAATGGCAACTGCTGATCCCACGCCTGCCCAAGCGCAAATGGCGAAAAGGCAGGCGTGGACGTCCCCCTGTCAATTTGCGGAACGTGTTTGATGGCATCCTGTATCTGACGAAGACCGGCTGCCAATGGCGCATGCTGCCTCATACCTTTGGCTGCTGGCAAACCGTGTATGGCTATTTCAACAACTGGCGCGAACAAGGCGTCTTTGAGCGTGTGCAACAGGCACTTTCACGAAAAGAGAGAAAACGGCAAGGACGCAAAGCTACTGCATCGGCAGGCTGCATTGATAGTCAAAGTGTCAAGAGTGCAACACAAGGAGAATCAAAGGGTTACGATGCGGGCAAAAATGTCAATGGACGCAAACGCCACCTGCTTGTCGATACCCTCGGCCTGGTGATCAACGCCTTTGTCTCACCTGCCAATCTCCAAGATCGTGACGGCCTCAAGCATCTGCTGAATCAGTATTTTGAGCAAGGAACAACACGCTTACGCAAGCTGTGGGTTGATGGCGGCTATCGCGGCGATGACCTCAAGGAATGGGTCGCTGATAGGAAGCGCACGTATAAAATTGATCTTGAGGTTGTTAAGCCTAAAGGTGAGGGATTCCAGGTCGCCAAGCGCCGTTGGGTCGTTGAGCGCACCTTTGCCTGGTTATTAAATTTTCGCCGTCTATCAAAGGATTATGAGGACTTGACTGACAACAGTGAAGCATTTATTCACATTGTTATGATTTACCTCTTACTCAACAGAATCGCTTAAGCAAAGCATTTTTAAAACAACTTCTAAGAATCCACAATATCCTGAGGATGACCGATCCACGGCGCGTGTGGCGCAGTATAATGAACACTCAGATAAAATGGGTTTTCATCTTCTGCATGAGCATCGATATAATCAAGCGCATCATCCGTAATCACATGCGTCACATAACCGGGCACAACCCCTGTCACACCATCGCGTATCATTATCTGATCATTATAATCACCCGCCCCACCCGGATGCGCAAACCAGTGAGAAAATCCACATTGCGGAAGAGACGAATTGCCCAAATGCCATTTGCCCGACAGGCCACATGTCCACCCATTGTCAGCCAAAACATTTGTATAACAAACTTCGTCGTCGAGAAAACTCTGTCCTGCAGGCCCAAAATTGACTTGACCCCCAATAAAATCGTGAACGCCGTGCTGAGACGGAATCCGCCCGGTAAAAAAAGAAGCCCGGCTGGCCGAACACACCGGAATCGTCACAAAGAAATTCTCAAACCGCACGCCTGTTGCCGCCATACGGTCGAGGTTTGGCGTTCGAATTTCTGCATTGCCATAACAACCCGCCGCCCAAACAGCCATGTCATCGGCGAGAATAAAAACGATATTGGTTTTTTTTAAAGCCGACATAAAGACCGTCTCCTTTGCTTATTCAGGTCTTCGGCCACGCAGTTCAATCTGGTCGAGAATGATCTCTGAATGACGGTCGCTGAAGATAAAAGAGAAGCGGACGTTTCTGACCGATTGGACGGCATGTTCGTACTCAAGTTCGTATTTTTTCAGTTTGCTATCCACAGTTATTTCTTCAGAGGTCCAATGGATTTAGAGAATATTGTGAACAGGAGTGAAGTGAATCGATTTTAGACTGGCTTTGCTCAAATCGCCTTCGAGACAGGAAACGCTGATTTTGTAAGTACCCGGCCCGGGAAAGTTAATCCAGCCGATGGGAAAACGCTGGTAGTTATGCGACGAGTTTTGCTGATTCTGAATGTGTTCGCCATTTTCAATAGTCACCCCCCAAACGAGACGCCCTTCACCTGAATAGGTGAGATCTACGATGTAGTCTCCAGGTGCAAGAACATTGACCGTCCAGGTCGCTTTGCCTTCAGACGTCCATTTATGGACACGGCTGACGTGTTTCCATTCTCCAAATTTTTCCATCCAGCGTTGATTTTCCAATGTGGCACTTTCAACGGCCGCAGCTTCTGAAAAAGTTTCGGTCTCTATTTCGGGATCAATTGCCCAGGTCGAATCGGCTTTTGGTGTGCCTTTGAGTTTGACTTCAAGAACTGAAACCAGGTTCTCGGGTGCCTGTGGCAATAGCTCAAAGCAGGTCCAGCCGTGTTTTTTACTAAAAGTGACAGGTGTAGAACGATCGCCATCGAGGAGGGATGCAGATTCGATTTCTGTTTTGAGGCCTGGCAGATAAAGTGTGCCAGAGGCAGGCCAGTTGAAAATGCTGAGAAAGAGCGTGTTGTCTTTTACCGTCACATCTCCCCAGGGCAGGGCCTGTTGCCAGGGTGATGCATCGGTGCCATAGACGACCTGGGGATAGCGCTTGATCCATTCGCCAGCAGCACGTAAAGTGCGGGCAGCTCTTTCGGGTATTGAACCGTCACCACGGGGGCCTATGTTGAGCATATAAGTGCCCCCTCTGGCAACACAGGAGATCAGGCGACGAAGAATTTCTCCGGGTGTTTTCCAGTATTCATCGTACCAGGCAAAAGCCCAGGAGTCGTTGGTGGTATCGACACTTTCCCACATACCTTCAACATTGGTGGTTGGCACATCCATATCACCCAGCGTCTTGTAGTCGCCCAGCCCGTGCCCGGCGCGGCCTGAAACGAGCGCATGGGGTTGATTTTTGCGCACGACTTCGATGAGTTGCTCAATGTACTTTTTGGGCATTTGCCCGGGTGTGTCAAACCAGATGAGTTCGATAGGCCCGTACTCGCTGGTGATTTCTTCGACCTGTGGCAGGCATTTTTTGACAAAATAATCGTCAAAGGTAGCCGGGTTGCCATCGGCATCTGTGCCTGGCCCGTTTGCACCACCTGGAAAAGTCCAGTCCTGATTGTGAGAGTAGTAGAATCCAAATCCGAGACCGAGTTTTTTACATGCCCCGGCGAGTTCTTTCATGGGGTCGCGATTAAATTGGGTGACGGCACCAATGTTAAAGTCGTTGCAAGCTGAGCGATACATGGCAAACCCATCGTGGTGCTTGCTGGTGATAATGATGTATTTCATGCCCGCGTCTTTGGCCAGTTGTGCTATTTCTGTTGCATCAAAATTGACGGGGTTAAAGGTTTTCGCCATTTCCATATATTCCTCGACCGGAATATTGGCCATGCGTGGGTTCATAATCCATTCGCCAATGCCGTAGTGCGTTTTGCCATCGACTTTGTTGGCAAGTTGGGCATATGGACCCCAGTGGATAAACATGGCGTAATTGCCATCATTAAAGAGCTGACCCCGTTCTGCATTTTCAGCGCGCAGCGCAATGACATCTTCGCCCCAAAGCGCGTCCATTTCCCGGCTGTTGCCTTCCTGCATTTTTGTTTCCCTTTCCTGGTTTTTCTAAAGGTTGTCTCATAAAATGGGACGACCAAACTTTTCGAGATAATCCTCATGCACCATCTGTTCGTAAGCGGTCACGTCCTCAAGGGGCAACTTAATGGGTGTCATGCCATTGAGCGACGATTCGTAAATCGCCATGGCCATCTCCACATCTTTGCGACCACCGAGACCGTATTCGGGAGGCTCGTCCTTAAGCGCCGCGTTGGCGAGACTCATAATTTCGGAGGCGTGACCGACACACCAATCGTCAATGGCGTAGTCCCGAAACGGATTCTCATAGACGATCTCAGGTTCCGTATGCACGACGATCCGCTGCAGCACATCCACGCCATCAATTTTGCGACGTACTGTCTCGACAGGAATATCCTGCATCTCTTCGCCGATGCGCAAACGCAGGGGGATCTCCGGGCCGAAATAGTCGGTATCGAGAATACCGCCAAGAGTACCGATAATCTGGCAGTATTTCTGTGCCTCACCAAGACGCGATGTCTCGTAAATACCCACTGCGCCGCTTTCAAAATCGATCATTGCGTGTGCCCAGTCTTCATGGATGCTCCTGGGATCCGACCGGTATTTTCTCACCGTTGCGGTAATCTGTTGAGGCTCGCTTTGCGCGTACAACCGCAACTGCGACAACCGATGTGCCCCCATATCCATGCACATGCCAGAAGTGCGACTAAAGCCAGAGATGGGTCTGCCCAAACCGCTGTGCGTAACCGTCGGCTCAAATGGATCCTGCCGTTTAGGCTCAACGAAATACACGCGAACGATATCGCCCAGAATCCCCTCTTCGATGAGCTTGATGATCATCCGCTGCTTCGGCATGCGAAAGTAATTTTCTGCCACCTCAAAATGCACGCCATTACGACGGCAAGCATCGATGATGATGTCGCAACAGGGCAAGGTCAGCGCCATCGGCTTTTCCACCATGACGTGTTTGCCGTGCTCTGCGATCAGCCTGCCAAGCACATGGTGAAAGGGATCGCCTACAATGACATCCACGGCCATGATATCCGGATGCTTTTCCAGCATCTGCTCGACACTGGTGTACCACGGAACACCATAGGCTTCTCCGGTTTGTTTTGCTAACGGCTCATTCATGTCGCAGAGCGCGACAAAATCGAGTTCGCCATGTTTGGCGAGGGTGTGCATTGTCGGCAGATGCCATTTTTGCGACGGATTCCCGCACCCCAGGATAGCGACTTTGGCTTTCATATCGTTCATTTCTTACTGGTGTGCTGCAGCGTGACGCCGGAGCATCGCAACACTTTCATCCACCTGGTCTTCGGAAAGGCCATGCAGAATGACCGACACGTCGAAGGGAAGCCTACAGAGTAACGATACATAATGGGCGTAATCAAGCTTGCCGGTACCAGCGGCGAGATGGCCTGCATCACCACCGCGATCCAGATCTTTACCATGGGCCATGGCAATGTGGTCGCCCAAAAGCTCGAAAGCCTCGTCTAATACCTCTTTCATGCGAGGCAGGTCATCTTTGCCAAAAATGTTGGCGGCATCCATCACGACTTTCAGGTTAGGTGAACCCATTTCGTCGATCAGTTGCCGACTCTTATGCACTGTGCTGGCGACGTTGTTTATCTCTGGCTCAAACGCAAGGATCACGCCAGCCGCTTCGGCAACCGGCAGTACCTGTTCCAGGGTATTGCGTAGCACCTGCCAGGCTTCTTCTGTATCGTTATCCGGGTGCCAGTGCCACATGCTCTCCGAATCGCGCGATCCGGTACAGGTGGCAATCACCGAGGTACCCATCGGGGCACACGCCGGGATAAGCAATTTGAGATGCTCGATCGCTTCCTGCCGTTTTTCTTCATCGGGATGAACCATATTCACCGTGCCAGCGAGGGCAGCGATGACCATGCCGCGCTTTTCGATCTCCGCCCGAACCACGGGTGCCTTTGCGAGTTTATCAGATAGTGAACCCTCCATATTGAGGGATCCCAAATTGAATTGAAGATGCCTGATATCGTGCCCGAGTATGGCGTCGAGTGATTCCTCCAGGGTCGGTCGAGCGATTTGACCTGACATAATTCCCACTTGCATAATGTGTCCTCAGGTTATGAGCCAGCGATTGCTGGCTGATTGGTCAAAAGATACGACTCAATTTCTCAACAAGACATAAGGGGAGGACACCTGCATTCAGTGTCCTCCCCTGCACGACCAGATGGCCTATGAGATTACGATAGGTCGAAGCGATCGAGATTCATCACCTTGTCCCACGCATCTACGAAGTCGCGCACGAACACTTCCTGCGCATCGTCACAGCCATAGACTTCCGCAATGGCTCGAAGCTCGGAGTTTGAACCGAATGCCAGATCTACCCTGGTGCCGGTCCACTTGAGATCACCGGTCTGAGAATCGCGCCCCTCAAACACGTCCTGCGATGCGGAGGTCCACTCGGTGTTCAAGTCGAGCAGATTCACGAAGAAATCATTGGTCAACGTCCCTGGCCGATCGGTGAACACGCCGTGCTCAGACTGCCCGGTGTTCGCATTCAAGACGCGCATGCCACCAACGAGCACCGCCATCTCGGGAGCGGTGAGCGTTAGCATGTATGCCCGCTCCACCAGCAGTTCCTCCGGCGTACCTTCCTGCCCTGCCTGGAGATAGTTGCGGAACCCGTCTGCAGTGAGTTCGAGCACGTCGAAGGACTCCGCGTCGGTCCACTCCTCTGCCGCATCCGTACGACCCGGTGCAAAGGGAACCTGTACGTCATGACCGGCGTTCTGAGCAGCCTGCTCGACGCCTGCGCACCCGGCCAAAACGATCAGATCAGCGAGAGAGACCCGCTTTCCGCCATTCTGCGAGCTATTGAACTCTGCCTGGATCTGCTCCAGCGTCTGCAGAACCCCACCGAGCGCCGCAGGATCGTTTACTTCCCAGTCCTTCTGCGGCGCGAAGCGGACGCGCGCACCGTTCGCCCCACCGCGCTTGTCGGTGCCGCGGTACGATGACGCCGACGCCCATGCGGTCGAAACCAGTTGGGAAACGGACATTCCCGAGGCGAGGACCTTCGCCTTGAGATCGGCGATATCCTGCTCCTCGATCAACTCGTGATCCACATCGGGAACCGGGTCTTGCCACAACAGCGGCTCTTCGGGAACCAGAGGGCCGATATACCGACTGCGGGGGCCCATGTCGCGATGGAGCAGCTTGTACCATGCTCTGGCGAAGGCGTCTTCAAATTCCGCCGGGTTTTCGAGGAAGCGCTTTGCGATAGTCGCATAGTCCGGGGCCATTCTCAGTGACAAATCCGTAGTGAGCATCATAGGGGCGTGCTTCTTAGACGGATCGTGCGCGTCTGGCACGGTAGCCACTTCGGCGGCATTCTGAGGCGCATATTGACATTTACCAGCAGGGCTTTTCGTCAGTTCCCACTCGTAGTTGTGCAGGTTCTCGAAGAACTCGTTGTCCCACTTCACGGGATTACTGGTCCAGGCGCCCTCCAGCCCGCTGGTGATCGTATCGCCGCCTCTGCCACAACCGTGGCTGTTTTTCCAGCCGAGGCCCTGCTCTTCTATCCCGGCTCCCTCTGGTTCGGCACCGACATTATCCTCAGCAGCAGCACCATGGGCTTTGCCAAAAGTATGTCCGCCAGCAATAAGCGCAACTGTCTCCTCGTCATTCATCGCCATGCGTTTAAACGTCTGGCGAATGTATTGTGCTGCAGCGACCGGGTCCGGGTTGCCGTTCGGTCCCTCCGGGTTCACGTAAATCAGACCCATGTGGTCGGCGCCGAGCGGTCCATCAAGCTCGCCGTCGGCGTCGTGGCGTTGATCGTCGAGCCACGTCGTCTCGGAGCCCCAGTCCGTCTCGTCTGCCTCCCAGACATCCGGGCGCCCGAAGGCGAAACCAAAGGTCTTGAACCCCATCGACTCCAGAGCGCAATTGCCGGCGAAGATGATCAAATCGGCCCAGGAGAGCTTTCGGCCGTACTTCTGCTTGACCGGCCAGAGCAAGCGGCGTGCCTTGTCCAGATTCCCGTTGTCGGGCCAGCTATTGAGGGGCGCAAAGCGCTGATGACCAGAGCCTCCACCACCCCGACCATCACTGATGCGGTAAGTGCCCGCGGCGTGCCATGTCATGCGGATGAAAAGAGGCCCATAGTGGCCGTAGTCGGCGGGCCACCAATCTTGCGAGGTCGTCATCACCTCTTCGATGTCCTTCTTCAACTCATCGACATCAAGATTTTTAACTGCCTCAGCGTAGTTGAAATCCCTGTCCATCGGATCGGACAAGGGAGAATTCTGGCGGAGACCCTTCAGATCCAATTGATCTGGCCACCAGTCCTGATTGGAAGTCATTTCTTTCCTCCTGAAAAATGTTCTGATTATGGCGCAACCTTCTAAAATCGTTGCAAGCCTGCGGATAAGAGAAATAAATAAATGGGTTCTCTCGTTCTCAGGCAAGGGGAATTTGGTTTGGGTAATTTAACTTCTCGGCGCAGGGTCTCATTCTTTTTTTGATGTTCCTCAGCATAGAGAAATATCGCTGGAAATGACCGGTATCGGAAACTATATTGTTACGAGAGCAGCCAAATCTTAGACAGAGAAGACAGAGAGGAGTAACAGAATGTTTGAATTGATCTTTTTTATGAGCTTTGCCGTTTTCTTTTCTTTTATGTGTTCACTTTTTGAAGCGGCATTGTATTCAGTTCCTATTGGGCATATCGAATCGCTGGCAAAAACTGGCAGTGTTTCTGGCCGGTTATTGAAAAAGTTTAGAGAAAATGTGGATGTGCCCATTGCGGGTATCCTATCCCTTAACACAATTGCGCATACGGGTGGCGCCGCCCTTGCTGGAGCGGCAGCTGCAGAAGTTCTGGGTGAGCCGTGGTTGCCGCATTTTTCAGTGGTATTTACCCTGGTGATACTTTTATTTTCTGAGATTATTCCAAAGACGGTTGGCGTGGTTTATGCCCGGCACCTTGTGTCCTTGATTGCCTATCCCATCCAGGTCTTGATCTGGATACAAGCACCGATTATCTGGCTGTGCCAATTTGTGACGCGGCTAATATCTCATGGTAAAGTTGAACATGTCGTATCTTCAGAGGAACTCATAGCATTGGTAAATATGGGGCGCCATGCGGGAACCATTAATGCAGAAGAAGGCAGTGCCATTCAGAATATTCTATTGTTAAAAGAGAAAACAGTTCAGGAAATAATGACACCGCGCACGGTCATTTATTCGCTTCAAGCCCAGCAAAAAGTAAATGAGGTGTTGCAAATTGGTGTTCCATCGTATAGTCGCATTCCCATAGTAGATGAAGATGCCGAAGATGTTGTTGGGATCGCGTACCGTCGGGATATTTTGTCGTCGGCTGCCGAGGGTCGCGAAGATATTCCCATTCAAAGTCTCTCGCGAGGCGCGCACTTTGTGGTGGAAACGCTGACATTGGATCGGGTGTTGCGCATGTTTCTCGAGCGCAGGCAACATCTGTTTGTCGTGATCGATGAATACGGTGGATTGGCGGGTGTTGTGACCCTGGAAGACGTGCTTGAAGAGATAATTGGACGTGAAATTGTGGATGAGACAGATGAGGTTGTGGATCTGCGCCAACTTGCCCGTCGTCGCCGCCGTCAGGCTTTGGAGAACATAGAGTAAATACGCAAAGAATGACCGGTATTGGAAGCTATATTGTCATGTCTATTCCCCCTGACATGGAGGAGCAGCCGATGAAAACAAAATGGTTCATTTTTTTATTTTGCCTTTGCTGTTTTGTGGGACTGGCTTTGGCACAACAGAGAACATCGGAGACGGATCCGCGCTTCAAGAGATTCCTGGCGCAGTATCCAAAGGCGGATAAGAATAAGGACGGCATCCTTACAGCAGCGGAATGGCGCGCATATCAGAACGAAACAATTGGGCCGAACAGCACGCAACCCAATCGGACTGGCGCGCGGATTCAAAAGACCCTGATTCACAAACCGGACAAAGCCGAGTTCGCCAAATTCATAGAAATGGGGAAAAGCTCGGCGCAGCGAGGTCCCCTATCCTTTGAGAAAGGGAATGGACTCCGCATCGTAATGACAGGACATAGCTGGGTCGCACCGGGCCGAAACAAGCTCCTCGAAATTGCCGGGGCGGCGGGATACACGGGCCATCGCCAGCGCGTCCACGGAGGGGGCGGATCGACAGGCGCCGCCAATGCAATATGGCTCAAGGAATTCGGCAAATGGAACGAAGACACACCACCTGCGCCCATTTTGCTGCCCGCGATTGCAACTGGCGAATGGGACGTCATGACCTGGGGTTGCTATTACGATGACCTGCCCGAGTATTACACACAGTGGATCGACTTCTGCCTTGAGAACAATCCCGAAATGAGATTCTACATCCAGGACGGATGGCCACGACATCTTCCCTCTTACAAGGAAAAGCAGCCCGATGAGGTAATGGCCAGCCTGGAGGCCGATCACAGATCCCTACAAAAAACCATTGCTGAACTGCTATACACCCGTTTGAAAGAGAAATACCCTGGAAAAGTTCACATGATCCCAGCGGGAGAAGCCGTCATGAAGATGATCCGGCTGTACCATGATGGGAAACTGCCAGAATTTGACTGCATCGATGAAGATCGAGGGCGAGCCGGCAAACGCGGGATCTATCGAGACGGCGGTCACCTATCCAGAACAAGCGGAATTGAGCAACTGGCGGGATATGTGTACTTCGGAATGCTTTACCGGAGAAGTCCGGAAACCATCGCCGATTACGCGCCGGAGGGGATCCCCGAACGGGTTGATAGGATCATGCGGCGGGTGGCCTGGGAGGCCATCGTTGAAAGCCCCTATGCCGGCATAGACGATGAAAACCAGGATGGGCTGGCGGATTAGGCCATTAACAGAGGAAATCTACTATGAAAAGAGACGATATACGCGATAAAAATTGGAAACGGGAATTGCTGGACAAGGGATATTTCATCTTTCAGGGATTGTTGAACCAGGACGATATCCCCGTGATCAAAGAGCGCGTTCGGTTTATAGCCGAACACGCCGACATATACGAGCAATTAGGAGTCGGGCATGTGAAAGAGGACCTGCCGAATGCCGGGAATCCATTGCACCGATTTTATCGCTTGAATAGTCCGGCGTATCACAATGAGACACTCTGGAAAAAGATGATTTCAAATCCGCGAACCGTCGGGCTGGTGCGCTCTGTTTTACGGGATGACTTTTGTGTAAACGCCGGTGGTTTCTTTCTAAAACCACCCAGACACGGTTCTATTACGCCCTGGCATCAGGATTCTGCGGCATGGAGCATGCCCCCGGCCCCCTATGATCCCAACGAGCCTATGATGTTTGATTTTTGGATTGCAATTGATCGGGCGACAAAAGAGAATGGATGCTTACAGTTGATTCCTTTTTCACAGAAGCTGGGACGCATAGCACACCAGCGGCAGGGCAATAAGCTCACGGAAGTGGATCCGCGCGATCACGGCTATAATCCGGAACAGGATGCGGTGGCCTGTGAGATGGAACCCGGAGATATTCTCGTGTGGCACCAAAATGCATTGCACTACAGCGGGCCAAACCGTTCAGACAAACAACGCATCGGCCTGGCAGGGACGTTTATTGCCAAACGCGATGTGCCCTGGATGCGGGAGATCCGTCCTGGAAATAAATATCTGGATTATTTGCCCGTGTGTGAAAACGGCCACCCCCTCGATTTACCGAAAGAATTCCTGATAGATGAAGACCAGGTACTGGCGATGGCGAGTTAGAAAAAATTGTGAGGACACAAGTATGCAAGAAAAACCGAATATTCTGCTCATTCTTACGGATCAACAGCGCTGGGATCTGCTGGGTTGTTATGGTGCCTCCCAGTGCAGAACACCACATATTGACAACCTGGCAAGCCGGGGTGTGCGCTTCAACAATGCTTTTCCGCTTATCATCCCATGTGCGCCTGGCCGAGCCGCGCTATTTACAGGTCGGTACGGTCATATTACCGGGGTTGAAACCAACGGTGGTCAGCTGGATCAGTCGCTTCCCAATTTCGCGACAGAGCTACCTCGGGCAGGATACAACCTGGGATATGCGGGAAAGTGGCATGTAGATCACCAAAAGAATCCGAGTGATTGGGGATTTCGCTGTAAACGAGATTTCCCCGGATATGGCTATCCCGCATCCAATATCAATATGCCAGGTATCAAGAGCGGTGCGCGGCAGGATTCCCAGATTGCGAGGAATTATCTGGACTATTTGAACGAGAAGAATCTGGAACCACCAGAGCTTATAGAAGCGTTCTATGCCCAGGGAAATCCAGGGCAGCGCAATCGGGAATTGCACGGCCTCCATGCCGGAACGATTGAGCACAATTTCGAAGCCATGGTCGCCTCGGAAACGGTTGAGTTGATGCAGGCGTATGCGCAGGAAGAAGATCCCTTTTTTATCTGGACCAATTTCTGGGGCCCGCACAGTCCGTGTATCGTGCCAGAACCGTATTACTCGATGTACGACCCGAAGTCAATTCCGGAGGACCCGAGTTTCTGCGATACGCTGGAGAATCGTCCCTATGTTCAGACTCTGGTGTCTCGTTATTGGGGGATTGACCCCAACAACTGGGACGAATGGGCGGAGATTACGGCGCGCTACTGGGGGTATATGACGATGATCGATGACCTGGTGGGGCGTATGCTTTCCGAGTTGGAAACGCTCGGCCTGGCGGAAAACACACTTGTTGTATTTTCCACCGATCACGGCGACAATATGGGGGCACACAAGCTGTTTGAAAAAGGGCCTTTTTTTGATGAGGAGAGTTTTCGCCTGCCTCTAATTGCAGCGCATCCCGAATGCCGACAACCAGGCCGGGAGAACGACGAATTCGTCTATCTGCAGGACCTGTTTCCGAGTTTTTTGGAAGTCGCCGGGCTACAACCCGATATTGTACCCGACATACAGAGCATTCTTTCGCTGTTGAAGGGTGAGGATGAACCGACGGGACGTGACAGCGTGTATTGTCAGTTCAACGGTCAGATTCAGGAGCACAAGTCTCGTATGGTGCGTACCAAAACGCACAAGTTTGTGTTTAATCAGTCGGATATTGGAGAGCTCTATGATCTCGAAAACGATCCGCACGAACTGCACAACCTCTTCGGTCTCGAGACACACAAGGCACTGCAGGAATCGCTGATGCAATGTATGCAAGACCACATGGAACGCGTGAAGGATCCGATGCTCGGTGAGTTCAGGCGGGTGCGATATATTTACTGATCGCTCGACTTTCAGGAGGATGGTTATGAATGTTGTGGTTTTAATGAACGATCAACACGCGCATGCCTTTCTCGGATGTGCGGGTTATCCGAAGTTGCAGACACCTGCGTATGATCGTTTGGCTCAGGACGGCATTCGGTTCACGCAGGCAACGTGTGCTGTATCGCCGTGTTTGCCGAGTCGCCATTCGATGTTGCACGGGCGATATGCATTTCAGTCGGGGATTTATTCCAATCGGCATTTATTAGATCCCGCACAAATCCCCGAGTGGACAATGGGAAAGGCGTTTGGGCAGGCAGGTTTTGTAACGGGTGCCTTTGGCAAGATGCATACAATCCCGTATCAGGCGGCTATTGAACGCAACAACTATTACGGATTTGATCATCGGGCAGGGCCGTTTCACGAGACGGGCGAGCGCATGGACAGCCATTTTGTGGCGGAACATCGAGATTGGGTGGAAACGGGGACAGGAGAGCGGGAAGCGCGTGGGATTGGTCAGGGTGGAGACAATTGTGCGGCGGCATTTAAGGGGTTTACGACCAGCTTGAGGTTAGAACAAACGCGCGACTGGTGGGTTGGCGGACAGGCTGCTGCCTTTGTGGAAGAGAACAAGGACAATCCGTTTTTCATGATTTGCAGTTTGTCAGGGCCTCATGCGCCTCATGTAACGCCCGCTAATTTGGCAGATTTATACGACCCTGCTGACGTTGCGTTACCACCTGAACCGCCGGATAATTTACCCGATCGGGATGCCTATCCCAATTTTGTCGGATTAGAGCGAGAAGAACTACGAGATGCGATTGCAAATTACATGGCTTTTGTCACGGCCTGTGACCGGTGTCATCAGCAAGTGATAGACGCTTTGGACCGCAATGGATTGTACGATGACACGCTGATCATTTTTCTTTCTGACCACGGTGAACTGTTGGGATCGCGAGGCGTGACCGCATTTTCGAAATACAATCTCTACGAACAGGCCATTCGCATTCCATTCATTGTAAAACCGCCAAAGGGATTTCAAACGGGTTTGGTGAGCGATTCACTTGTGAATCTGTTGGATGTACTACCTACAGCATTTGATTTTGCGGGGATGGATATACCCGTGCATTTACCCGGCATGAGTTTGAAGTCGCTGGCTGATGGTCGTGAACGCGAGGTGGCGATTACGGAGTTACAGTATCCGCGAGATTTGAGCCTGAGCATTCGCACGCAGGAGTGGAAATATATTCATGGACCTTATGGGCCAGAGCTTTATCACATTGCTGAAGACCCGTATGAGTTTGTGAATTTGGCAAATGACCCGGCACATTCACCGCGAATTGCAGAACTACAAGCAGGCGCAATCGCTGAGTATCGGTGGGCGTTTGAGCGCGGATCAAAACAGTGGGTGGATTATCCGACACAACCGTGGAATGCGATGACGCTTTAAGTAGCGTTTCAACAGAAGGAAGATGGTTCGAATACAAAACAGTGTGGGTTTCCTGAACATTCAAAACAGGAGATCTGAACCTTGGCAGATATAATAAAGATTGGTACAGCACAACGAGACATCACACCATCTACGGGATCGGCTATGGGTGCATTTCCCGTAAACCGCTCGCCCATGCAACCTCGCATTGCAGAAGGCATCCATGACCCATTATACGTCAAAGCGCTGGCACTATCTGACGATACGACCACGATCGTCATTTGCTCGGCAGATCTCCTGAGCTTTCAGTGGATCGACGTCGATGCCATGCGCAATGCTTTTGCCGCACAATCCGATCTTCCACCCGAAAACCTGATCCTGTGTGGCACCCACAATCACAGTGGCCCAGAATGTATCTATTACTTTGGCGGAAGCCCCGAAGATGATGCGATTGTTCACATGAGAAAGCAGGTTGTCGATGTGGCTGTCGCGTCTATAACCAATTTTAAACCCGCCACTCTCTCAACTGGCTCTGTCAACACCGACCTCGCCTACAACAGACGCGAGATATTGCCCGACGGAAGCTTTAAATCGTTTAACCGCAACCCTGAAAAACTGCCCAACGGCCCTGTTGACCCCGCAGTCACTGTCCTGCGATTCGACGCACCCAATGGCCAACCCATCGCGACCGCAATCCACTTTGCCGCTCATCCCGTCATCATGATGACCGCCAATCGTCTCTTCACCGCCGAATATCCCGGCGCAACCTGTCGCCACTTTGAAGCACGCACATCTGTACCCTTCTCAATATTTCTACAAGGGGCATGTGGCAACATACTTCCGATTCAGGAACCCAGAGACAATTATGATACGGTCGAAGAAATGGGCAAAGCGCTCGCCAGAAAAGCTATTGTTGCCTGGACACAAGCAACACCAGAAACAAATCTTTCACTTAAAGGAGAGCGCTGGCAAGACACACTTCCCAACCGATACACAAACGAAAAAACCATCCGAATCGAAATCCCCGCCATCCGCATAAGCGACGACCTGGCACTCGTCTTTTGGCAGGGTGAACCCTTCATCGAGCTATCCCTATCCACCCAATCATCATCCCCTTTTGCGCGCACGATTGTCATGGGCTATTCTCAGGGTTCATGTGGCTATGTACCAAATCGCCGCGCGTATAACTTCGGTGGCTACGGCGTTACCCCCTACCCCAGCGACCCACCCGAATACAACCGCGCCTGCGTTGTTCCCGGCACAGGTGAACGCTGGATTGACGAAACACAAACCTTACTCACAAAACTGCACGATAATTCATCTCACAAGGAACGCTTCAATGCCCAAACTCGCGATCAACGGTGGTTCAAAAACGGTCAATAGAGACCTGCGCCAACCCTGGCCGGTTCACGATGAACGCGAAGAGAACGCTGTTGTCGGCGTCCTTCGCAGTCACAAATGGTGGCGCAGTGGATTTGACTATTACAACCATGGCGACAGCAAACTCTACGCATTTGAACAGGCATTTGCAGAATTTCACAACAGCAAATACGCCCTTGCTGTCTCCACAGGCACCACAGCACTCGAAACCTGCTTGCGCACCCTCGGCGTCGAAGCTGGCTGTGAAGTCATTGTCCCTGCGTCAACTTATATCGCGTCTGCTTCCTGCGTCATGATTTGCAATGGCATCCCCATCTTTGCCGACATCGACCCGCGCAACTACACCATCGATCCCAAAAGCGTAGAAGCCCTCATCACGCCGCGCACCCGGGCAGTGGTTGCCGTAGATATGGGCGGCATGCCCTGCGATACAGATGCTTTAGGTGACATCTGCCGCAAACACAACATCGGCCTGGTCAGTGACTGTTCTCATGCGCACGGCGGGCAATGGAGAGGCAAAGGCGTGGGTTCCCACGCCGACATTGCTGGTTTTTCCTGCATGCCCGGCAAAGTACTCGCCATAGGCGAAGGCGGCGTGGTGATGACCAGAGACGAAAGCCTGTACGAAAAAGCCTTTCGGTATCATCACGCAGGCCGAGACAGAGGCGAAGAAAGCCTGAACTTCACCTGGCCTGCCACAACCCTGAGACTGGGCGAATTTGAAGCGGCCATCGGCCTGATCGCGCTCACACGCCTCGAAGAACAGGCAGAAATTCGGTGGGAAAATCTCAAGTATCTCCACAAAGGAATGGAATCTATTCCCGGGCTCACTGGTCTCGACATAGACGAGCGCGTCACCCGCTGGAACCCCTATCGCTGGCACTTCAAATTTATATCCGAAGAATTTGAAGGCATCCACCGCGAACAATTCCGCAAAGCACTCCAGGCCGAAGGCGTACCCTGTGGCATTGGCCCGACAAAGCCCCTCTATCAATTTAGCATGTTTGCCAGCGGCAAATGGGGCGAAACAGGCTGTCCAATCCGCTGCCCATTGTACCGGGCTGATCCCATCGACTACACCAGAGTCTATTGTCCCGAAGCCGAGCGCATTCACGAAACCGAAGCCCTTGATCTCACGCACCGCATTCTTCTCGGACCGCGCGAAAACATGGACCTCATTCTCGAAGCGTTCCAAAAATTGCGGAATAATGCTGATGAATTGAAGACAAACTGATGTCTATTTTGAGAATTAGAGGATTGTGAGAATGAAAAAGACACCCCGTTCGTTTCTCTATTTGTTATTCGTTTTTGGCATTCTCCTACCGGGTCGCCTCACGGCTTCGGTCGAATACGATGCAACAATCCCGCAGTTGGTGTTCGCGGCGCAGGAACTAAACGATGCATTAAAAGAGGTGAGGCGAGAGGACCTTCAGGTTTCGTTGACCATTAAGCCGGATGAGACATTACCCGAAGCATTTCAAATTCAGACTGTTGGATCCCGGATACGGATTACCGGTACAGATGCAACGGGCGCGATGTATGGCGGTCTCGAAGTAGCCGACCTCTTGCGCCTCAGCCTTCCGATTGAGAATCAGGACCACGCCCCCTTCGTGAAAAAACGCGGGATTAAATTTAATATTCCGTTAGATGCGCGCACCCCGTCCTACGACGACACGGGAGATTCGGCACAGAACAATATTGAAACGGTCTGGGACTTTGAATTCTGGAAAGCCTATCTCGATGACCTCGCGCGCTATCGCTACAACGTGCTGAGCCTGTGGACGACCCATCCCTTTCCTTCGATTATCAAGCTGGAGGACTATCCCGAAGTGGCGCTGGACGATGTCTATCGCATCGGCGTCGATATTTATCCGAACACTAAAAACAAGTGGCAGGATGTAGATTTTGACAAACCGGGCACCCTGAAGCTGGTCAAAAAGATCACTATCGAAGAGAAAATCGCGCATTGGCAGCGGGTGTTCCAATACGCGAAGGATCGCGGGATTGAAATTTATCTGTTTCACTGGAATGTCTTCACTTTTGGCGCAACCGAAAAACACGGCATAACGCAGGATCAGACCAATCCCGTCACTGTCGATTATATGCGAAAGAGTGTGCGCCAGGCATTGCTGACCTACCCGCAGATTGCGGGGATTGGTGTCACGGCTGGCGAAAACGCAGATAATGTCATTAAAGGCAAACATTCGATCGAAAACTTTATCTTCAACACCTACGGTCGAGGCATTATGGATGTGTTGGCGCAGCAACCCGATCGCAAAATTCGTTTGATTTTTCGCAGACACGTAACAGACCATCCCTACGTCACAGATGCCTTTAAAAATTATACGGGTGGCGTACTGGAAACCAGTGTGAAATATGCGGTCGCGCATATATATTCGATGAGAAGGCCGCAGGAGTGGGAAAGACGTATCGTGAATGATGGCTGGCTGGATAATTTCAAAGTCTGGCTCAACTTGCGCAATGACGACATTTTTGTGCATCGCTGGGGCGGTCCGGATTTCGTGCGCGATTTTATTAAAGAGATGCCACACGACCATTCACCCGGCTTTTATATGGGATCGGACGGCTATGTCTGGGGGCGCGAGTTTATTGCTAAGAATCCGGAGATGGCAGGGCGGTTGGAGATAGATAAGCACTGGTATCGATTCCGACTGTGGGGACAGCTATCTTATACTCCGTTACTCGATCGAGACTATTGGGAAGCGGTCCTGCAGCATCGTTTTCCCGGTGTCGATGCCAGGCTGCTTTACGATACCTGGGCGTCAACTTCCGAGATTATCCCTCAACTTAACAGATCCGTCTGGTCTGGCACCGATGGAAACTTCGCGCCGGAAGGGTGTATGCAGCGCCAGGGTTTTTTGACCGTGGATGATTACTATTTTGATAGGGACCCGATGCGTGGATCGGGCATTCACTCCGTAATAGAGTGGGCAAAGGCTTTCCTTTCCGAAAAAAAACTGACGGGCATCACACCGCTACAGGTGGCGGATAATCTGGACGAATATGCGACTACTGCACTAAAAGCGCTTCCAGCATTGCGGGCACAGATGGGCGACAACATAGAATTGCGGGAAACGCTGAACGATATTGAAAGCATGGCCTATCTCGGCCGCTATTATGCCGACAAAATGCGCGGAGCAACCAAACTGGCGGTATTTCGCGAGGGTGATCGCCATGACAAGCAATATATAGATCAAGCGGTGTCCCATTTTAAGGATGCAGTGGATGAGTGGAAGACGTATGCCTCAATTCTTACCCCCCAATACAAAACGCAATTGATGGCCCGGACCCACTTTATGGACTGGAATCGTACTCTGGCGGAGGTAGAAAAAGAAGTCATCACCGTACAGCGTGAAGGGGACTATCCGGACATCCGGTTTACAAACCTGAAGGACGGAGCGCGTTTTCCGGCGGGAACTGCGCTCCGGGTGGAGGTGAACGCGACCGATGGAGATGGCATTCGGGAGGTGAAGCTTTATCTCAACGGCCTGCTTCTCACTGCAACCCAACCGCAGGTTTGGAGCGATTCAAGTGATGAACTTCTGAAAGCACTAAAGCCTGGGATATATCATCTGGAGGCTGTGGCAGAGGATAAAACCGGTATATTCAATCGGAGTGAAATTCAGATTGCCATAGGCGATGTATCGAAAAACAGCGCGACAAACTGGCGGGATGAGATACATCAAGTAATTCTGAATGAAGGTGAAAGGTTTATGATCGGGGATGTCCGCGTATTCCCCCGCCTGGAATGCTATTTGAGAATGCATGACAATGGAAAGCTGATCCTTCGTCGAGGTGCTCCTGGCAGAAGTGGAGACGCGATTTGGCGGTCCCGGTCGAAGGACCCCGACGGCGGTCTTCATTACGCCGCTTTCGCAAAGGGGCAATTGGTGACCTATCGCGGTACGCCCGAACATCCGGAAGTGGCACTCTGGAAATCCAGAAAGGTGTCCGCCCCGGGTACTTATAAATTCGGAATCACTGCATCCAGAAAACTGGTCGTGTTCCGAGAAGGAGAAAAAAGAAAAATTGTTTGGAGAAGCAACAACTGATGTCCAACAGGAGGAATATATGATCCTTTTTATCAAACTCATCCTATGGATTGCGATTGTGATTGGGACCTTCGCCATTCGCAGTCAGGCCGCACAGGCCAAATCCAACACACAAACGGGGTCTCAGGCACAATCCAGGCCCAACATTGTCATGTTTTATATAGACGACTGGGCCTGGAACGGATCACCGGTTGCCATGGATGACACCATGGAGAATTCCCTCATGCCGGTCTTGCAAATGCCGAACATCCAAAAACTGGCAAATGAGGGAATGAAGTTGGGCAATGCCTACGGATCGCCGCAGTGTGCACCTGCCCGTGTGTGCGTACAGACGGGACAGTCTGCACCACACAGTGGTTTCACGGTATATCTGGGGTCAAGAGAGCCCTACTACGACACGAAAAGGGAATATCAGAGTTTCCCACTGGTCCCGAACGTGTCCGACCGAGAACTCGACGAAGACGCAGTCACCATTCCCAGGGCGCTCAAGCCACTGGGTTATGTCAGCGCCCACATTGGCAAATGGCACATGAGGGGCGATCCTGCAAAGGCGGGCTACGTATTACACGATGGTGCTACCGATAATAATCCCGGCAATACCCTGAAGTACGGACTGGAGAGAGGCGAGCGGACGCCCAGGCGACTACCCAAAGATATGGCCGATCCCAAGTTGATGTTCAGCATTACCGAAAAGGCAATTGGCTTCATGGAAGAACAGGTAGAAAAAAGCAATCCCTTTTACCTTCAGATCTCTCATTATGCCATGCATGCGGGTTATGAATGCCTGGATAAAACGCGTGAAAAATATGTGAATCACCCCCTGGTGCAGGAGTGGTATAAGAAAAACAATAAACATCCCGACACAGTCAACCGGGGGGACGACCCCGCAATCTGGTTGGGCATGGGTGAGGATCTGGATGGTCGGATCGGCGCAGTGCTCGACAAGTTAGAGGAACTGGGAATTGCGGATAACACCTATGTCATCGTAGTGGGTGACAATGGCTACCGACACGAAGAAGTCGAAATCATACCCGACTACAAGCAACCATTACACGCAACAAAGTGGTGGTTGTGGGATGGAGGCATCCGGGTGCCTATGATTGTCAAAGGTCCCGGGATCAAACCTAACTCAGCTTTTACCGGCAATGTGATCAACTATGATTTCTTACCCACCATCGTCGATTGGGCTGGTGGCGACTCGGAAAAATTGCAGAATATCGACGGTGTCAGCCTCGCGGATTACATGGCAGGAAAAGAACCAGACGAGGCCTTTCTGAATCGCTATCTCTATTTCCATTATCCTCATTATCGGAACTCTGTGCCGCATTCGGTCATTATTTCTGGTTCGTCCAAAGTGATCCATTTTTACGAACGACCGGATATTCCGATGTTGTTCGACCTTTCTGGCGACATTGGCGAGGTTACCAATATTGCAAAGCAAAATCCGGAAACACATCGGAAACTCTACGATGAGATGATGCGCTATCTCGAACAGGTCGGGGCGCGATTCCCCAAGGAAAACCCGAATTATGACCCAGAGATTTACAAGAGCGATAGAAGAACCAGAGGGCGTATTCAATGGGGACCGTTTGAAGGACAGCGCGCTCTGGACGACGATGAAATTTAGGCGATTTATTAAAGGAAAATGAAAATGCTGACACAAGAGCAGTATGAATTTTACTTACAAGAGGGTTACGTCACAGTCCCGGACCTGTTCTCGACCAGCCAATTGTCAGCGGTACTTGAGGCTGCGGAACAAAATGCTTATGGTGGAAAGTCTTTTGCGGAGTTCATTGCCGAATTGAAAGCCAATCCCGACCTTGAGAATGAGCTGAGACTGCCCGGAGCAGGTCTCGGTTTTGCTGGCCCCCGAGCGGAATTCTGTGACATTCCAACAGGAGTAGAGATCGTTGACCAGGTCCTGGAACACGATCCTTTTCTGGATGCTCTGGAACAGCTTCTGGATACGCCTGATATACACTACCATCACGGTTACGTCTATATCCGAAACGGCAGAATAGATAGAAAGGCGCCAACGAAGCCAGAAATCGAATTTCACCTGGATTGGGCCAAACCCTTTATTCCCCCCCACCCGGATTGGCAGCGGTATGGCCATATTCAAGCCTGGGTCTTTCTGGACGATATTGACAAAGATTGCGCGCCTGTTCGGTTGGTCCCAGGAGTACACGACAAAATGGGCGATATCTTGCGTGTGATTGAGGACGACGGCCTGGGCTTTGGCGACATCCGCAAGGTGCCTCACGCTTACCGCTTTGCCGATATCCGCAAAATTCTTCACGCGCAGGAACCCGTCTCAATCACCGGAAAAGCTGGCAGCGTTCTCTTCTACAGTGGACACACGCCACACGCAGCACAACCCTTTGCAGACAAGGACAAACAGCGTGCGGTCATTTTCTTCTCAATAGGACGCAGAGACACCATGCCATGGACATCGACCGGAAAAAGGGAAGGTGAGGCGATTCGGCGCTTGAAACCCTTTTTGGGAAAAACGACATCGAGGGTTCGCAGTCTCTTCGGCTGGCCAAAACCCGGTGACGCAATGTACACCCCCACCTCCGTTGAACTGATAAAAAACGCGTATCCAGAAATGGACGTCAGCGACTACCTTTGAAGAACTGAATCTCTAAAACCTGGACACAATGCATTGAAACGAGAAGACTACCTTCAATGGGCTGAACGAGCCGCACGGTGGGGCGCCGAATACCTGGCCACGCTCGAAGACCGACCCGTTCGGGCGCAGACCGCACCGGGCGAGATCGCAGCGATGCTGCCTCTATCGCCACCGGAAGAGCCGGTAAGCATGGAGACGATCTTCGCCGACTTCGAGCGCATCGTGCCCGACGGCATGACGCATTGGCAACACCGGCGCTTTTTTGCGTACTTCAGCGCCAACGCTGCGCCGGTTTCGATGATCGCCGAGAATTTGACGGCGGTCATGGCGGCCCAGTGCATGCTCTGGCAGACCTCACCCGCAGCTACGGAAATCGAGACCCGGATGGTCGATTGGATGCGCCAGGCACTCGGGCTACCAGAAGGATTCCAGGGGGTTATCCAGGATACGGCAACATCGGCAAATGTCTGCGCCGTACTGACGATGCGCGAGCGCGCACTTGGCTGGCGAGGCATCGATTCTGGAATAGCGGGAGAGAAACAACTCCGGATCTACGCCTCGCCGGAGACCCACTCGTCGGTTGACAAGGCGATTCACATCGCCGGTATCGGCCAACGAAATCTGGTCAAAGTCCCGACCAATGATTCCTGGGCGCTCGACCCGGAAGCGCTCCGCCGGGCAATTGACGCAGATCGTGCCGCGGGTTTCCTCCCGGCCGGTATCGTCCTCTGTGTTGGAGGTACGTCGATTGGCGCATCCGACCATGTACACCAGACCATTGAAGTGGCACGCGAGCACGATCTCTACGTCCACATCGACGCCGCGTGGGCCGGTTCTGCGATGATTTGTCCCGAGCTACGCGAGTTGTGGGCGGGGGTCGAGGAAGCCGACAGCATCGCCTTCAATCCCCACAAGTGGCTCGGTGCACAATTCGACTGTTCGATCCAGTTTCTCGCGGACCCGGAACCACAGGTTCGCACCCTCGGTATCCGTCCGGATTACCTCCAGACCCTCGGCCAAACCGAAATCACCAATTACAGCGAATGGACGATCCCCCTGGGGCGCCGATTCCGCGCCCTCAAGCTCTGGTTCCTGCTCCGTGCCCACGGTCTCGAAGACCTCCGACAACGCATCCGGAACCATATTGCCTGGGCTGAGGAGGCCGCCGCCGCGATCGCATCGCTGGACGGCTTTCGCCTGACAACGGACTGCCACCTTTCGCTCTTCACGTTCCAGTACGCCCCCGACGGTGAAAACGCCGACGACGCCACCGAACGCCTGCTCCGCGCGGTCAACGATGACGGCCGAATCTACCTGACGCAGACGATCCATGAAGGACAGTTCGTCATTCGCTTCCAGGTCGGGCAGTTCGACTGTCGGAGAGAGGACGTCCTCTTCGCGGTCGATGTACTGCGCGAACTGGCCCAGGCGAGCCATCCTGATCCTCAGAACTGATATTGTCCCTGGATTCCTGCCCAACCATAAGTTTATACTTTTCAATCTGTTAAGGAAACACCAATGAAAAATCATCCCAATATCATCTTCATGGTCGCCGACAACCTCGGTCGCGAAGCCGTCGATTATTATGGCGAAGGAATATTCGAAACGCCCAGATTGAACACAATGGCGAGCGAGGGTGTTGTATTCAACAACTGCCTGATCGCAACCCCACTGTGTTCACCAGCGCGTTGCGCCTGGAACACGGGCAGGCATCCGTATCGGGTTGGCATCAACTCACAGACACGTCCAGATGATCCGGAATCCGGACTCTCGCTCCAGGAAGTCTCTATAGCCAGGCTTTTGCACAATGCCGGATACACAACAGGGCTGTTTGGAAAATGGAATCTGGGATACGCTGCGACATTCAACCCCCTACACCACGGCTTTCATGAATTTTACGGCAGCAACGCCGGCCATGCCGACTACTACACCCACCTTTACAACCGCGACATGAAAAGCCACTTTTTTCGCGGTCTGGAACCCATAGCGGATGAGGGTTACTTCGATACCCTGTTTACGGATGAAGCAATCAAATTTATCAACCGCCAATCCCAAGAGCCAGACCCCTTCTACCTGAATCTCGCCTTTTATGCCCCACACGGTCCCTACCAGGCCCCACCCGGATACTATCACAGCGATGATCCATTGATAAACTACCAGTATATGGTCGAATACCTGGACCTGTGCGTGGGGCGCGTGCTGGATGCGGTACACCATGCCGGTATTGCGGAGAATACGCTCATCGTATTCCTGAGCGATCAGGGAGGCAGCCGGACCAATGGCTATGGTCGAACCCTTTGGGAGCGTTCGCTAAGAGTAATCTGCAACGCGGTCTGGCCCGGAAAAATCGCTCCAAATACAAAAACCAACACCCCCTGGGTACACTATGATCTCTACGCGACATTCGCCGCTCTCGCCGGTGCACCTGTGCCCGACGACCGCGTCATCGATGCCCAAAATGCATGGCCTCTTTTCGAAGGCAAAGAGCAGCCCCTGGACCGCACGCTGCACTGGACGTACAGGACAGAGGCCGCGATCCGTGAGGGCAATCTGAAACTCCACGCCACAAACGGCAAACCAGACGGCCTGTTCGACCTGAGCACCGATCCCGAAGAACAACGCGATCTGCGCGCCACCGCCCCTGAAAAAGTTGAGAAGATGATGGCAGAACATCATGTCTGGAAACAAGCGTGCGAAGCCCAACAAACATCAAAAGCCTGAAACGCAACGATAGCACACACTCAAGGAGATATTTATGTTGAAAATTCGTCGTTATCGGGCTTCTGACCACAATGAAGTTTGGAATCTACACAACTTAGCACTGGATCAGGTTGGCGCAAATGTTGGTAGCGGCGCACAAGACAATGACCTTCATACGATTGAAGAGACATATCTATTTATATGAAAAAAACGGATATTGTGAAATTGAACGACAAAGGCTATCTGGATTTAATGTGATTTTTTTTGAAAAGAGACTGTGAGCGACTCCAATTTATCTGATAAATCACGAGGTTACCTCTTATGATCGAATTACGTGGTGAAAAAGTGGTTTTAAGAACTATGGAACGCGAGCATTGCCGCACCCTTTGGGAACATTATGAACTCGAGGAGCCAATTCCGACGGAACCAGTCAGACCTGGTCATTCAATCGAGGGTTCGGACAAATGGTTCGAGGAAATCCAGGAGCAACAAGGAAAGACTCAAATTTACCTGGGCATCTTCAGTCCAGATGGAAATCTCCTTGGCGATATTCAGTTGTCGGAAATCGACTTGAGAAATCGCACCGCCAGCCTCGGTGCTGGCATTGCCCGCAGGAGGGACAGACGTAAGGGGTACTGCACAGATGCCGCACTGGTAATCCTTCGATTTGGATTTGAGCATTTGGACCTGTACAGGATTTCGGCTGTGACAGCCTCCAATAATACGGGTGCCATCCGGGTCCTCGATAAACTCGGATTTGCACTTGTTGCGATAGCCATGGCCGGTCTTGCTGGTCTTTTCTGGATGGACATTATCGAGATCTGGCATATCTACGCAGTAAACTTCCTGGCGAGTATTGGCCGTGCATTCCAGGGCCTGGCAATGATAACTTCCACGCCTCTGATGGTGCCCGAAAAACATCTGGCCAGGATTCAGGGGACGAACCAAACCCTGCATGGAGCACTCAGCATGGGAGGGCCTCCCCTTGGAGCACTGGCATTGGCCGTGTTCGAAATGCATCTCATATTGGCCATCGATGTTTTGACGGCGATGCTTGCTATTGTCCCCCTCATCTTCATTATGATTCCACAGCCCAAAAGGATGGAGGAGAAGCGAAGCCAGGCGGACGGGATCTGGGCTGATATGCAGGAAGGATTTCGTTATTTGTGGAGATGGCATGGTCTTCGGAATGTACTCTTGATTGCTGCCGTATTAAACATATTTGGGAACACGAAGATGACCATCTCTCCCCTCTTGATAACAAATCACTTCAATGGAGGTGCAACCGAACTCGGCTGGTTTAATTCTGCCTGGGGAATGGGCATTGTCCTGGGAGGTCTTCTGGTCGGGGCATGGGGAGGCTTCCGACGCCGAATCATGACGACGATCTTCGGCTGGATCGTGTATGGCATTGGAACAATACTCGTAGGTATAGCCCCTCATACCCGCCTTGCTTTAGCCATCACAGGCATAGCTGTAAGCGGCGTCGGTAGCTCGCTAATTAACGCGCCTCTCCGGGCGCTCCTTCAGGCCAATGTCGATCCCCATCTACAAGGCCGCGTATTTGGCGCGCTTCATAGTTCTGTCCAATCTACAACAATGCTCGGTCTCATCGTAATAGGTCCTGTAACGGATGTATTTGGACCACAGCCGTGGTTTTTAGCAGCAGGAGTGCTGACCCTCGTTCTCGGAACATCTGCTCGGATGATTCCGTCTGTTGTTCGTATCGAAGACAAAGAACCGTGACTGTATCGTCTTCCCTATCCCATCCGAAACATTCCATTTTATGATAGCGTCGTATTATTGAGCAGGGGGTGAGAGCCAGTGGTACTGGCCCCGAGGGCTTCCAAACCGAGGGCTACGGGTATCCTGCGGGATATCTCGTATATGGGTTCGATCCCCACACCCTCTGCCAACTTCGTGTCTGCTTGACATCAGTGGCGAATTCAGACGATATATGACAGGGGCAAAAAGAGCTGGCAGCTAGACGCGTCCTGCGTAGTCCAAAAGAATTTCACTCTGAGACTTCTGGAGATTCATCATGCGGTTCAATGGTATTTGTATTATAACACAGAATGTGGACAGATTATGCGCTTTCTACAGAGAAATCCTAAAACTTGAACCTGAAGATGGGAATGTATTTGAAATCATTCCAACAGAGGGTGCCGTTTTGTCCATCTTCTCCTCAGAACGCATGGAGAAGATGGCTCCTGGATACTTGAAGGGGACTGGATATGGTAGCTATACGATCGAGTTTGAAGTAGAAGACGTTGACCATGAATTTGAGCGTTTAAAGGCCCTGAATGTTGAGATTGTTAAACCGCCTACAACCCAACCGTGGGGGCGCCGATCCGTTTGGTTTCGTGACCCGGATGGGAACATCGTCAATTTTTATGCCAATGTGAAGATTTAATTAAGTTTCTTCACAAATCTAATGTAGTTGTATGCTAACCGAAATCCAAGTCTCTGTAAATTCATTGAACTTTGGTCATTGAAATTGGTGACGGAAAATGATAAAGAACATCCTCGTAGTGCAGAGTCATTTACTCTTTCATTGATAAGATACCCGTGAAGACCCTGATTACGAGCCTCTGGTCGCGTATATCCCCAAGCAAGATAACCGACATCTTCAGTTATAAAGAGGGTGGCTGTAGCACTGGGAATTTTGTCTACATAAGCGATGTAGTGAATCCAATCGTTGCTCCCCTCATCCCTTCGTATTTCATCTTCTCTGGCCTTTGCACGTTCTTTATCTTCTATTTTTTCAGCGACATTCAAGTCTTCGATAAATGCGTCTATTTCGTCTGATTCGAATCGCTTAATCGTGATGTCAGGAGGAGTTTCCATTTTTGAGACTTCCGGTGCGCAAACCCATACCGTTCTAAAGGAGCTAGCAAAGAAACCTCTTTGGATGAGAAAATCAGTCAACTTCGGAGGATATTCTTGTTGGGCGGATACATAGAGATTTGAAGGATTGATCTCTATATTGCAAGCTTCTGCATCATATTTATCGTACCATTCAATCAGTTCGCTGATTAGCTCAGGCGTTTCATCTCCCATCAGGATGATCCTATTCTTCATACTGAGTTTATGAACAAAGAATGCGCGATTGTTGCCTCTCTGGTTGAAAGCTCTTCCAGTAATTTCTATATCATATCTACAGTACTCCTGCAAATAGTCAGCGTGTGCCAGATAGAGTTTCTGCACCAGTGTCTGATTATGGATTGGAAAGTCTATATTGGGCATGTGAAAACATCCTTAGAAGCTGTTTTAAAAGTATTGGGAGTCAAAAAAGCGTTGAAAAAGCATATTCATCTGTCCAAATTCAGGTTATATAACCCTGAAAGGAAAGGACAAAGATGGAGCGGGGTACAACTGCGCCAGCAGTTCATACGCACCGGCAATATCCAATAAATGTCACCGAAGCGCAATGGCAACAGCTTCTCCCCTTGCCGCCCAAACGCAAATGGCGAAAAGAAGGACCCGACTGACCACCTTTTCAAGGACAACGCAATGCAACAGCGATACGACGAACGCGATCTGTTTGGCTCGGTCAAAGATGAGATTCTGGGAGGCTGGCCATCCCTTGAAATATTTCTCGATCAGGGATTCGGCTACCTCGGGGATTCAGGAGGCGATTGACGCCCTTGGCGAGCGAGGTGGGAGCGTCCGAATTCCGGTAGGCAAATGGCGGCTACGTCAAAGGTGTCGTCTCCCCTATCCCATCCGAAACATTCCATTTTATGGTATCGTCGTATTATTGAGCAGGGGGTGAGAGCCAGTGGTACTGGCCCCGAGGGCTTCCAAACCGAGGGCTACGGGTATCCTGCAGGATATCTCGTATATGGGTTCGATGAACTTCTGTCGAAGTTGTACACCATCCCCACACCCTCTGCCAACTTCGTGTCTGATTGACATCCGTGGCGAATTCATTTTATTCACCGATGTAGAAAGGCAATTCCATGCTGACTGACAGACTACTGAACAAACAAGACCTTGAGCAACTCCGCACCCGAGGCTACGTCAAAGTGCGCGCCTTTTCGGCCGAAGACGCCGCAGAGATGGAATCAACGATCTGGCGTCGGCTGGAGAGAGAGGGCGTATTGCGGGATGATCCTGCGACCTGGCGAAAATACCCGGGAGGAGTCAGCCGATCCGTGAGAAACTCTCGCATCTTTCGAGAAGCCATGACCGCAGAATTTGCAGCAGTGGTAGATCAGTTGCTCGGTCAGGGACGGTGGCATCCCCCGAAAGATCGCGGCATTGTGCTGTACACCTTCCCCCAGCAGCGAGAAAGTTGGGACATCGCAACCGACTGGCACTGGCACGGAAACCCGCTTCGCAATGTTGACCAGCTCCGCGACATCTTCATTTTCTGCTTTCTGAGTAAGGTCGATCCGGAAGGAGGAGGCACGGTTCTGGTTGAGGGTTCACACCACGTTGTGTGCAAGTTCTACAGCGAACTCACCCCGCAGCAGCTTGACCTGAAGGTCAAGCACATAAAGCAAAGGTTCTTTGCCTCTCACACCTGGCTGCGAAATCTAACTCATAAAAGGGACTCCGAGGATCGCAGGCAACGATTCATGGAGAAATCCACCGACGTTTTCGGTCATCCTCTGCGTGTCGTAGAACTGACAGGAGATCCGGGCGAGGCGTATGTCACGAACATGTCGGCCCTGCACTCGAGGAGCTTCAACGTCCTCAATCGACCGCGATTCATGACGGCGAAGGGAATCAGCCAGAGCGATGCAGCACCGAATCTCGAATAAGTTGCTGCTGAGAAATGGGTTACTACGAAAGTCGCCTAACATGTCCACTTGCCCTACAGTTGCATTCGCTCCCTGCTCCTTTAAGATATATGTAGCGAGTTCTACTCTTAGATAGGAACGCGAATCAAGAGTAAAAAGCGATTAAGAAGCAAGCAGCGGCTATTCGTCCAAAGATATGGACGAGTAACCCGTTATAGGATCGCACCTTACAGGCTTTTTGTATGCCAGTTTTATCATCAATCCACTGAAACAAGGA
>JAJEDY010000076.1 GCA_022821275.1 Candidatus Latescibacterota bacterium | reverse complement strand
TTGCTTGGCTATTCAATTTTCGCCGATTATCAAAGGATTATGAAGCCCAAACAGACAGCAGTGAAGCCTTTATTCACATCGGTATGATTTACCTCTTAATCAACAGACTCGCTTAAATAATGCATTTTTAAAACAGCTTCTTACGCAAGCAGAAGCAGAAGCTTTAATCGCGATGGAAAAACACCGGGTAACGGAGGAACGGGCAGACTTTCCGATGGGGGGAGAGTCCAAAGTTCTGCCGCTTCAGTCCGCTGACAAGCGAGAGCGGTTCCTGCTTGATCTGAACCGCGGGCGTATCAATTTGCAAAAGGTCACGATGCAGACGCGGGGGCGCAAGGTCATTGTGCTCGTCCGTCTCGATCTGGCTGGTGCTCCACATCGCAATCCGGATGGTGAAGATATACCTGCGCCACATCTTCACATTTACCGCGAAGGCTATGGTGACAAGTGGGCTATACCTGTTCCAGCAGATCAGTTCCGCACAACTGACGATGTGTGGATGGCGTTTGAAGACTTTCTGCGGTATTGCAACATCACGCAACCACCCTATATCGATCGGGGGCTTTTCACATGATTCAGGACATTCAGAATCTGATCGATGAATATCATGTCTGGCTCAAGGACAAGACGGTACTGCACCAAATTGACCAGTGGGTCGAAATCACAACGCCCTATCTAGATCATCACAACGACTATTTACAGATATACGTCAAGAAGACCAGTGGGGGATTCTTGTTGACAGACGACGGGTACATTATAGATGATTTGAAGCAAAGCGGTTGCAAGCTCGAGAACCACAAGAACCAAGAACTCCTCCAGATGACGCTCAATGGTTTTGGTGTAAAGAAGGATGGCAATGAGTTGCAGGTCCAGGCTTCGGCAGAGAGTTTTGCCTCACGCAAACACAACCTTTTGCAGGCGATGCTTGCCGTTAATGATATGTTCTATTTGGCGATGCCTAGGATGCTGCCACTGTTCTACGAGGATGTTGTTGCTTGGCTGGATTTGCATGATATTCGACATACACCCAAGGTGAAGTTTACCGGAAAGACCGGATACGATCATCTGTTCGATTTTGTGATTCCCAAGTCACGGCAGCAACCGGAGCGTATCCTCAAGACAGTCAATCGGCCGAATCGCACCAATGCACAGGTAGTAATTCACTCATGGAACGATACCAGGGAGGTTCGCACACCTGAATCGCGTGCTTATGCATTGCTAAATGACTCGGAGCAGAAGGTATCGCTGTCTGTGGTGGACGCGCTACAAAACTATGATGTGAGACCGGTGATGTGGAGCGAGCGAGAGGATGTGCGGGAGGAGCTTGCGGCATGAGCAATGGAAAATCTCAATGACCACCTTTACCGAATCCGTTGTCGAGGACGCTGCGCTCGCTTATCTGGAGAGTCTCGGCTGGAGTGTTGCCCATGGTCCCGATATTGCGCCTGATACGCCGGGTGCAGAGCGAGCGGATTATGGTGATGTGGTTCTGGCGCGGCGGTTGCGCGATGCGCTTGCTCGGCTCAATTCTGATCTCCCTATGGGTGCGCTGGATGATGCTTTTCGCAAGCTGACCCGGCTCGAAGGTACATCGCTGGCGTTTCGCAATCGCGTTTTTCATCTTTTGGTGGTAGATGGTGTTACGGTGGAGTACCGGGATGCGGGTGGGGGTGTGCGTGGGGCGCAGGTGAAGGTTATTGATTTTGACGATCCCTCCAATAATGACTGGCTCGCGGTCAATCAATTTACTGTTACTGAGAATAAGAATACCCGACGTCCGGATGTTGTGCTGTTCGTGAATGGTTTGCCTCTGGGTATTATCGAGCTTAAGAATCCGGTGGATGAGGATGCCACGATATGGACGGCGTGGCAGCAGATTCAGACGTATAAGGCGGAGTTGCCATCTCTGTTTGCCATGAATGCGGCTTTGATGGTTTCGGATGGGATGGAGGCGCGGGTTGGGACGTTGACTGCGGGGCGCGAGTGGTTCAAGCCTTGGCGTACGATTTCTGGTGAGGATGTGGCTGATTCCAATATGCCCGAATTGCAGGTGATGCTCGAAGGTGTCTGCGATCTCGGGCGTTTTCTTTTTCTGGTGCGCGATTTTGTTGTTTTTGAGGATGATGGCAGCGGTGTGCTGGTGAAGAAGATGGCGGGGTACCATCAGTTTCACGCGGTGCGGGTGGCTGTGGGTGAGACGCGGCGTGCGGTGGAATTGCAGCAGGCGGGGCGTGGGGTTGCCGAAGGGGGTGGACGCTATGAGTCGGGCAAGCAGCCGGGGGGTGCGCCAGGTGATCGGCGTATTGGGGTGGTGTGGCATACGCAGGGGTCGGGTAAGAGTTTGACGATGGCTTTTTATGCCGGGGCTATTGTTCGGGATCCGGTGATGGAGAATCCGACGATTGTGGTTTTGACGGATCGCAATGATCTCGACGATCAGCTTTTTGGTACGTTTTCTCGTTGTCGGGATTTGTTGCGTCAAACGCCAACGCAGGCGAGTGATCGTGCTGATCTGCGTCGAAAACTGTCCGTGGTGTCCGGGGGTGTGGTGTTTACGACTATTCAGAAGTTTTTCCCAGAGGAGAAGGGTGACACCCATCCGATGCTTTCGGCACGGCGCAATATTGTGGTTATTGCCGATGAGGCGCACCGCAGCCAGTACGATTTTATCGATGGATTCGCGAGGCATATGCGCGATGCCCTGCCCAATGCTTCTTTTGTCGGTTTTACAGGGACACCTATTGAGTTGCAGGATGCGAATACCCGCGCTGTGTTTGGCAATTATATCAGTGTTTACGATATCCAGCGTTCTGTAGAGGATGGCGCTACGGTGCCGATTTACTACGAGAGCCGTCTGGCGAGGCTGTCATTGGACGAGCAGGAGAAACCGACGGTTGACCCGGATTTTGAGGAGGCGACAGAGGGTGAGGAGGTCGAGCGGAAGGAGAAGCTCAAGACCAGATGGGCGCAATTAGAGGCTATTGTCGGGACGGAAAAACGGCTGAGGCTTCTTGCTGAGGATATGGTTGCCCATTTTGAGGAACGCCTTGAGGTGATGGACGGCAAGGCGATGGTCGTTTGTATGAGTCGCCGGATATGTATTGACCTTTATCGGGAGCTTGTGCGCTTGCGTCCGGACTGGCATGATGAAGATGATGAGAGGGGAAAGATCAAAGTTGTGATGACTGGCTCTGCGTCCGATCCGGGCGACTGGCAGCCGCATATTCGCAATAAGCCGCGGCGCGAGGTTCTGGCGCAGCGGTTCCGCGATGCGTCCGATCCACTGAATATTGTGCTGGTGCGCGATATGTGGTTGACGGGGTTTGATGCGCCCAGTTTGCATACGATGTACGTCGATAAACCCATGCGCGGGCACGGGTTGATGCAGGCTATTGCGCGTGTCAACCGGGTGTTTAAGGATAAGCCGGGCGGTCTGGTGGTGGATTATTTGGGTCTTGCCCACGAACTCAAGTACGCATTGGCGACTTATACTGAGAGTGGGGGCACGGGGGATACTGCGCTCGATCAGGAAGAGGCGGTGGTGGCGTTGCGGGAGAAGTACGAGATTTGTTGTGGTTTGTTTTACGGGTTTGATCGGTCTAAATGGACTACTGGTACGCCTCAGGAGAAGTTGGGGTTGTTGCCAGCGGCACAGGAGCATATTCTGGCGCAGAGGGATGGTAAGGACCGGTGTTTGCAGGCGGTGCGTGAGCTTTCTCAGGCTTTTGCTTTGGCTGTGCCGCATGAAGAGACGCGGCGTATTCGCGATGATGTGGCGTTTTTTCAGGCTGTGCGGTCGGTGCTGGGTAAGCGCGCGCCAGTTGATGCGCGGCCTCAGGAGGAGTTGGATCTTGCGGTGCGCCAGATTGTTTCGCGTGCAGTGGCGTCCGACGAGGTGACGGATATTTTTGCCGCGGCGGGTTTGGATAAGCCGGATATTTCGGTGTTGTCTGATGAGTTTTTGGCTGAGGTGCGGGGTATGCCGCAGCGCAATCTCGCTGTGGAGTTGCTGGAGAAGTTGCTCAAGGGCGAGATTTCCAGTCGTATGCGGAAGAATGTGGTGCAGGCGCGGTCGTTTGCCGATATGCTGGAGCAGACGATTCTGCGCTACCAGAATCGCACGATTGAGGCGGCGTATATTATTGAGGAATTGATTGCGCTGGGGAAGGAGATGCGCGAGGCTCAGGCGCGGGGTGAAAGTCTCGGTATGAATGAGGAGGAACTGGCTTTTTACGATGCGCTTGAGACCAATGATAGTGCGGTTCAAGTTCTGGGCGATGAGACGCTTCGCACGATTGCACGCGAATTGGTGCGGACTGTGCGCGAAAATGTGACGATTGATTGGACGCTGCGAGAGAATGTGCGCGCGAATGTGCGCCGGTTGGTTAAGCGGATTTTGCGTAAGCACGGGTATCCGCCGGATAAAGCGGATGGCGCGACGCTTACGGTTTTGAAACAGGCGGAGATGCTTTCAGAGGGGTGGGCTGTGGTTTAGCACGTCACGCCGAGTTCGTCGCCGCCGAAGATGGCGAGGCGTTCTTTTGCGGTCATTTCCTCAGTGCTTTCGGGGCGGTAGTGGTATTGTAGTGCCCTGCGGCGGTGGATGGATCGGTTGGTTGGGCTGCCGTGATGGGTCATGCCGTGCCAGAAGAGGCACCCGCCGGGGTCGAGGGGGACGGTGACGTTTCTGGGCACGGCGATGTCTGTGTCGCATATTTGCCAATCGCGCCGCCTGAAATGTGGGATGGGACCTTCGCGGTGTGAGCCGGGGATGATGTGTAAGCACCCGTTTTCTTCTGTTGCGGCGTCAATGGCGATCCATACGCCGACGACGGTGGTGCCGACGGGATAGTTGAAGTACGCGCAGTCCTGATGCCAGGGTTTTTCGCGGCCTATGTGCGGGGGTTTGATCAGTCCCATGTCCTGAAAGAGTACGGGTGTGTCGTCCATCATGCTGGAGAGGACGGAGAGGATGTTTGGGTCATGGGCGAGGTCGTTGAGCCGGGTGTCATGATCGATGAATTTCCAGATTTTGCGCACGCTGTCGCGTTTGGCTTCGCCTGTGAGTTCGGAAAAGTGCCCGCGTTTGGCGGCTTCGGCCATTACGCCTTTGAAGTCCTGGCTTTTGCCGTCGATGAGGTCCCACATGGCCTGGCCCGCGGATTCGATTTGTTGCGGTGTAAATGCCCGCCGTATGGCGAGGTAGCCCTGTTCGTGGAATCGGGCGATTTGACGGTCGTCGATGTCGGCGAGGGTGTCGAGATAGTCGGCCCGTCTGGTGGTGTCGTAGAGGGATGGATCATGCATCGCGATGGGTGTTTCGGCGGTTGCCATGAGAGGCTCCTTGAGGGGCTGGGGGCTGGTCGGGCGACCACAGGGGGTCGTCCCTACTCACAATCATAGGAACACCACCCTGACCATCTGTGTTTATCTGTGTTCATCTGTGGTTGCTTTTTATTGCCTATTGCATTTTACACATCTTTCAATGAAGTGTCAATACTATCGGAGTGCATTATGTCCAGACCCCTTCCACTTCCCCCTAATTTTAATCCCGATACTTTTATGCTGGCTCGACAAGAGGAGGGCAAAATTTATCACGCGCCGCGTCTGGCGGCTGAGTTTGCCAATGATCTTCTGGCGAATGGTACGCGCGAGGATGTCGATTTGGCTGAGAAGGTTCTCGATGCGATGCTGGCGTGTCAGGAGACCCGTGAGGGCGATCCGCATTTGGGGAATTTTCTCTGGGAGCGCGAGGACGAGGTGGTGGAAGATCTCAATGCGGTCCAGTTTTGTCTTTTTCAGCTTGTTCCGCTGATGATTAATCATGGGAATGTGCTTTCTGATGATTTGCAAGATCGCGTCCGACAAAGTATTCGCCTGGGGCTGGAGGAGGTTCGGAGGATTGATGTTCACTTTCGCTATACGAATATTGTGGTTAAGGATATTACCAATACGTGTCTGGGTGGGGAGTTGCTCGGGGATGAGGATTTTGTGAATCGGGGGTATGAGAAGTTCCGGGCGTGGATGGATTTTACGACCCGAAATGGCTGTGCGTACGAGTTTAATAGTCCCAATTACGCGAATGTGGCGATGCGCGTTTTGCACAGGCTGGGCGAACTGGTGCAGCACAAGCCCACGCGCATTGGTGCCAGGATGATGTGCGCGCGTATTGGTCTTTCCGCTGCGCTGCATATTCATCCGCCTACAGGGCGCTGGGCAGGTCCTTTTAGCCGGGCGTACCGGCACGCGCTTTTTTGCCAGACGCCGCCAGAGATTGATGAGTTTCGCGCGTATATTGAGACGGGTATTTTGCCTGCCTGGCTTTCCGCTGCGCTCGATTATCGGCCGGAGACGTTTTTTCTTTCGGAGACTGCGGATTCGGAGAATGGCGTGGGGATCTCTACGTTTCACAGTCCTTCGTTTGCGCTGGGGGTTTCTTCTCAGGAGCTTCGCAGTCAGACGAATCGCTTTATTACCGGGCAGTCGAGTGTTTTTATCGCGCATCACAAGACGGATACGGGTCAACCGGGTGTTATTTATTCCCGGTATGTGCTGGATGACCACTGGCTCGGTTCGTTTCGGTCAACGCCCGCGCGATCCAATGATCAGATTCTTTTTGAGGAGGGGCAGTGTCACAATGTCCAGGATGGTTCCCGGGCGGTTGTGCTCTATTCGCCAAAAGATCTGGGCGCGATGGCACCGCGCAGCAGTGCCAAAGCCGTTGTGTGCTGGCACGACCGCAGGCTGGTGGATGAGATTTGGGTTGGTGATAAGAAGGTTGAGAGCTTGCCGTTCGATGTTCCGGAAGGTGCTACGGTCGGTGTTGCGGTCGGTTCCGTTCTTTCCGCGATTCGTCCGCTGGCGCGTACGGATCTGGGGCGCAATGCGCCTCTGCGTCTGGTGGCATACGATACCCATCTTTTTTTAGAGCTTTACAATTATCTGGGTCCGTCCAAGACGTTCTGGGAACAGGGGCATCCCGGGTCTTTTTTTCAGGGTAAGCCCCGGTGCGGTTTTTATGCGGAGATGGCTGAGCGTTCGGATTTTCCCGATGTGCAGTCTTTTGTGCGGGTGGTTGCTGGTGGTGCTCTTAAGGATGATGCTGCGCCGCCTGTGACTTATGATGCGGGGAGGACGCGACCGTGGTCTGTGGAATATACCCGGGATGGGGAGCATCTCGGTATCGAGATCGATTTGCTGGCGTGGGATCTGCAAAGACGCTGGACGCATGAAGGTGTTTTGGGCTGGCCCGCGCTCGAGTCGCCGGTCGCCCGTCAAAGCAGTGCGGGCGAGATTTCGGTTGGAGACGTCAGGTTGATCTGCGGCAGACAGCCCGCATGGCTTTTTGCCTGTTCTCAGACCGATCGCTATGTGGCGGCTTTTTATGGGGGGGAGCCAGAGCCGCTAACGCTGACGGTGCCGGGAGGTGAGGTGCATTTCGAGGCGATGGGGACGGGTACTGTTGTGTGGGATAAGGGAGACGTCACCATCGAAGCTGTCCAGTGTGAGGATATCAAGATCACGGGTGGGCGTATGGTTTCTTGTGTTACGGCGGAGGAGGGCGCGTGAAGATTTTACTGACGGGTTTTGAACCGTGGGCTGAGTGGTCGTCCAATCCATCGGGTGCTGTGGCGGAGTCTCTGAATGGGTCTTCGATTGCGGGATGCGAGGTTGTTTCTGCTGTGTTGCCGGTTGTTCACGGGGCGGATATTGATCGGGTTGCTCTGCTGATCTCAGAGCACGAGCCTGTAGCGGTGGTGTGTTTGGGGTTGCACGGTTCTGCGTCTGCGCTGCATGTCGAGCGCGTTGGGATTAATTTGAAGGTGATAGATGGGGTCGATTATCCCATTGTTGAAGGGGGTCCGGATGCCTATTTTTCCACGTTGCCGACCCGGGCTATGGTTCGGCGGATGGCGGATGTTGGGGTGCCGGCGCGGTTGACGTATTCGGCGGGTACGTTTTTGTGCAATCACATTATGTATTCTGTGTTGCATCTGGTCGCTGAGGATGATTTGCCTGCGGGTTTTATTCATGTGCCGCCTACGCCGGAACTCATTGCTGAACTGGGCAGGTCGCAGCCGAGTATGGCGTTGGAGACGATTCGTACAGGTGTGGTTGCGGGGGTTATGGCTGTGGTGAAAAATATAAAGGTCAGGAGGGTGTGATGTCGAAGATCAGGATGGGGATTATTGGTTGCGGCGCGATTGCGCAGGTGCAGCATATGCCAAATTTGGGGATTTTGCACGCGCTTTATGAGGTGACGTGGGTGTGCGATATTTCGCCGGGGTTGGCGCGGTGGCTGGCAGAGGTTTTTGGCGTGCCGAATTTTACGACGGATCCGCATGAGTTGCTCAATGCGCGGGATGTGGATGCGGTGATTTTGTGTCATGCGGACCCGAAGACGGAATTGGCGGTGGCGGCATTTGAGGCGGGTAAGCATGTGTTTATTGAGAAGCCGATGTGCTATTCGCTCGAGGAAGTGGATGCGATATGTGCTGCGAGGGAGCGAGCGGGTACGGTGGGGCAGGTGGGCTATATGAAGGTTTATGATCCGGCGTATGAGTTGGCACGGGAGGAGGTGGGGGATGCGGGCGATGTGCGTTTTGTGCAGGTGAATCATTTGCATCCGAATAATAATTTGCATTTGAAGCAGTTTGAGTTGACCTATTTTGACGATTTGCCGCCCGAAGCAGCACATGAAAGAAACGAAGCGCGGCGGATTGCTTTGAAGCAGGCGGTGGGCGATGTGTCAGATGATGTTGCGCGGGCGTTTTTTACGCTGTCGGGGAGTATGATTCACGATTTGTACGGTTTGCGTCTGATGCTGGGGAATCCGACGCGGGTGGTGAGTACCGAGGTGTGGCAAGGCGGGCGGGCGATGACGACGATTTTGCAATATGCATCGGGGGCGCGGTGTGTGGCGACGTGGATCGATTTGCCCGATCTGTGGCATTTTAAGGAGACGCTCGAGGTCCACAAGGACGATAAGCGCGTTATTTTGTCGTATCCCACAGGGTTTGCGCGGGGGATTCTGTCAACGCTCGATGTGCTGGAGATTCACGCCAATGGGTCTCACGGTACGCGCAGTCCCGAGATTGATTGGGAGAGTCCGTTTGTGCGAGAACTTCGGCATTTTCACGCGTGTATTACAGATGGCGAGCCGTGCCGCACACCCGTGGAGGATGCGCGGTATGATATTGGGTTGATTATCGATATTACAAAGGCGTATGTGGATGGAGGATGTCATGGATGAGGATATTAAAATTGAAGAGAGCAGTGGCAATATCTTTTTAGATTTGGGCTTTGGTGAAGAGGAAGCAAAAGAGGAGTTGCTCAAAGCCCAACTCGGTGCGGAGATTTTTCGAATTCTCGAACACCGCAAGCTGACTCAGACAAAGGCCGCGAGGATTCTTGAAGTTAAACAGCCGGAAATTTCTCGGCTTAAGAGTGGTAAGTTTTCCTATTACAGCGTGGAACGGTTGATGCGGTTCCTCAATCGCCTCAATTGCGAGGTGAGTATTCATATTGCCTGGCCGAAGAGTGAAGGAGCCAAAAGGGTTATTGCGATATAGTGAAAATACAATAATTTAAAAAATATAATTTGCGAGTCAATGGTTAAGCGGCTTCCTTATCAATAAAACTAAAAAGCACCTGATCTGATGGAATTGATCAGGTGCTTTTTTCTTTTTATCTATCTCAATCTACGCCGCACTCCGGCTGCGTCCCGCTTTTGCCTCCCGGCGGTTGTGCCATTCGACCACGATGGGCGATGCGACAAATGCCGAGGAGTAAGTTCCCACGATGACGCCGATGAGCAGGGCGAATGCAAAGTCGCGGATTACTTCTCCGCCCAAAAAGATGAGGGAGAGGACGACCAGCATGGTGGTGCCCGAGGTGAGTACCGTGCGGTTGAGACACTCGTTGATGGCGCGGTTGATTACGTTGCTGAATGTATCGCGGCGATACAATTTGATGTCTTCGCGGATGCGGTCATAGACCACGATTGTATCGTTGAGAGAGTATCCCACAATGGTGAGCAGAGCCGCCACAATGGCGAGGGAGATCTCCCAATTCATAACTGAAAAGATTCCGAGAGTGATCATGACGTCGTGGAATAGGGCGATGACGGCTGCGATCCCAAATTCAATTTGCCTGAAGCGCCACCACACGTAAATGATAATGAGTATCATTGCGACGAGGATGGCATATACGGCGTTGTTTTTGAGTTCTTCGCCAATTTTGGGTCCGACGGCTTCCTGCCGCCGCAACCACTCGGTCTCGTTTAGTATATTGCCGGCAAAATCGGATTTGAGTCTGGTTTTTATGGCGTCTGCGATGGCCGTGCCTTCGGCTTCTTCTTCCACGCGAATGAGGATGTCGTTGACCGAGCCGAATTCTTTGATTTCGCTGTTGCGCAGGTCCATGCTCTGGTCCTCAACGCGGACGTCGCCCAGGGACTGGCGGATGTCGCCGACAGAGGCCGGGGGATCAAAGTGCAATTCGAGCAATGTGCCGCCGGCAAAGTCGATGCCCAGGTTATAACCGCCTTTGGTGATGGTGGATCCCAGACCGAATAGGATGAGAACAGCCGACAAGATGAAAGCGCCCCGTCGAACACCGAGAAAGTTAATGCTGGTGTCGCCAAATACGCGCAGCCTGCCGATGCTGAGGCTGGGATTGACCTGGCGCGAGACAATGGTGTCGTAAATGGTGCGCGTGACAAAGATGGCGGTGAACATCGAGGAGATGATACCGATCATCAGGGTGAGTGCAAATCCCTTGATGGGACCCGTGCCGTATTGGTAGAGTACGATGGCGGTGATGATGGTGGTTACGTTGGCATCTACGATGGTCTGAACGGCGCGCGCATAACCATTTTCAATGGCTACCCGCAAGGTTTTTTCTGCGCGCAGTTCCTCGCGGATGCGTTCGAGGATCAGCACGTTGGCATCTACTGCCATACCTATGGTCAGGATAATACCCGCTATGCCGGGCAGGGTTAGCGTGCCTTGAAATGCCGCGAGTATGGCCATGACAAAGACGAGGTTGAGCACGAGGGCGAGGTCTGCGACGAGGCCCGAAAAGCCGTAGTAGATGACCATGAAGACGATGACGATGGCCAGGCCAATGAGGGCTGCGTTTTTGCCCTGTTCTATGGAGTCGCGCCCGAGCGACGGTCCCACGGTGCGATCTTCGACGATGTTGACATCGGCGGGTAGCGCACCCGCGCGCAGGACTATGGCGAGGTCTTTGGCTTCGTCAACCGTGCCCGTGCCTTCGATGATACCCGATCCCTGGCTGATTTTGGAGCGGATTGTGGGCGCGGAATAGACTTGATCGTCGAGGATGATGGCCATGCGTTCGCCCACATTGGCGCCCGTGACCCGTCCAAAGAGGCGCACGCCCTGGCTGGTGGTGGTAAAGTTGACGATGGGTTGACCGGCGTTTTCAAAGGATTGCCCGGTTGTGACAGAGGCGTCGGAGAGGATTTCGCCCGTCATTTCTACGCGCCTTTTGAGATAATAGAGCGCGCGATAGAATTGACCATCGCCCATTTCTTCGACTTTGGAATTCCACAGGAATTGCGCGTCGGGCGGCAGGAGCTTTTGGATGTCCGGGCGGTTCAGCATTTCTCGTACGGTGAGTATATTGTCTTCCATGACCACGAGGTCTGGCCCATAAGCGCGCACATAGCGCGCGAGGGATGGGGTATCGTCGGCTGTTTGTCCGAGGAGCGGGTCTTCGGCTTTCGCGGTATCAACTGGTGCTTGCGCGGCGAGGTGTCGGTCAATTTTTTCGATTACGCCAACGCGGTCGGCGTCGGATTTGAGGATTTTGAATTCGAGGCGCGCGGTTTTGCCGATCAGGCCCTTGGCGCGTTCGATGTCCTGCACGCCCGGCAATTCGACCACGATGCGCCAATCGCCTTCGCGGTGAATGATGGGTTCGGAGACGCCAAATTGGTCGATGCGATTGCGGATGATTTCGAGGGCGCGCGCAACGACGTCTGTTTTTTCATCTTCTGAGAGATTGGTTTGATCCACTTCCAGAACGAGGTGGATACCCCCTTGCAAGTCCAATCCCAGGTTGATGGCCTGCTGTTTTACGCGCTCTCGCTGGTCTAAATTTTCCGGAGGTGCGTAGTAAAATTGGTAGGTGGGATAGAGATAAAAAAGTGCGAGCGCTATGGTCGCACCTATGATTAGCAAACGCCAGTATTCTCGGGTCATCGCAGGGGGTTACTCCGTTTATAGTGTGATTTACCGGTCGCGTTCAACCACGTGTTGAACCGCCAGTACGAGCGCGTCGCGCGCGCTGGAGGTGTGTAGCGCGTTCAGGTTTTTGAGAGCGGATTGGGCATAAGAGCGCGCTTCTTCTCGCGCGGCTTCTACGCCCCGATAGCGCTGGACAAATCGGACGATTTCTCGCCAGTCGCTGTTGGTTTCTACGCCGTTGATTACTTTGTTGCGGATATGCGCGGCTTCGCCATTTTTGCAATTTGCCAGTGCCCGAATTACGGGTAAGGTCAATTTTTTTTCTCGAAGGTCATTTCCCGTGGGCTTGCCCATGTTATTTGCATTGCCCATCAGGTCGAGGACGTCGTCGGTAATCTGGAAGGCGACGCCGATTTTGCTGCCGAAAGAGGACATGCGCGCGATCTGGGCAGGCGATCCATTGCCCAATATAGCCCCCAATTCGCAAGCCAGCGCGAGTAGAGATGCCGTTTTTTGGTTGATCATGCGAAAATAGAGCGCAGCTTCACCCGAAGAAGATACTTCGCCTTCGAGTATTTCTCCTTCAACGACGCGCTGAATCGCGTGGGTCGTGGCGTCCATGACGGGTAGAGAGTTGAGGCCAACGAGCACTTGCATTGATTTGGCAAAGAGAAAATCGCCCATCAAAATGGCTGCGCGATTGCCCCATTGCAGATGCAGGACGTCGGATCCTCGGCGCGTTTCCGCGTTGTCGATCACGTCATCGTGAATGAGCGATGCCGTTTGTATAATTTCAACGCCCACAGCAGCATCGATCACCGCGTCTGAACATTCGCCTACGGCCTGTGCTGTTAAGAATGCAAGCGCAGGTCGAAAACGCCTGCCTCTGTTTTTAACAACGTGATAGGCCATTTCTTGTATGCCCCCAACGTCAGAGGCCGTCATAATTTCTTCGAGACGGGTTTCAAAGCGTGCGATCTGATATTGGATGGGTGCGAAAATTTGGTCTAACATGGCGCATTTATCAAGGGGTGAGACAAGCGAATATAAACCACCGACGAAGCGATGGGTTTAAGGCGTGAGAAATTAACAAAAAGGGTCGTAAAAGTCAATGATTAGCAATTGGCGGCTTACGTCTTACTTGTAGGGGACGGTCCCCGTATAGAATCACTACGGGGCAGGCTCCCGTCATCGCGGCATGGTGTTTAGCCGCGATCCAGAAGGTTTTTGCCATTTCGCCTGTGGGCGAGTACCACACGGGGATATCCCCCCAGATCTGTGTGGGTGGTGATGCGGATGAGGTCCATTTGTCGGTTGAGCAGTTGGGTGACGGCGCGAGTCTGGTCGGGGCCGATTTCCAATCCCAAGAATCCACCCGGGGCGAGCAAAGGAATGCCTGCGGGAATGATTTTGCGATAAAAGTCGAGGCCGTCACAACCTCCGTCCAGGGCGAGGCGAGGATCGTGGATGCGGACTTCGGGTTGCAGGGCGTCGATTGTATTGCCGGGTATATAGGGGGGGTTGGAGAGGATGGCATTGAAGCTTTCTGGTTTTGCAAAGGGTGTGAGGAGGTCGGTTTGGAGAAAGGAAATGTGGTCGGTGACGCGGTTGAGATGGGCGTTTTGGCGGGCGAGGCAGAGTGCTTTGCGCGATATGTCTGTGGCGATTACACGCGATTCTGGGCGTGCTTTGCTCAGGGTGATGGCGATGATGCCAGATCCCGTGCCTATGTCGAGGATGCGGGGGTTTGTGCAGTTTTTTAATTGGTTGAGGGTGACTTCAATGAGGGTTTCTGTTTCCGGTCGGGGGATCAGGGCATCGGGCGTGGTGCGAAAGGGGAGGCCGTAAAATTCGGTGTTGCCCAAAAGGTGTTGCAAGGGGATGCGTTCAGCGCGGCGGTGGATCAGGGTGCGATAGGTCGCGTTTTGTGCAGGTGTGATCTGCCGCACAGGCAGTTCTGAACGCGCGCATTCGAGTACATGGGCGAGTGTCCATTCGGCATCTGCCTGGGGACTGGGTACTCCGGCTTTGGTGAGGATGTCTCTGGCCCAGATGAGGAGATGGTGAATGGAGTAGGACATGGGGGTTAGAAGATTTGTTCCTGCTGTTTGAGTTTTTCCGTTTGGTCAGAGAGGCGGAGGGCTTCGATGAGTTCTGCGATGTTGCCGTCCAGAATGTCTTCAAGTCTGTGCAGGGTGAGTTTGATGCGGTGGTCGGTTACGCGCCCTTGAGGGAAATTGTAGGTGCGAATTTTCGCGCTTCGGTCGCCGCTGCCAATCTGCGAGCGGCGGTCGGCGGCGGTTTTTGCCTGTTGTTCGCGGATGGCCTGATCCAGCAGGCGCGAGCGCAAGACTTTGAGTGCTTTGGCTCTGTTTTTGTGCTGGGATTTTTCGTCCTGACACGTGACGACAAGGCCCGATGGCATGTGGGTGATGCGCACGGCCGAGTCGGTGGTGTTGACGCTTTGTCCTCCGGGACCTGAAGAGCGAAAGACATCGATTTTGAGGTCGTTGAGGTCGATGTCTATATCGACGTCTTCTGCATCGGGCAGAACGGCGACCGTAGCTGTCGAGGTGTGGATGCGACCGCTGGATTCGGTTTCGGGTATGCGCTGGACCCGGTGTACGCCGCTTTCGTATTTTAGCCTGCCGTAGATGCCGTTGCCAACGACTAAGAAGATGATTTCTTTGTATCCACCAATTCCCGTGGGATTTGAACTGAGGATTTCACAGCGTCCACCGGTGGTTTCTGCATAGCGCGAATACATGCGGTGGAGGTCTGCGGCAAAGAGGGCGGCTTCTTCCCCTCCCGCGCCTGCGCGTATTTCGACGACGGTGTCTTTGTCGTCGTTGGGATCTTTGGGGATTAAGAGCATTTTGAGCGTGTCGGACAGGTCCGATTCCCGCTGCACGAGGTCCTCTTGTTCCATTTGGGCCATATCGACGAGTTCGGCATCGTCCGAGACGTTGATGATGTCGTTTATTTCGTCCAGGTCTTCACACACTTTGTTGTAGTCGCGATACGTTGTGACGATTTCTTCGAGGTCGCGGTATTCTTTGCCGAGTTTGCGAAGGCGGTTGGGGTCTGCGGCAACTTCGGGTCTGGCCATTTCTTCGCCGAGTTTGAAATAGCGGGTTTCGATGGTTTTGAGTTGTTCAAACATGGTGGTTCTTTCACCTCTTACCTACACAAAAAGGGCGAAACAGTCGCGGCATGCGGCCGTTTCACCCTTTTCCATGTGGATCGCGTTGCTAACTGTCTGTTTTTTCTTCTTCGGTTTCTTCTTCTGAGTCTTCAATACCATAACGACGGCGATAACGCTCGACCATTCCGGCGGTGTCAACGAGCATCATCTTACCCGTGAAGAAGGGATGGGTAGCCGAACTGATTTCAACTTTGATCAGTGGATAGGTGTTGCCGTCTTCCCATTCGATGGTTTCTTCAGAGGTGCGCGTCGAACGCGTTTTGACCCGAAATGGCGGGTTGGCACTGACGTCTTCAAAGATTACGTCGTGGTATTCTGGATGAATATCGGTTTTCATGCGATTTTCCTCAAGTTGTTCAATTGTTGTTCAAGAAAGACAGGCCGAAGAATATACCAAAATGCCAAAAAATAATCAAGTCGCAGCTTCTTAGAAGGCGTGGATCGGTTCACTCATGGCATTGAGGAAGTCTTCGTTGGTTTTGTTTTCTTTGGTGCGTTCTGTGAAGAATTCCATCGCTTCCAGAGGTTGCATCTGGTTGAGTAGTTTTCGCAAGACCCAAACGCGGTTGAGTTCTTTTTCTTTGAGTAAGAGTTCTTCTTTGCGCGTGCTGGACATGGATACGTCTATGGCGGGGAAGACGCGGCGGTTGGAGAGCCTGCGGTCCAGTTTGAGTTCCATGTTGCCCGTGCCTTTAAATTCTTCGAAGATGACTTCGTCCATGCGGCTTCCGGTTTCGACGAGGGCTGTTGCCAGGATGGTCAGGCTGCCCCCTTCTTCGATGTTGCGCGCTGCGCCAAAAAATCGTTTGGGCCATTGCATGGCGGTGGAGTCGAGACCCCCGGTGAGAATGCGCCCACTGTGGGGAGCAACGGTGTTATAGGCGCGGGCTAAGCGGGTAATGCTGTCGAGTAAGATGACGACGTCCTGCTGGTGCTCGACCAGTCGCTTGGCTTTTTCAATGACCATGTCAGCGACCTGGACATGTCGGGTTGGGGGTTCGTCAAAGGTGGAGCTGACGACTTCGCCTTCGACCGAACGGATCATGTCTGTGACTTCTTCGGGGCGCTCGTCGATGAGGAGGACGATGAGTGTGATTTCGGGATGGTTTTGGGTAATGGCGTTGGCAATTTTTTGCAGGAGCATGGTTTTGCCCGTGAATGGGGGGGCGACTATCATGCCGCGTTGGCCTTTGCCGATTGGGGTGAGGAGGTTCATGATGCGGGTGGAGATGTCCTGTGATTCGTATTCGAGATCGATGCGTTCGTCCGGGTGCAATGGCGTGAGGTTATCGAACAGGACTTTTTGTTTCGCGACTTCCGGGTCTTCAAAGTTGATGGCTTCAACGCGAATGAGTGCGAAGTATTTTTCGTCGCCTCTCGGTGGGCGAATATGCCCCGATATGGTGTCTCCAGTTCGCAGGTTGAAGCGTTTGATTTGCGAATGGCCCACATAAATGTCGTCGGGTCCGGGCAAGTAATTGTACTTTGGTGATCTGAGGAAGCCAAATCCGTCTTCGAGGATGTCGAGTACGCCCTGTGCGAAGATACGGCCGCTTTTAGCGGTTTGGCTCTGGAGTATAGCGAAGATGAGTTCTTGTCTTCGCAGGCTGCTGTAGCCTTGTATGTTGAGTGCTTGTGCGTGTTTGTTGAGTTCGGATATGCTGCATTCCTGTAACTCAAACATGTTCAATTTTTCTTCTGTAATTGCCATTTTTGGGGATTCCTGATGGGTTGGAAGGGGAGATGAGATACATGCCCGGACGACACCATGCCATGTGGGGCGCAAAACAGATGCTGTGCGAAATCATTGCAAAATCATTGGGATACTGCGAAGCCTGCGGAGAACAATGTTTGGAAGATTGTGGGGCAGGATGCGGAGCATTAGTGCGAGGGAATGCTTTTTGAAGTTGATCTAAACGTAAAACAAACAATGTGGCTTGTCAAGGATTTTCAATGGCGTGCGTGAGTTCGTGGGTGATGTGTTCGAGCAGTGCGGTATCTGTGATTTTATCGCCATTTTTACGTATGTAAAAAGCATCGACTGCGCGGTCTGCCTGTGTGCCAATGCGAGCGGTGTAGATGTCGAGGCCAAGGTCTGATAAGGTGCGCGTGATGCGATACAGGAGGCCCGTTGCGTCTTGTGCCGTGATGTCGATGACGGTGGAGCGCATGGAAACATTATTGTCGAATGTGATTTTGGGAGAAATGGGAACGGTGGGCTGCCGCCTCAGAGACCATCTCTGACTGTAGCTGGCAAACAGGTCTGATACGCGCTCTTTTTGTTGGAAGACATCGGTCAGGGTTTGTTGAATTTTTTCTCGCAATTTAGCGTTATCATCCATATCAGAAGTGACTTGAAAGATGTCGATGACGGTGCCGTCGTTGCGCGTATAAGCATGGGCGCTGAAGATGTTGATGTCGTGGGTTGCCAGTACACCACAAATTTCAGATAGGCGAAAGGGTTGGTCGTGCGTGCAGATGGTGATTTCCAGAAAGAGTTCGCCGGGTTGTACGCTAACGGCGACCAATGAGGATCCCATTGCGTCGATGAGTTGCAGGTGTTGTGCTATTTCTTCCGGGCTGTTTTGTTCGGGATAGCGCGGAGGCATGTTGTTGAGATGTTCAACGAGGATCTGATACGGAATGCGCGATTCCAGAGCCGTGAGGATTTTTTGAATGTCCTGTAGTTCGGGTTGTTCGCGGTCGGGTTGGGTGCTTTGTGTGATTATATCAAAGGTGTTTTCGTAGAGTTCGCGCAAGAGGTGACCTTTCCAGGCGGTCCACGCAGTTTGCGTGACGGCAGATAGGTCGGCATATGTGAGGACATAGAGCATTCGCAAACTATCGGGATGTGAAAATGTGCTGGCAAATTCGGCGATCATGCGCTGGTCTGACAGGTCGCGGCGCTGGGCAATGGCGGACATTGCGAGATGGTGTCGCACGAGAAAGACAACGGTTTCTATCTGGTCATCGGGCAATTGAAGGCGTTTGAGAAAGTCCCGTGTCATTTCTGCGCCGACAATGCTGTGATCTTTGTCGCGAACAGATTTTCCCACATCGTGCATCAACAGGGCGAGGTAGAGAAGCTCTTTTCTCGGGATTTCGTTGTACACGCGTCTGAGGTGCTGCAAATCATGGGGCAAAGAAGGCGTGCGTGCGAGGTAATCGAGTCGTTCTACTGCGACCAGGGTGTGTTCATCTGCTGTGTAGATGTGATAGCGATTGTATTGCACCAAACAGGTCAAGCTGCCAAATTCGGGTACATAAGCACCCAGCATGTCGAGTTCGTGCATGGTGCGAAGGGTTGTGCCAATGCCAACGGGCGTGCGGAAGAGGTCGAGAAAGATGCGACTGACGCGCTCGGAAGACCTGAAGGTGTCGTCAATGAGGTGGAGATGGTCTTTGATCCCCTGTTTGGCCGCTTCGTTGAGGGGAACGCCAAATCGCTGTGAATTGAGGAAAAGGGAGAGGAGGCGATGGGGCATGTCGTCAAAAAAATGTCGGCGCTTTTGGGGCAGGGCTATGTGCGTGTGATGTAGCACTGAGCCGTCATCGAGTTGACGGCGCGTGAGCAATCCCACAGCCCGACCAGTGGATGATTGGCCTTTGAGACGTTCACATATCAGGTCGCTGAGATGTTTAATAGCACGCGCATGGGTGTAGTAATCTCGCATGAAGTGTTCCACGCCCAGTTCATTGTCCCGGTCTTTGTAGCCCAGGTTTTTGGCAATGGCGAGCTGCAGGTCGTGTTCGAGTATATCAAAGGGTTTGCCCGTGTGAAAGTGCAGTTCGCTGCGCGTGCGCAACATAAAATCAGAGGCTTCGATGTAGATCTGATAATTTCTGCGCGTGAGCACCTGGCTCTCTACCAGACCGTCGGGTGCGCGAAGGCCACGGCGTGCCATTAAGAACCAGCCGGATGTGTGAATATCTCGCAATCCCCCCGGGCTTTCTTTGACATTGGGTTCGAGGAGCTGGACCGAAAATTTGGATCTGCTGTGTCGCTGGATGCGTTCTTGATGTTTTTTTTCTACAAAACCGCGCGCACGCCTGCCAAAGAACCGCCGTTCAAGTGTGTCTCGCAATTGGGTCTCTAAAGCGGGATCGCCCGCGAGATGGCGGGTTTCGAGCATTGCCGTGAGGGAATCGGTGTCGTCTTGTGCTGCAATGATGCAATCGGAAAGGGTGCGCGTGCTGTATCCCACGTCAAATCGCAGGTCCCACAGGGTGTGGAGAATGGCGCGCGTTATGGGGTCGCCTTCGTGGACTTTTTTGTGGAAGAGAAATAACAGGTCGATATCCGAGTGGGGATTGAGCGCACCCCTGCCATATCCCCCTTGCGCGATTACGGCAAATCCGGTTGGCTCTCCGTGTTCTTCTTTTGCTTCGGCGTACAGTGCCTGGATGAGTGTATCGACGCGCTGTGTGAGTGCTGCAACCACAGCACTGCCCGATGCACCGCTCCGGTGATGTGTATGAATATTTTCCCAGGTGGTGTCGAGATAGGTTCGCAGGTACGACAGGCGTTCGGCGGACCAGGCTTCGGATGTTTTTTTTGCGTTGAGCAGGTCGTGGAGAAGGGTATCACATATGGAGATTTGTTTATTCAATGGGCAGTCCTTTGGAAATGGCTACGACGCCGCCATCTGTTACTGTGAAACGCCGGAGGTCGTCTTCGCGGTTCATCCCGATTTGTGTACCCGACGGAATGACGACGCCTTCATCGGCTATGACGCGGTGGAGTTGGGCATTGGCACCGACTCTGACGCCTTCCATGAGCACCGAATCGGTAACCTGTGCGCCGGAGTCTATGTGAACACCCGCAGAGATGACTGAGCGCTCGACCCGCGCATTGGCGATAACACATCCCTGGGCGACGACGAGAAGAGAATTGTTTTGCGGTCGAATGTGCAGGCGCGAAGGCGGATACGGGTGTGCGTGTGTGCGGATGGGCCAGTTCGGGTCGTGCAGGTCAAATTCGGGGGTTTCAGAAACGAGGTCCATGTTGGCTTCCCAGTACGCGTCGAGAAGGCCGATGTCGCGCCAGTACACGGTCGAATTGCGGTTGCCGTGCTTGAAGTTGTACGCAAAGACGCGCCCCGAATCGACCATTGAGGGGATGATGTTTTGCCCAAAGTCGTGGGCTGTGTCGCGTTTGGCATCTTCAGAGAGCTGGCGCACGAGGACTTCTGTGCTGAAGATGTAGATGCCCATTGAGGCCAGGGCGAGATCGGGATTGTGTGGCGTGGGTTTGGGGTGGTCGGGTTTTTCTTCAAAGCCGACAATGCGAGATTCATCGTCGATTGCCATGACGCCCAATTCAGTGGCATTTTTGATGGGTACTTCAATGCAGGCTACCGTGAGGTCGGCCTTTGCGTTGTTGTGAAAGGCGAGCATTTTGCTGTAGTCCATTTTGTACACGTGGTCGCCGCCCAGAATGAGGACGCGGTCGGGGCGCTCGCGTTCGAGGATGTCGATGTTTTGAAAAATGGCATCGGCTGTGCCGCGATACCAGTTGCCGGCAAGGCGGAATTGGGGCGGGACTTCAAAGATAAATTCGTCGAGTTCGGGATTGAAAATGGACCAGCCGCGTTGCAAATGCCGGTCGAGAGATGTTGACATGTATTGCGTGAGAACGTATATGCGGCGCAAATTGGAATTGAGGCAGTTGGAAAGGGTAAAGTCAATGATGCGGTACATGCCGCCGAAGGGCACGGCGGGTTTGGCCTGATTGCGCGTGAGGGGATAAAGCCGCGATCCCTGGCCTCCGGCGAGGATCATGGTTAGCGTATTTTGCAGTTCAACGGGCATGTCGGTCAAGGCCTTTCACCGGTTAGCACATCGCTTATGGCAGTTTTGAGTTCTGACAGGTCCGATGATTTGACCACATAAGCATTGGCCGACCATGTGAGATAGTTGTCTTTGTGATTGCTGTAGGCGGTGTTTAGAATAACGGGCAACTGGTTGTTTATGCCCAGGATGTGGTTGAGGGCTTCAATGCCGTCCATGCCGGGCATTCGAATGTCGAGTATTAAGAGGTCTGGCGGATTTTCTTTGACGCGTTCAATCGCGGCTTGCGCGTCGTGAACCACATCCACGCAATACCCTTCATCGGTGAGTTCTTGTTCGTAGAGCAGTGCCAGATTCTGGTCGTCGTCGGCAATGAGGATGTTTTTCATAGTGGTTTCCTTAGGGGAGATCGGGCAGATGGATGAAGATGGAGGTGCCAGAATCGCTGTGGCTCGTGAATGAGAGGGTTCCATCGTGGCGTTCGACGATTTGTTTGCTGATGACCAATCCGAGCCCCGTACCAGTGGTTTTGGTGGTGAAATAGGGCTTGAAAATTTCGTCCTGAATTTCGGTGGGGATCCCCGGTCCCGTATCTCGTATTTCTATTTCGATATGTGGCTGATCCTCTTTTTTTTGGATATCAATGTGCAATTTTCCGCCATTGGGCATCGCCTGAAATGCGTTTTTGAAGATGTTGATGAGTACCTGTTTAAATTGTGCGGGATCTAAGGGTATTTCGGGCAGGTCAGGTGGTGCGTTTTGTCGATAGGCGATGCCCCGGTCTTCGAGGCCCTCGCCAACCTGGTGATAGACATCGGTGATGAGGTCCGGGAGATTGACGGGTTCGAGATTGAGCGCGCGCGGCCGCGTGTAGTTGAGGATGTCGGTTAGCAGTTCTTCCAGGCGCGTGACTTCACGAGATATGATGCGCGATGCCGTGTCGATGCGATCGGGCGTTGGCGCGCGCTGAAGAGAGCGCGCAAAGCCGCCAATTGTCGCCAGTGGATTGCGAATCTCGTGTGCTATGTGCGCAGACATTTCGCCGATTACAGCGAGGCGTTCCGATTGTACGAGTTCGTCCTGGAGTTCTCGCGTTTCCTGAAAGAGATGCGCGTTGTGGATGACCCAGGCCAGTTGATCGGTCAAGACCATGAGCGATTGCACATCGGTCCAATTAAAGCCATTTTTTTTTCGGCTGAGCACATCGAGTGCGCCCAATACGCGGTCTGCTGTTTTGATTGGTACACAGAGTTCTGATCGCGTGTTTTTTTCCTGCGGAAACGCAATGATACGCCTGAGGTCATTGGCCACGTCATTGGCCATGATGGGATCGCCAGACGCGACGACATGGCCTACGATGCCTTCGCCCACATTTTGGCGATATCCCTCGGGGAAGTGTTTTTCGTAAACACCGGCTCTGGCTTTCATGATCATCTGGTTAGAATGCGGTTCTACAAAATAGAGTGAGACGTGCTGGTAATTGAAACTCTGTTGCACTTCGTGTACAATGCGCCGGAAAATTTCATC
>JAJEDY010000070.1 GCA_022821275.1 Candidatus Latescibacterota bacterium | reverse complement strand
GATATTGAGATCGCTGGACAGCGCACTGAGAAAATCGGCAACAACGGGATGATCGTTGCCAACCTCCGTCGCACTGCCATTCGCCGCCTGGGCCAGCCCCTGCCCAAACTCGTGAAATCTTCGCACGGCATTGGCCGAATCACGAACACCTTTTTGCGTAAAATTGGTCTGCGAGCGATAATGCGTCTTGATGAGTTCGTAACGCAAAACCGAAGGATGGACGGGACGACCCGTCACTTTGCCCTCGAGCACATCGCGCACCGTAAAAAAATTGCCCTTACTCTTGGACATCTTCTCGCCTTCAGCCATTAAATAGCGCGCGTGAAGCCAGTACCTGGCAAAAAGCGAATGACCCGTCGCACAACGCGATTGGGCAATCTCGCATTCGTGATGTGGAAAAATATTATCCTCGCCCCCCGTGTGAATATCGATAACCTCGCGCCGCAGCATCTTCATCGCCATGGCCGAGCATTCGATATGCCAGCCCGGATACCCCTCGCCCCACGGAGAAGGCCATTTCATGATATGAGACGGATCGGGCTTCCACAAAAAGAAATCAGCGGGATTGCGCTTAATCGCCTGGTGTTCCTCAAGCACGCGCCCACCCGAACCCTCAATGAGCTGCTCCAGATCATTGCCCGACAGACGACCGTATTCGGGGAAAGATTCAACACTAAAATAAACCACACCATCGTCGGCAATATAGGCGTGACCCTTGTCCAACAGCTTCTGAATCATCACCTGCATGGCATCGATATGTTCCGTGGGACGCGGCATATTGCGCGGATAGTCGTGCGCCACCTTAATATCCAGCAAACGCGCATCTTCGACAAATGCATCCGTAAAATATTGCGCCACCTCAAACGGATCATCGGGATTGGAAACCGCATCATCGGGCAACTTACCCAACTTCTTTTCCTCTTTGAGCTTGCGCGCAGCCACCGCAATTTTGTCCTCGCCGGTCGCATCGGCCACATCGTCGTCCGTCATATGTCCCACATCGGTAATATTCATCACATGGGTAACATTATAACCGGCCAAATCGAGAAAGCGACGGAGCACATCGGAAAACAAAAAAGACTTGAAATTGCCGATATGGGCAAAATCGTACACCGTTGGACCACAGGAATACATCGCCACATTCGGAGGATCGAGCGGCTCAAAAACTTCTTCGCGATTCGTCAGCGTATTGTAAAATCGAATATCCATGTGAGTTCAAAAATAAACCGAGATCATAATTTTGTCAATTCTGCGGCCTTCTTCGGTGCAGATTGATGAGATAAAACCCTGTAACCACGAGACCAATACTGACCCATTGATGCACCGTAAGCCCCATAAAAACCTCGGGCGTGAGACGCACAAACTCGACAAAAAAGCGGGCAACAGCCATCAAAACGAGATAAAGGCCAAAAACCATACCGGGCCTGAGACGATCGCGCAGAGCCAACAGAATCCCGAAAATACAAACCATCTGAATCATCTCGTAAATCGGCGTCGGATGCACAAAATCGAGCGTGGGCACAAGACCATTGGGATAAGCCATACCCCAGGGCAAATCCGTGGGAATCCCATAGCATCCATCGCCCGAAAGCTCACATCCTCCCCGCCCAAAAAAGTACCCCACCACAAGAGCCGGCGCAATCGCATCCACAGCGGGCCAATCAAGCGCGTTATACCGGCGAAGCCAGAAAAGCACAGCCACAGCCCCGCCCAAAAACCCGCCATACCACGCCCAACCCACAGAGGAAAAAATCGTACCAAAAGGATCGGCCACAAAAGCGTGGGGATACTCGAAAACGTGAAAAATTTTACTGCCCACAATACCGCCAATCACAGCGGCAAACGCAATGCGGTCTGACAGCGAGGGATCAAGCCCGCGACGACGAAACTCGCGTTTGAGCACCCACGACGCACAAATCAAACCAACCGCGAGCATCACGCCATAAACGCCGATGCGAATTGGACCGTATTCAAAGAGAATTGGAGACATAGTATGTATCAGACCGCCTTCTTCTCGAGCAAAAACAAAAATTCCCGGTTTGGTAGCTCTGCATCCCTCAACCATTCATTCGTCCACTTCATCCCCGCCATCACATTCTTCTTATAATTGAGCGCGACCACATCTACCAGATCGCCATTGCGCCGCATCACATCGTTCAAAGCCCTGGCAGTTGCCCGCCCGCCAGAACTGTACGACAGAATAATCCACCGCGCGCGCGTCGCCGCAATCAGATTTTCAATCGCCTCAACAGCAATAAAGCGCCCCCCATCACCGCGCCGAAACTCCTCAAAAACAGACGCCGCCACAGAATCCGACGTATCCCTACGGCGATTGGACCTCCCAAAAAGAGCCGGTTTATCGGCGCAAATCACACTCGTCCACACATGGTAATACGAAGCGTACCGCACCCGCGACGGCGGCATCTTCTCATTATTTGATCCATAAGGCGGATCAAAATACGCCAGATCAACGGAAATATCGGGAACAAGATCAAAAATATCCCTCTGGAATACCTGATGTTCCCCCAGTGACCGAAAAATATTCGGCACCTTCAGCACAAGCTCCTTATAAGAGCGAGGTGACCAGTCCTTCAGATAAGAAACAAAATGCCCCAAACTGCTATCCACGCGATCCAGCGCCAAAATCAGACTCGTAAGCGCCACAGCCTCATCAACCGAATCGAGCTTCAGCGCGTCAATCTCCCCTCGAATCGCATCTAATTTACGGGTATTGTGGATCTGCCACGGCCTCTTGCGCCCATCGCTCTGTATCGCACATCCGTTATTGGGTTGACCGCCATAATGCTCCGTGAACCACCCATCCACAGGCGAAAGCGCATTGAGATGATCGATAAGCGGTTGGTAATCCGCACGCCTCTTCTTATTCAACAAATAGCATGTCCCAAAAACCTTTGACCACACCGCAATATCATTGCAAACAACCGTATAACCCAGCCTTGCGAACGCCTGCGACACCCTCGTCGTACCCGAAAACCCATCCAAAACCGTCTTTGCATCAACCCTCTTAACCAGTTGCAAAATATGCGGAAGAAGCTTCAACTTAGATCCCGCATATTTGATTCCTTCTGTGAAGGGTGAATCAAGACCGTCTCGCGTCATTTTTATCACCACAAAATCTACCTGGACAATTGACGAACCACAGTTGCGATATCTTCGGCGGTATGGGACGGGCGAAAAAAGAAACGCAAATCGCCGTTCTGGTCAAGGAGATAGGTATAGAGGGAATGGTCAATAAGATACCCCGCCGCGGAATTCTGCTCACCAATCTCATAATGAGCCGCATAGCGTTTGACCACCGCGTCAATGCTATCCTGCACCCCTGTAAGACCAACGGCTGGCACGTCAAAATGCGACAAATAAGACTTGAGCATCTCGGGCGAATCGCGCTTGGGATCAACACTGACAAAAAGCGTCCTCAGATCGCGTGCATCCTCGCCTAAAATCGTATAAGCACTCGCAAGCCGCGCCATCGTTTGAGGACAGGCATCGGGACAACTCGCATAGCCAAAAAAGAGAAGAAACGGACGCTGATGATCTGCCAAATGGAATGAATTGCCATCGTGATCAACAAGCGTCAAATCGCCGCCAAAAGGATAGGGATCGGCAGAAAGGGTGAGATCGGGATCGGACTGCGGCACGCGCTCAAGTGGTTTACAGGCCATAAATAGCAACAGTAAATTACAAAGTGCAAAGCACAAAGAGCCTCTCCAGCCCCCAGTCCCTAATCCCCAGCCCCCCATTATCTCTCGCCATTTATCTGCGCCCATCTGCGTCCATCTGCGGATCGTATTCATCTGCGCCCTTCATCCCGAAACGAAACAACAGGTGCCCGAAGCGTCTGTGTATAACCATTTGCAAAAGTGAGCGTAAGCGCGATAGAATCGCCCGGAGCCAAATCGCGTCTGAGCCCAATAAGCATAAGATGGTTACCCCCCGGCTGCAAAGTAGCCGAACCATCTTCTGGAATCGGCAAACGGTCAATTTTTTTCATACGCATAATATTGCCATCAGTAGTTATAACGTGAATCTCGGCGACCTCAGCCGCAGGTGTAGAAGCAGAAATGAGTGCAGTCGCCATCCCCTCATTGTGAATAGCCAAATAAGCCGCCGTCACAGACTGTGGCGGAATATTCTGCCGCACCCACGCGTTTTTAATGGTGATAGAAGAAATATCTCGATCACTGCATCCCACCCCAAGCAGAATCAGGGAAAATATAAAAAAAAGACACAATCTCATTTCTGTAGCGAAACAATATAAATGGAAATAATTCTGCGTTCTTCTTCCGGGATCTGGGGATAGCCGGGCATACCCATGCCCCGTTCATTGAGTGCGCCCTTGAGGATCGTACGCGAAACAGCCTCAATCGAACGCCCGTATTTATAAACCTTGGGATCGTGAAAATCGCGGGGCCTTGGATTCAGAGTACGCGCGATCTGTCCATTGCCGTGGCCATTGCGACCATGGCAAACCGCGCACCCGTATTTCGTGTAAAGAGCCTTCCCCCTTTCAATATCTGCCGCGGCAAACTGCGGGCGCTGAGGGGGTTCGGCTTTCTGCTCTGGCGAATTCTGACAAGCCATCAAAATGCCGCAGAAAGCTGTGAGAAAGAGGCGAAACATAATGTCTCCCGATATAGTTGATTTAAATATACCCAAAACATGAAACTTGAAAAGGAATCAGTCGCCTCTGCGATTGGCCTGCGATTGTGGCGTGAGGTCAAACCACGTCTCGTGGCCCTGAAAAAAGCGATCGAGTTCATCGACCATAAGTTTGAAAAAGGGAGGATAATCATCGCCCGTATAGCCCGAAAAATGCGGGCTTAAAAACACATTGGGAAGGTGAATAATCTCACTATCGGGAGGAATAGGTTCCGGATCAAAAACCTCGAGACCCGCGGTAATATCACCTCGCTTAAGGCGTTCGATTAATGCATTGGAATCGACAATCGCGCCACGCGAAACATTGACAAAAGCCGACCCGGACGGGATGAGATCGAGTTCGCGTTTCCCAATCATACCTCTGGTGCGCGGTGTAAGCGGGGCAACACAGACAATAACATCGCACTCTGAAAAAACCTTATCCATCGACGTCTGCGTAAAACCCACAATCTCGGCAATATCGCGGGACAAATACGGATCACAAACCCAGATATCCGTATTAAAAGGACGCAAAAAAGAAATCAGACGGCGGCCCATGTGACCACATCCAACAAGACCGACGCGCTTGCCGAATAACATGCCCCGCATATCGCGATTTTTAGCACCAATGGTATCGCCAGCAATAATGCTGCGAAAAGCCGCCCCCGCATTGCGCAGCGCAATAAGAATAAGCGCGAGCGCCCATTCGGCAACCGGATAAGACGATCCCTGAGTCGTATCAACCGTGCGGATACCGCGTTCCCAGGCAGCATTGAGATCAATGCGCGCGGCAAAACGGTCGCCCTCCAATTCGCCAACCAATTTCAAATTTGGCGCATGATCCATCACCTCAGCATCAATCGTGGGGCACCCGTGGCACACGATAACAGCATCCACATCCCCAATGCTATCAACCAAACGTGCGACAGTTTCAGAGTCATGATGAGCCTCGTAAATACCGCCCCCCTCGCACTCAAACCAATCCCATGTGGCGAAAGTCTCAAGGCGGACGAGTTCCTCCGGCGGAAAATAGTTATCGCGGATGCGCTTATTAGACGCGAGAAGGACTTTTGGCATAACTAACCTCTTTTCGAATTGGGCATTTTCTCACTTCAGTTCCTCACCAGGTATCCACTGTATCTCTATAGGCTCTGCCTCGCCATCATACGCGATTCTGAGCGGCTCCATCAGCGCCTGCATCTCTTCAGACGATGACACAGCATCACTATTATTACCTTCTGCCAGAGCGACCGTAGCCTGCGTGCGCTCCGGCAAAGCGACAAAGTCTGGATAGTACCACATCGTGAGCACAGTCCTGCGCTGATCTGTCTGATTCGCATGCGAAGCGTGCAACAGGCTGCCATAACCCATCACGAGATCGCCGGCTTTCACAGGAACATCGATCTCGTCATCCACCCGCGAAAACCCCGGATCATCCGGATTGGCAAATGTTCTGAGTTCATCTGTATGGCTCGGAGAAATCTCGTCGTGTAAGGCATGACGTTTGAGATGCGAACCCGGGACCACTCGCAAACACCCATTTTGAGGCATCGTATCGGTCAGATAATACATCAAAAAACACTGAATGGGCTGCGTCGTATAGCTCACTGGATCATCCCAAAAACGACCATCTTCATGCCAGAACAGCGGTGGACTATGCGGCGGCTTGCTAATAATGCGTCCATGTCCAAACTTTGGTTCATCAAACCCGAGCTGTTTTAACGCTTTGAGCGCATTGGGATGGGCGATGAGTTCAGCCATAACCTGATATTGATACGCCATAGCCCAATCGATCATGACCATACTCCCAGTCGTGCGATGCATCTCAAAATGCTCTGGCTCCTGTTCGGAAAGCACATCATCGCTAAAGCGCTGCAATCGATCCACCAGAACAGAATCGAGAATATTCTCAAACACATAGAACCCATCGCGGGCAAATTGTTCTCGCTTGGAATTTAACAAGGCAATCCTCCTTCTAAACCTCAGGCAACGGAACTCTATCATCCGTCCGTATCTGCCATTGCCGAATACGGTCAGCCAGGTCCTGGATGCGGTCCCGGCATTTGGGATCGTCAAAATAATTGACAGTCTCACATGGATCAGCGTTCAGATCGTAGAGTTCACACTGATCGTGCGCGCTGAGATTGAGTTTCCAGCGGTCAGCGGAAATAACAGATCGCCAGGGCGTACTCATAGCGGGATTGACCTCGGCCTCACCTGGACGTGGATGTCCGTCATTGCGGTTCCACTGAATAAAAACATCATTCTCCGATAGTGTTGCACCCCCATTTAGCACAGACACGCGGCTCTCGCCTTGCAGATGATCGGGAATCGATTCACCCATCAAATCCAGAAGCGTGGGTACAAGATCAATATGTGAAATATTCCCCCCGATCATACGCTGCTGATTGGACAAATAGGGCACGTGAATGAGAAGCGGCACCTTAACGGACTCCTCGTATAAAACCGTCTTGCCCAAAATACCGTGATCGCCCACCATCTCGCCGTGATCACTGGTAAACACAATAATCGTATTATCCGCCTGCCCGCTATCCTCAAGCGCAGCAAGAATCTTGCCAACAGAGCGATCGATCAACGTAACATTGCCATAATAGCGCGCGCGAACAGCGCGCCAGCCTTCATCTGTGCGAAGATCGTAACCGTATTCTTCGGACTCCATATAATAAGCGGACAAAACGCGATTGAGAAGAGACGCATTGGCTGGCGGCTTCTGGCGAAACGCGGGACCAACGGGAAGTTCTGAAGGATCGTAATAATCGTTTAATGGCCCGGTATGCGGTGGATGAGGTTCCAGATAAGACACCGCCAGCACAAAGGGCTGGTCGCCACGCGCGCGTATAAATTCGGCAGCGCGGTCACCCTGAAAAGACGCTTTGGTAAACGGTTCATCCATACTCGCTTCAACATGGCGGGAAAAAACGCCCTGACCTTCGGATTCGGAATCGGGTTCAAAACCATTATCCACGAGAAAGTGATGGTAGGCACTGCGGTATGCGTGGCGTTCGGAACTCGAAAAAAAACGACGGTACGAATCCTCGGTGCCAACCCATTCGGAAAAACCGTGCTGCGGAAAAATTTCATCGCCCAGATGCCACTTGCCATTATAACAACAGCGATAATCGGAAGACACCATCTCCGCAATGGTTTGCACATCTCGAGGCAACGGCACATTGCACGCCGGCACCCGCGCGGTATGCGGGTAGAGACCGCACAACATCGTAGCGCGCGAGGGACTGCACACGGGCTGGCTGACATAGGCATTCTCAAAAACAAAACTCTTATCCGCAAGCGCATTGAGATGCGGCGTATCAATATGATCATTGCCATAACACCGCATCGTATCTGCGCGCTGTTGATCCGTAAAAATAAATAACAAATTCGGTTTTCTAAGAAATGAGTTCATCATTAAATCCTATTCAGGAGTCAACCGCCACCGCGACCTGGGAATCATCAGTGCGATAACGGCGAGGACGACACACCCCGCAATGGCAAAGACCGCGCAGTGCAAAAGCGTATGCGACAGTGCAACATCCGGACCTTCAGAAACACCAGCGAGAAGAACGAGACAAAGCGAAAATGACAAACGCCCAATCAGACTCTGAATCGAAAGATACGTCGCGCGATGATGTTGTTGCAAACGCGGCACAGTCGCCGCATTGAGAGGCGCAATCATAAGCGCGCGCGGGACAGATCGGAAAGCCAACAGAAGCGCAACAACGGGGTGAAAAAAGAACCCCATCATTGAAATGAGAACAACCTGCACCCCTGCACTGAGCATAAGAGCCGACCGGGTACCGAGATGATCGCGCAGACGAATACTCTGTCTTGCAAACCACGCGGCAATACCCATCGTCAGTGCCGTGTGCAAACCCGTAAGCAACGGGGTGGAAGCCTGGGCGCCAAGCAACTGGATATAGGGTTGATAAAATTCATAAGGGATATGGTTGACAACCGTCATAAAAACGGAAAACAACATCAACCACCCGAGTACGGGTTGTCTGAGATACGCGAGACAGGCGCGAATCTGCAAAAAAAATCCCGAAGCCTGTCTCCTGAGCGCAGGGTTAATCTCTCGGTCGGGTTCGGCAAATAACAAAACCAGCGCAAAAGCCACGCACGCCGCCAACAAAGACAAGCCATAAGCAACGCGCAAAGCATAGATGGAGCCTACACCTCCAAGAAGCGCGGCACCTGCTGAAGCAATAAAAACATTGCGCGTAATGCGCGCTTCGCGTTGGGGATAGGCGTCTTCCCGTCCCAAACATTTGAGCAGATCGTAGTGAAACGACGTATCCGTGCCAGATCGAAAGGCCATACTTGCAGCCAACCCAATTTGCGCCAGAACAAAAACATCAAAAGAATCACCTAAAAAAAAGAGAGCATACGCAAAGATCGCTGAAACGGCAGAGATCAGAAGGGTCAGACGACGACCCAGGGTATCGGACAAATACCCGGAGGGCACTTCGAGAATAACAACGGCGACATAATAAATGGCTTCGAGACGCAGCACCTGCTCAATGGGCATGTGCTGGTTAAAATAGAGAAAAAAGACGGGCAACCAGAAATATGCCTGCGTTAAGGGGGCATAAATCGGATACAATCGAACGCTGCGGGTGAGTCCAGAATGTGACATCGTCAATTGTCGAACCGGGTGTGCGGGCATCCCTGTGAGTCACAACACAGCCTCCCACCCGCATTGTCTTCTTCACTGCTCATTACTCATGCCTGAAACTGACCATAGCGCGATTCAACGTTCTGAACGTTTGGAAGGCCGAAGCCAGAGACGTAACCATGAGAATACTCTCGATTCTTCTGGTAATACCCACCAGGCGCAAATCGCCACCTGCTGCTTTGACAGTTGCCAGAGACGCGGTGAGAACTCCGAGCATTGCACTGCCAAACCACCTGATGGCAGAAAAATCGACAATCACGCGATTGGTGCCACTTGCAACGAGTTGCTTGATGTGGTCGTGAAACGGCATAACATCAGGCCCGTCCATCAATTCACCCGTAAGGGTAATAATCGCGATATCGTCCTTGATTTCTTCCCTTAGATTCATAAGATATTTCCTCTCTTAAGTGAGATTTGATATTCTTTGACAGCGATAACATACGTCCCTTGCACCGATTTTACAACTATTTCTTAATCTATAAAAGAGATTGGCATAAAATTTGCGGGAGTGAGATACAACCTGAAAATTGCAGATATAATGAACGATATGTTCAAGTTGAACAGTGTGAAATGAATACATCATGCTTGACTTTTCACATATTTTTTTTCATTCTGTAAATAGGAAATTACATGGCTGTCGGCAGACGATGGGCGGTTGAAGATCGATATGGCAACACCATCTATCTTACCAATGAGAGATGGGAGCACATTATTGATCCCTGGAACCATCCTGAGATGCGGGATTTTGAATTACATCTTCGAGATGCAATTCGACTGGGGCAACGCAAACAAGAGCCTTTAAATTTTCACAAGTATCGATACAGCAAATCTTTTGACGACCTGGTCGGAGACAATACGCATATCGTCGCCATTGTCCTTTTCAAATTTCGGGAAGTAAACGGCCATGAGATTGCGAACAATTATATTCTCACAGCGTACCAAAAAGAGATTCTGACAATATGACTGAACCCAATTTCAACTACGACAGAGAAAGTGATACGCTCTATGTGTCATTTGAACCCAATGTTAAAGCAACGGGCATCGAGCTAAACGATCATATTCTACTTCGGATTGATAAGACCAAACGCAAAGCTGTTGGATTGACATTTTTTGACTATTCGATTTTGACGCAACAAACGAATATAGGGCCTCGAAGTTTCCCCTTAACGGGCCTGAGCGACCTATCCGATACACTGAGAGATATGGTTATAGATATCCTTCAACGCTCACCCATCAAAGAAATCCTCCCGCTATCGGCCTATACACCATCTGCCATTGAAATGGTTCCAATTACATCACCGATATTGCACAGGAAGCATTGACCTGCTATACTGACGTTGTGCTGCGCGTGTGCAATTTTATACCGCTGACAAAGAATATATAAAAAAACGGGACACCTGAATGGATCCCGTTTTTTATTATCTCTCGCTTTTTAAGTCATCGGATCTCGTTTGAGCAAAGGCAGGGGATTGGGAGTGACGAGCACACCGCCATTTTCATAGGACTCAATCGCCGCCCACGTGTATTCGAGAGCCGCGAGTGCATCGTGACCCGAAGCGCGGAGTTCTTCCCTGGGCACACCATTGGTGACATCCTCGAGAAAAGCGTGGATGCGATTGGGAAAGGTGGAGCCAAAGTCAGTAATCCCCGTATCATCGACAATGGGATCGGGCGCGGCACCGTGCGACATATTCTCTGGCATAGGTGCTGTGCCGGGCGCGGGCCAGAAAGTGATTTTTTCAACGCAATTTTCAATACAAAAAGTCCCGCGCGTACCCGCCACCTCAACGCTCCACCAGCCGCCCAGACCAAAAGTGACATCGCCGCGCTGGCTCAGCAAATACCCCATCGCACCGTTTTCAAAACGCACGTGAATACTATTGAGGGAAATCATGAGATCGCCCGCTTGCTTGCGAAAACTGGGACGATCAAAAAATGCCTGCACATGGGTGATATTGCCGCAAAAATCGCGCATCACGCTGAAAGGATGCGTGAGAAAAGCCTTGACGTGAAAATAGGGATGTCCCCACGACTTAGGCCCTTTGCCTGGTCTATAAGTCGCTTCGCCCCCTGCAAACCCCATCTTGTGAATACAGTAAATTTGTTCGCCCACTTTGCCTTCTGTAATATATTCCCGCGCTTTGTCCGCAGGCTGAGAGAAATAATGGTTGAGATTGCAGCCGAGGTATAGATTTTGTTCTGCGGCATAAGCGACCATATCGCGGGCTTCGTCAATATCGTTGGACAGGGGTTTTTCACACAAAACGTGTCTGCCAGCGGCGAGAGCCTCCATCGTCGGTTCATAGTGCCAACTGCCGTTCTCATTTCCCCCGGTCGTGACATCGACAATATCCAGGTCCTCATTCTCCAACATATCTTTGAGGCTATAATAAGCTTTAACACCGTGTCTTTCCGCAGCCCTATCCGCGGACTCTTTGACAACATCGCACACCGCAACGAGATCTGCAAGGTCGTCTTCTGCATGACAGCCCGCATGCCGGTTGCCAACACCACCCATACCAACAACGCCAACTTTAAGTGCCATAAAACTATCTCCTAAAAGAGGTAAAAAAAATGATTAGCGGTCAAACTGCTCAAGTACTTCGCCCAAACCGGCCAGCGGTACCACCTCGCCATCTCGTCGAGATTGCCGATCCGCGCCCCCATAGACGACCGCTTTGCCGGAAATTTGCGGCAGTACCCTTGCAATCCGGTTGAGTGCATTGAAATAATCGGAGGCAATCGTAGCACCGGACTTGATCTCAATAGCACAGATACCATTGCCATTCTCATACAAAAGGTCACATTCCAACCCCCGGGCGTCTCGAAAAAAAGACAAATTGGACCGGTAGCCTCGATTGAAACGGTGCTTGAGAGCCTCTAACACGACTGCATTCTCGAACAATGCACCTCGGAGCGGATGTGTGGCAATCTGCCCGGCATGTTCAATGCCTATGAGATAGCTCGCCAATCCGACATCGTAAAAATAGAGCTTGGGAGACTTGACCAGACGCTTGCGAATATTGGCGTAAAACGGCGGAAGTTGAAAAACCACATAGCTCGCTTCCAGGACCGTCAGCCAGTGTCGCGCCGTAGTGTGAGAAACGCCAGCGTCTGCACCCAGAGCAGAGAGATTGGCCAGTTGCCCCACACGCCCGGCACACAAGCGAACGAAGCGATGAAAACTGGAAAGATTGCGAATCTCCCCAATCTGGCGCACATCGCGCTCGACATAAGTTTCGAAATAGTCGCCAAGAGCTTGACGCGGTTCGAGTTTCTGATCGTGAATGCGGGGATAAAAACCAGAGTACAAGATATCATCTATGCTTTCGCTCGCGCCGATTCCTCGGCGTTCTGCAAGCGAGAAAGGCAACAGGCGTAGCAGCGCCGTGCGTCCTGCCAGCGACTGGTTAATGGCATCGGAGAGCCTGAATTGCTCGCTGCCCGTAAGCACGAAAAGACCGTTCCGTCGCGCTTCGTCGGCATAGACCTGCAGGTAGGACAAAAGCTCTGGCACGCGCTGAATCTCGTCCAAAATAACGCCCTCACCGATATGAGAGAGAAAGCCGCGGGGATCGGACTCGGCAAATTCCCGCTGATCGGGTGCTTCCAGATTGACGTACTTGAGATGGGGAAACGCCGCGCGGCAAAGGGTGGTCTTGCCGGACTGACGCGGTCCAGTCACAGTGACAAACGGATATTTTTCGAAAAGTTCGACCAGACAGGGTGTAATCTCGCGCTTAATCATAGCACCCAAAATAACCGAAGATGTGACAATATGCAACTTAAACTTTCAAATTTACCCCATTACCCATTACGCCGCACTCGCCTTGCTCCGAATCTCCGTCAGATGGAAAGGCGTTGCTGCCCGTCCGCCCTCGGGCAGCCCAAGAGGCAATTTCACATCCAGCAAAAAGGGGCGTTCCTCGCCCTCCACCACATCCAATCCCCGCGCAATAGCACCATCCAGATCCGACTCCTCATCGACCTGCATCCCCTCTACACCAAACCCTTCTGCTATTTTCACCGGATCAATCCCGTCCAGAACCACCCCCGGGTACTCCCCCGTCTCCTTCATCACACCACCCGCCCGCTCAAAATTAGTCGCCACAATACCATAAGACCGATTATTTGGAATCACAAAAAGCACCGGAATCTGGTGGTGGGCAGCCGTCCAAAGCCCGGAATCGGCATAATACATCGACCCATCGCCCACCAGCCCAACCACGGGCTTGTGCGGTACTGCCAGCTTCAATCCAATCGTCCCGCCAATCCCATAACCCTCCGATCCCCCGGCCGCCCGGACATAGGCATTGCGCCCCGCGCCATAAGCATCTCCTCGACTATCTATTGGCACGGCGTATTGCTCGACCATCGTCAAACCCCCGCCCAACCTCTCCAGCCCCCGATCAATTGCATCCACCAGCACATAGGGTCTCACTTGTCCCGCCTCCTGCGCCACGCGCTTTACCGCCGCTTTTCGCTTTGCGTGGAGGGAAGCAGCGTGCATCTCGGCACGGGCGAGGCGCTCGGCAAAAGACACCTGAGGCGAAGCGCGTTCAAGACATTCAAGCGTCCTGAACTCATCTGCCAAAATCGCGAGATCCAACCCCGGAAGATTCGTAAAATTCTCGACATCTGGCCCAATCCCAATCAGGCGTTGTGCCCCCGACAACACATCAAAATCCTGGGGTTTCCCGCGACCATTGTGGCGCACGCCAATGCACACAATCAGATCGGGTGACACCTCGGCAATAGCCTCTGCGATCCGCCCGCAGTGCAGACTGTGGCTTTGCGGAGTCCTGCGCATCTCGGTCCATGTACCCGCAATCGGGCATCCATACTGCTCTGCCAACGCCATAACCCGCGCCTCTGCCCCACTCTTCCAGATACCGTCCCCCACATAAAACAGCGGCCGCCGGGCATCGGACAGCGCGCGAATAACGGCTTCGACATCCTCATCTGCCGGATAACCCGCCCGCACAGACTGAATCTCTCCCTCAATAATCTCTGCACTCACCATATCATTTCCGAGCAACCGATCATAAACAGCAAGATGAACCGGACCGACCGGTGGGGTTTTGGCAACGCGCAGCGCGCGCTCAATCGCCTGTGGCAAGCCATCCGCTTCAATCACCGTCCAACTCGCCTTGGTAAAAGGCTCCGCAATCGAAGTTGGCCCCACATTGTGCGTCAAATCCAGCCCTACCCGGTCTCCATAACTCCCCGTATCCCCCGCAAACGTAAGCACCACAACGGGCAGGCTTCCACTCCAGACATTGATCAACTGCCCCAAACACTGCGCCAATCCGGCACCCAGATGGACGACCATCACAGCCGGATCGAGATTCCCCTGCGTATATCCCCCCGCCATCGCAGCCACACTACCCTCGTGAAGCGCCAGAATACCGTGAACATTGGGATTTATGTGGAGCGCGTCAAAAAAAAGGGCCTCCCGAGAGCCAGAATTGTTAAATACATACTGCACGCCCAATGCGGCGAGTTGCTCGACAATAATTTCGGATGGGGTTGCTGTAATAGATCTCTTTTTCATAACCCCTCACCTCCTTGGCAATTTGTTCTCAAAAAAATCCATTGTGAAATATGATAACCCGTCGCCCGGAACAGCACAAGCAATACCAGAACAGGTGAGATTTCCATTGTCGCGTTTGGGATGCACTTTATATTGCTGCGACAAAGCTCTTCAGGATTTTTTAAATACAGGAGACCACAATGAAAATCACAGATATCAAAATGACAGTTGTAAAACAACGCCTGGAAAAACCATTCTGGAACTCGATTGTCACCACGCGCTCCAAGTCCCGCGCCAGATTGGAAGTATATACAAATGAGGGCCTGACAGGCATGACCATGTGCTCGGGATCTGTGCGGACAAAACTGAACACATTAAAAGAAAAATTGATCGGCGAAGACCCCATGCGAATCGCGTACTTATGGGAAAAACTATTCATGGGCGGCACGCGCAAACCCGTTGCCAGAGGCGAATACATCAACGCGATCAGTGCAGCTGACAACGCCCTCTGGGACTTAAAGGGCAAAGCACTCAATCAACCCGTATGGAAATTGCTCGGCGGCGTACAAAACAAACTGTGGGCCTATGCTGCGGGTGGATATTACGAAGAAGGCAAGGGAATACCAGAACTCTGCGAAGAAATGACAACCTATGTGAGTCAGGGATTTCAAGCAGTAAAAATGAAAGTGGGATGGCCGGGCATCACATTAAAAGAAGACGCAGAAAGGGTACACGCCGTACGCAAAGCCATAGGCGACGACATCGCCCTGATGATCGACGCGAACAACGCCTGGGACGCGCATACCGCAATTCGATTCGGACGCATGATCGAAGCCTACGATCCCTACTGGTATGAAGAACCCGTGCGCCCGGATGATCTCGAAGGCTCGGCACTCGTCGCCGAAGCGCTGGACTATCCAGTCGCCAGTGGGGAAAACGAAGCCACGCGCTGGGGATTTCGCGACCTGATCGAACGCGGCGGTGTACGCATCGTCCAGGCCGACCCAAACAACTGCGGCGGAATCAGCGAATGGATGAAAATTGCGGCCATAGCCAGCGCCCATCACCTGCAAATGGCCCCGCATGGGCAGGGAGCCCTGGGTTGCGTCTTAGTCGCCGCAGTAGATAATGGACTGGTAGTAGAAAATTACCTGCGAAACTTCAGCACAGATATGGTAGGCGATTTAGAATTTAAAGACGGGCATGTCATTATGAACGACGCACCCGGCCTCGGCATTGAATGGAATGAAGACCTGATCGAAAAACATGGAGAAAAGTATTAAAAGATGTTCAACCTGCAATCACCGCCCGCAGGTGGGCAACCGCCAGCCGGATCACCTCAGTATCGTCGCACGCATTCAAATCCTTGCCTTCAAAGACCACCGAAACCGTGCCATTGAAATCCACATCCTTCAGGATCTGAATAATCCGCAGATAATCCAGCCACATCTCCTCGCCCGTATCAATCTTATAAAACTTGGCCCGGACATGGGCTGTATATGGTGCTGTCTGTTCCATAAACGCATAAATATCCACCTCCGGATCCGGCACCCCCTGATTCCGCGCAGGCGATCCGACCCACTGTCCGGTGTCCATAATAAGCGTAAAATTTTCTCGGTCTGTCTGTTCCAGAATCCGCAGCACATCTTCCCCCGTAGAAGGATGGTTCTGTAGCCCCACGGCGATCCCCTTCTCTGCGGCATAATCGGCTGCTTCCTGAAAACACCGGATTTCCCGCCTCTGCGCTTCGGCATCTTTTAGCGGCTGCCCGCAAAACAACCGGATCATGGGCGCACCCATAAACGCCGCCGTATCCACATCTGCTCTCGCCTGAGCCAGTTTCTCAGCCAGATCCGCATCGGATCCCACAAAATGCCCGCCTGAAGCCAGGTACCCGATTGACAGCCCGTACCTTAGGCACTGCATTTTCACCTCGAACAAGTACGCCAGCTGCTTCGACCGAAATCCACGCCCACTGTGGAAATCGATCACGTCCAGCTTCAATTGGTACGCCAGTTGGATATAGCTTTCCACACTCTCCAGGCGCGGAGGATCATCTTTTCCGAACATCGAAGCGTACACACCTACTTTCATACTGTGCCTCCCTGCTTCAAACATTCCACACCCGCTCGAACAGATTCATCCAATTATCAATAATCCGACACCGTCCCATCCCGGAGCCTCGCATTCGGCCACTCGAATGGACGCGCTGGATTCTGACCCACTTCGATAGCGCGCGCTTCATTGACCTCAACCCCCAGCCCGGGTCCTTCGGGCAACGACACATAGCCTTCGTCATCCATTTCCCAGGTCTTAATCGCCACATCTTCGGGAAGCACGCCCTCGTAACCCTCGTGGATCAAAAACATCGGCACCGACGCAGCCACATGCAGGCTCGCCGTCAAACCCAGATGAGACATCGTGCAATGCGGTGCAATGGGAACAAAATGCGCTTCCGCGAGTGCAGCCACCTTCTTCATCTGGGTAATCCCCCCACCGTGACCGCAATCTGGCTGTAGCACATCGATCACCTGCGCCTCCAAAATCTCCCGCACCTCCCAGATCGTGCGATCTCGCTCACCCGTCGCAAGCGGCACCGGCACCATCTCGCGAACCTTCTTCATATTCTCTATATTCCCCGGCACCCACGCCTCTTCCAAAAACAGCAAATCATCGGACTTCAAATAGCCCGCAAACTGCCTCACCAGAGGCGGTGGCAAGCAGCTATGTGCATCGAACATCACGGCACCGTCGTGTCCCACCTTCTCCCTCGCATCTTTAATCTTCTGAACAATTGACTCAATCTCGGCAGGCGTACCCGCAAAATACTGGGCACCGCCCGGCCCGGTCTTGATCGCCTTTGGACTTGGATACATCCATATCTTGTCCCGACACGGACCACCCAACAGCCGATACACCGGAACGCCGTGCAGCTTGCCACAGATATCCCACAGCGCCATATCAATCGCGGAAATCGTGTGAACCATCAAACCGCCGTTGCGGATATTGCGATGTGCGCGGAACATCCGCTGCCAGAGGTGCTCCGTACGGGTGGGATTCTCTCCAATAATCAGTTCGGAAAGCGACTCTGCAAGCGCGCAAGTCACCCTGGTATCCATATTATTGATCTCACCCCAGCCAGTAATCCCGGCATTCGTCTCGACCTTGACATATCCCTTCACCCCAATCGGTATCGCAGTCAACCCCGTAACGCGAATACGCGATGCTCTGTCTTCGTGATCATTGCTCATTCAATCCTCCCGCAAATAGAAGTGTAACGCGCATACTGGTCGAACAGCTTGACCAAACAGAGTGTAATTTAGCGTTTGAAAAAAAATATGGTATCTTTATTTTACTATCCCAACGACACGCGAGCAGAAAGCATCAAACTTTACCTCGAGAAACAGTAAAATGACCTGTGCAACACTCGCTGCAAAAACGCGCCAACAACCACCTGACTGGGCTGTGCGCCAGCGCCAACTAATAGCGATAATGGACCGCGCAGCCCACCCTTTTGTCGAACACAGCACCCGTCCGGACGGCACCCTGATCCAACGCACGGTGTGGACCAGCATGGACGGCACGGACAACGGCTATGAGGCCTTCCTCTCCTTCCCGCTCTTCTACCTGATAGGCGGCGGCGAGCACATCCACCAGATCGCCCGCAAAGAGTGGGACGCCATCACATGGCAATACGCCAACTACGGCACGGTAGAGCGAGAATTCGTCACGGGCTTCGACTGGTTCCACCACTCCGAGAGCTATACCTACATCTACTATCTGGCCATGGCCGATCCCGAAAACCACATCGACCGCACCCGCGCCCTGCGCTACGCCGCCATGTACACTGGCGAGGATCCACTGGCACCCAACTGGGATGCCCAGCACTGCATGATCCGCTCGCCCCTCAACGGCAGCAAAGGACCGCGCTTTGTAACCACCCAAACCGATTGGGACTATCACCGCCCCATTCTCTCCGAATACCTGGCTCCGTATGAAGACATAGAAGATACTGACAGTTCCGACCCACTCTTCAAGGTCGATTGGACCGACGACCGGGTCTTCGCCCGGGTACTCGACCAGATCAATCAGCGCATGACCCGCGGCGACGTACCCCTCAACCTGAGCGCCACCAGCCTGATCACCAACGCGTACCTCTACACGGGCGAAGACAAGTATCGACAGTGGGTACTGGATTATCTGCAAGCCTGGGAAACGCGCTGTACCGAAAATAATGGCATCATGCCCGACAATATCGGTCCCAACGGCATCATCGGCGAATTGATGGGCGGCAAATGGTGGGGCGGGTACTACGGCTGGCGCTGGCCGCACGGAGCGCGCAATATCGTCGAGCCAGCCCTCGTAGCCGGCAGTTGCGCCCTGCTCATGACCGGCGACATATCGCATCTGGACCTGGCCCGCTCACAACTCGATATGCTCTGGGAAAACCGGCGCGAAGAGAACGGCCAATTCCAGGTGCCAGCACGACACGGCGACTGCGGCTGGTTCGACTTCCGCCCGCCCGATCCCCATTTTTACATCCACCTGTATTACTTAAGCCAGAGCACCGAGGATCTGGCCCGTCTCGACGAAATCTTCCCGGGGCGCGAGGGCTTTGTGGGCCTGCCACCCGACTGGGGCGCGGCCAAGGCCGGTATCTGCCCCCCAAAAGCCTGGTTCGCCTTCACCGAAGGCAAAAATCCCGACTACCCCGATCAAGTATTCGACTCGACCTATTCCAGCATTTGCCACAGCCTGGAGCGTCTGGAAAGCGATGACAGCGACCCGGAAACGCGCGAATGCTACCACTTTCAGAAACTCAATCCAGTGCTACCCGAAGCCCTCATTCAAATGGCCATGGGCACGCCAGCGGCCATGTACAACGGCGGCATGCTGCAGGCCCACCTGCGCTATTTCGACCCACAACGCCACCGTCCGGGGTTACCCGAACACATCGCGGCTCTGGTTGACCGGGTCAGCGCCGACCAGGTCAGCGTATCGCTGGTAAATACCGATCCGGTGGAGGGCCGAACCGTACTGCTCCAGGCCGGTTCCTTTGGCGAACACTGCTTTACCCGAGCACGACTCGAAACCCGTGAGAACGATGACCAATCCGTCGAGGTGAACGGCAAACATCTTCAGGTACATCTGGGTCCAGGTGCTCAGGCGCGCCTGCACATTGGACTGAAGCGCTTTGCCTTCCAGCCCTCCTATGCCCTCCCGCCTTTTAAGTGATCTTCGCCTCACGTAGCAATCACATTGGGCCGACTGCCAACCGACGGGGCACCCATAATCCGTCGTTGCCGTGGCGTGGGGTCGAAATAGTTCGCCGGATCGTAGGACGCCTGATGGTTGGCCATGTGTCCCGGATTGTATTTGTAGAGAAAGGCACGCCGTTCGTGGGTACCGCACCAACCCTTCGTCCCGTGGGTCAAAGCCTCGGTAAAGATGACTGCATCGCCTGCATCCACCTCGGGCTGTACCACATAGGGCGGCACCCTCTTCAGCGTGCGCACATCCTCTGGCAGGCTCCCGGGAAAATTGCCCTTGTGGCTACCCGGAATACAGACAAATCCACCCTCTCCTGCCCCGGCTGGAGCCAGCATAAAGGTCACCACAGTTAGACCCGTCCGAATTTGCCCATCCAGATAGTGGAAGTATCGATGCGTCCCCAACTCTGGCAGGCCGTGCAGATTCCCGCTATCGCTGCCAGCGTTCATAAACATGGCATAATCGTGGTCGATGCGAAATTTAGGACCGAGAAACTCCGCCAGAATCGGCACAATTCTCGGATGATCGATCAACCGCTGGCAAGCTGGATCCCACCGGGAAACATAGCGGACATTGCGAATGCCGCGGCGCTCCTTGGAATCATTGCCATCCGAGTAATCCCTGGGATACACCCGATCCGAGACCCCGTTCAGCTCATCCACCTCCTGCTGCGTCAGCACGCCGCGGAGCACCAGATAGCCCTGGAGGTCGAACAAGTATCTCTCTTCGTCAGTCATAAAATTTCCCTCATTTATACTTCGCCCGATGCTCCGGCAAAGAACCATCGTCCTCCGGCTCGAACCCTATCAGTTCCCGCGCATTGGACAAATCCCACTTCTCCTCACCACCCCGAGACACCCCGTAGAAAATCTCAAACTTCAAATCTTCTGCCTCAATACACCGCCAGGTCATCTGAGCGATATCCCGGGGACTGAACCACCGGGACTGCCCCGGCTCATAATCCCGTCCCGGTTCATCCAGCCCATTGAAATTGGCGATCCGCAAACAGAACACCCGGATCCCGTACTGATCGGCGTAAAACCGTCCCAGAGCCTCTCCAAACGCCTTGCCAGCCCCGTAAATCCCATCCGGACGCACGGGTTTGTCCGGCTCCGAACGAATGCCCTCCTTCTCATTCATTCCGGTCACATGATTCGTACTCGCATAGACCACCGTCGGCACCCGGTTAATCCGCGCGGCCTCGTAGATATTGTACGTACCCTTCATATCCACATCGAACGTCACCTGCGCCCTCTGTGCATTCGGCATCCCTTGCCAGGTCCTGAAAAGAGCCAGATGGGCAATCGCATCCACCCCGGCAGCGGCCTCCACCATAGCCTCAAAATTGGAAATATCAGAAACCACCACCTCGTCCTTCTCGTCCAGACCGTCTGGAATCTGAGAGTGAAACATCAACCGAAAATCGTATCGGTTTCTCAGATGCTTGCGCAGCGCCGTCCCAATCTTGCCCGCTGCCCCCGTAATCAACAACTTCTTGCGTTCCGCCATATCGGATAATCCTTCTCTGATCAGTGAAAAAAAATACTATCGACCTCATCTCCTAAAGTCGTGATCCCAGAAAAACAAATCAAGCAGAAATCAAATCGGAAGCGATCATTTTTTGATTGCCCCGGGGGTTACATCCCACTTTCTTGTTCCCGGAACTTCTTCCTCGAAAGGTGATCACCATGAACATACAAAGACATCCCGATCACGCAAAAGTACAGGCCCACTACATAGCCTACCTGCGGGAAAAACTGGCACAACTCCCCGAAAAGCGGATCAGCGACGCCTTCCCCCGCACCCGAGAAGAATGGGAGACCCACACCGCCAAACTGCGCCCTATCCTTCGCACAATATTCGACTTCCCCGAAACCAGCGGCCCCCTCTGCCCTCGCACAGTCGGGAAAATCGAAAGAGACGACTTCACCATCGAAAAAGTCATCTACGACGCCGAACCGGGATCCTCTGTACCCGCCCACCTCTTCCTGCCAAAAGACGTGACCTTTCCAGTCCCGGCCCTCATATTCCCCAGCGGACACGGCGGGAGCAAAAGCGCGTTCTACAACCACTACGCGGGTCAGATATACGCCAAAGCGGGGATCATCTGTCTAATCCCCGACCCGGTGGGCGAAGAAGAACGGGACGAAGAAAACCGCCCGGGAATACGCGGTCACCGTCTGGAATTCAGAATCGACCGATGCTTTGAAGTGGGCCGCTCCGTCATCGGCAAAATGACCTACGACATCATCCGAGGCATCGACTACCTCTGTACCCGTCCCGAAGTAAATACCGATCGAATCGGCTGTGTGGGCCACTCACTCGGCTGTACCATCACCATGAACGTCCTCTGCACGGACAACCGCCTGGCCCTCAGCCTACCCGCCTCCTGGGTAACCCATTTCGACTACATCGTAGGCGACCTGAGCTGCGAATGGCGTCCCTATCGCCTCAAGCACTATGTCGATATGCCGGAACAAATCGCGATGGGCGCCCCTCAATGTGCCACACTCATCCTCGCCGGAGAATGGGACTATCCTCCCCATGCGTATCGTGGACTACTCGAAACCTGCCAGCAAGTACAACGGGTCTATGACATTTGCGGGATTCCGGACCGATTCGACATCCACATCACCTCAAAAGGCGGCCACCGGCCCTACTTCCTCAACAAACCCGCCTTCGCCTGGGTAGAAAAACACCTGGGCATGCCGAAATTCGACGCAGAAGCAGTAAAACAACTGCCAGAAGTCTATCTGGGAGATTGGACAGATGCCCACGGAATCGACATCGAATCGGGCTATAAAAGCCACAAACACTACGCCGGAACCGCGGTCGTCGATCTCAATGTAATACCAGTACCGACCGGCGAACTCGCCTGCTTGCCGCCGAAAGGATATGAAGCACCGGAATTTGCCATGCGGGGATGGGTGGCATCCATCTTGAAAGAATTACCACCAGAGCTGAACATACCACAGGAACTAAAATACTGGAAACGCGAGCGAATAGCCCTGCGGGAAACAGTAGCAAAAGTCCTCGCAGTACCCGAAAACAGACCGCGTATCTCACCCGAAACCATCCGAACATTCGAAGAAAATGAATTTACTGGAGAAGAAATTCGCTACGGCGTCCTCGGCCTCTCATCTTTTCTATTAAAACCAAAGAATGCATTAAAAAAAACAGCCCTCTATCTCCACCAGAGCCGCACCAAACAGGGCGCCCTGCAAACGGACGAAGTGCGTCATCTGATAGCTTCTGGCACAACCGTCCTCGCCCTGGATTGTGTCGGCATGGACGACAGCGGGATGCTGCTGGGAGAACCTTCGACAACAGCCAACGTACAGCATGTCATCGAAGCATTGGACCTCCTGAAACAGCGAGGAATTCAGCGGGCAGCCTGCTATGGATACGTCGATGACATCGCCCTGTACGCGGCGATCCTGGACGACCGAATAACCGAAATCATCCTCGGATCCAGAGGGGGAATTGAGCCGCACCACCAGCAGCGCTACCGGCAGGAAGGCGTCGTACCCTACATCGCCCGACATATCGGACGATCGGGACTTCTCTCACTGCTTGCCCCCCGGCCACTCACCATAAAAATAGAAGAAAGGGAATTGGATCAGGTTCAAAAAGTCTATCGTCTGTACGGCGCAGAAAACAGACTCAGAATTGTGGAATGAGAACGCACGCCCTCTACTACGCGGAAAAACTGGCCCAATTTTCTTCAACACGCGAAGTATCCGTTCTACCACAGAAAACAAACAACCGATACTTACTCGCGGTCGTCTCACCTTGTGCCAGCATCCAGGGACCAGCAATACAGCGGCTGGGCACAATGCCGAGTTGCCCGTCAACGCGCCAGGGATTGGGGTATTCGGGATTGGAGGGATGATCCATCATCGCAATGCCAGCCCAATCGGCGCGACCTTCGATGGGAATAGAGACAGAAACCCACTGTGCGCGTTGTCCTTCAGCGTCGCGATTGGTCTGACCCGCACTGTTAATAGCCTCGCCACCGAGATCTCTTTTGTAGGGCATTCGCAGAAAAAGACCACCGTAGGCGTATTCGCCAAAAGTGAGATCACAGAATGCTGTGAGAGACCACATAATATCAATATCGTACGTATCGCCTTGATCGTTGAAAGTCCAGGCCTGTATTTCGGTGAGCATAGGCGCACCGTCGGGATCTCGCCATTCACTGGTAACAGTCCAGGTGGCGGTGTTATTATGCACATCTGTATTGCTGATCGGTTCTGGGTGAAAAGTCCCGTCCTGATCTTTGCGCCTCTCCTGTAACCCCTCTGTCCAAAAGCCAACCCCGTTGACCTCGTTGAGACCTACATAAAGGCCATGCTGCCAGGGATGATGCGAGGGGGTGTCTTCGGTAAGGACACCATTGCCGTCGGGCGCCACAATGGGGTGAATATAGGCACGGGTATCAGCCCTGGCCTGCTGAACGAGAATGGGATCTTTTTGTCCGCTGCGGAATATTTCAACGCGGTCTGGTATTGCCTTTTGTTTCAACTCAGTCATTATTCTCCTCAGTTTAGTGAACAATTCAGATATTGGAAAACGCAAACTTCTATAGTCTTTCGGGCAAATCAACCCCCGCAAACCCCGCCATTTGCGCAACCATGCGATAGGTCAGCCCCCATAGAACGGGGCGATTGGCACCGAGCAAATCAACAGCCGGCATATTGCGCCAACCTTCGAGATCGAGCCGCTGCCATCGCGCGGAATCGGCGAAATGAGCAAAAGGCGTCCAGAAAACATCGCGCACCTCGTCATTGGGCACAACCTCAACGCCTTCAGAAATCGCATAAACAAAACAGGAAACCTGGATGGGCAACGTCGCACCCGTGACATCGTCCAGACGACCGAGATACAGCGCATTGCTCAGATCGAGACCGAGTTCCTCGCGGGTCTCGCGCTCAGCCGTGTATTTGAGATCTGGATCATCGGGTTCGGCTGTGCCACCGGGAAAGGCGATATGCCCCGACCAGGGGTCTTTCGGGTGTGCGGCCCGCTCGATAAAGAGAAGATAGAGATCATCTCGTCTCGGATGAAAAACCGCAGCAACAGCCGCCTGCGTTTTATCCGTTTCCGAACGCGTATTGGGATGATACGTCGATAGGGATGTCGCAATCTTTTGAAAGGTATTCATAAGTTCCGCGCCCACCTTCACGTCAGCTCACTCATCCGAAACAGCGCGCGGAGTTCAATACCCTCTTTGGCGAGATTCTCTGCGCCACCGGACTCGCGGTCAATCACACATATCGCCTGTGAAACGCACGCGCCGAGATTGCGAAGGTCCCGAGTGGAAAGGACCACCTGCCCGCCAGAAGTGACCACATCTTCGACGACCAGCAGATTCTTGCCAGATATATCAACCCCTTCGGCGAGTTTGCAAGTCCCATAAGTCTTGGCCTCTTTTCGCACAAAACACGTGGGCAACCCGGACAACTGAGAAAGCATCGTCGCCAGGGGCACCCCACCGAGTTCGAGACCCGCGAGAACATCTGTATCCTCGGGAATCAAAGGCTGGAGATGCGCGGCGAGTTCGCAGAGAAGTTCGGGACAGGTTTCAAACTGATATTTGTCGAAATACTCTGTCGCAATCGCACCTGAGCGAAGCGTAAACTGTCCGGTCAAATGAGAAGTCTGATAAATGCGATGAGCGAGTTCAGATCGGGTCATCGTGTAGAATCTCCGTAAAAATGTGAACAATAGAACACTACCAGAGATATCTGCCAGAAAATGCAAAGAATTTATGTGAGCCAATTTTCAACCTGAAGATTTGTAATCCTCTGAAAGTGTCTTTCATTATTCGTGACCAAACCAAATCCATGAACCAGTGCGGATGCTGCGATCAATATATCCGCATCGCCAATCAATTCACCGCGCTTACTCAAATCGGCATAAATATCGGACGCTCTTGATATGATCGCATCAGAAAGCTGAATGATCGTACTTCTTAAACACAATTGTTCAAAAGTTTCAAGCTGTCGATGTGCATCTATGGTCTTTAGACCGCGAAGAATTTCATATCGCGTAATGATTGAAAAATGAAACCGCTGGTGCTCTTGCAGATAAGCACGACTCTTTGGAATAACGATGGAATTTCGACGCATTATAGCAGAAAGGATATCCGTATCTAAAAAAAATGCCATTACTTCAAGCTCTCCCCGAAAAAGTCCCTGCGCTCTGTGGCGACTTTCTCAATTTCATCAATTTCATCGTCTGTAAGTCCATCATAAACCTGTCCAGCCAATTCCAAAAGGTCCTTTAAATCCTTTTTGTCAAAATGCACATACTCAATTTCTTTCAGGAGAGATTCTTGGGCAAGATCTAAAAATACTTGTGCTTGTTCGCGGCTTACCGAAGGAAATCCATCTAAGAAATCTTCGAGGCTGTCGCCTGCTTTGAGATGGTCAACCAGTGACTTTATGGGTACGCGCGTACCCTTAAAAACAGGTGTGCCCCCAAGAATCTTTTTATTACAGGTGATAATGTGATCGCATTTCATTTTTTGCCTCCTCAACTTTTTCCAGTAAAACATCACGGCTCAATCAACTTGTAGAACGCTATTGCGCCATTGACAATGCGGTTAATTACCGCACTCTTGGTCGTATGTCGGTTTTCGTCATAGCCAGAGATAAAGGTTGCTCCACTGTAGTCCCTCGTCGCCGCAATCTTATCGCGAATCGCCATCGGCGTCAACTCCTCTGCTCGACGCATCGCCTGAATCACCAGCCTCAGAGCGTCGTATCCCAGCGCACCACCCCCATCGGGCGCAATGCCAAACATCGCCGTGTACGCGTCAATAAAACGATGGGCGTCTTCACTCAAATCGCCCGGCGCAATCCTGGATGAAAAGAGACTGCTAAAAAAACTCCCTTCAAGAACCGCGCCACTCGTGGTAATCAACGCCGAGTTGTCCCAACTATCGCCGCCGAGAAAAGTCGCTGTAATATTGAAATCTCGTTTTGCCTGTTGAACCAGCAGTGGTATTTCATCAATGAAACCGGGCACAAAAACCACATCTGGCATAAATGGGGTAATAGCGGTCAATTGCGCGGTAAAATCGGTCTGTCCCGACATGTAGAATTCATGTGCTACAACCTGTGCTCCAAGTGAGACAAAATTATCGACAAAGGTTTGCGATAAGCCTTCCGAATAGACATCTCCACGCTCCGTGAGCACTGCTGCGCTCCGCGCATCCAATGTGTGGACGGCAAACTCTGCCATCACCTTGCCCTGAAAATCGTCCGTAAAAGCAGCCATAAACACAAAGTCACCCGCAGCGGTAACAGTTGGATTGGTCGCAGAAGTCGTCATCATCGGTATTCCGTGGCGTTGTGCAATTTCTCCGACAATCACTGCATGGCGCGAGCGGTTTGGCCCGACAATTGCCGATACCTTCTCCCGGATAATCAGTTCCTCGGCCAATGCTGCAACGTATTCGACATCGCTTATGTTATCTGCAGCAAGGCGTTGTATCGGCACACCGCCATCAATAAGTTCTATTGGCACACCGCGCACGCCCCCCTCTTCGTTGAGTTGCAGAGCCGCCAGAGTCGCACCATCCAGGCTGTTTTTGCGGTTTGGCGTAGTGTAAATAAAGCCAATTTTGATTGCATCCTCGGGTTGTAGTATCTGCATGGGTGAACCCGTTACACGTACCCTTTCCCCAATGGGCAAATTGAGCATCACCTCATACCCGCCATTGATCGGAATACTCGACCATGAACCGATCTCTCGCCCATCTATCGACGCACGCGCTTGATAATAACCCGTCACATCATCCGATGTAATCTCAACACGTGATCGACCATTCTCATCTGTCACCCCCGACCACTGATAATCTGCCGCCTGCCCCGCAATAGAACGCGAAAACGCCACCTTCGCCCAAATCACAGGTGCGCCATCCCGCGTCACAGTCGCTATCACCACAGCATGCCGCGCATCCGGCCGCACGGCCAATTTACTCAGTGGACGTCCAGCTTGCTCTTCTTCTACCATCTGCGACTGCATCACCTGCTCCCCGCCACAGCCCCAAACCATCCCCATAGCAAACGCCAGCACAATCACACGACAAAAATTTCGCAACACAAAAACCTCCTGACACCCTATGTCTCAAGCCGCGCCCACGCAGTCACATGCGGCGGCAAGAGAAGCGGGCGTTTTGACACCCTGGTCTCTTCACGAATTCGATCTGCCAGAGTATCCACATCGACCTCTTCAGCAGTCGCAATTCCAAACTCTTCCATAAGCGGGACCAGACTGCGAAAAGCGTTGGCAATAAAATCGTACCCTGCCCACGATTCTGCGCCTCCCAATGGCGCCACAAAATGCAAAACAGGCGCAGGTAAACCGGCATCCAAAAACGTGCGATGGAGATCCATGCCCATTTCAGTATGCGCCCCTGAATGTTGAAACACTGCAACCCCCCATTCAACCAGCTTGTTCATAAGCGGCGTATCTGAACGAGAAATCGACATATAAGGCGTAAAATCAACCTCCTGAAAAGCGACAATACCCCCCGGGCGCAAGCGTCTTGTGAGCTCTTTCAAAGCATCTGCAGGATCAGACATATACATGAGAACAAGGCGCCCGACCACAGCATCAAAGTCCCCTCCTACATCCAGCGTTCTGGCATCCCCTGCTATGAACTGGATATTTTCAAAACCCAGTTCTCTCACCCTCGCCCGGGCTGTCTCGAGAATCCCCGCATTGACATCCACACCCACGACTTCCCCCTCTGCACCGACCAGTTTAGCGGCCGCCATCGCAACATCTCCGGCGCCACTACCCACATCGAGAACCCGCATCCCGCTAACGAGACCCGCCTCCTGAAAAAAACGCAGTGTCACAGCCTCGTAGAGTTGCGACTGCTGAATCAAACGCTCCGTCTCTCCCTCACTGCGCCCCATCGTATATCTCGGATCCCTATTCGACTCGCTCATGGTACTTCCTCCTGTTGTGCTATTCTCTTAAGTAATACCCTCTGAATTTCTAAAAAATAACAATATTGAGCAATTAAAAAAACACCGTGACAGCCACTCGATAATTAGTTAAATTTCATCTAAATATAAGGAGAAATGCACAATGTTATCTCGACTATTTTTCGTTCTTTGTCTCTCTCTCAGCATCCCCATTTCGGCCTTTGCCCAACTCACCATCAAAGGCACAGTCACCGACGAGCGAGGCGAGAGTCTGCCGGGTGCCAATATCATTGTTGTGGGCACAACAACTGGCACGAACACCGATGCCCAGGGCAATTTCGCGCTATATTTGTCAGAGCCAGCAGCGGAAACCACCATCGAAGCGCGCTTTGTGGGCTACAAATCCGCCAGACAAACCATTCGCCAAAACAGCGGCCTTGTGGAAGTCTCTTTTCAACTCGCCGTAGATGTCTTGCAATTTGACGAAATCGTCGTCACAGGCCTTTCCGTTGCAGCCAGCAAAAAACAACTGGGAAATGCCATCTCCACCCTGACCATTCGCCAATTGGAATCCACGGGCGCCACATCCCTCGACAAAGCGTTGACCGGTAAATTAGCCGGCGCTCTCATTCAGCAAAACTCGGGCAACCCCGGCGGCGGCGTAACCATCCGTCTGCGCGGAACCGGTACCGTCCTGGGCGATGCCGACCCCCTCTATGTGGTAGATGGCGTCATTGTGAACAACGACTCACCAGAACTCATCCGCCTGGGCGGTGGGTCGCAAAACCGACTCATCGATCTCAACCCAAACGACGTAGAACGCATTGAAATCGTAAAAGGCGCAGCAGCAGCAGCCCTGTACGGATCGCGTGCAAACAACGGCGTCGTGCAAATATTTACAAAACGCGGCGCACAGGGCAAGCCCCGCATAAACTATACCTATGGTCTTTCAACGTCAAACATACGCAAAACACTGCCAGTAAATCGGGCAACCGTTGACAACAGGGGAAATAAAAATCCCGATGGCTCCGATGTACAGCGCTTTGACCATCAGGACGCCATCTTTAGACGCGCCGCGGGAATGGAGCACTATGCGTCGATTTCGGGAGGATCTGGCAATACCCGTTATTTTGCCTCCGGGTCCTATCTCGCCGATCAAGGCGTGATAGAAAACACATTGTTTCGGCGAATCAGTGGCCGAACGCGCATCGATCAGAATTTGTCAAACTGGTTGACCTTGTCTGTGGGTGGAAATTTCGTATTTAGCAAAAGCAATGACATCCCCAACGGCGGGCTAAATTCAAACTACGGCGCGATGACGGGTTTTATTTTTGGCCCCAATACCTATAATCTCACGCCCGATCCCACGACCGGCACTTATCCGGACGACGGCATTCTCGCCAATCCCCTCGAAGTCATCAATCGATATGATTTCACGCAAGAAATCACGCGCTATATTGGAAGTACACAGCTGAATGCAACCCCGCTATCTGGATTGAGCATTGACTATACGCTGGGCATTGATACCTACGATCAAACGGCCATCGCATTTATCCCTACCGGTACCTCTGCGCCGGGCCTGGCAAATGGCTTTTCTCGAAGAGCCGTATTCGATTTTCTGCAACTCAACAATGACATCAACCTCAGATACCAGCGGAACATATTTCCCAATGTGCAATCAACCACGCGCATCGGCGGAACTCTGCAATACGAAAAAGGAGAAAACTTCAGCGCAGAAGGCAGAAATCTGAGTCCCGTTGCAGAAGTCGTATCGAGCGGTGCAAACGTCGTCGCAGGCGAATTTAGAAGCAAAAGGGTCATTTATGGCGGATTTATTCAGCAAACCTTTGGGATCGCCAACCGTCTTTTTGTCACGGCTGCCGCCCGCATCGACGCCTCTTCGGTCTATGACGCGGATAATCGCTGGCAATTTTATCCAAAAGCGAGTGCCTCCTATCTCATTTCAGATACGGGCTTCTGGCAAAACAGCGCACTTCAAAACATCCTTCCAGACTTCAAATTGCGAGCCTCCATAGGCGCTTCAGGGGGTCAAACAGCTATTGGGCCGTATGACCGCCTGACCAATTACAATGCATCCTCCTATGACGGCAACCCCGGTCTGGTGCCCAGCACACAACTCGGCGGGACGATCAAACCCGAAAGACAGCGAGAAATTGAAATAGGGACGGATTTTAGTCTCCTGTCCAATCGCCTGGGCATAGAACTGACCTATTACGATCAGCGCATCGACGACTTGTTGCTATTCCGCACATTATCCCCCTCCACAGGTCATTCGCGTGCCCTGCAAAATGTCGGCACAATGGACAATACCGGGTTGGAACTCCTCGTGCGCGCGATTCCGCTTGCACGCCCCAATCTCCGCTGGGAATCGACCTTCACGTATTCGACCAACAAAAACAAAGTCGATGGCATTGAGGGCGGGCGATTGATCATCCCAAATTCGTTTTCCCAGGTCTCGGCCATCAACGGCGAACCCCTCGGAGTTTTCTTCAGCACGGCTTTTGAACGCGATGCCCAGGGCAATATCGCAAACGACGAAAACAATCTCCCAATACAAGCGGCTGATCGCAAAATTATTGGCGATCCCAACCCGGACTTTACCGCTTCCTGGATCAATCAAATCGCCGTGGGGCAAAACTGGTCATTTCGCATGCAATGGGACGCCATCATAGGTGGCGATGTGTTCAATTTTACCAGACGCCTGGCCGCATTGAGCGCATTCGGCGTTTTAACAGACTACGAACGCGAATTAAACGGCGAACTCCCCGCTGGCTATAATGCGCGCGTCTTCCGAATTTTTGAACAATGGATCGAAGATGGATCCTTTGTGAAATTGCGCGAACTATCCGCGTCTTATCGCTGGCAGCCCCAATTTTTGGGATTGAACAGCATACAATTGAGCCTGCTTGGACGCAATTTGCTTTCCATAGACGACTACAGCGGTTACGATCCGGAAACCAACATCGCCGGACAGCGCACCGCAGTGCGCGGATTTGACTTCGTAGAAGTGCCCATCCCGCGCAGTATTTCATTCCGTATAAGTTTGAATTACTAAGGGAAAAAATATGAAATCGAGTCACCTGTATATTCTCTCGGCATTGCTGCTCTTTTTCACACAAGGTTGCGATTTAAACATAACAAATCCCAACCAGGCTGTGGAAGAGCGCGTTTTAACCACCAGTGACGGCATTATCGCACTCGCCATTGGCATGCAACGAGATTACGCGAGTCAGAATGTCGATGCCTATGTGCGTCATCCGGCAATTACAAGCCGCGAATTTGCGGCAAACACGACATTTGCCAACCTCATACAATTAGAGGATGGCCTCAATGCATTGTCTGGCGCAAACAGCGGTGTCAGCGCGATCTGGTTCAACTCATATCGCGTCATCGGAATAGCCAACGACCTGATCGAAAACGCGCCCAATGTGCAACTTTCAGAAGGTACGCGCAGCGGCATTATTGCACTCTCTCAACTTTACAAAGCGATGTGTCTGGGATTCGTCGCACAGGCTTTTGAACAGGCACCAACAGATGTACAGGCCGATGGACAAGCCACTTTCGTGCCGCGGTCCGAGGTATTTGCCGAAGCAATTCGATTGCTGGACAACGCGCTCCAAACCATCTCGGCCACGCCACCATCTGCTCAATTCGACTCAGATATCCTGGGGCAGGGATTCGATCTCTTAAATACAATTCACGCTTATCGGGCGCGCTATAACCTGTTCGCGGGAAATTATCCAGCCGCACTTGAAGCCGCCAATACCGTCGATCCCTCGGCAACTTCTGTCTATACTTACGACGCCGAAAATCAGAACCCCATTTACAACCAGGTTTTTGTCGCGGATGATTATGCGCCAAGAGATAATTTCGGAACGCGGGTCACAGACGGCAACGATGCGAGACTTGCATTTTATCTCATGCCAAATGACCGCATGAGCAATCCCAACGCCTTGCCAATTGAAACGCTATCCGGCTTTTGGAACACCGCCACATCGTCCATCCCGGCATATTTGCCCGGCGAAATGGCCCTGATACGGGCAGAGGCAAACGCAATGATGGGAAATACCACAGGTGCAATCGCCGAAATAGACGCCATCCGCACAAAAACACCCGACCGTGATCCCTTTGGCATTGGGGCATCGCTACCGCCCTACAGCGGTCCACAAACCGTCGAGGCCATCACAGAAGAAATCTTTCGGCAACGCAGAGCGGAATTATTCCTGAACGGCACTGGATGGGAAGACAGCCGGCGCCTCGGTCAACCCGGCCCCTCATCTGACCCCTTTGAGCGAAATCGGAATTTCTATCCCTATGCCGACCAGGAGCGGTTAAACAACCCCAATACGCCTTCCGATCCTGCAAATTAGACCCCCATCTAAAAAAATAGAGAGCCGCGCAAAATAGCACAGCCCTCTATTTGGGAGAGAAGTGGTTCTATGACCCGTTTTAATCCGCCGCCTGCGCCGGGTCACCCCCCCACGATCTCGACCTCTGGAAACTCACCGCAGCAATCCGCTTCAACAACCCGCGCAAATCATCCAACAAAACGTAAAACAGCGGAATCACAAACAGCGTCAGCGCCGTTGACACAATCAGCCCACCCATCATCGTAATCCCCAGCGGCGCATAGGGCATCCCCATCATCGTACTGCTGCCAATCGCCATGGGAAACAATCCGAACACCGTCGTGCAGGTCGTCATCAAAATGGGGCGAAAGCGATTGTGACCCGCCGCCATAATTGCCGCCGCGCGATCCATACCCGCCTGGCGCAACCGATTGATCATATCGACCAGCACAATCGCATTGTTGACCACCACCCCAATCAGCACAATCGCCCCCACATTCGACATAAAATCCATCGTCGTACCCGTTAGCCACAATCCCCAGTACACCCCCAAAAACGAAAACGGAATCGAAAAAATCACGGCAAAAGGCAAAATAACCGACTCAAACAACACGCCCATCAGCAAAAACACAAACACGATCGCCATAATCACGGCAAATGTCATCGCCTGACTTTCCCGGCTGTATTGCGAATACCGCTCGCCCTTGTTCCACTCATACCCCCGCGGCAGCGTGAACCCATCCATCACCCGATCGACCTCCTGATACAACCCTTCCACATCATCCTTGGTCGTATAAACGCGTACGCGCAACCGGTTGCGACCATTATGCCTGAAAATATGGCCCGGACCTTTGGTTATTTCAAAAGTTGCAAAACTCGACAACGGCAGCTTTTCACCCGCATCGGTCACAAACATAAAATTCTTCAACTGCACCAGCGACTGCCGGTCAGATTCATCCAAAATCAATTGCACATTCACCTCGTGATCATCCGTCTGAAACCGGGGCAATGTCGCACCGCGCAGTTGATATGCCAGCGTGCGGCTGATCCGCTCTGCGGGAATACCGTGCTTTTTGGCCTGTGCGCGGTTCACGCGAATGCGAATCTCGTCTTTGCCAAACTCCAGATCGCTCTGCAAACTCGTCACCGATGGAATCTGCTGCAACCGCCGCTCCACTTCCCCCAGCATATCTTCCAATTTTTCAAAATCGGGACCGTACAAATACACGCCCACATAGGGATCTCGTCCACCCGAATTGCGAGATTCCACCGACACCCGAAATCCCACATAGCGCGGCACCTCCACATTCAACTCGTCAATAATCTCTTGCCGCGTCATCCACCGATCAATGGGAAAGCCAGTCAAATTGCCTGCCCAGCGATACACGGCATACCACCACTCTTGATGGGGATCCTCCTCGAGATTCATTCGCAAATTGATATACCCGCGCCGGAAATACGTCATAACATTTTTGATCTTGTACCTATCCCGCCGCTCATTCACATACACTTCCAGATCACTCGCAATTTTATCCATCTCTTCCAGCGAAAAATTATTGGGCCCGTACATGCGGATGGTCACGCGATTCGAAGAAAAACGCATCTTATCGGTCTGCTTCACATTCTGATATGGAAAATAAATGGTGGCAAACAAAACCAGCACCACGAGAAACGCATCCCGCCGATGGTGAATAACCCAGTTCAAACCGCGCCGATAAATGCGGCGGACAAAAGCGATGGACTTTGGATCTGACCGCACAACTGCATCGCCAAATCGCTGTGCAGCCAGGGGAATAAACAACAGCGCTACAAACAGAGACGCCACGAGTGCAAACACCACGGGCATCCCAATTTTCGACAGCAAAAACTTCATATCAAAGCTGTCATTCATCAACATCATTGGCAAAAACACCACCACAGTGGTCAGCGTCGCCATCGTAATCGCCAGCCCCACCTCGCTCGCCCCGTAGATAGATGCACCGCGCGGATCTTCCCCCTCTGCCCGCAAGCGATAAATATTCTCCACAATCACAATCGCATTATCCACCACCATACCCACCCCCACCATCAACCCCATCATCGTCAACAAATTGAGCGACCAACCCATAAAATAGAGCACGGTAATCGTCATCATCACACACAGCGGAATGGACAGCGTAATCAGCGCCGTCATACGCAAAGCGCGCAGAAAAAACAACAACACCAGCGCCGCAAACAACCCGCCCCAAAGGCCCGTGACTTTCAAATTATCCATCGAATCTTCTATCAGCTTGCCCTCGCTGTAAAACAGGCGAAACACCGCAGGCGTATTGGCCTCAATCTCCTCCATTTTGACCACAATGCGCTTGCACAAATCGACAATATTCTCGCCCGACTCCTTATATACATCCAGACCCAAATTGCGCTGTCCATCCACGCGCCACACCCGGTCTCGCGGCGGCGCAGCATACACCACATCTGCCACATCCCTCAGGCGCACCTGCGCGCTGCTATAACGGCCCTGAACAACAATATCCTCAATCTCCTTCAGGCTTTGATAATGCGCCAGGGATCGCACGTAAAACCGCTTACCGCCCTCCTGCACATGACCGCCAGACAGGGAAAAATTGTCCTGCTGCAACGACGCCACAAGCTCGTGGGTTTCAATGCCGTGCGTTCGCAACCGCTCTTGATCCACCAGAATCAAAACCTCCTTGTTCTCAAACCCCCACACACTGGTTTTCGCCACCCCATCGATCCGCTCAATCGGATCGAGAACATGGGTTTGAACCCATTGTTCTTTATTGACAATATCATCCGGAATGGACAGTCCTGTCCAGATCACCTCGGAATCGGTTTCCTGATTCCAGGAATACACCTTGATCTGATCGCGCACTTCCTCGGGCAAATCGAGCCTGGCGTGCTCAAGCCGGTCTGCCACGCGGACATACGCCTCGCGCATATCCGTACCGCGGTGAAATTTCAGCTCAACCCCGGCCCACGGATCGCCGGCAAACGCGTAAATATCGCTGAGTTCTCTCACCGTACGCATATGTCGTTCCATCGGCAGCGCAATGGTGTTAAACCGCTCTTGAACCGACGCATTTTCTGTCGCCACATCTACCCAAAACCGATTCCAGTCATTTCCCGACGCCCATGCCTGAATGGGAATGCGCCAATAAGCCACCAGCCCAATCACCATCAACCCCACCAAACACATCGTCACGGTCACTGGTCGCGTCACCGAAATCCTGGGCAAAAGCGATGTTCTCTTCTCATTCTTCTCAACCATCTATATCCTCCGAATGGTATCCCAAATCTCACCTCTCACCTATATAGACACACCCCAGAACCATCCGGTTTTCTTTTGGGCAAAAAAAAATCCGCAAAGCGGATTTTTAAACGTCACAAATAATTTTTAATGTCCCATACCTCAGCTCACAAACCTCACCGCGAACTATCAAGCCTCGCTAAAAGCATTGGCAAAGACCGAAGTTCTCGTTTCAGAGGATCCAGAACATAACCCAGGGCTTCAAGGGTAACAACGCCCAGGAGATTGCTATCGCCGGGTTCACCAAAAATAACGGGTGCTGCGCCCCGGTGTTCTTTGTAGCGAAACAGCGCATCGCCCAATTCGCGTTCAATTTGATCGCCATTTGCCAGCGTAAAGGTTCGACGAGAATGCGGACGAATGCCCAGTGCCTCAAGAACAGATCGCTGAACCACAGAATAGACAGCACCTGAGTCAATCAAAAAATGCTCGGTCTGAAAATCTTCTGAGCGAGCGGGATTGGCGATACCAATGTCGAGAAATACGAGTCCCATGATTTCAATGTGTTATTTGATCAGCAACCCGACAACCGCACAGATCGCAATGACAGCAGCAATGATAAAAGATAATTGCCATTTTTGAGTGTTGCCCAAGTCTCGTCGAAGATCTGCAAATCCCGCATCCATCCTGTCAAACAAGCGATTGATCGAGTCGGTTAATTCTCGTTTGGTATTATCAGACTCGGTTTGCACACGTTCAACGCGCTTGTCGAATTGATCAAATTGCCCTTTGAGTTCTGCTTGTTCTTTTTCAACGGTTTCAATCGCCATTGGCTTTCCTTACGGTTTGAGACATAAATAAACGCCGTTCTTTTGACCCGCCTGTTCTCGTAAGCCACTTCGCAAAAACTACCCGATAAAGGTTACATTGTCCAGCGATATTTTGCTTTTTACCGATCTACCAACAAAATCATCTCTACGGCGTTCCTCTTCGCCCACCGCCATCCATATAAATCGAACTACCAAACACATAAGAACACGCCTCAGACGCCAGAAAAGCAACGACACTGGCGATCTCTTCAGGCTCGGCCATGCGCCCGGCGGGCAACTCCGCGCCCATGTCTTTGAGCACCGCCTCGACATCTCGCCCCTCGCGATCTGCCCGCGCCTTTTGCTGCGAACGCGCGCGAGGCGTATTGGTCAACCCCGGGCAAACCGCATTCACCAGAACACCATCGCCAGACACCGCATCGGACAGCGCGCGCGTCATATTCAAAATGACAGCATTTGCCGACCCCGTCGGGATATTGCCCCGCGTAGGACTCGTACCCGCGCCACCCGCGATATTGACAATGCGCCCCCAGCCATTTTCTCGCATCAGCGGAATCACCAACTGAGCCATCCGCAAATAGCTATAGCTCTTCAACGCCAACGCCTCACTAATCTGCGCCACATCCAAATCCAAAATATCGGCATTGCGCGCAGCCCCCACATTATTGACCAGCACATCCACCCCCCCAAACGCGCCTATAGCCTCATTCACCACCACCTCGCAATTCCCTTCCCGCGTCAAATCAACCGCAACCGCATGCCCCTCTCCACCTGCTGCATCGATCTCGGCAACCACCGCATCCAACGTCTCCCGCGTACGCGCCGCAATACACACACGCGCGCCCTCCTGCGCCAATGCCAGCGCGCAGCAACGCCCAATCCCCTGACTACCACCCGTAACAACCGCTCTTTTTCCCTTCAATCCCAAATCCATCTCACACTCCGGTTACGCAATCTCCGCTCTGATCCCATCCCACTCCCGCCAAATATTTGAATTATTCATCCTTGGCGGCCGTGTTTTCAGCGCTTATATTCATGGGCGCGGTCTTACTGTCCACGGTGTACCCGGCCCGATTGTCCGCCCGCACTGAGGGGCCCGACCTCGCTCGACGAAATCAATATCCGGTCGTCGTGGGACCGGCCCACACGATTGATGACGGATCGGCCATGGTCGTCGATGCGGATCATCACGATTGAGGAACAAGCCATGGGTGAATACAACCCCTATCGAACAGCTCCAGACCAAAGCGCACGCAGAAACAGTTCGGGGATGCCAGCCGGACTGTTTGCGGCGCTGGTGGTCACGCTTCTGGCACTTCTCGGCGTTGGTACTCGTTACTACTTCTACGGGGATCTCAACGTCATCCATTGTCTGTTGAGTCTGTTTTTCTCGATCAATCTGCTAATTTGCTATTGGGAGGCGTGTCTATTCCTCAAAAGGGACTATATCGAGACGCGCACTGAGTATTGGCACAGGCGGCAACGTGAAACCGGGCGAACACCGGCCGTCGAATTCCTTTCCACCAAAGTGCCGTTGAAACAGGTATGGTCCCCAACGCTCTGGGCAGATGTCTGGGCAACTTACTCCCTGTTCGATGGATCCTTTTCGGATCGCCGTACGTTCGGTTTCAATGGCGATATCGCCAACGGTTTCGCGACGCCGGTTCCGACACTGGTCCTTTACGCGGCCTATACCGTCGATTTTCTGTCGGCTGTTGTTGCTGGCATTTTGGGGGTCATGATATTCTGGCAGTGGACCTACGTGACGTCGGTCTACTGGGTCAGTTTCTTCGTGGCCAAGAGACAGTGCCATATCACCAGGGGCGAGCTGTACACCTACATCGGCGCCATGAATGCCCCCTGGGTGCTATTCGCGTTATTGGGATTGTACGTGTCCGTTCGCCTGCTCCTGGATGGCAACTACAGCGTTCTGGGTTATTGACATCCTTGACTGCCACCCGTAACAACCGCCCGCTTCCCTTCAATCCCAAATCCATCTCATACTCCAATTACTCAATTTCCGCTCTAATCCCATCCCACTCCCGCCAGATATCCGTAAACACATCCATGCCATTCTTTTGTATATCGACATGCCTCGCCCTGAAAATCACGGCATATCGGATATCTGGACACGCATTAATCGCCGCCGTGTGAATAATCTGATGATGCGCCAAAATGAGATCGCCAGGCTCGCCGGTCAACTGCACCGGACCATCGGACACCGTCACATCGGGCATATAATTCAACAAAATCTCATGCCCTTTTTCTCGAAACACATCCTCCATCACGTGATGTGACTTTGGCCAAACCGTAAAATTGCCGCAATACGACGCGGGCACATCGTCCAGATACACCACAGCAAAAGCCGTAAAATCCCGACTGTACCCACTCTCTTCAGCCGTCCCCCTTAAAAAATCACGCGCCTGTGCAATCCCATCCAAATGTCCACCCGTTCGCAATGGTGGACCCGCAGTCGCGAGTTGGGGATCCCGTTGCGGCGTCCCAACCCCCGCGGGAAAATTCAGCTTCACAGCGCCATTGCTCTGGCATTGCAAATTCCCCTTACCCAAAGCCGATTCGAGCAATGAAAACACCGGCGTCTCGTTAAACATATCCGTAATCACCGGCATCGCGCGAATATCCGCAAAAGAACGCCTGTCACCCTTCCCAATCTCCGCATTAATCGCCTGCCGAGCCGCCTCCACCATCACGCGCGGCACAGCACCTTCAATTTTCAAAAATCCTTCTCTGTAAAATTCCAACTTCTGAGACTTAGTCAGTTCCATCACACGCTCCTCATGGTGACCACAGACCCCAATCTTCCGTCTTCTTCCAGCGGGTCTGGCATCCTTTACACGAACAAAAATACCGCATCATCCAGCGCGGACGCCCACCCACATTTGCCGTACCATTGTGCCCAAACAAATAAGTAAAAAACAACACATCTCCGCATTTTGGCGTCAACTCAATCGGATCGCCCAAATCCAGCCCGGGAATATCCCGGTTCAGGTGAAACAGATACTTGTACTTTTCTCGATCCGACTCTGCCAATGTGAGAATCTTGCGATGCGATCCCGGAAAAACCGCCGTCCCACCCCCCTTGTGTTTCACATCGCTCAAAAATACCAGACTCGCAATGCGATAAGGACCGGGAAACGTCTCGTGCATGTGTTCCTTGGGAATGCCATCGACATGCGCCCTGGGCAAAGACCACTCCTCATTAACCGGAACTTTATTCTGCGTGTGAACCGCTTCAGGAGGATGCACATCATCTTCGCCAATCAACTCAGCAGTCGCCTTCAAATACTGCGGCGTTGCACAGGCCATCAATCCCGATCGCGAAGACCGTTAAACACAGACAATCCCCGCGCAGCCTGAAAACCAGCAACACCTTCGGGTTTTCGATCCCAGGTCTCTGGCTCATCTGGCGTCATACCCATAATCCGCCACATCGCCGCTTCTGCTCGTTCTGCCACATCCTCTGGAATCAAACCCGACGCCAGAAGATATCCATCTCTTTCGTATTGCGCGCGTTGCGCTTCTGTTAAAACACCCATGGAATTCCTCCATCAATCCTTCAATTCCACGACGTCACACCCAATAGCTTCTCACCCAATTCCGTCAACTTCGCTGGCTTCTGCGTTTTGTGTTCCCAATCCCTCGGATCACCCGGCCAGCGGGGTGTGGGCCTGCACGCTCGCCATGCCTGAATGCGCTCATCCCGCTCTGCCTCTCCCCGTCCCTCTGCCGGCGACATCGTAATATACTGCGCCAAACGGGGCCTATCCGAACGGTTATGTCCATTGCCGTGTGCCAGCAACCGATGCCAGATCAAAAGATCGCCCGCCTTACCTGGAATCGACTTCACTTCCAGATCATCCAGATTGGGCCGCCGGGGATCGCGATCCTCTGGCTGCGTCTTGACCCACTCCTCAAAAATATTATTAAACCCCGGCACACACTGAAACCCGCCCTGATCCTCCGAAGTATCCGTCAAATACAACACCCCCTGCACCCCAAAAGGCACTTTGGGCACAGACGTATCTGTATCCCAGTGAATCATGCCCTCATTTTGCCAATCGGGTTTATCCGCCCGCGAAGGCGGCTTCATATTCGCGCGATCCAGCGATACCCACAACTTTTCCGTACCCCAAATTTCGGAAAACGCCTGATGCAAACGGGGATACTGCCGGTTATCCCACAGTGCCTGATGCTGATAAATCTCCACCATCCCCGACGCCGCAATCATCGAACACGGATTCCCCCGCGTATAGGGTTTGTACTTATACCAATCCTCTGGATCATCGCGGTCCATATCCAAAAATGTCCAGATCGTATCCACCATCGCATCCAAATTTTCCTGCGGCACCGCATTGTGTACCACCACATACCCATTCTCCCGCCAAAAATCCCAATCCTTCTCGCTCAAAACTGGCATCTTCGTTCTCCTTTTCGTAAGCACACTACTCACCTCTTCACCTCTATCCCCGCAGTCTTCTCCGCCACCTTAATCGACGCTGTCTGATCTTCATCGCCCAACCCCATCCCCATCGCTATGGTCTGAATCTGATACGCTGCCGCGCCCATCAAATTTGTCGCACCCAGTGAAGCGGCCATCTGTGCGGCCAACCCGAGATCCTTATGCGACAACCGCAGCTTAAAATAGGGTTCAAAATTTCGCACAAGAGCGCGGCGCTTAAAACTCCCCTGCAAATGCGAGGAATTTGCAGCCGTATTCGACATCACATCCCACAACACATTGACATCCAACCCCGCAGCAGCACCCATCGCAAAAGCCTCACCCAACAGCGTCGCAACCGAACACGACACCAGATTATTGACCAGCTTAGTCGTTACCCCCATGCCCAATTCACCACAATAAAACTGCTCATCGCCCAATGTATCCAGCACATCCTGTACAGACGCCACCACATCGGCATCGCCGCCAATCATCAGCGTCAGTCCCCCCCGTGCCGCATCCGCCGGCCCCTTGCCCACGGGCACATCCAGCATGTGACCGCCCTTTTCCGCTATGGCCCTGCCGACCCTGCGCGTCGTATCCGGGTCAATCGAACTCATATCGATATAAACCTGCCCCTCCGACAATCCGGAAACAATACCATCTGATCCCAAAGCGACTTGCTCAACAATCTGCGGCGTCGGCAGCGAAGAAATAACAACCTCCGACTGCTCGGCAACCGCCCGGGGCGTATTCACACCCGTTGCCCCCTTCTCCTGCAAAACCTGCACCGCTTCATCGCGCAAATCGTGAACCGCGACATCATAACCACTCGCAACCAGATGACTCGCCATCCCACCACCCATCATCCCCAGCCCCACATATCCCAATTTTCGTTTCACCATCTCACCTCTTCTTGTAGATAATCAACCATAATGAATTGTTTTCGCATAGGACTTCTATCTCACAATTTCCAATGCAGACCCGTCAACGAGGCGATAAATGTAAAAGTCTGTATCAACAGTGAACACGCGACGTATAGAAAGGCTCTCCGCCACCGTTATCAGAGATGCATCCGCCAGATCCATCGGTGTGTCATGGTATTGCGCCATCAACGCCACCATCCGATCAATTTCCGCTGGCGTCGGAGTATGCAGGACAAGTCGTCCCATTGTGCGTAAGTTCCAGAGGGCGGCCTGATAGCGATAACCGCCAACCTCACCAAGGAGGTACATGGCCTCGGTAAAACACACCCAGGTGGTGAGCAACGACCCCGATGGCAGACGACGCAAAGCAGCAACACATTCGGCATGGTAAGGATCATCGGCATCAAGCAAGGCGACTAAAGGACCTGTATCCGTCAGGGTCATTATTCCCTCTGCTGGCGTTGTTTGAGCATGCCCTGAGCAAATTTTTTGTCACTATCTTCCGACATACGAGCACCACCGGGGATATATTCACTACTATGCAGGACGCCGATATGTCCCTGGAGAAAATCCGCCAGTGTTTCTTGCTCCTCTGACGGTACCTTATGAGATATTACCCGCTGTCTGTGCCGAACATAGTTCTCGAGCCACAGCCGAAACTGCTCCTTCAGCGTCGTATGCTCTGCTGCAGCGCGTTGGCGCGCCGCTTCAATCAAATCCTCATCAGCACTCAGCGTTATGTTTTTCATATTGCCCCTCTTATTAATCAATCTTCACGGACATCGCGTTCTCGTTGGTTCCTTATTTTGTAGCTTTTTCTAATATATATAATCATAGCTCATTCCGCTTGTTTTTGCAACGCACCCTTTTCATCGCGGAATGTCTCACACCCTGAACACCTTCATGGCCTCACCCCTCAGGTGATTGATAATCTTGATAGTAAGGCATCTATATCTGGGCTTATCCAAAAGGCTGTGAATTAACATCTTATTTTATTTTTAAAATAATTTTAAAAATAATTCTTGATTAATTAATAATATAATTGTATATTTGATCTGTAAAGCTACTTGCAAACTTATGTGAAAGGATGTGAAATGGCAAATATTGATCGACCTAACAAACAAGCCCTGATTGATGCGCTGGACATATACCGCGATGAAATGAGGGCGTTCATAGTTTGGTGTCTGAAACGCGTGCGCGGCAGAAAGATTGAAGACTGCATAAAGTCTGCGCTTCGCGATGACCAGTACAACCAATTTCAGCAAAATAGAGACGCAGAACTAAGCATCGAATCATCCATAGACATTGGTGACTTTCCCCAGATTGTGCAAGCCCATTGGCGTGACGCCTTTGGCAATGCCTTCAAGACGGACGGCAATGTACAGGATGACATGTATGCGATTATTGAAGCACGTAACAAAGTGTCGCATCCCGACACTCAGGATATTGAGCTGGACTATGCAGAGAATTGCCTAAAAAAAATCTCCAAAATACTCACAGAGATTAACAAACCTGAACAGAGCCAAGCTGTGATGGATATTAGAAATAGGCTTTTGCCTTTCAAGACGCCAGCGCATAAGTTCCGACAAGGCGGGCGCGATGTTTACGCTTTCTCTCTGGATTTGAAGACCCTCGATAACTTGCTACCGGACCGTGTAGATGACAAAATGGTCAAGGATGCCAACCGTCCGCTAACTGCAAGCCACGCCAGAGACATCCAGAGATATCTGGAACGCCGTGACGACTGGCTGCTGGGCGCACTGCTATTGGGCATATCGCCGGATGCTGTAGAGTTTAAGTCATACACTGATCCTGACAGTGAAAATTCTGTGGGCGAACTCACCATTTACACTGATGATGTCACCGCTATGAAAATGTTCGATGGCCAGCACCGCCGCCGCGCTATTAAGGATGCGCTCAATGAACTTTCACATAACGCTGGCAGTTCCAATAAACTCGCATCTCTGAATGAAGCCTCTCTGCCCATTATGCTGTATGTGGAGGATGACATCGAAAGGCTTCGTCAGATGTTCGCAGACGCAGCGCAAACCAGATCAATAGAACGAAATACAGTAACCCGCTTCGACCAGAGAGACGCTTTCAACTTGGTGGCACTGGAGATTGCGGAAGACAGTGACCTATTCGGCGGACGGGTGGAGATGGAGCGTGCCTCCGTTGCCAGAAATAGCCCATGCATAATCGCCATAAACCAACTCGCGCAAACGCTAAAAACCTTAGAAGTCGGCTACACCGGGCGCGTTAGTAAAGACCGCAATGAAGTTTATATGCTAGATAAAGAGTCGTTGCACGAACGATGCTGGATATGGGCAGACGACTTTATGCCTGCTGCCAGAGATGAGTACAACGATCTTATGGCTGGTGAAATTGACAACACCGACATTCCGCAAAAGCGCACCGAAACTATGGCGTACAACGCAACTCTAATTCGAATTTTAGCAGGTTGCTACTACGAATGGACAAAGTACGGCGCCGACTGGAAGACATTAGCTAACTTTCTGCAAGGTATCTCACTTCGTCCCGGAGTCCAAGACTCTTTACTAGTAGAAGCTGGCGTGGTTGCTCCTGGTGGTATTTCTCCAACCGCACAACGGCAATCTATGCTTCGGGCAATTGACTACATAATACAGCGAGCAAAAGAGTAAGTAGGGTTTAGACAATTAGCGTTAAAAAGAAAAACATTATTCTCTCGGAGGTTTTAAATGTCGCCAATCATACCCATCGTTCAGAATCAGTATAGCCTGGCTATTCCTGCTCATCGGTTTCGGCAGGGCGGGCGCGATATATATTATTTTCCACTCACATTAGAAACACTTGACGGTTTACTTCCCCAGAGGGTAGAAGACGATGTGGTGCGGGAAGCCAATCGCCGTCTCACTCCTAGCCATGCTAAAAACATTCAATTATATTTGGATGAAAAAGACGATTGGCTGCTAGGAGCAATGATGCTGGGAATTGCCAAGGATGCTGTCGAGTTTGAGCCTTACTCTAATGAAAAAGGCGAAACGGTCACACCTAACTTCGGTGAAATGCGTATCCTCACAAACCGCATCAACACCATGCGAATATTCGATGGCCAGCACCGGCGGCGCGCCATACAGGACGTTCTCGCGGCACTGGCATATAACGAACACCGGGCAGACAAACTCGAAGTATTGCAAAAATCCTCTATGACGATAATTCTCTATGCAGAGGATAAAATCAAAACGCTACGCCAAATGTTTGTGGACGCATCCCAAACCAAGCGCATTGAAGGTAGTACCGTGACAAGATTCAACCGCCGCGACCCCTTTAACCTGACCGCTCTTCGGCTTGCTGATAATAGCCGTGTGCTCAGGGGAAGAGTAGAAATGGAGCGTTCATCAGTATCTTCATCCAGCCAATATCTTTTGGCAATCAATCAGTTGGCTTCAATTTTAAAGGGATTAGAAGTCGGTAATAACAGCCGCATTAGCCGTCAGCGTAATGATTTCTATATGATGAACTTGGATGACCTGTATGAGCGTTGCCGTATCTGGATTGATGAGTTTATTCCTGCTGCTAGGAATGAATATAGCGGGCTTTTGAATGGAGAAGTAGATAATTCGGACATACCCCAACTACGCGCCCAAACATTCGCCTACAATGTCACATTCATTCGAGTTCTGACCGGCTGCTATCGTAAATGGATATCGGAAGATAAATCTTGGGAGCAGCTTGCTGATTACATCTGCAAAGCCTCATTAAATCGCGGGAGCAGCCACGGCTTGGCAGTGGATTCAGGGCTGCTCAAACCAGATGGCACAACTCTATTTTCACGCCGCCAAGAGGTCGATGCAGTGATTGACTACATTGTCAGAGAGGCAAAGGAGGCAGCCGGTAATTAGCGTGGGCTTAGTCAAGTTCCCAGTGCTGCATTGGACAGTCGTAGGGAGAATTGAGAATAGGATGTTCAAAAAATCGATCTTTCATAAACGATCTCTTCAATCAGCATTTGGATCCGAATGGATCGGATCCACCCAATACACTTCCTCAGGCTCTTCAACAACTGGAATATCCAGATTCACCACCACAGGCTCCTGATCGCTGCGCACCAGCACACACGCCAGAGGCTCATCCGCGCTGGCATTAATCTCCTGATGCGGCACATAAGGCGGCACATAGATAAAATCACCCGGACCGGCTTCTGCCACATACTCCAACTGATCGCCCCATCGCATGCGCGCCCTGCCGCTAACCACATAAATCACACTCTCCAGCGCCCCGTGATGGTGCGCCCCGGTCTTTGCATTCGGATGAATCTCAACCGTACCCGCCCACAACTTTTCAGCCCCCGCACTCGCGCGATTAATCGCCGCCGCCCGCGTCATACCCGGCGTCTGCGGCGTATTAAAATCCAACTGATCACCCGTCACCACCCGCACCCCCTGATTGCGCCAATCTTTATTTTTTGCCATAACACCTCCATCGCATTATCCACTCATCTGCGTGCCTCTTCAGCTTCTTTTATTATTTCATCAATATCCGGTTTGTCCGAGGGTATCACAGTATCGGGCAGGTGTTTGTGATGTGGAAAATTCGACAAGTCTGGAAAATGAGGCGTACTATCATAGCGAAAAATCAAGCGATTATTCTCGTCCTGGCAATGATAGCGATAGTCGAGCGAAACGAGAGAATTATCTTCTACAACAACCGCTTCGTTGATCTCCAGCAAATGTCCTTGATCGAAACGAAGCCTGATACGCAGATTAACCCTTTCCGGCGTGAGTATTTCTTCAACATAACGCTCAACATAAGCATCGCTGCACTGAAGAATAGCCTGCGTCACCTTCTCTAAGTAATCGGATAGAATCTCATGCAACATCGGGCAGGATTTTCTCTAATTTTTGACGGAGTTCTAAATAGTGGCGATAATCGTTCGCCCACTCTACAAACACAATATCATCTGACAGTTGTCCTCGGCTATACTGGTCAAAGAACTCCTCCGAGTCCATCTGCTGCCGACTCTCATAGGTGCTCAACCGCTTTGTCACTGCAACCAGTGCATCAATGGGCGAAGTATATTGAATAATTTGTTTTCGCATGGGAATCTCTCCTTTACCACAATATAGACAGATAGTGGATGAGAATCAAAAGCCCTATCCAATCGCCTCGCGTTCGCGCCAGCGATACATCCGCAAAGCCGGATCATTGGTCTCCACCATCCACTGCTGCAACCGCGCTTTTAACCGCGCCAAATCATCGGCATAATCGGGATCATCAATCACATTGTGCATCTCATGTGGATCGTTTTTCAGATCGTACAACTCGTCCTGCCCCGTCAAATTGCACCCGTATTTCAAATCCCCCATACGCAGCATCTTCATCGACGTAGCCACATTGCCCAAACCCAAAAACTCGGTCACCACAGCATCGCGCCAGTCCGTCGCCTCACCGCGAATAAGCGGCAACAGCGACGCACCGTGAATCGCATCCCCATCATAAGATCCGCCCGCCAGATCCAAAATCGTGGGATACATATCCGCCAGCGAAGCAAACTCCGCAACGCGCTCCCCCGCATGCGAACCATCCGGCAACCGAATAATCATCGGAACATGATGCGTCTCTTCAAAATGATGCCATCCCTTATCCAGCAACCCCCCGTGACTGCCCAACGTCTCGCCGTGATCCGCCGTAAAAATCAGCACCGTATGATCCAACTCCCCACTCGCCTTCAGATAATCGCACAACCGACCAATCTGACTGTCAATCATCGACACCCGCGCATAATAATAGCGCACCGCCATCGCCCAATCTTCCCACGTCAAATTTTCCTTATCCCAGTGAATCTTCAAATGATGCGGACCGGGAATCTCCCGCGAGGGCCACTCGTAATTTCCCCACGGCGGAATCTCCACATCCCGATACCAGTCCAGAAACTCACCCGTCGCGTGATACGGTCCATGTGGTCCCCAAAAATTCAAACTGATAAAATACGGCAAATCGCGCTCCCGAAACGACCTGCTCATCTCAATCACATTATCCACCAGATAAGCCGGCACAGTCGCCTCCGTTGGCACCGTCAACTCACCAACCCCATTGCGGATCATCGTAGTCGCCTCAGCCCAGGGCTTCACGCCCGGCTCATAACCCTTTGCCCGCGCCCATGCCCGATAATCCGAATAACTCGAACCAGCCCCGCCGTGCCCGGCAAAATCCTGCCCTTCATACCCGATACGCGAAGGCGAAGAAGGCCTGTTCGACCCCTGAAATGTCTGCGCCTTCTCAGAGCCGAGATGCCACTTTCCCGTATATCCCGTCCCGTACCCCGCCGCTTGCAAACGCCGCGACAAAAGTTCGGGCCGATCCTCCAACTCGTGAACGCTACACCCCACCTCGTGAATATTTGACGTAATGCCATGGGTATGCGGATACACGCCCGTTTGCAGCGTCCCCCGCGTCGGACTACACACCGGATAAACCGTATAAGCATTCTCAAACAACACGCCCTCTGCCGCGAGGCGGTCAATATTGGGCGTACGACACGGCGTCTCGCCATAAGCACTTACGCCCGACAGCCGATGTTGATCAGTTAAAATAAAAATGATATTGGGAGAATCTGTCATACACTCGCTCCACTTGACCTGTAATCATTGAATGGTTATTGTTTAACTGACGTTACGCACAGACACAATATAATGCATAAATGCGCTTGTCATTCTGAGCCGTAACGTAGTGGAGGCGAAGAATCTCCTACCAACACAGGTGGAATAGATGCTTCGGCTACGCTCAGCATGACAAAACGCCG
>JAJEDY010000098.1 GCA_022821275.1 Candidatus Latescibacterota bacterium | reverse complement strand
GACACTTATGGCAGGCTAAGTTTTTTACCAACTCGAACCAAAAACCCGACTTTGTGCAATTACCCAACCAAATCTACAACCTTTTATGGCTATACGACTTGCCACACGCAGCTTAAACACTCTGTTGGACAAAGTCGAGATGTCAAATCCTCCTCTATTTCATGCAACAAATCCGAAATTTGCTCGCTGGAAAGATCCAATTCGCCAACCTCTGCAACAAACCGCGCAACAGCACTCTGCGCCAACTCTCGCTTCTCAGCCTCAATCTTCTTCCCATCCTCTGTAACAAACGAACCCTGCCCGCGCCGCGTAAACACAAACCCCTCCCGCTCAAGCTCTGCATAAGCCCGCGCCATCGTCTTGGGATTCACGCCCATTTCCCTCGCCATATCCCGCACCGAAGGCAACTTTGAACCCGGCGAATAAACCCCGCGCACCGAACGCTTTTTAATCTCGCCGATAATTTGTAGATAAATAGGTGCGTTTGGATCAAACTCATAAGGTGGCATACAAATGCCTCCTGACTTTTTGTACGGTCATACACCGACCCTCATATTTCCGCGCGTTTTTCATACACAACAAGCCCAATAATCATAAAGATGACACCCATCAGAATGGTATAAACAAAACCTCCCAAATCAATTGCAAATTCAGCAGGAGGAGACATTGAAATTTGCCCTAAAAAGTCCAATGTACTCGCACCTTGTTGGAAAAGCCGACCGAATAAAAATGTGGATAAAATAAAAAACGCAACCGCAACCAATCCTCGATACCGCTTAACCGCGAACTTCACCCCCTCCATCCCGGTCACAACGCCAAAAATAAAAACCATATACGTCACAAGTGCCAAACCAACCACAAGAGCAAAATCAAAAAATGCCGTAACTTCTGTTCCTCCAACTGACAGTATTTTTATGTTCGGCAAGGCAGCCTTACGTGCTGCCCATAAAGACAGGCCGATAGTCACAATGACGCCACCTACAATGCCCTTACTCGCAACCGCAGCAATTTTTGTCAGAATCACTGTGTATTGTGAAACCGGCAGCGCAAACATCTGATAATGCGTGTCTGATTTCCACTCGGTATTGAAGGCGTGTGCCAGCAAAAAGGGCAGACTAAAAACGAAGATAAGAGCAGCCAACCCTGGCCAGGGAATACTGAGAATCTGAATATGCCCCCCTGTTTCTTTTTCTATTTCTAAAAACGTAAAATTTTCTACCTGGATAAGCCCATAGATATTTATCCCCACAATCAAAAGGAACAAAAACAGAAAAAGTGTTCTATTCGCTTTGAGTTCCTTTACATACAGGGCAAAAAATGGTTTCATGTCATACTCCTTTGAAATCGCAGTAGGCTGGGTCGCGGCTTAACATCATGCCGCGATGACACACTCTTCTTACCTCTCATCGCCTTTCAACAATTCAAGGGCTGCGTTGATCAACGGATCATGATCCTTTGGTTCGTCGGAAAATTCAACGTGAACATCGGGTGATATACCCTTCCCCTCAAACGGCTCGCCATCGGACGTCAAAGCCACCCACGAAGGAAGAAACACACTCACCCCATTCGCCAGGGAAATGGGCTTCGGATTGCCCGAACTGCCGTAGGACTTCTCGCCCATCAGCGTGCATTGCGGCACTTGCTTCATCATCAACAAAAACGCCTCACAACTGCTCATATTGACCGGGCCCATCAAAACGACCGTGCGCCCTCGAAACCCGGGCCGAATCGGCTTCAGTGTTCGCTTCTTGATTTTGGAAAAACCGGAAGGACTGGAAGTGTCGCGATTGACATGACCGGCATATACCACAGATTGATCGACAAATCGACCGGCGATCTTTCTCGCCAACCGCTCGTCTCCCCCACTGTTAAATCGAATATCCAGAATCAGAGTATCATCGGGCGACAGTCCGTCAATCCATTTCGCCGCAGCCTCAATATCCCGGGCCACTTTTTGTGCCCAACTTCCAATCACCAGATACGCCGGTCCATCCGGAAACCTCCCGGTAGCCACCACGCGATTGACGGATCGAAGCTGAGGTACTATTCGTTTCAGCAACTCTCGATCCGCGTTGAGGCGAACATTGCGCCGAAAACCAGCTAATCGATCACCATCTGCATCGAGCCAGATATGAGCATCGCGGGCGACCTCCAGAAGTTGCCCAGCAAGACTGGCAAACTGATTGGGCGTCTTCGCATCGATCAACCGCGCCTCGAACTCGGCAAATCTAACATCCCAATCTATGCCCCGCAGATCGCGATAGGAATACTTCTCCTCGATGGCCGCCCTCAACTGCTTCAACGATTTCCGATTCTTTTCTGGATCCAGAGATTTCACATCACCCGATGGCGCAGTCCTGAAAGAGATGGAATCGGGAACCGCGGGAAGTCCGTTGGTTCCTCGAAAATTTTGATGGCGTTTCGAGTTAATACCCAGACTGTACTCGCGGCCTGGCTTGAGTTTCACAGGCAGAACAATCGTCGTATCAGAAATCCACCGGGGTTTTCCGGCAACCTCTGGGAGCATAGATTTGTTCCCTATAACCGTAAACGAATAGCCCCTTTTGGTATCCATGGGCTGATCAAAAATGACGTGCAATTCTTTCGTAGCGGCATCCACCGACTGCGCGCCGTTCTCCGGCACAGTCCGCACCACCCGAGGACGTTCCTCAGCACCTGCGGGCGCACACCCGACGAACAAACATATCCACAACAGTGTTCCCATTGCGAACATCCCGCGACCAGAGCGGCAGAACTTAAAATATCGAGCAGTCATTTGACCCTCCAATCGAGTTAAAAATTGCCAGTGTCTTAGTGTTCTACCTAAATAATACACTCAAACAACCCTCTTGTCAAGCGGAAAAATAAAAAAATCCTCAAAACCCGAAGGCTTTGAGGATTAAATTATCAATCTATTTGCCGCGATGACACACGGGACGGCACAGGGGCCGTCCCCTACAACATCATAGCCTACCCCTGCATGGTTTAAGCAGGGGCCGCTATGACAATTAAATTATATCACTGCCCCTGCCATATCCTGGCCCGGGTCATGAAAACCGAGGAATCTTGTCGCCACTCTCCATATCCGATACGCCGATCATCCGTCAGATAATTGATCTTATCATCAATACAGGCAGTCAAATCCGCATCCTCCGCCGCAAGGGTAAAACCGCCATACTCAACCGCTGCATCCAGCACTGCTACCACAAACGCACCACCCGAAGCATAAACCGCATCGCGGTTTCCGATCTCTCCTCGAGCCAGGGCATCAATCCTACCAGACGCAAGCGCATCAAGTAATTCTATCTCGCCGGTCTCATCCCCCAGATAAACCACCTGCGGCATCGTATCAGCAGGCGGATAAAGGTGTCGCCTGCCCTCAAGGTTCGGCGACGCACCGGCAGCAGTAATAAAATACTCCGCGCTACCATCGGCGATCACCGTATCCGTCTGCGTTTCAACGCGCACACCCGCAGCCAAAACCCCATCGGCATTGACCAGCCCCACAAGCTCCAGCAAACGCGCCTCACCCGTCGTACTCGCCAGCGCGCCCACGCGCACCTCACCCGTCAAATCGTCGTGGCTTGCCCAGCGTGCCCCATCTTCCGCACGCACCAGAAGCGACTGCCGAAACACAATATGTCCCGAAGTAAAAGACACCACCTGATTGCCCATCTCATCGCGGGTTCGGGAATCGAGAATCGTAATACCACCGCCAACCATATCGTATTCCGCACCAGCCGACAGCAGCCAGATATTGGGCCATACCGCGATACCCCGCCGGAAAAACGACAGCCCCGCGCCATCCATCGCTTCCAGAGCCGTCAACAAATCCGCCTCATAACCCACATGCGTATTAAACCCGGCGGAACCTGGATCGGGATCTGCACTGGAACTGACAGGCGCAAAAAAAGCGTAAAAGCCAAAATTGAGCACGCGATCCGCGCAAGCCAACGACGGAGACATCACATGCGCCCTCTCGCCAATGGGCAAATTGACCACCACCTCATCGCCGGCATTAATCGGGATACTCGACCACGACCCAATCACGCCACCATCCCGCGATGCACGCGCCTGATAATACCCCGTCGCATCGCCCGCAATCTCCAACCGCGCCCGACCATCTTCATCTGTCATCCCCGACCACGCATACTCTGCTGCCTGTCCCGCGATAGAACGCGCAAACTCTACCACTGCACCACTTACGGGCGCGTCATCCTGTCGCACAGAAGCCACCACCACAGCCCCCGACGCATTGTCTTGCACCGCCAGCTTACTCAGCGGCTGTCCAACCTGCTCATCTACCTCCATCATCACGCGCTCGCCACCACAGTGCCACATCATCCCTGCGGAAAGCACCATCACAACCACATTGCCTATTCCTCTCAACATAATAACCATCCTTATTCTGACATAGACTGGATTACTGACGTTGTGTTTCGCGTGGCGGCTCAACATCATGCCGCAATGACAACCGCTTGGGAGCCTGCCCCGTAATGCTCTTATACGGGGTCACTCATCTCTCTTGTACTTCATCCTTTGATAGCGCGTCACCTGATTCTTATTTTTTACAAAAGCAACCACAACGATCACCACAAACACACCAACAGCCAACAGACTTCCCACCTCTTTTTTGGGATGATCCATCCACCACGCCAGCGCAATCACCGCCCCAACGGATATGCCAGCCATCACGATCTCGCGTATCATCTGCTCGCCCCTTCCAAAAATGTAAATCCTCTCAAACACCTCGCATCCATCATTGAAAAATACACCATCAACAAATTTCAGTCCACCTAAAAAGATCAACATAGGCACAGGAACAAGTAACACTATCTTCAAAATGATTTTCTGTGTATCTTGAAGTAGCACTCCAATGCACAACGTCAGTAATAACAAACAAAACCTCTGGATCGCGGCTCAACATCATGCCGCGATGACGGGCGAGGCATGCCTCGCCCCTACAAACGGCGAAAGATTTTTCGCCCCTACACATCTGCGTTTATCTGCGTTCATCTGTGGATCACACTTCTCATGCTCTTAACCATCACAACCACATACAACCCCGCAACCGACCTGGGCTATCTGCTACACAAACATCCCAAACGCGCGCAAACGTTTGACTTGTCTTTTGGCCGCGCACATGTATTTTATCCCGAAGCCACAGATGAAAAATGCACGGCTGCCCTGTTACTCGACCTCGACACCATTGGCCTCAAACGCCGTCGTCAAAACACCTTTGCACTTCGCGATTACGTCACAGATCGTCCCTATGTCGCCTCGTCGTTCACCAGCGTAGCCATCGCCCGCGTATTTGGCAGCGCGCTCAAAGGCCAGTGCGCCGACCGACCCGAACTCGTTACTCAGCCCATCCCCTTGCGCGCAGAAATCCATGTCCTCCCATGCCGCGGAGGCGACCAGCTACTCAACGATTTATTTCAGCCATTGGGATATAAAGTCACGGCCAAACCGCACCGTCTCGACGAAAAATTTTCAGAATGGGGATACAGCCCGTATTACACCATCGCACTCGAAACACACATCCCACTAAAAGACCTGCTCACCCATCTCTACGTCCTCATCCCCGTACTCGATGACGACAAACACTACTTCGTCAGCCAATCAGAAATCGACACCCTGATACGCCGCGGCGAAGGCTGGTTATCAGACCACCCCAAACGCGACCTCATCATCGACCGATACCTCAGACACCAGCGCATCCTCACCCAGGAGGCTTTTCGCCTTATGGATGAACAACCCCTATCGCGCAACATCAAAGACAACGAACTCGTCGTCGAAAACAACCTCAGACTGAACCAGCAACGACACAATGCCGTACTCAAAGAACTCGAAAACAGCGGCGCACAACGCGTACTCGACCTCGGCTGTGGAGAAGGTCACTTCACACAAGTCCTGTCAGAACACCCCCAATTTACCAGAATCCTCGGCATGGAAGTATCCCACCACGCCCTGAGCCGCGCCCAAAAACGCCTCAAACTGCCCATACAGCGCAACCGTGTCGAACTCATTCACGGATCGCTATTTTATCGCGACACGCGCCTCGACGGCTATGACGCCGCAGTACTCCTCGAAGTTATCGAACACCTCGACCCATCGCGACTACCCGTCTTCGAACGCGTCGTATTTGAATATGCCCAACCCAACAACGTCATCATCACCACCCCAAACGCCGACTTCAACGTGCGCTGGGCATCTCTTCCCGCCGGGCAATTTCGCCACCCCGATCACCGGTTTGAGTGGACGCGCAAACAATTTCAACACTGGGCACAAGGCGTTGCAAAAAAATTCAACTACCACACAACAATCAAACCCATCGGTCCCGTAGATCCCGAAGCAGGTCCACCAACGCAAATGGCCGTATTCAACAAAAAATAAACCATGAACATCACAATCCCCGAAATCGCACTCGTCGTCCTCATCGGCGTATCTGGCTCTGGCAAATCCACATTTGCCAGAACCCACTTCAAACCGACCGAAGTCCTCTCATCCGACTACTTCCGCGGACTCATCAGCGACGACGAAACCGATCAGACCATCACAAAAGAGGCATTTGAAACCCTCCACTATGTAGCTGCCAAACGCCTCGCCAATTACAAACTCACCGTCATCGACGCCACCAGCGTACAGGAAAGCGCCCGCAAACCCCTCGTCGCGCTGGCCAAACAACATCACGTCTTCCCCATCGCCATCGTCTTCGACATGCCCGAAGACCTCTGCCGCGAACGCAACAAACACCGCCCAGACCGCAACTTTGCACATCGCGTTATCGCGCAACAACGCCATCAACTCCGCCGCTCGCTCAGACGCCTCAAACGCGAAGGATTTCGCCGCATCTACACCATGCGCTCAGAAGACGAAGTCCAGCGCGCGTGCATCACACGCGAAAAAGTTTGGCCCAATCGCCGCGACGAACGCGGTCCCTTCGACATCATCGGCGATGTACACGGCTGTTATGACGAACTCCTCGCGCTACTCGACAAACTCGGCTACGACATTCAGCCCAGCCATATAACACCACCGCCGGGACGCAAAGCCATCTTTCTCGGCGACCTCGTCGATCGCGGTCCCAAAACGCCCCAGGTACTCGACCTCGTCATGCAAATGGTCGATTCTGGCACCGCGTTATGTGTGCCCGGCAATCACGACACGCGCCTCGTGCGCGCACTACAAGGCAAAAAAGTCAGACCCACTTACGGCCTTTCCGAAACCCTGGAACAACTCGAATCATATCCCATTGAAGACCACAAACGCTATGCAAAATTCCTCGACAGCCTCGTCAGCCACTACATACTCGACAACGGCAACCTCATCGTTGCACACGCCGGAATGAAAGAAGAACTCGCCGGACGCACCTCGGGCACCGTACGCGCCTTCGCTCTATATGGCGAAACCACGGGCGAAACCGACGAATATGGCCTGCCCATCCGCCTCAACTGGGCGGCGCGATATCGCGGCAAAGCCACCGTCGTCTATGGACACACACCCGTATCCGATCTCGAATGGCTCAACAACACCATCAACATCGACACGGGCTGCACCTATGGCGGCGCACTCACTGCCCTGCGCTATCCCGAAAAAGAAAGCGTTTCTGTGCCCGCGCTCAAAACATATAGCAAACCCTCGCGCCCTCTTGCCTCTCAGACCGCCCGCTCCGCACAGCAAACGCACGACGACATGCTCGACATCGACGACATCATTGGCAAACGCGCCGTAGATACCTTTCTCATCCCGCGCATCACCATCCGCGAAGAACACGCCACTGCCGCACTCGAAATCATGAGCCGCTACGCCATCGATCCCAAATGGCTGATCTACCTGCCGCCGACCATGTCCCCATCAAAACCCAGTTCGCGCCCCAACATCCTCGAACACCCCGACGAAGCTTATGCCTACTACCGGGAAAACAACATCACCCAGGTCATAGCCGAAGAAAAACACATGGGATCCCGCGCCATCGTCATCCTGTGCAAAAATGACGATATTGCCCGCACGCGTTTTGGCCTATCCGAACCTGCACCCGGCGCGTGCTATACCCGAACAGGCCGTTCCTTCTTTGACGATACAACCCTCGAAACCGCATTCCTTACCCGCCTCCAAAACGCCGTCTCCAAAGCCGACCTCTGGAACAGCCTCAACACCACATGGATAGCCCTCGACTGCGAACTCATGCCCTGGTCTGCGCGCGCACAACAACTATTACAGGAACAATACGCAGCGGTCGGCACCTCTGCTCGCGCATCCTTCAACGCCACCCTCGCGGCCCTCAACACCACCGCTGCCAACAACATCGACATCGCCGATTGGCTCGCCAAATACGAAGACCGCTCACATCGCATCGACCACTACATCCACGCATACCGCGCCTACTGCTGGCCCGTTCACAACCTCACAGACCTCAAACTCGCGCCCTTTCACATCCTCGCCACAGAAGGAAGCGTTCACCACAATCAGCCACACCTCTATCACATGGAAACCCTCTCAAAACTGTGTGTGGCCGATCCCGAACTCCTCCACGCCACATCATACCGCGTCGTCGATCTCAACGACACACAAAGTTGCGCCAACACCACGGCATGGTGGAAAGAAAAAACAGCACAGGGCAGCGAGGGCATGGTCGTCAAACCCATAGATTTTATTGCAAAAAATAAAAAAGGCCGGCTGATCCAGCCCGCCATCAAATGTCGGGGACGCGAATACCTCCGCATCATCTACGGTCCCGAATACACCACCCCTGAAAATCTCAAAAAACTGCGCTGGCGCAATGTCAAAACCAAACAATCTCTTGCCCTGCGCGAATTTGCCCTGGGCCTCGAAGCCCTCAGTCGTTTCGTCCAAAACGAGCCCTTGCGCCGCATCCACGAATGCGTCTTCGGTGTCCTCGCGCTGGAAACAGAACCCATAGATCCGCGGTTGTAGTCTGGAAGGAGTATTGCAAATGTTCTCTAAAAAAAGATTTTTATTTATTACCGCCATTGCATTGCTGACTTTTGCGGGTCGTGCCTCTGCGGGTCCCAATGCAAATGCCATGCTATCGCTTGACCTCATTTCCGAAGGCGGACCGGGTAACCAGACAGATGACGGCGTTACTTCGGGCACAGTCTCTGGACAGGGCACAAAAATTGCCATCGAAGTCTTCGCAAAAGGCGTAACCACACCTCTCGTCGGCCTGGTAATCACATTTGACTTTGATCCTGCTATTTTGACTTTTAGCAAAGCCGAAAACAGTGCGTTCGCCTTTGTCGTTCCGGAACCAGACTCGACAGGCACAAACTTCGCATCTGCTACCCCTGTCACCTTGCCAGAGTCGGGTTTTCTCGCACGCGCTGAATTTACCACGGCAGTGGATGTAACGGATAAGGCATTTACCCTTGGGGTTAAAATGGTTACACTTGCTCAAAGCGTCGCATTGATCGACGAAATCACAACGACAAATGTCATATCTTTTAATGAACCTACAATTGGCGAATTTGAAGGCATGCAACTCCACCTCGACACACAACTTGAAACACCAGCTATACAGAACAACAGGCTAACCATCCCCGAACAAGCAACTGGCGATACAATACAAATCCAACTCTTTGTTCCAATGTCCGCAGGCAAACAAACTTATGGTTACGAAATAGAACTCGACCTGCCGGGCAAAACATTTTTCGACCACATCGGCAGCATATCGGGCACGAGTTTTACAGGCGCAACCCTGCGCCAAACACCGGACCGCCCTATCCTATCCGCACTGCTCATCTCCACCCCTGCTATACCTGAAAATGGTTATCTCGGCCAAATTGACCTGCAAGTAACCAATACCCTTGAATCAGAGACAACACTCATAGTCAAAACCGCTTCAATGGCCAGTCTCAGTGGTCCACAGAGCACATTGGATGTATCCAACGCCGTAATTACTATTGCCGACATTTCCCTTCCGGGCGATTTCGATGGCGACCTCGACGTTGACTTTGCCGACTTTCTCGCCTTTACCGGCGTTTTTGGATTATCGTCATCGGATGCCAATTACGATGCCCGCATGGACCTGAACGACGACGGTATCATTAACTTTTCCGATTTTCTCGTCTTTATTGGTGTCTTTGGCACCACACACTCATAGTGTATGGTGAAAAATCCCCATATCAATATGCTAATTCGTCATTTCGCCTCACGCAGCAGTAGCGGGAAGTATGACTCAATCACATAGCCAAACGTTTCTGTATATGTCCTGCACGAAAGCCCTGATTGCAAAGCATATTCCCCAGACTCTGTTGATTGCTCTTCTGTGGATCACCTCGGCAAGTGCTCAAAATCTCGATCTTGAGCAGGTAGAAAATAGGGAATCCCCAGGCATTGAAAGTGCTCTTCTCAGTGTGTATCAAGCCTGGGCATCGGACCGTCCCGCACTTGCCAAGCGTACCGCCCTGCAATACTCCTCTCACATCAAGCCAACGGGAAAAATCGTAGTCATTTTGGAACCGGAATCAAACTACGACATATCCCAGATCAGCATTGCTGATCTTGAAAATCTGAATGCCGAGGTTCTCGCTCAATCAAAAAGTTTGATGCGTGTCGCTGTTCCCATCTCCAATTTGCCGAGACTCACAGATATTCCGGGTGTTTCCTTTGTCCGCACGCCGATGAAACCCAATTTGAATCGCATAACGAGTGAAGGTGTTGTAAATACCCAGGCAACCACAGTTCATGCACTTGGTATTCGTGGGGCAGGTGTAAAAGTCGGCATTATTGATTATGAATTTGGAAAGACATTGGAAGCGGGGGGACAAGGTGATCTTCCATCAACGTGGCGATACGTTGATTATACAGATGAGGGTATTTACACAGGTGATGCTCATGGCACAGCCTGTGCAGAAATTGTCCATGATATGGCACCTGATGCAGAACTGGTCCTGATAAAGGTCGGCGATTTTGTCGATTTCGAAAATGCAAAGGACATGGCAATAAGAGAAGGTATTGATATTCTCTCGTTCTCAGCCTCCTGGTTGGGATATGGATTTGGAGATGGATTGGGATCGGCCTGCAACACTGTAAATGATGCCTTCGATAACGACATCCTTTGGATCAATAGTGCAGGGAATTATGCTACTAAGCTATACTCAGGACTTCATACGGATTCTGACGCGGATGGGGCTGATGGTTGGCATAATTTTGAGGGAGATGATGAAGTACTTACTTTGATGGATGTAACTGTTGGCGATGAAATTGAAATTTGGCTCACCTGGAACGACTTTCCGCGTACGTCCGAGAACTACGATCTCGTTTTGACCAAATCTAAGGCCGATGGGACCGTGGATATTGTCGAAAAATCAGAGACCTTTCAGCGAAATTCGCCCCCTGTTGAACATATCGTTTATGAAGTTACGGAATCGGGTCGCTACGGTGTTGCTGTTTGGAAATCAGAAAATGCAAGGGCTACAGTAATCAAGATTTTTAGCAACAATCACGATTTTGAAGGGATTGAGTCTATTCGAGGAAGTATTGGTGTCCCTGCCGACGCAAGAGGATCACTAACAGTGGGTGCAATACCTCATTGGAGATGGCAAACAGGGCCACAGGAATCTTTTTCTTCCCAAGGCCCGACAATAGATGGAAGAATAAAACCCGACATCATGGGACCAGATGGCGTAAACACATTCACCTATGGTTCAAATGGATTTTTCGGCACTTCGGCTGCTGCCCCTCATATAGCAGGTGCTGCAGCACTGATAAAATCATCAAACCCAGAGAACTTCACAGCGCAAACACTTCGTGACAAGCTGTTAGAAGCTACCGTAGATTTAGGTGAAAGAGGGAAAGACAATGTCTATGGCGAGGGGAGGCTTGATCTTTCCCTTCTAAACTTACAGCCGCAAATTGATATTTCAAATGTGGTCGTGTCTCTTGACTTTATTACCGATGGTGGGGCGGGTAATCAGATAGATAATCGTGTTACTTCGAGCACTGTTTCCGGGCGGGATACAAAAATAGCCGTTGAAGTTTTCGCAAAAGGTGTGACCATACCACTGATCGGTGTAAAAATCGAATTTAACTTTGATGCTTCTATTTTGAAGTTTGATAAAGCTGAGAATAGTGCGTTTGCCTTTGTAATTCCAGAGGCTACGGGTGCAAACTTCGCATCTACTACCTCTGTCACTTTGCCGGAATCCGGTTTTCTGGCACGCGCTGAGTTTTCTACTATAGCGGATGTTACGGATAAGGAATTTTCTCTTGGCATTAAGCAGATTACGCTTGCTGAAAAGGTGGGACTGAATAACCAGTTCACAGTTACAACAGCAAATACAATTGCGTTTAACGAGCCTACAAGCGGCGAATTTGCCGGCATGCAACTCCACCTCGATACAAAAATTGAAACGCCTGCTACATATAACAACACGCTGACTGTCCCCGAAAAGAGGGGTGGCGATACGATACAATTTCAACTATTTGTTCCAATGGCCGCAGGCAAACAAACTTATGGCTACGAAATAGAACTCGACCTGCCAGACAAAACATTTTTCGACTACATCGGCAGCATATCGGGCAAAGATTTTACAGGTGCATCCTTATTACCAACACCGGGTCGTCCTATCCTGTCCGCACTGCTCATTTCTACCCCTACTGTGCCAGCCAATGGCTATCTCGGTCAAATTGACTTGCAAGTGACCAATACCCTCGAATCAGAGACAACGCTCATTGTCAAAACCGCTTCAATGGCAGGACTAAATAGGCAACAAGCCCCATTAGATGTATCTAATGCTGTGATCACCTTTACCGTCATTTTCCATCCAGGCGATTTCGATGGCGACCGCGATGTTGATTTTTCTGATTATCTCGCCTTCATTAGTGTTTTTGGATTATCATCATCAGATGCCAATTACGATGCCCGTATGGATATGAACAACGATGGTATCATTAACTTTGCTGATTATCTCCTCTTTGTTGGCATTTTTGGCACCACATACTCGTAGTGTATGGTGAAAGAAATTCTCCATATCAATATGCAGATCCGCCACATGCCGCAGTGATGGAAAATGTACTATTTACAATACAAACCAATGTGAGAGATATTAAACCATGAAAAATTTTATCTTTCCAACCAGATTGAGTGCGAGTTTTTTTGTATTGCTCTGTCTCTTTTCTATCAGCTATGCATCTTCGGAAAGGAGCAGTACGACAATCCTGTAGCGATCAGCACACAGGCGTTGTCACACCACAGCAATAGGAATGACAAAAAATTCTGGATTGCGGCTCAAAACCATGCCGCAATGACGGCTTTCATGTAACACATGATTTGCTGTCCGTTGCCCCTGACCGCTTTTTTAAGCGTTTTCTTGGTTGGGGCAAGATTAAAATCTATGTTGCTTTTTGTTGATATATTCAACATGTTGATATATGCACAATGAATTGGTTAGAACAAATCCGCAACCTTTCACCTCATCAACTCGCGGTTGAACACCAGCCTGAAACACCTCGATATTCTCGCGCACGAAGTAAATTGCGACACATCGTAAATCGCGGAACATATTTGGGAAAACGCGAGGAAAAAGAACGAACGCTTGAGATTGCTGTCTGGACACCACCAGAACACGGCAGAGGCACGGGATATTACTGTTGCTTTCGCGTCTATTTCAAGGATAACGAACTACTCTGTACTGTCCTCTTTTGCTTCTATGATGGAACCGAAAAATCTCCCGGATTTCGTTCTTTTGAATCCGCCCTTGCCTTTGCAAAATCAGAGGATTTCTATGGAGATAACAATGAAAACGCTCACTAAAAAAGAATATCCTTATCAAGCGGCTGGACGGACCTGGCTCATTCCAGAGTTTCATCTGTCTGAATTGCCAGATGGAACAATCGCCATCCTCGAATCTGAAATCAACCGCATTCACTACGCAATTGCCAACGAAATCTGTGGCAATAAAGAAGGCTTGACAAAAGAAGAACTGGAGTTCTTGTGCGACATTACTCAAACCTCATTTTCAGAAATCGCAGATTATCTGGGCATTCATCGAAGCACACTAACCAAATGGCGGACCACAGGTAAAATTCCCAAAAATGTCATGGGATTGGTTCTAAAAAAATGGTTCTGGTTCAAACTCTTTGGACAAAAATTAGGCCAGCGGAAAATACCCATTGCCCAACTCAGAGACGAAGTCAGATTTCTTTCCTTTGCAAAAGCAGAAGCTATCGAGAGAAATTTGGCTGAACATGTCGAAAAAATGCAGGCATAAAAAATACGCGATCAACTTAAACCGTCGAGCTGCGGCTCGCTTTTAAAAAGGATGTCTCATGCCAGATCGTCCCAATATCCTCTTCATCATCACCGATCAGCAATACGCTGGAGCCATGTCCTGCGCGGGCAATCCCGATGTTCACACCCCAAATATGGATAGCCTCGCCCAAACCGGCGTACGCTTCACCCGTGCCTATTGCACGCATCCCCTGTGCGGTCCCCAGCGCGCCAGCTATATGACGGGCCTCTACCCCCATCAAAACGGCGCAACGAGCAACGGCACCCCGATCAAACCCGAATACAAAGGCCAAACTCTCGGCAACTTTCTCAAAAACGCGGGCTACGATTGTGCCCTCTCCGGCAAATGGCATGTCCCGGGAACCACGCCCGAAGAAAGCGGTCTCGAAGTCATCTGCGGCAACCGCGACGATGAAGTACCCCTTCGCGCCATCGAATTTATGAAACGCGACCACGACACCCCCTTCTTCCTCATCGCGTCATTCCTCAATCCCCACGACATCTGTCAGGTCGCCCGCAGTCAGCCGCTTCCGCAAGGACCTGTGCCAGAACCCGCAACCGTAGAAGAATGTCCCAACCTGCCCGCGAACTTCGCCATCCCACCCTATTCACCCGACATCTTGCAAATGCTGCGACAGGCCAACCGCCGCGTCTATCCCACCATCGAATACACCGAAGACGACTGGCGGCGCCTCCGCTTCCTCTATTATCGCCTGTGCGAAAAAGTCGATACCGAAATCGGCGTCCTCCTCAACGGCTTGCGCGACCTCAACCTCGAAGAAAACACGTACATCGTCTTCACCTCAGACCACGGCGATGGACACGGCGCGCACAATTGGAATCAAAAAACCAGCCTCTACGAAGAAGTCATCAACATCCCATTCATCGTCAGCCACAAAGGCGTTACGCAACCCGGCGCCGTCAACGACACCCACCTCGTCTCCCTCGGCCTCGACCTGTTACCCACATTGTGCGACGTAGGCGGTGCGAGCATTCCCGACGGCCTCGACGGCTTGAGCCTGCGGTCTCTCGCAGAAGGCAACACATCCGGCGAATGGCGAGACGACCTCGTCGTTGAAACCATCATTGACCCCGGTTCCGGTCCAGGCGGTAGCGGTGCTTCGCGTGCCGTCCTCACCGACCGCTACAAATACAGCGCCTTTCCCATGGGCCGTCACCGCGAACAACTCATCGACCTCCAGAACGACCCCGGCGAAATGGTCAACCTCGCCGTCAACGCACGCTTCAAAAATGAACTCGACGACCATCGCCGCCGCCTGCGCGACTGGTGCGAAAAAACAAATGATAGGTCTTTTACAGGTGTATAAGTTTTACCGTTCAAATTCTTTATTTTATCAGGAGTTCCAAAATGGCCGACAACCTGCTCAAAAACAAACTCTCCAATGGCGACGTTGCCATCGGACCTTTTGTCAACCTCAGCTCTGGCGCGCTCATCGAAATCGCGGCATACAGTGGATTTGACTTTGTCATCCTCGACACCGAACACGGACCGCTCGACATTCCCACCTGCGAAGACCTCTGTCGCGTTGCACACGGCGTCGATATCACGCCCATTGTCAGAGTGCGAGAAAATGATCCCGCACAAATCCTGCGCGCCCTCGACATAGGTGCTGGCGGCGTACAGGTACCGCAAATCTGCAACAAAGCCGATGCCGAAGCCGTCGTGCGCGCAGCCAAATATTCACCGCTGGGCATGCGGGGCGTCTCGCCCTATACCCGGGCAGCCCGATACTTTGCAGATGGAGGCGCCATCTTTGAACGCCTCAATGCCTCATCGATGGTACTCATCCACATCGAAGGCGTGGAAGGACTCGAAAACCTCGAAGAAATCATCTCCGTTCCAGGCCTCGACGTCATCTTCCTGGGACCTTATGACCTGTCGCAATCTCTCGGCATACCCGGCCAGGTCAACGACCCGCGCGTGGTTGACCGAATGCGCGAAGCCGCAAAACTAATCAACGACGCCGGACTCACCGTCGGCACATTTGCCGACTCCCCCGAAGCCGCCAACCGCTGGATCGACGCGGGCGTGGGCTACATCTCGCTCTCCGTTGACACCGGTATCTATCTCTACGGCTGCCGCCACATCCTCCAAGAAATCCGTACCTGACCCACCATCGCGATAAAAAGAAAAAGGAGATACCAGACGGTATCTCCTTTCGTTTTTAACTTGCAAATGGCGCAGTAAAACCAGCTAACGGGACGCCTCATTTACGACAAAATGGTGCGATGCCGATGAATCGACCGCTACTTCCTGAGTAGAAAGACCAAGATACTCCAGAGCGTATTTGTAGCGGGGGCGCAACGATTTCTTCAACATGGGCAAAATACCTCTCTTTTTAAATGCCCAATAAATTTTCTCTGTCACCTTTTTGTCTTCGTCTTGTGCCCGAACAACACTTTGTAAAATGAACAGCAAAGCATCCAGATCCTGGTCTTCGTCATAAGTCTCCAGGGCGACATCAATATACTCATCTGCATATTTGGAATCTTTGAGTTTTGGCACCAGATAATCTTCAAAAGGAATAGAGGCTTTCATAAAACACGCTCCTTATAATCAGCCAAATATCGCTTTGCACGTTGACTGTCGCTACGCTGTGAACGTTTCATTCCACCACACAACAAAAGAATGATCCTTTCTCCGACCCTTCCAAAGTAGATACGGTACCCAGGCCCACTATGTATTCGAAATTCCAATACACCTCTACCCTCCTGAATACGCTGATAATCTCCCATATCTCCATCAGAAATTCGTTGAATGCGTTGATTAATAAGTTTTTTACCTCGTGAATCTCTAAGTTTATTTATCCAATCTACAAAAGGGCGTCGTCCTCGTTCAGTTTGATAAATTTCTACACGATATTCCATTTAGAAAACTTATCCCATTACGCAGCAATGTCAACCCGTTTTTTCAGGCACTACACATTCGCGGTGTCGAGAAATACGTGACTAATCCATCCTATCATCGCACAGATGAATGCAATTTGATCAATGATGAGGAAAAGGCAATAGCATCCAGATAACAGCAATGCACTTGACCCCGGCAGGCCAATCTCTCCAAAACGACCAAGACCAAGTAGATCGGCACCAACGGGTCAGTAACCGCAACGGCCAAGACAGAATCGCAAGGGACTGATGAATCAGCCCTTTTTCATTTTCATGCTCTCCATCACTCATACATACAATCTCCTTTTCATACTTTTCATCCCTTATAGCCAATCTCCGCATCAGACTGGCAGTCGCCTTTCCATCTGCGTCTTATCTGCGTCCATCCCTGTTTTCACAGGGACATGCCTGCGGATAACTTATAACACAATCTCCGCATCCGGATCCCCTGCTGCAAGGGCGTTCATCCATGCGAGGCAGAGGTCGCGGGAGAGGTAGCGGTCATAGGTGGCGGTTTCCTGTCGCTCGACGATGGGAAAGGTGGAGTAGATGTAGCGGATGTCCTCGCGGTCAGTGATGCCATAGAGGTGAAAGAACAAGGCATCGAGTTTGGCGCGGAGGTGGAGGCGGCGATTTTCGTCCCATTGGAAGGGCGGATCTTCGTAGCCGAGATCGCGGGCAAAAGGAGCCAGATCGTGAGCGGTGTAGGTGAGTTCGTTGACAACAATGTTAGCAGCGCGGTGGTCATAAGCCTGCACCATCTTGCCCTCGTAAAGTGGGAGCCACTCTCCGCTCGGACTGTCGAAGCGATTGCCTCCGAGAGGATACGCGCCTTCCTTATCTTCCAATTCCTCTCGCGTACGGAACAAGTGTGAATCGTTGGTCATGTGAAACATCGTCGCGTATCTCACCGGCCACGCCTTGACCTCCTCCCCAGAAGAACGATCCACCAGAACGGACAAACGGCGGTAGACAGCACACTGTTGCCTGCCAAAGGTGGCGTATGGCACAAGAAAGACCGTGAGCGCGGACGGATCCCTCACACATCTATCGACACACAAGCCCATTGGACCAAAAGTGCCTATCACGGCTGGATATATGGCTGGAAAC
>JAJEDY010000003.1 GCA_022821275.1 Candidatus Latescibacterota bacterium | reverse complement strand
GACACTTATGGCAGGCTAAGTTTTTTACCAACTCGAACCAAAAACCCGACTTTGTGCAATTACCCAACCAAATCTACAACCTTTTATGGCTATACGACTTGCCACACGCAGCTTAAACACTCTGTTGGACAAAGTCGAGATTAAATAAGGATTGTTTTATGCTACAACTGCGCCGATATCAACAAGACCTGTTGAGGCAGATTCAGGATGCCTTAGATGCTGACCTACCGGGGTGGCAGATCCATCATTGCCTGAGCATTGGTGGCTGACTGGTTCACGGATGGGCAACCACTGTCTGAATCAGGATTTACAGGATGAGAAGATGAACAGGATGAGAGGCAGTGACTTTGACCCGTCGCGTTCGCAAGTTTGGGAGCAGGTGTGTCTTGCTACAAGAAGGGCAAGGCTGTGACAGCGATGGCACAATTGGATAATTAAAGAAACGTCATGAAATAGATCTATCTGTGTGGGCAACCTGAGAGATGGCTTGAATTTAGATCCGGTCATGTTCTGCTGGCTCGACGTGTGGTACGGCCTTTAAGACTTTTTCGAAATCCGCACGTTTACCTTGTTTCGCCTCTTGATCCAGATAGTCTTCCGCGAGTATGGAAACAACGAGGTTCAAATTTTCTTTTCGAAGCAGGTCTTGCAGGGCAAGCTGAACCCAAAAGCTTTCTGGCTCGCCGAGCTGTCTGGCAATTTTGGCTGCCCTGCTGGGACTCGGGATTCTTCTTTCTTTTTCTATATCACAAAGGCTTTGAGGTGAAATCCCCAAGAAATCAGCAAACGCTCTCTGGCTTTTTTCTTTTCCTGTTCGATAGCTGGATAGGGCATTTCCGAATGTGAGACATCCAAAGTCTCTCTCTATCTCAGAGGTTCCATATTGTTCTTTAGTAGTCATGTTTATTGATCTCCTCAATTCCCAAATTATACGTCAAAATGACGTATGCAGCAAGTCTAAATTGCCGGGATATTTTGAAATGCGGTTGACAAAATGACGTTGTTGCTACACTTTTGTTTGTAAGCGTAATTCAAATATGGATAGAACGAGGCGTACATGTTAAAAATTACATTTGAATGTCCAGATGATATTCTGAAAACCCTCAGTGAAACGCCTGAACAATTCGCCGAACAAGGACGTATGCTCATAGCCGTCAAACTGTTTGAACTCGGACGTTTGTCATCGGGTCAGGCGGCTCGGTTTGCGGGCATGGAGCGCGTGGTGTTTTTAGATACCTTAAAATCCTACCAGGTATCTCCTATCAATCTGACCGCAGAAGAATTGGCAAAGGATATTTCCAATGCCAGGAATCTGTAGTGTCGATACATCTCCTCTGCTTTTGTTTTTAGGACAATTAAAATCACATGAGAACTGCGCTCAGCCGTTAGAAGCAATAATGAACACCATAGGGGCGAAAAACATGCACAAAATTAACCTTACAGAAGCGGAAACCTGTCTTGCAGCATTGGTCAAAGAAGCGGCCAATGGGGAGAAAGTGGTTATTACGCAGGAAGAAGGTTCGGCATTTCAACTCGTTCCTATGGCAAATGCACCAGGTTCGTCTGAATCTGATCAAGACAAGCTCTTTAATCCCGAAGGCCTGTGGGATCAGATAACGCCACTAACCGCTCGATATATAGCTGAGGCCCGAAAGGAAATGTGGCATAAATAGGAGAAATTCTGTAACCATTGGTTGAGTGCATGGACAACTCTGTGCGAGGTGACCAATGACAAAAAATGTTTGATGCAGTTGACAAAATGGCGTTGTTGCTACACTTTTTATTTTTAAGCGCAATTCAAATGGAGACAAGGAGAACAACATGGCTACGATGCTCAAGCCGGAAACAGAAACGCGCATTGCCGATTTAGCCAGGCGGCTGGGATTCGCTGGGCCGGACGCTGTAGAGTTGGTGCTTCATAAGGCACTGGACGACTTGGAAGCCCAAACGGCTCCAGAGTGCCGAAAAATGACGCCAGAGGAAATAGCGGAAGAAACGGCGTATTGGACCGAAGTGGGCCGTCGGAACCGCGCTTTACATCCGTATGACGACGAAAATCCACCATCCAAAGTCTGGCAGGATGAGCTATACGATGATCAAGGGCTTCCGAAATGATGGTGGCCGATACATCTGCAATTATAGCAGTACTAACCAAGGAACAGGAAGGCTCTCTGTTTTTAGATGCGATGGTCAACGATGGAGAAGTGCTGGTATCTACCGCCAGTGCCGTTGAACTTATGATTGTTGCCATGGGCAGGGGCGATGATATCTATCAGGATGCAATCCAATTCCTTAAGCGTCCTTTTGTCCGTTTGATTCAATTAGATCAAGCGCAGATGCGGGCCGCCACTGATGCTTACGAGCGTTATGGCAAAGGCCGTGGGCATTCTGCCAGTCTCAATTTTGGCGATACTTTCGCTTATGCCTTGGCGACTGTACGGCGTTTGCCGTTACTGTTTAAGGGTGATGATTTTACTCAAACTGATATTGCGTCAGCGATGTAGCAGCCAGAATCTCCTATTGAACTTTTGTCGATGTTGTAAGCGCGGTCCAATTTGAAACAAGGTTTTTATTGCTACATGAACGATACAAATTACAATGCGTGGTTTCGGTGTTTTCGCGGATGCGAAGGGCGATATGCGTTGACGGATGTGATTTACGAATGTCCGACCTGTGGGGGATTGCTCGAAGTGGCGCACGATATGGAGGTGCTCAAACGCAAGCCGGGCAGTTATTGGCGCGGGTTATTTGATAAGCGTTATATGACGACGAAATGGCCTTATGGCAGTTCGGTGTGGGGAAAAAAGGAACTGGTCTGTCCCGTGGTTTGCGAAGACAATGTGGTGTCGATGTACGAGGGAGGTAGCAATCTGTTTTGGGCCGAGCGTTTGGGCCGAGAAATTGGCGTTGAGGATTTGTGGGTTAAGCAGTGCGGTAACAGCCATACGGGATCGTTCAAAGATTTGGGCATGACCGTGCTGGTATCCATGGTGAAACAGATGCTATTTGAAGGGACGCGCATTCCGGCGGTTGCGTGTGCATCTACTGGGGATACCTCGGCGGCCTTGGCTGCGTATTGTGCGGCGGCAGGCATACAATCGGTAGTCTTTTTGCCGAGGGACAAAATCTCGACTGCACAACTTTTGCAGCCCCTGGCCAATGGTGCGCTGGTGCTGAGTTTGGAGACCGACTTTGACGGATGTATGAGGCTCGTGCAGGAGATTTGCCGCGAGGAAAATATCTATTTGGCCAATTCGATGAATTCGCTGCGGGTAGAAGGACAAAAAACAATCAGCATCGAATTGGTGCAGCAATTTGATTGGGAAGTTCCAGATTGGGTTGTGATTCCCGGCGGAAATCTGGGCAATGTGAGTGCGCTCGGTAAGGGGTTTCTCGAAATGGAAGCCCTCGGGCTGATTGACCGGTTGCCGCGCATTGCGGTTGCCCAGGCGGATAGAGCCAATCCGCTCTACCGAAGTTTTGAAAAGAATTTTGATAGTTTTGAACCGATTCAGGCACAGCCAACATTGGCGAGTGCGATCCAGATCGGCAATCCGGTGAGTCGGGAAAAAGCGATCAAAACGCTCAAAATATTCGGTGGTGTCGTAGAGCAAGCCAGCGAGGGAGAATTGGCCGATGCGGCTGCGCGTGCCGATCGCACGGGCTTGTTTGCATGTCCGCACACCGGGGTGGCTTTTGCTGCATTGTTCAAGTTGGTTGACAGGGGTGTCATTCAGAAAGACGATCGGGTGATCGTGATTTCAACAGCTCATGGTTTGAAGTTTAGCGAGTTTAAAATGGGCTATCATCGGGATCAGTTACAGGATTGGAGCGTAAGCCCGCATTACCGCAATGAACCCGTTGTGTTGCCTCCCAAAGTCGATGCGGTGAAAAAGGCGATTTTCGACCGGATGGAAGCCAATCGATAGTTGACAGGTATCCGCAGATGGACGCAGATAAAATCAGATACTCAATGCGGGAGTTGACATGGTTGGGGGTTTTGTTTACATTCTCAGAATACAGCTATGGCAAGTGGTGATTTGCGGCATATTGCAGCCACTTTAAACAAGTCGCTAAAAAGTTATTCCCAAAACCGGGCTTTTTAGTCCGGTTTTTTTGCGTACTGCGCGGGGCTTTTGTGGCTCCGCTTTTTTTTTGGAGATGGCGCATGTCTGAAAAGTGCGAAACGCACGCGCCCTGTTCGGGAACACAGGCCGTTCATGCAGGTGAAGAAAGGGGACACTGGGGCAAATCTCTGACGGTACCCATTGCCCAGACATCGACTTATGTATTTGAAGACACGCAGGCGGTTAAAGCATTTGTAGCGGGACAAAACCCACAGATTGACTATGGGCGCTACGGCAATCCAACACAACATGCCGCAGAAGCCAAGCTCGCCGAATTGGAAGGCGCAGAGGCCGCTATTTTATTTTCGTCGGGTATGAGTGCTGTGACGACTACGCTACTGGGCATGCTTTCAACTGGTAACCACGCGGTGATTATGGATGATTGCTATCGCAAGACCGCACAATTTTGTCAGATGGTGTTAAAAAAATTTAGTATTGAGACCTCATTTGTTCACGCGGGTGATTACGCCGAATTGGAAGGCGCAATCAGAGATAACACGCGGGTGATTATTTCCGAGTCTCCGACAAATCCACACCTCAATGTAATCGATCTGGAAAAGATAGTTGACATTGGAAGAAGGCATCGGATTAAGACGATTATTGACAGCACATTTGCCACGCCCCTAAACCAGCGTCCGCTCGAGTTTGGCGTCGATCTGGTCATCCATTCGGCGACCAAGTATTTGGGGGGGCACAACGATTTGATGGCTGGTGCTGTGCTGGGCGATGCGCCTCTGATTGGTGCGATTCGAGACTATCGAGGTATTTTGGGAGGGGTGATCGATCCGCATTGCGCTTATTTGCTGATCCGTGGGATTAAGACTTTTCCACTGCGAATGGGTAAGCAAAATGAAACGGCGCTACTATTGGCGCGGTTTTTGGAAAAACACGATCGGGTAAAGCGCGTGTATTATCCGGGTTTGGAAAGCCACCCACACCACGATGTTGCCAAAGCGCAGATGCGTGGATTTGGTGGGCTGGTGAGTTTTGATTTAGATGCGGATGAGGCAGGTACGCTGGCTTTTATTGACCGCCTGGAAATCCCGTGTATCGGGGCCAGTCTGGGGGGAGTGGAGAGCCTCGTGTCGCATCCCGCATCTATTTCGTATTACGAACTGGCACGCGAAGACCGGTTGGCAATTGGCATTGCCGATGAGTTGGTGCGCTATGCCGTGGGCATTGAAGATACCGAGGATATTATTGCCGATGTCGGACGGGCACTTGACGCGGTCTGACATGTGGAAAGCTATGTTTGGCATTATTTTGTTTAATACACTTCGCTCCCTGTTTAAGACGCCGCGTTGGTGGCAAAAAATTATCCCGGGCGGCGTATTAAATTTACCGCCCGCACTGGTACTGGTGCTGGTGCTCTCCGGGCAAACTGGGCTTGTGATGGGGGGCGTGTTGCTGATTGTGACCATAGGGATTTTGTGCATTGCCTGGGGCTACTTATACCGGATTTTTGTCGATGCACTCAACGGTACTGAATCGCTACACTTGCCCTCGTGGAGCAATTGGTGGGCTTATGGGGTGGCGGGATTCTGGTTATTCCTCATAGTCCTGGGATACAGCGTCATTGGAGTTGCGGGTTTTATAATGGTGGTTTCGGTATTGGGTTTGATACCGGGTTCTGTAGAAGAGGCCGGGCCGATGTTTCTGTTGATTACGCTTCTGGTTATCTTTTTTTACGGTTTTTTTCCCATTGTATTTATGCGATTTGCTGCAGAAGGGCGCATGTGGATGGCATTTGAACCGGGGCCTGTTTGGCGGGATTTGCGCCGGATTGTCAGGGCCGATTATATTCAAGCGTGTTTGGGTCTGTTTGGTATATCTCTGCTCGGCAGTTTGATATTGGGACAGTTGTCCCTGGTGGGGGTGGTGCTGACTGCGATGTTTAATTTTTTTTTGATGGTGGTTTTTACCCGGGTTTTGGGCTTGTTGATTCGCAATGCTCTAAAGTCTGGACCGCCTGCACGAAGTGAATATTGGAATTGAGCATTTCGCGATTGCAAAAAAATAGCCGGACATTTCCTTTTGAGAAAGCCCGGCTATTGTAGTTTGTGTGCGTTTAGACTTGCGCCCACGCCTCGTCGAGTACGCGCTTGGCATTGGCAATAATGATTTCTGAGGATTCTCCTTCCATCGGGCCGACTTCAAAGCTCAAGATGGGGCGCTTATCGGGGTCGAGATAACCGATATTGAGCAGTTCGCGGAGACATTCCACTACTTCGGGTACATCGTTTTCACCATCTTCGCAGCCAAAGCGAGGGTGATTATCGCCATAGGCCGGGTGATTGGGGTTGGACATGACGCAATTTCCGATGTGCATGTGGACGATGTGATCCCGGGCAATGTTGATGGCGTAAGCCGTGCTTTCACCCTGAAGTGGGAAATGGCTCAAATCGAGCATCAGGCCAAAGTGGGGATACTGACGTCTGAGACGATTTGAGACTTCAACGGCGAGGGCGTTAGGTCCCACAATACAATTTTTGCCATACGGTACGCGGTCAAAGGTTTCAAGTACAATATCCATACTCTTTTCGCCGGCATACTCGCAGAGTTGGCTCAGTGAATCTACCAGCAGATCGAGACCTTCTTCGCGGGTTTCGGAACCCGGATCTGCGCCTGAAAGCAGGGCACAGCCTGGAGCACCGAGTTCTTCGGCCTGGTCAATTCCCGCTTTGACAGCGTCAACAGCACTTTGACGGTGGCCGACATCAGGGGCATTGATATTGAACTGGTTGCCCAGTAGAATGGGTTGTGCGCCAAAAGCCACATCCATGTGGGCAGCACTGAGCAAGTCGCGTGCTTGTGCTCGCACCTGTGGGTCTTTCATGTGGGTAACCTCAACGACCTGGAAATAGGGATCAAGGGCGATTTTTTCCAGGGTTTCCAAAATGGGACCTTCGCCGCCAATGCAAGCTTTATAGGCCATAAAGTGAACAATACCAATACGCGCATAATTTTGAATAGGGTCGGTCATTTTGCTCCTTTCACTACCAGGCATTTGACAGAAGATTAACTGCGGAAAATTGAACTCGAAAAATAGCAAAGGTAGGCAGATTTGTCAATCTGCAATTGGCGTTAAACAATTTTGGTCTTGACTATCAAAATATCTTCTGGTATTTTTTCTCGGCTATACAGGTTGGGGGGTTACCAAAGCGGCCAACTGGGGCAGACTGTAAATCTGCTGGCTTATGCCTTCGGTGGTTCGAATCCGCCACCCCCCACCAAAAATTCCAATAGCTTCCTCCCCCAGACACAGCGGGCGAGTTAGGCCCGCATTACAAAACACCGATTTCCCATTTTTTGATATCTATCACGGGTTTGAATTATACAAAATTCTCTTGACCTGAGACTCCCTTTTTCATATCTTGTCAATTCTCGGAAAATTTTTTTGGCAATACCGATCCCTTTTGTAGAAAAGGGTTGTTTTTTATACATAGCCGGGCGGGAATAGCTCAGTTGGCCAGAGCGTCAGCCTTCCAAGCTGAGGGTCGCGGGTTCGAGTCCCGTTTCCCGCTCCAGAACCTCAAGTGGGGATTTCCCAACGCCCATGTAGCTCAGACGGTAGAGCACTTCCTTGGTAAGGAAGAGGTCACCGGTTCAAGTCCGGTCGTGGGCTCCATTGTTTTTGGGTAGGTCAGTAGCTCAACTGGTAGAGCATCGGTCTCCAAAACCGACGGTTGCGGGTTCAAGTCCTGCCTGGCCTGCCATTTCTTTATTTTATTATGTTTGGTAAAATCAGTCAATTTATCGGCGAAGTGCGCGTTGAAATGGGAAAGGTCACCTGGCCTACTCGTGACGAACTCAAGTCATCGACTACAATTGTACTTATATTGTCACTTGCACTGGCCGGATTCATTTATATTGTAGATACTTTTTTGGCGAGTATTATGGAGTTTATCCTGATTTAAGGGATTTTTTGTTAGGGAGTCTTCGACCGATGAAATGGTACGTTGTCCACACCTATTCTGGGCACGAAAATAAGGTCAAGAGCTATATTGAAGCCGCCAAAGAAAACATTGATGTTGGCGACAAAATTGGTCGGGTGATCGTGCCAACTGAGGAAGTCGTCGAGATGAAGGATGGACGGAAAACGACCTCCCTCAAGAAGTTTTTACCCAGTTATCTTTTGGTTGAACTGGATATGGACAAAGAGTCCCTATATTTTGTTACCAGTGTGCCAGGTGTGACGAGTTTTGTTGGTCCTGGTCGAAGACCACAACCTCTGCGCGAAGAAGAAGTGAACCGCATTTTGGGGCAAATTGAGCGTCGTCCGGTTGAGGAAACTTCTGATGTCCCCTATCAAGTGGGCGACCGGGTCAAGGTGATCGATGGTCCATTCAGCGATTTTATTGGCCTGGTTGATGACATCAATCCAGAAAAGAGCAAGATCAAAGTGATGGTTAGCATCTTTGGGCGCAACACACCCGTGGAATTAGATGTTTTACAGGTTGAAGAAGCAGTCGAATCGCGATAACGAGAGGCTTTAATGGCAAGAAAAATTCTCACAACAATTAAATTACAAATTCCCGCTGGACAGGCGACGCCCACACCGCCGGTTGGGCCAGCTTTGGGCCAGCACGGCGTCAATATTATGGAGTTTTGCAAAGCTTTTAATGCACAAACTCAGGATAAACAGGGTTTGATAATTCCCGCGATTATTACTGTTTATGCAGATAGGAGCTTTACTTTTGAGTTGAAGAGTCCGCCTGCATCTGTGTTGCTCAAGAGGGCCGCGGGGATTGACAAAGGGTCGCCGGAATCCAACCGGGAAAAAATGGGGTCCGTGACCGATGCGCAACTCCAGGAAATTGCAGAAATGAAAGTTCAAGACCTCAACGCGGGTAGCATTGAGGCAGCCAAGCGCATGATTGCGGGAACGGCTCGCAGTATGGGTCTGACCGTCAACAATTGACCGGAGGTATATATGGCACGAGGGCAATCCAAACGCTATAAACAAGCGGCTGAGCTTTTTGACCGCCAAACGCATTACGGTCTGGCAGAAGCGGTTGATATCTTAAAAAAAATGCCCACTCGGAAATTTGACGAAACAGTTGAGCTCTCGTTTCGACTGGGCGTTGATCCTCGGCAATCCGACCAACTCATTCGAGGCACTGTCGTCTTGCCACACGGGTTGGGCAAATCCGTGCGCGTTGCAGTTTTTGCCAAAGGCGAGCCTGCCGCTGCTGCCGAAGCAGCGGGCGCAGATTTTGTAGGTGCCGAAGACCTGGTGGAAAAGGTCAATGGCGGTTGGACAGATTTTGATGTGGCGATTGCCACGCCCGACATGATGGGACAGGTCGGGCGATTGGGACGCATTCTTGGCCCTCGGGGATTGATGCCCAATCCCAAGAGTGGCACGGTGACACCCGATGCGGCTCGTGCTGTGCAGGAAGCCAAAGCGGGGCGTGTAGAATATCGGGTCGATAGAACGTCCAATGTGCATACGCCTGTAGGCAAAGCGTCTTTTGATGCACAGCGTCTTCAGGAGAATGCCCAGGTATTGATCGATGCGATTATCAGAGCGCGTCCATCAGCTACAAAAGGACAATACATGCGTTCGGTCACATTATCTACCACAATGGGACCGGGAATACGCCTGGACCGCACGGCACTGGCAGCCAATTGAACAAGGAAGGTACAGAATGCCAACTGCAGAAAAAGAGGCTATTGTCGCGGAGTTGACAGATATCTTAAAACGAGCCAATGGCTTGTATCTAACTGATTTTACGGGGTTAGACGTTCCTTCTTTTACCCTGTTGCGCAAGCAACTCCGCGAGGAGTCTATTTCTTACCTCGTAATAAAAAATCGATTGGCTAAATTGGCGGTTAAACAAGCCGGGGTCGAAGGGCTCGATGATGTGTTCCAAGGTCCCACGGGGCTTGTTTGCGCCGATGAAGATCCCGTAGCACCGGCCCGCGTATTGACCAAATTTGCCGAAGAGACCGATGGCAAGCCCGCGATTAAAGCCGGGTATATCGATGGCGAGGTTTTTGTTGCAGACCAGATTGAGCGACTGGCCGAAATACCTTCGCGCGAGGTTCTGCTGGGCCAGATGGTATCGGCAATGCAAAGCCCGGTAAGCGGCCTTGTCTTTACGCTCAATGGCATTTTGCAAAAACTGGTTGGTACACTTCACGCTGTTGCAGAAAAAAGAAAGGAAGAAGGCGGCGAATAGACCGCTTATCACACACCCCAATTCACTGTTGGACGGAGGCATATTCATGGCTGTTGAATCTATCATTAGCGAAATTGAAAAACTCTCGGTGCTCGAGTTGGCCGAATTGGTCAAAGCACTTGAGGAAAAGTTTGGCGTGACTGCACAGGCAGCTGTTGTTGCAGCACCCGGTGGCGGTGGGGGTGATGCTGCTCCCGCCGTTGAAGAGCAGACAGAATTCGATGTGATTTTGTCGTCTTCAGGAGACAAAAAGATCCAGGTGATCAAGGTTGTTCGCAGTATTACCTCATTGGGCCTTAAAGAAGCCAAAGCACTGGTTGATGGGGCACCCAATCCCGTCAAAGAAGGCATAGAAAAAGAAGAAGCCGAGCAGATTAAGGCAGAACTGGAAGAAGCGGGTGCGGTGGTGGAACTCAAGTAGGGTTGTCGTAAGTTTGTGTAGCAATACAAATCCGTAACTGACCGTTAGCCTTCCAGCACAGGAGCGTGAGCCCTTGGCAGATAGAGGATTTATTGACCGGAAATCGTACGGAACTCTCACGTCTGCAATCGAAATGCCGAATCTGCTGGATATCCAGCTCGATTCTTATGACTGGTTTTTACAGAAGGATATACCGCCTGGAGCACGCGAGAAACAAGGACTCGAGGCGGTCTTCCACGGTATTTTCCCGATCACAGACGCCCACAATCTCTATTCTTTAGAGTTTGTCGATTATTCCGTTGGAACTCCCAAATACGATGTGCAAGAATGTCTCGAACGCGGTACGACTTATGCCGTACCTTTGCGTTCAACGCTTCGTCTGATTTCTCGAGAAAAGCAGGGAACGGGCGAATTTCGCGTTAAAGATATCGTCGAACAGACGGTGTTTTTAGGCGAATTGCCTTTGATGACCGATGAAGGTACATTTGTCATCAATGGATCAGAACGCGTGATCGTGAGCCAATTACACAGGTCTCCTGGCGTATTTTTTGACGATTCTATTCATCCAAATGGCAAGCGTTTATTTTCTGCCAGAATTATTCCCGACAACGGAGCCTGGCTCGAATTTAGTCTCGATATCAACGATATTATGTACGTTCATATCGACCGCAAACGCAAGTTGCCGGTCACGACTTTGTTGAGAGCGTTGGGATTTGACAAGTCCGAGGAAATTCTGGGCATTTTTCACGGTGATACCGCCGTCAAAGTTTCTGAAGAACTCGTCGATAGCATTGTCACCGAAGATGTGGTAAATAAAAAGACAGGCGAAGTCATTGTCGATGCATATACCACATTGACGGAGGAGCATCTCTTAGCCCTTGAGGAAAATGGGATCGTCAAAATCACCGTGATGGATATCGATCCCGAAAACGACGGTGGGATTATTACCAATACGCTGGACAAAGATCCGTGTGACAATGAAGAAGAAGCACTCTCGCGGATTTATAGTCTGCTGCGCCCTGGCGATCCTCCGAATATTGAAACTGCGCGCGGATTGCTCGAGCGGAATTTTTTCAGTCCCAGGCGTTATAATCTGGGTACTGTTGGGCGCTATCGCATTAACCAGCGTTTGGATATGGTCGATAATATTCCGCTTGACTTCACCATGCTGTGTATCGATGACTTTATTAAAGTTATCGATTATCTACTCAGCCTGGCTATAGGGGAAGGGTTTATCGATGATATCGATCATTTGGGCAATCGGCGGGTGCGCTCTGTTGGCGAGTTGCTTTCCAAGCAATTTAGTATTGGTTTGGCACGCATGGCGCGCACGATTAGGGAGCGCATGAGTTTGCGCGATTCTGAGCAACTTACTCCTCACGACCTGGTCAACGCGCGGACTGTATCTACTGTGGTTCAGGCTTTTTTTGGCAGTAGCCAACTATCGCAGTTTTTACAGCAAATCAATCCGCTTGACGAATTGACCCACAAACGCCGTTTGTCGGCATTAGGTCCGGGGGGATTAACGCGCGACCGGGCGGGGTTTGAGGTGCGCGATGTGCATCACACACACTACGGCCGCATTTGTCCCATCGAAACGCCTGAAGGCCCAAATATCGGCCTGATTGTGTCTGTGGCGACTTATGCCAAGGTCAATCCCTTCGGCTTTCTCGAGACGCCCTATCGGAAGGTCAAAAACGGCAAGGTTTCGCGGGATATTGTGTATTTGCCTGCTGACGAAGAAGACCGCCATACCATTGCCCAGGCCAATCTGGCTCTCGATGACAAGGACGAGTTTGAAAATAATGTCGTGCAGGCGCGGCGCCGAGGCGATTTTCCAGTGGTCGATCCCGATGCAATTGACTACATGGATGTTTCACCCTTCCAACTTGTAAGTGCCGCCGCTGGGCTCATTCCTTTTCTCGAGCACGACGAGGCCAACCGCGCGTTGATGGGGTCCAATATGCAGCGGCAAGGTGTGCCCCTCTTAATTACGGACGCACCGCGTGTAGGAACGGGCCTCGAGCGCAAAGTTGCCGTTGATTCAAAAGCTGTGATCATTGCGAAAAACGCCGGCGTTGTGACGTATGTCAGCGCCGACAAAATTGTCGTTAAGCGCAGAAAGAGTCGCAGCATTGAAACCATTTCGCTGTCTGATGAGGACATTTACGATCTGACCAAATTCAAGCGATCCAATCAAGATTTTTGTATCAACCAGCGTCCGGCCGTACAGGTTGGTGATAAAGTTGAAAAAGGTCAGTTATTGGCCGATGGTTGTGCCACAGATAGAGGAGATCTCGCGCTTGGTGCCAACGTGCTCGTGGCGTTTATGTCGTGGCATGGGTACAACTTTGAAGATGCCATTATTGTTTCCGAGCGGCTCATTAAAAAGGATATTTTTACTTCAATTAGCATTGAAGAATTTGAGCTTCAGGTGCGCGATACCAAACGCGGTACAGAAGAAATTACGCGTGAAATTCCCAACGTAAGTGAGCAGGCTGTTAGCAATCTGGATGAGCACGGCATCATTCGCGTGGGAGCAGAGGTCAATCAGGGCGATATTCTCGTTGGAAAGGTGACCCCCAAGGGGGAAACCGAATTGTCGCCCGAAGAGCGTTTGTTGCGCGCGATTTTTGGCGAAAAGGCCGGCGATGTGCGCGATGCATCGCTTAAAGCTCCCCCGGGCATGGATGGCGTAGTCATGGATCGCAAAGTTTTTTCTCGCAAAGAGCGCGATGAAAAGACGCGAAATGAAGACAGAGAAAAGGCCCAGGCTGCCCAAAAACGCATTGCCTCTAAAATTGAGTCGTTAAAACAAAGCCGGGATCAGCAGGTTTTAGCTCTTCTCAAAAACTGCAGACTCAATACCCTGCGCGATGAAGATGGTAAGGTAGTTGTAAAGGCTGGCACAGTGTTGAATGAGAAATCGCTGGAAAAGTTTGATCTGGGCACAGTGACACCCGATGGGGATTGGTGTGACAGTCCAGCGACAAGCCAAAAGGTGGATCGACTGATTGAACTGGCCGACCACTTGATGCAGCAGGCAGAAGAAGAACTCGATCGAGAGCTTGAAAAAATCGCGCGCGGAGATGAACTTCCGCCGGGTATTGTGCAACTGGTCAAGGTGTATGTCGCTCGCAAGAGAAAGTTGATGGTAGGGGATAAAATGGCTGGACGACACGGCAACAAGGGGGTAATTTCGATTATTGTGCCCGAAGAAGATATGCCCTATTTGCCCGATGGCACGCCCATTGATCTGGTTTTGAATCCTCTCGGTGTACCCTCTCGCATGAATCTTGGCCAAATTCTCGAAACCCATTTGGGCTGGGCAGCCCACAAGCTGGATCTCCACTTTGCGACTCCTGTGTTTGATGGCGCGAGCATGGACAATGTCCAGGATATGTTGCAAAAAGCTGGTTTGCCCGAAAACGGAAAAACACTCCTTTACGATGGACAAACAGGGGAACCATTTGATAAAGAAGTGATGGTCGGCATCATTTATATGTTGAAACTGTCGCATCTGGTCAGCGACAAGATCCACGCGCGTTCAATTGGACCCTATTCACTGGTCACGCAGCAGCCTTTGGGCGGCAAAGCCCAGTTTGGAGGACAGCGCTTTGGAGAAATGGAAGTTTGGGCACTCGAAGCTTATGGTGCTGCACACATGTTACAGGAAATGCTCACTGTCAAATCCGACGATGTGGCAGGCAGATCCAAAATTTACGAGACCATTGTAAAAGGAGAAAATCCACCCGAACCCGGCGTGCCAGAATCATTTAATGTTCTGGTCAAAGAATTGCAAAGCCTGTGTTTGGATGTGGTACTCGAAAACGCGCAGATTGACTGACGACATAAGATTTGAAAAGGGGGTTCTCTCGTGGCCGATACCAATTTTGCCAATCAACCCTTAGATTTTAATTCTATCCGCATTCAGTTGGCTTCTCCGGATACCATCCGGGGGTGGTCACGCGGTGAGGTTACCAAACCTGAAACTATCAATTATCGGTCTTTTAAGCCCGAGCGCGACGGATTATTTTGCGAATGCATTTTTGGGCCTGTCAAAGACTGGGAGTGCCATTGCGGCAAATACAAGCGCATTCGATATCGGGGTGTGGTGTGTGATCGTTGTGGGGTAGAAGTAACCCAATCAAAGGTCAGACGAGAGCGGCTGGGACACATCGAATTGGCGGTTCCGGTGACACATATCTGGTTTTTTAAGTCGCTCCCATCTCGCATGGGGTATTTGCTCAATCTTTCCGTTCGCAATCTCGAGCGGATCATTTACTACGAATCGTATGTGGTGCTAGATCCCGGCGATGCTCCCGATCTCAAATCCAAGGATTTGCTCACTGAAGATGAGGTGATCGATCTCGAAGATGAGGGGTATTCATTTGAGGTCGATATGGGGGCTGGCGCTATCAAAAAACTACTGTCTGCGATCGATATTGAGGACTTATCTGCTGAACTGCGAACCCAAGCTCGTTTCGAGACTTCGGTGCAGCGCAAACAGGAGGCACTCAAACGCCTCAAGGTCGTTGAGGCGTTCCGCCAATCGGATAATCAGCCCGATTGGATGATTCTCGATGTGATTCCCGTCATCCCGCCCGACTTGCGTCCTCTTGTACCCTTAGAGGGCGGGCGGTTTGCAACCTCGGATCTCAATGATTTGTATCGCCGCGTGATCAATAGAAATAATCGGCTCAAAAAACTGATCGAAATCAAAGCACCCGAAGTCATTTTACGCAATGAAAAACGCATGCTCCAGGAGGCTGTAGATGCTCTGTTTGACAATGGCCGTCGGTCTCGCGCTGTTCGCGGTGATGGCAACCGATCCCTCAAGTCGCTTTCCGATCTACTCAAGGGTAAACAGGGGCGATTCCGCCAGAACCTTTTGGGTAAACGCGTCGATTATTCGGGTCGTTCTGTGATTGTGGTCGATCCTCATTTGCGGCTTTATCAGTGCGGGCTGCCCAAACATATGGCTCTGGAATTATTCAAGCCATTTATTATTCGGCGGCTCGAAGAAAAGGGCCTCGTCCAAACCGTTAAAAGTGCAAAGAAATTAGTCGAGCGCGAGCGCATTGAAGTATGGGATATTCTCGAAGAAATTATCCAGGATCACTGCGTTTTGCTCAATCGCGCCCCAACATTGCATCGCCTGGGCATTCAGGCGTTTTTACCCGTGCTCGTCGAAGGCAAAGCCATTCGCATCCATCCGCTGGTCTGTGCGGCATTTAATGCCGATTTCGACGGCGATCAGATGGCCGTACACCTGCCGCTTTCTTTCGAGGCTCAGATTGAAGCGCGGGTGTTGATGCTGTCGTCAAACAATTTGCTCAAACCCGCCGATGGATCGCCTGTTGTGGTCGATAAGCCTCAGGAAATAGCTTTAGGCCTTTATTATCTGACAAAAATAGTTCACGGCAAGGAAGAGAATCTCAAAACCTTTAGCAGTACCAACGAAGCTCACCTGGCGTATGATTTTGAACGCATTGACCTGCATGAAGCCGTGCGTGTTCGCATAGATGGTGAACTCATAACAACCACGGTTGGACGCGTTATTTTTAATGATATTATGCCCGACACGATGCCCTTTATCAATGAATTGATCGATGACAAAGGCATCCGCAAAGTTTCTTCTGAAGTCCACAGTCGGTATGGCAACCGCATTACGACAGATTTTCTCGATGGATTGAAGCAACTGGGATACGATTATGCGACGCGGTCGGGTATTTCGATTGCGGTGAGCGATGTGGTCGTACCTCCCGAAAAGGAAGAGTTGATTACCGATGCTATGGACGAAGTCGAAAAAATTATTGAACAGCACGCGATTGGAGCCATTACTGAGGGCGAACGCTACAACAAAGTGATCGATGTGTGGCAGCATACGACCAATCACATTGCGCAGGCCATGATCGGTGCTTTTGAAAAAGCCGAAGAAGGCTTCAATTCGATCTGGATTATGAAAGATTCGGGCGCACGGGGAAACGACGATCAGATCAAGCAGCTCGGGGGTATGCGCGGACTGATGAATAAACCGCAAAAGAAATTGACGGGAGCGATTGGCGAAATTATTGAAACACCTATTATTTCGTCACTCAAAGAAGGTCTGACCGTACTCGAGTATTTTATTTCCACGCATGGCAGCCGCAAGGGGTTGGCTGATACGGCTTTGAAGACCGCTGAAGCCGGCTATTTGACGCGTCGCATGGTGGATGTATCGCAAGATGTGGTTATTTCTGAGTCTGATTGCGGAACGATATTGGGCATTGAAATGGAAGCCCTGAAGGAAGGCGAAGAAGTTGTTGAATCGCTGTCTGACCGCATTGTAGGGCGCACAGTGCTGGAAGATGTCGAAGATCCCATTACGGGTGACCGCATTGTCGATGCAGGCGTTTTGTTAAATGAAGAATTGGCCGACAAAATTGCCGATGCAGGTATTGAGCGCGTCTTTGTGCGGTCCGTATTGACCTGTGAAACTCGACGAGGGGTCTGTATGGCCTGTTATGGTCGCAACCCCGCCACCGGCCTACCCGTCGATATTGGAGAGGCAGTGGGTGTTATCGCTGCGCAGAGTGTGGGCGAACCCGGAACCCAATTGACATTGCGCACCTTTCATATTGGGGGTACTTCCAGCCGTATTGCCGAGCAGGCCGAGATTGGTGCAAAGCGTGCGGGCAAGGTCATTTTTAAGCATCTCGAGTTTGTGCAGCGCGATGCAGATTCATGGGTTGTGGTAGGCCGGAATGGAGAGATCGAAGTGCAAGATGATCAGGGCCGTGTAAGGGGAGGGCACTACCACGTGCCGCATGGCGCTGTGTTGCGGGTGGAGGAAGGACAAGATGTGGAAGAGGACCAGGCACTCTACGAATGGGATCCTTATAACAATGTGATTGTATCGCCCAAAGCTGGTCGGGTTCAGTTTGGGGACCTCGTAGAAGGGGTGACATATCGCGAAGAGATCGATGAAACGACCAGCATTGCCGGACTGGTCGTGATTGAGCACCGAGACCGCACCTTATCGCCGCATATTAAGGTTGTTGGTGAAGATGGCGAAGAACTGGGCCATTATATCATTCCTTTGGGGGCGCGACTGGTGGTGCACGATGGCGATCAGGTAGCAGATGGCGATACGCTGGCTAAAATTTCGCGTGAACGCAGCAAAACGCGAGATATTACAGGTGGTTTGCCGCGTGTCGCGGAGCTTTTTGAGGCGCGTCGCCCCAAAGAAGCTTCAGTGGTTACCGAAATCAACGGCTCAGTGCGCTTTGGTCGCATGGTGAGAGGCTCTCGGGTTGTCCTGGTTACGGCTGATGAGGGCGAAGAAAAAAAATACACCATTCCCTACGGACGACATCTGCGCGTACAAGAAGGTGATCGCGTAACCGCGGGTGATCGCCTGTCTGAGGGGTCGGTAAATCCACACGATATTCTGGCTATTTTGGGAGATCGAAAAGTTCAGGAGTATCTCGTCGATGAAATTCAGCAGGTTTATCGGCTCCAGGGTGTGAAAATCAATGACAAGCATATTGAAACCATCGTCCGGCAGATGTTGCAGAAAGTGCAAGTGACGGATCCTGGAGATACTAATTTCCTCGAAGACGAACTCGTTGACCGATTCCGCTTCGCCGAGGAGAACGAGAAGGTTCTCGTTGAAGGGGGCGATCCCGCAACATTTAATCCCGTCTTATTGGGGATTACCCGAGCCTCTCTTTTGACCGAGAGTTTCATTTCAGCAGCGTCTTTCCAGGAAACTACCCGAGTGCTTACCGAAGCAGCGGTGCAGGGCAAGGTTGACACGTTGTTGGGACTAAAGGAAAATGTGATCATTGGACACCTCATTCCCGCCGGTACAGGTGCTTTGAAATACCGCGATTTGGATACAGATGTGGTGGAAGAATCGCAAGTGTTTGAAGCCCTCGCACAAGAGAGCACGGAAAGCATTGGCCTACCTCCAATTAATGCTTGACAGCCATTCATACACCTGGTATATTATAAGTCTCCCATAATTAAGGAGGTTGAGTTTGCCCACAATTAATCAACTGGTTCGGAAGGGACGAAAAGCCAAGCGCAAGCGCTCTTCTGCACCTGCTTTGAGAGCTTGTCCTCAAAAACGCGGTGTTTGTACACGTGTTTATACTACAACGCCCAAAAAGCCCAATTCGGCTCTGCGTAAAGTAGCGCGTGTCAGGTTGACTAATGGTCTTGAAGTAACGGCTTATATTCCGGGCGAAGGGCACAATCTCATGGAGCACTCTGTGGTACTCATCAGGGGCGGTCGCGTCAAGGATCTACCCTCTGTTCGGTATCACATTCTGCGAGGCGTACTCGACACGACTGGCGTGGAAGACCGCAAACAGGGTCGTTCCAAATACGGCACGAAAAAAGCGGGTTAATCTCAAGTGCCTATTATTCGATAAAACATGGGGGATACCACCTTGGTGGCGTATCCCCCTTATTGTAAAAAGAGGTAGATTCCGATATGCGAAAGCGGCGAGCGGAAAAACGACACTTGGCCCCAGATCCCAAATACAGTAGCCTCTTGGTGACGCGTTTTGTCAACTGCTTGTTTCGCAAGGGCAAAAAAAGTGTGGGGGAGCGAATTTTTTACGAGGCACTTGATCTGGTTGAAGACCGCAGCGGAAATACCGGCTTAGAGATTTTTGAAAAAGCACTTGACAATGTCAAACCGGTTGTCAAGGTGAGATCGCGCCGCGTCGGTGGTGCGACTTACCAGGTGCCAGAAGAAGTCCGGCCCGATGAACGTCTTGCGCTGTCTATTCGCTGGTTGATTTTATTTGCCAGGGAACGGGGCGAAAAGACAATGGCTCAGCGTTTGGCTGGCGAATTTATGGATGCAGCAAATGGACAAGGACGCGCAATGCAGCGGCGTGAAGAAACGCACCGCATGGCAGAGGCCAATCGCGCATTTGCGCATTATCGATGGTAAGTGACTAAGATGACGAGAAAATACGACCTGAAGCGCACCCGAAATATCGGAATTATGGCGCATATTGACGCAGGTAAAACCACGACAACCGAGCGCATTCTCTATTATACGGGTATTTTGCGCAGGATGGGTGAGGTGCACGATGGTGCAGCCACGATGGATTGGATGGCTCAGGAGCGCGAGCGTGGCATTACCATTACGTCGGCAGCTACAACGTGTTTTTGGGATGACCATCGCATCAATATTATCGATACCCCAGGACACGTTGATTTTACTGCCGAAGTCGAGCGATCATTGCGGGTTTTAGATGGTGCTGTGGGGCTGTTTTGTGCGGTTGGAGGCGTTGAGCCTCAATCTGAAACTGTCTGGCGCCAGGCGGACAAATATTCAGTGCCCCGGATTGCATTTGTCAACAAAATGGATCGCACGGGTGCCGATTTCGACCGCGTATTAGATATGATGCGTGAAAGGTTGGCGTCCAATTTTGTTCCCGTTCAGTTGCCTGTAGGGTCTGGCGAGATGTTTACGGGTTTGATTGACTTGATCAAGATGAAACTCGTCACCTACGAAGATGATTCTTTAGGCACTATGTTTACGGAAGGTAGTATTCCAAACGATCTGGAAGAACGCGCCTATGAAGGACGCGAGCAATTGCTGGAAGCTGTCTCCGATTTTGATGACACCTTGATGGAAAAATTTCTCGAAGGCGAAGATATCAGCGAAGGTGAGATTAGATCTGCTTTGCGCCAGGCTGTGATCAACAGCACTGCCGTGCCTGTACTTTGTGGGTCGGCATTTAAGAACAAAGGCGTGCAGCGGTTGTTAGATGCCATTGTCGCATACTTACCTTCGCCGCGCGATGTGCCTGAAATAGTGGGACACGATCTCAAAAATTTCGACATTGGGGTTTCTCGTCCGGTCTCCGACGAAGTGCCTTTTGCTGCTTTGGCTTTTAAGGTGATGACAGATCCTTATGTCGGGCGGTTAACTTATTTCCGCGTATATTCAGGTCAGTTAAATACAGGCTCTTATGTTCTCAACGCCAATAAGGGCAAACGCGAGCGCATTGGACGCGTGTTACAGATGCACGCGAATAAGCGGGAAGAGATCAGTGCGGTGTCTGCAGGTGATATTGCGGCTGTTGTTGGGCTGAAAGACACGGCAACAGGAGAGACGCTTTGCGATGAAAAAGAGCCCGTGATATTGGAATCGATGGATTTTGCCAAGCCCGTGATTTCTGTGGCAATTGAACCGAGAACCAAGGCCGATCAGGATCAACTTGGCGTCGCGCTGAGCAAGCTGACCGAAGAAGACCCGACTTTTCACGTAGTTATTGACCCAGATACCGGACAGACCATTATTTCGGGGATGGGCGAATTGCACCTGGAGATTATTGTAGATCGCCTCAAACGCGAATTCAGGGTTGAGGCCAATGTCGGTAAACCACAGGTCACTTACAAAGAGGCCATCCGCAACGCCGTTCAAAATATTCACGGGCGTTTTGTCCGCCAAAGTGGAGGTCGGGGTCAATACGGTCATGTAGTTATCAATCTGGAACCCGGTGCGCCCGGTACAGGGCTTGTTTTTGAGAACAAAATTACAGGTGGTGCAATTCCGTCTGAATATATCCCTGCCGTGCGGGCTGGAATTCAGGAGGCAATGACGGGTGGGATCCTGGCGGGGTATCCAATAGATGATGTTAAAATTGAACTGTTTGACGGTTCCTATCACGATGTTGATTCTTCTGAAATAGCCTTCAAGATTGCTGGTTCAATAGCTTTTCAAGAGGCTGCCAAAAGGGCTAAAACTTATCTTATGGAACCTGTTTTTGATGTGGAAGTCGTTGTGCCCGAAGACTATATGGGCGATGTTATGGGGGACTTGAATGCGCGTCGAGGGCATATTGTTGGTATTGTCAATCGCCCCGATGCACAGGTCATTTCGGCCACTGTGCCGCTGAGTGAAATGTTTGGCTATGCAACAAAGTTGCGGTCTATCACACAGGGCCGCGCGATTTATTCAATGGAATTTTCCAAGTTTGAGGAAATGCCGCAGAGCATCGCTGAAGACATTCTCTCTTCAGTCAATGTATTTGCAACTTAAGCGAACGCGTTTTTTTATTTTCGTTCGATCTTTTCAGGAGGAAAACATGGCGAAGGAAAAATTTGAACGGGACAAACCCCATGTCAACATCGGCACAATCGGGCATGTCGATCACGGGAAAACCACGCTGACTGCCGCTATTACCAAGACGCTGGCAGCTAAGGGACTTGCCGATTTTATGCCCTTTGACGACATTGACAAAGCACCCGAAGAAAAAGAGCGTGGAATCACCATTAATACGGCTCACGTGGAGTATCAAACGGAAAACCGGCACTATGCCCACGTAGATTGTCCCGGACATGCTGACTATGTGAAAAATATGATCACGGGTGCCGCGCAGATGGATGGCGCGATTCTGGTCGTTAGTGCTGCAGATGGCCCCATGATTCAGACCCGCGAGCATATTCTGCTTTCACGTCAGGTCAATGTGCCTTCCATCGTGGTATTTATGAATAAGGTCGATATGGTCGATGATGAAGAATTGCTCGAACTGGTCGATCTGGAAGTCCGCGAGTTGCTGGATCAGTACGATTTTCCCGGCGATGATGTGCCAGTGATCCAGGGATCTGCCCTCAAAGCACTGGAGTCTGACGATCCCGATTCCGAAGATTGTGCCTGTATCTGGGAGTTGATGGAAGCCGTAGATGAAAATATTCCGGAACCCGTGCGCGAGGTAGATAAAGATTTTCTGATGCCGGTTGAGGACGTATTTACGATCACGGGGCGCGGTACAGTGGGCACTGGGCGCATTGAACGCGGCGTGGTCAATGTCGGTGAGGAAGTTGAGATTGTGGGTATTCGCGAGAGTCGCAATACAACGGTTACGGGCGTGGAAATGTTCCGCAAACTGCTGGATGAGGGCCGGGCTGGTGACAATGTCGGTTTGTTACTTCGCGGTGTTGACAAAGATGAAATTGAACGCGGCATGGTGGTTGCCAAGCCAGGTTCAGTGACCCCCCACAAGAAGTTTAAAGGCGAAGTTTATGTGCTGACAGATAAAGAAGGTGGACGCAGCAAACCCTTCTTTACCGGCTATCAACCTCAGTTCTATTTTCGCACAACGGATGTGACTGGCAAAGTCGAATTGCCCGAAGGCGTAGAAATGGTAATGCCCGGTGATAATGTTACCATGTCTGTGGAACTGCTTACGCCAATCGCTATGGAGACCGAACTGCGATTTGCCGTTCGGGAAGGTGGTCGAACCATTGGCTCGGGTGTGATTACTGAAATTGTTGAATAAGAACTGCGAAGGGATGCCTCGTGCCTGCACAAAAAATTAGAATTAGACTAAAAGCATACAACCACAACGCATTGGATCGTTCTGCTGAAGAAATCGTTCGGACAGCAAAACGGACTGGGGCGCTTATTTCAGGCCCCATTCCTCTGCCGACGAGGCGCTCGCTCTATACGGTATTGCGATCTCCACATGTCGATAAAAAATCGCGCGAGCAGTTTGAAATGCGCGTACACAAACGCCTGATCGACATTCACAACTCAACACCCCAAACGGTAGATGCCCTGATGAAGCTGGATCTACCTGCGGGTATCGATATTGAAATCAAGGTGTAATCGTGCTGGGATTGATTGGAAAAAAAATCGGTATGACACAGACATTTGATGACGCAGAAATGTTGGCGCCTGTCACTGTCCTCGAAGTTGTTCCGTGTCCCATTGTTCAGATCAAAGATTGGGATTCAGATGGATATATGGCATTGAGGGTTGGGTATGATGAGATCCGGGCTAACCGGTTAAACCGCGCGGATCAGGGGATTTTCAAGAAGGCAGGCGTTAATCCCCATCGGGGTCTTGTGGAATTTCGAGTTGATGATGTCTCCGAATATGCTGTCGGTGAGACACTCAATGTCAGTATGTTTGAGGCAGGCGAAATCGTCGATGTTACTGCGCGATCAAAAGGCCGCGGATTCCAGGGCGGTGTTAAGCGTCACGGATTCAGAGGTGGTCCCAAAACGCATGGACAATCAGACCGACATCGCGCGCCTGGCTCAATAGGTCAAAGTTCGAGTCCTTCGCGGGTGTTTAAGGGAATGCGTATGGCAGGTCATATGGGGGATCAGCGGGTAACGGTTCGGGGCTTAAAGGTCATGGGTGTAGATACCGAGCAAAATTTGATCCTCTTAAAAGGTGCCGTGCCAGGAGGTAAAGGGGCTACGGTTGTTATTGAGAAACGCAACTGATTTTGAGGTAAGGCGATTATGGCATCTGTTGAGGTTTGCAATCTTGATGGTGAAGAAATTGGATCGGTGGAGCTACCCAAAACAGTTTTTGGGATTGAACCATCTGCTGACGCGATCTATTATGTCATTAAAGCGTATTTGACCAATCAGCGGCAAGGCAATGCCTCGACCAAAACCCGCTCAGAAGTCAATCGGTCAAAACGGAAGATGTATCGACAAAAAGGTACGGGGCGTGCCCGTAAGGGAACTGCGGGATCGCCTATTTTAATTGGCGGTGGGGTGGCTCATGGTCCCAGGCCAAGACATTTTCGGGAACAGGTGCCCAAGAAAGTCAAGAAACTGGCCATACGCTCGGCATTTTCGCAAAAAGCACTCGGCGAATCCATATCTGTCCTGGAAGATTTTGAACTTGAGATGCCCAAAACAAAGCGAATGGCACAAATGACACAAATGCTTGAAATTCAGGGGCAAAAGATATTGCTATTGACGGATGGTATCGCTGAAAATACCGTCAAATCCTGTCGGAATATCCCCAGGCTTTTCGTATTACCCGTTTCGCAAGTTTCAACTTATGACGTAGTCAATGCAGATGTTCTGGTTCTCACTCGCAGTGCGGTTTCTCGCATTCAAGACCTGTGGGGGGCCTCGTGAAGAATTCTAAGCAAATTATCCGGCGTCCCATTATTACCGAGCGGGCTTCTAATTTGCAGGAAAGTCACAATAAATATGTATTTGAAGTTCTCAGTGGTGCAAACAAAGTCGATATTCAGCGTGCAGTTGAAGCCATGTTCGATGTCGAAGTCGTAAAGGTCAATACGAGTACCGTGCACGGCAAGATCAAGCGGCTTGGACGGTTTCAAGGCCGCCGTTCTAACTGGAAAAAGGCTGTTGTCACCCTTGCCGATGGACATATCATCGACTTTTTTGAAGGATAACTCATGCCCGTTAAGAAGTTTCGCCCAACAACGCCTTCGTTGCGATTTAAGACGGTCTCTTCTTTTGAAGAGATTACAAAAGAGACGCCTGAAAAATCCCTTGTTGAACCCAATAAAAAATCTGGGGGACGCAATAATCGGGGGCGTATCACGAGCCGTCGTCGCGGTGGTGGACATCGGCGCAAGTATCGCCGAATTGATTTCAAGCGCGATAAAGTGGGTGTGCCTGCAATTGTGCATAGCATTGAGTACGATCCAAATCGATCGGCACGCATTGCACTCCTGCATTATGTCGATGGTGAAAAACGCTATATTCTGGCACCGATTGGTTTGCGTGTTGGCGATGAGGTTGCCTCGGGTGCGGATGCGGGGATCAGACCGGGGAATGCGCTTCCTCTGGCAAATATCCCTTTGGGGAGCAATGTACACAATGTTGAACTCAAGCCGGGAAAAGGTGGACAGATCGGTCGTTCGGCAGGTGCTGAAATTCAGGTGATGGCTAAAGAAGGCAATTTTGCAACTCTCCGCCTGCCTTCTGGCGAGCGCCGCTTGGTTTTGATATCGTGTTATGCGACCATTGGACAGGTTGGAAATTTAGAGCATGAAAATGTCGTTGTCGGAAAAGCAGGACGGTCTCGCTGGTTGGGGAAACGTCCAAAAGTGCGTGGTGTTGCTATGAACCCAATTGATCATCCTCACGGTGGTGGAGAAGGTAGAGCAACAGGCGGCAGGCATCCGGTGACGCCCTGGGGACAACCCACAAAAGGATATAAAACGCGCAAAAAGAAAAATAAAACTGACCAAATGATCATTCAAAGACGCAAGTAATCAGGAGTATTATTTTATGGCGAGGTCAATTAAAAAAGGGCCTTTTATTGAGCCGAGTCTCATAAAAAAGATTGAGCAAATGAATAAGGCTGGTAATAAGCGGGTTATCCAGACGTGGGCGCGACGATCGACAATTGCGCCAGAGTTTGTGGGGCATACGCTTGCTGTACACAATGGAAATAAATTTATCCCCGTTTATATTACAGAAAACATGGTTGGACACAAACTCGGTGAATTTGCTCCCACGCGCACGCATCGGGGGGCACGCGCGGGGCGGGCTACTGAACGCGCCACTTCTTTACAGTGATATTTTGAGACGGGAATTTTAAATGGAAGCTCGGGCGATATTGCGCTATTCAAGAATTTCACCGCGCAAAGTGCGACAGGTGGTTAATCTCGTGCGGGGTAAAGATGTGGAGGAAGCTTTCCACATTCTGCAATTTACACCTAAAAAGGCCGCGCGTATCGTAGAGCGCACCTTGCAATCCGCGATTGCAAATGCGGTCAACCGCGAAGAAGAATCCGCAGTCGAAGAAGCGCTCTTTGTGAAAGAAGCGTTTGTCGATGGCGGCATTGCGTTAAAACGGTTGCGTCCTCAGCCGCGAGGCGCTGCCGGCATGATTCGCAAGCGATATAGTCACATCACGCTGGTTGTTTCAGACGAGGAATAGGAGAATCACTTTGGGCCAGAAAACGCATCCGATCGGAGTGAGGTTGGGAATTGTCAAAGACTGGCGTTCTCGCTGGTTTGCCAATCGCGATTTTGCCAGCCTGCTTCAAGAAGACCTCATGCTCAGGCGATATATTACCAGTCGTCTGCAACGGGCAAGCGTTGCACAAATAGACATTGAGCGTGCTCCTAAGCGGGTGACAATTTCGATTCACACCGCTCGTCCTGGCATTGTAATTGGACGCAAAGGCGCAGAGGTCGATAAATTGAGAGATGAATTAAAGCACCTGACAGGCAAAGAAATTTATATCAACATCAATGAAATTAAGCGACCAGAACTCAATGCCCAACTCGTCGCCGATAATATATCCCGGCAACTCGAGCAGCGCGTCTCATTTCGCCGTGCAATGAAAAAAGCCGTTGCATCGGCAGTGCGCATGGGAGCTGAAGGAATCAAAGTCGTGTGTGGGGGACGTCTTGGTGGTGCGGAAATGTCTCGCGTTGAAAAATCAGAGCCTGCAGGACGCGTCCCTCTTCATACTCTTCGCGCTGATATAGACTATGCCAGATCTACGGCTTATACAACCTCGGGTACTGTAGGGGTAAAAGTATGGATCTGTCATGGAGAAAAAATGGGCCAGGACGCCCATCTGCCAACTTAAGTCGGGACAGGAGCGACTATTATGTTAATGCCAAAACGGGTCAAATGGAGAAAGCAGCAGAGGGGACGTCGCAAAGGTGTGGCCTTTCGAGGAGCGCGTATTTCTTTTGGCGAATACGGTTTGCAGGCTCTCGAACCCGGATGGGTTACCAACAGGCAGATCGAAGCTGCTCGCGTGGCGATTAGTAAGTCATTGAGACGCGGTGGGAAAATTTGGATTCGCGTTTTTCCCGATAAACCCCTTACGGTTAAGCCCGCAGAGACCCGTATGGGTAAGGGCAAGGGCAATCCCGAATACTGGGTGGCGGTCATCAAACCAGGGCGGATTCTGTTTGAAATTGAGGGCGTGCCACGCGACAGTGCGCAACGCGCAATCAAATTGGCCAGCCAGAAGTTGCCCCTTAAAGTCCGTTTTGTAGAACGCGGGGGACACGACGAATGAAACCGGGTGAAATTCGAGATCTAACAGAAAACGATGTAAGGGAAAGAATTGCTGAACAAGAGGACGAACTCGTGAATCTTCGCATTCAGCTATCTACGCGCCAGCTCGATAATCCAATTGCATTTCGAGATGCATGCAAGGATCTCGCTCGGCTTAAAACCGTGTTGCGCGAACATGAGTTAGGCATTCGAGAGCTTCCCAATGCGTAATTTTTAAGGAGAATCGGTGTATGATGGTGGAAACTCGCAGGCACCGCAAAACACGTGTAGGGCTGGTGGTCAGCGACAAGTCTGATAAAACAATAGTCGTTGAGGTACGGCGGCAGGTGGCACACCCCCTTTATGGAAAAGTTATGCAAAGACGTTCAAAATTGGCGGCGCACGATGAGAACAATGAAGCCAGAGCTGGCGATGAGGTGATGGTTATTGAAACGCGGCCTTTGAGCAAGACCAAACGCTGGCGGCTGGTAGAAATTATTAAAAAAGCACATTAGGTGGAGAGAACATGGTCCAGGAATATTCGGTATTGAATTGTGCAGATAACTCAGGTGCCCGAAAGGTGATGTGTTTTCGCATTTTAGGGGGCACTAAGCGCAAGTATGCCAAACTCGGTGATACGGTTGTGGTTTCAGTTAAAGATGCACAGCCAAACAGTGGTGTAAATCGCGGCGATGTTGCTCGTGCCGTGATCGTCCGTACAAAGAAAGAGACGCGAAGGGCAGATGGGTCCTATATTCGATTTGATGACAATGCCGCTGTTTTGCTCAGCGCAGAAGGCGAACCTCGAGGGACGCGCATATTTGGACCCGTCGCCCGCGAGTTGCGCGAGAGACGATTTATGCGCATTGTTTCTTTGGCGCCCGAAGTGATATAAAGAAAGGCAAGTGTTTAGAGATGAGGATTCGCAAGGGTGATCAAGTTGAAGTGATAAGCGGTGTTTATACCGGTCAACGGGGACGGGTTTTGAATGTGTGGCCCAAGAAAAAACGCGTGCTGGTGGAAGGGATCAACAATGTCAAGCGCCATACGCGTCCCAACCCCAATAACCAGCAAGGCGGCATCATGGAAAAGGAAGCGCCCTTGCATGTGTCCAATCTCATGATCGTCGATTCACAAACCGATGAGCGGACCAGGATTCGCATTCAGCGTCTCGAAGACGGGTCGCGTGTGCGAATTGCTCAAAAAAGTGGTGAGCAAATTCCCGAAGCTGAATAACGAGGACGACATGGCAACGCGATTACAAGAATACTATGAAAACGAAGTTGTGCCTGCGCTCATCCAAAGATTTGGGTATAAAAATCGCATGCAGGTGCCCAGACTGGAAAAGGTTGTCTTAAATATGGGTGTTGGTGAAGCTGTTCTCAATGCCAAAGTCATTGAAAATGCCGCTGAAGATTTGACCCGCATTGCAGGACAGCGAGCCTCAATTCGCAGGGCGAGAAAAGCTGTTTCAAACTTTAAGCTGCGACAGGGTGTACCCATTGGCTGTGCTGTCACTCTTCGCAGGTCTCGTATGTATGAGTTTCTCGATCGTTTTTTTAATTTCTCCGTGCCGCGTATTCGCGATTTTCGCGGCCTTTCAATGCGCTCATTTGATGGCCGGGGCAACTATACAGTCGGTATTCAGGAACAGATTATTTTTCCCGAAATTGACTACGATCAAATCGACAAAATTCGCGGTCTCGATGTGACCCTGGTCACTACGGCCTCTACCGATGAAGAGGCTTTTGAACTGCTCAACAAAATGGGCATGCCGTTTCAGAATCAAGATTAAATAAAAGAATCAATACGAGGTCAGGTCTGATGGCTAAAAAATCTATGATTGCCAAAGCAAAGCGCAAACAGAAATTTGCAGTCCGCCGTTATAATCGGTGTCACAGATGCGGTAGGCCACGCGGTTATTTGCGCAAATTTGGTATTTGCCGTATATGTTTTCGCGAGTTGGCCCTCGCTGGTGAAATTCCCGGCGTGACAAAGGCCAGTTGGTAATTGAGGGAGAAGCCCACATGATGACGGATCCGATTGCCGATATGTTGACGCGTGTGCGAAATGCATGTCGCGCCGGACATCGCAAGGTAGATATTCCGAGTTCCAGGATGAAGCGCGAGATTGCCCGCATCTTAAAAGAAAGCGGCTTTGTTCACAATTATGCGTATATCGATGATAACCGACAGGGTTATTTGCGTCTTTATCTCAAGTACAGTCCCGACGAGGAATGTGCAATTCAAGGGTTGAAGCGCGAAAGTCGCCCCGGTCTGAGAAAGTATGTGGGCAAAGACGAAATTCCTCGAATACTCAATGGATTAGGTGTCGCTATTTTATCGACATCAAAAGGTATTTTGACAGATCGGACCGCACGTCGAGAAAGTGTTGGCGGCGAAGTTGTTTGTAGCGTCTGGTAGAGATCTGGAAGGAGTGCAGCGTGTCGAGAATAGGTCAACAGCCGATTGACGTTCCAGGGGGCGTCAATGTGAAAATCGGGGCCGCAGAGGCGGAAATAAAAGGTCCTAAAGGGTCTTTACAGGTACCTTTACATCCGCTTACGCAGGTCGTGCAAGAAGGTGAATCCCTTTCTGTCACAGTGCAAGATCCCGGAGACCGGCGTCACAAATCTATTTGGGGTCTCACGCGTGCTTTGTTGGCAAATGCTGTTCAGGGCGTGACGGCTGGTTTTGAGAAGCAACTGGTCGTTGTTGGGGTGGGCTATCGCGCAGATATGAAAGGGAAGAATTTGGACATCAACGTGGGGTTCAGTCACCCGGTAACGGTTGAAGCCCCTCAGGGAATTGAATTTAGTATCGATGCGCCTCCCGCTGAGATCGAAAATTCTCAGGCACTGGTTAAGATCAGTGGAGCCGATAAAGAACTCGTGGGACGCACAGCGGCGAACATCCGAAATATTCGGCCACCCGAACCCTATAAGGGAAAAGGTATCCGCTACAGTGGCGAATACGTGCGGCGCAAGGCTGGCAAGGCAGCAGTAGCTTAAATTTTGAGGTTTCAATGGCAGACAGGCAAATTAAAAAGAATAGGATGCACAGGCGTCGTCAAATGCGCATTAGAAAGAGACTTTTGGGAACGGCTGATCGTCCGCGCCTGACGATTTTCAGAAGTCTAAAACACATTCAGGCTCAATTGATTGATGATGTGAATGGACGCTCTCTAATGGGCCTATCCTCAAATGCTCCACAACTCAAAGATCAGTTGCAAACTATTGAAGGCAAATGTAGTAAGAGCCGTGAAGTGGGCAAAGCATTGGCTGTGAGAGCGCAGGAAGCCGGAATCTCGCAGGTTGTTTTTGACCGCGCGGGTTATCTCTATCACGGTCGTGTCAAAGCATTGGCTGAAGGTGCACGCGAAGGCGGGTTGAAATTTTAATGTTAAGGAGTCGATTTTGAGCAGAATTGAAGCCACGGGTTTAGACCTGACGGAAATCGTCATCAACAACAGCATCAAACGGGTATCTCACGTTCGCAAAGGTGGACGACGTTTTGCTTTTAATGCGCTTTGTGTAATTGGTGACAAAAAAGGGATTGTTGGGATTGGAATGGGAAAAGCGGGCGAAGTCTCTGAAGCCATTCGCAAAGCTGCCGACGATGCCAAAAAGAATCTGGTGCGCGTGCCTGTCGTTGATGGAACATTGCCCCACGAGGTTATTGGACGGTTTGGCGCTTCTCGCGTTTTGCTCAAACCCGCCGCGCCCGGTACGGGTATTATTGCAGGAGGTGGCGTGCGTGCGGTTTTGGAACTGGCTGGCGTTCAAAATGTGCTGACGAAGTCATTGGGGTCCCAAAACCCTCAGAATGCCGTTAAAGCCGCAATGGAAGGATTAACGCGGTTGAAAGATGCGAGAATGTTTGCATTATTGCGAGGCGTAGAAGAATCCGCATTGGTTTCTGTACGGGGGTCGTGATGGGTGATCAAAAAACACTGCGAGTTACACAAATTCGCAGTGCAATTAAGCGACAAAAAAAGCAACAACGGACACTGGATGCGTTGGGAATTCGCCGTATTCGGCATACAGTGGAACACGCTGATTCTCCCCAATTGCGCGGCATGCTGGCGGCTGTTGCACATCTGGTCAAAGTTGAAGAAACATAAAACACGGGATGCGAGAATGAAACTTGGGAATCTCTCCCCGCCTCAAGGGGCAACTTCTAAGAAGAAGCGTTTGGGCATTGGCCTCGGCTCTGGAAAAGGCAAAACTGCGGGTAAAGGGCACAAAGGGCAGCGCGCGCGTTCGGGTTCCAAGCGCAAAGTTGGGTTTGAAGGTGGACAAACGCCCCTGCATCGGCGCTTGCCGAAAGTTGGATTTAACAATCCTTTTCGGGTGACCTATCAGATCGTAAACCTCGACGATTTGGCGTGCAGGGAGTTTTCGGGTGAGATTACCCCCGAAGTGCTCAAGGATGCGGGTTTGATTGCTTCTACAAAACGCCCTGTGAAAATTTTGGGGCGCGGTGAAATTTCTGTACCATTGCAGATTCGGGTTCAGGCAATATCAGCTGCGGCAGAAAAAAAAGTTCTTGCAGCTGGCGGAGATGTTGAATCCCAGACCGACTGAGATCGGTTGAGAGGAGGCGGTGTTGCTCGAGAGTGTCAAGAGCGTTTTTAAAATTCCGGAACTGCGATATAAGGTGTTATTTACGCTGGGTATTCTGGCAATTTATCGCCTGGGAGGGCAGATTCCCATACCCGGAATAGATCGGGTTGCCCTGGGAGAATTTTTTGCAGGCACCAGCCAAACGATCTTTGGTCTCTACGACATGTTTGTGGGGGGAGCATTTACCCGTGCGACGGTATTTGCACTGGGTATTATGCCTTATATCAGCGCGTCCATTATTTTTCAATTGATGGGTGCTGTCGTGCCATCCCTCCAAAAACTGCAAAAAGAAGGGGAAGCAGGACGAAAAAAGATCATTCAATATACGCGATATGGCACAGTTGCACTGGCTGCAGCGCAGTCCCTTGGGGTGAGTTTTTTTCTGGAAAGCCTTCAGTCGCCAGCGACTGGACTTTCAGTTGTACTTTATCCCGGGTGGGGCTTCCGGCTGTTGACCGTATTGACGATTACTGCCGGAACCGTGTTGATTATGTGGTTGGGCGAACAGATTGATGCACACGGTATTGGCAACGGAATGTCGCTGCTTATTTTTATTGGCATTATTGCGGCATTGCCCTTTGTCGTGCGGCAGGAATATCGCGATTTTGTGACCAATGACAAATCAATTTTGATCGAGTTAGCAGTTTTAGTTATTGTTGTTGCCTTGACTGCTCTTGTGGTGCTCATCACACAGGGCACGCGTAGAATTCCGGTACAGTACGCCAAACGCGTCGTTGGGCGACGGGTATATGGTGGGCAAAGCACGCATATACCACTCAAAGTCAATACTTCTGGTGTGATGCCTATTATTTTTGCTCAGGCCATTATGTTTTTGCCTGCGACAATGGCCGGATTTGCGCCTAATAATGAATTTATGCAAAATTTCGCGGCGGCTTTTACGCCGAGTATGGCCTGGGTGTCATTACCTTACTGGTCGATTTACTCATTGCTGGTTATTTTCTTTGCTTACTTTTATACCGCAATTGTGTTTAATCCAATTGATCTGGCTGACAATATGAAACGGCAAGGCGGATTTATTCCCGGTGTCAGACCGGGCAAACGCACGTCGGACTTTATCGATCGGGTGCTTACGCGAATCAACATGCCAGGTGCGATTTTCTTAGCTGCAATAGCCGTTGGTCCATACTTTATTATCAATTCTATGGGGGTTCATCCGGGCCTCGAACAAGTCTTTGGGGGGACGGGCTTGTTGATTATGGTCGGTGTAGCACTCGACACTTTACAGCAGGTTGAATCGCATTTGCTGATGCGCCACTACGATGGGTTTATGAAAAAAGGTCGCATCCGGGGGCGCCGAGCCTGATTTACTCAAAATGCTGGAGATTTATTTATGAAAGTCCAATCATCTGTTCGCCGCCGTTGCAATCACTGCAAGATCATTCGCCGACGCGGTGTCGTGCGCGTGATTTGCAAAGTCAACCCGCGACACAAACAGCGGCAGGGATAACCTCACAGGAGACGCAATCGCATGGCACGAATAGCAGGTGTAGATATTCCAAGAGAAAAGCGCGTGGAAGTTGCGTTGACATATATTTTGGGCATTGGTTTGAGCACGTCACAAAAAATTTTAACGCAGACGCAGATTTCGCCCGATACGCGCGTAGATGCTTTGACTGACGAGGAAGTCACCAAATTGCGCTCAGTTGTCGAAGGCGAGTACAAGGTTGAAGGAAACCTGCGAAGCGAAGTTGCAATGAACATCAAGCGATTGATGGATATTGGATGCTATCGCGGTTTGCGATGGCGTCGCGGTTTGCCGGTGAGAGGTCAGCGAACGCGCACCAATGCCAGGACGCGCAAGGGAAAGAAACCCGGTATTGGCAGTCGCAGACGAACGGTATAGCTAAACGCAGGACAATCAAAGGAGGAGTCGTTTGGCGGTCAGAAGAGGAAGACGACGGAATAGACGCGTTGAAGCTCATGGCGTCGCACATGTCAATGCCAGTTTTAACAATACTATTGTCACTCTAAGTGATCGTGAAGGTAGGGTTATTTCTTGGTCATCAACGGGAAAAGTCGGGTTTAAGGGGTCGAGAAAAAGTACGCCCTATGCTGCTCAGTTGGCTGCCACTGATGCTGCGCGAGAAGCCATGGCAATGGGTTTGCGTCGGGTGGAAGTCTGGGTCAAAGGACCTGGCGTTGGGCGAGAAGCCGCCGTGCGGTCGCTGCAGGGAGCTGGATTGGAAATTTCAGCGATCAAAGATGTTACCCCAATTCCCCACAATGGGTGCCGCCCGCCTAAGCGACGCCGGGTTTAACATAAGAAAACAGGGAGATATTGAATGGCGAGATACACTGGCCCAAGTTGTAAACTGTGTCGCCGCGAAGGCATGAAGTTGTTTCTCAAAGGTGCGCGGTGTAACATGGACAAATGTTCATTTGACCGACGAAGTTATGCGCCCGGCATGCATGGTCAAAACATGCGTCGAAAGCCGTCGGAATACGCACTTCAGCTTCGTGAAAAACAAAAAACAAAGCGTATCTACGGCGTACTGGAAAATCAGTTTCGCACGTATTATTCAAAAGCCGCTCGCAGGAAGGGTGTGACGGGTGAGTTGCTTTTGCAGATGCTCGAATGTCGTCTGGACAACATGATATATCGCCTGGGTTTTGCGCCATCTCGAAAATCAGCGCGACAACTCGTGAGACATCGCCACATTGCTGTCAATGGACGGACCGTAGATATTCCTTCATTTCAGGTTTCGCCGGGAGATACTGTGCAGGTACGCGAAAAAAGTCGCCAGATGCAACTCATTCACGATGCGCTCACGCGCACTGGCGATGCAGGTCAATCGGCCTGGCTTTCGGTAGATAAAGTGAATTTGAGCGGTACGCTTGTAGAATATCCAAAGCGAGATGATATACCAACGCCTGTTGAAGAGCAGCTCATCGTTGAACTCTACTCCAAGTAATAGACGCGCAGCAGGGGAGCTTTTGTTTATGAATGAGAAAAATTTTCAAATGCCTCGAGGTGTACAGATCGATGAAGAAAGCCTGAGTGATAATTACGGCCTGTTTAGTGTGCAGCCTCTTGAGCGCGGGTTTGGTGCTACGATTGGGAATGCACTGCGCCGTGTTTTGCTTTCTTCCATTGAAGGGGCTGCTGTTATGGCCGTGAAAATTGAAGGGATTCAGCACGAGTTTACCGTGATCGAGGGCGTCGTGGAAGATGTGACGGAAATCGTTCTAAATCTCAAGGAAATTTGTCTGCGCATGCATACAGATGCAGACAAATTGCTACATGTTCAAAAAGAAGGACCAGGAGAACTCAAAGCTGGCGATTTGCAGGTCGATGCCGATGTCGAAGTCATGAATCCCGATTTGCATATTGCAACGCTCGACAAAGACGGTGTGCTCGACATGGAAGTCACCGTTGGAAAAGGCCGGGGCTACGTGCTGGCAGAAGCAAACAAACAGGCAGACCAGCCCATGGGGACCATTGTGTTGGATGCTGCTTTTTCCCCGATTCGCAAAGTGCATTATGAAGTCGATAATGCGCGTGTGGGGCAGCAGACTGATTACGATAAACTTTCATTGGCTGTTTGGACAAACAGCGTTGTGCGACCCGACGATGCGGTGGCTCATGCTGCGAGAATATTGAAAAATCATCTCGAATTGTTTATCAATTTTGAAGAAGAGCCAGAAGAAGAATTAGAAGAAGTTGTCGATGAGGAAACGCGTCGCATTGCAACACTGCTCAAGATGCCTGTCGATGAGTTGGAATTGTCGGTGCGGTCCGCAAATTGCTTAAAAGCTGCCAATATTATAACACTTGAAGACCTCGTTCAAAAGACGGAAAACGAAATGCTCAAATTCCGTAATTTTGGCCGCAAATCGCTTAATGAATTGACAGCTATTCTCGAAAATTTGGGCATTGCATTTGGCATTGATGTGAGCAAATATCAAGACGTCGTTTCCCAACCCGATCACATCTCGATTTTGGACGACGATTTTTAACGAGGAAACCAATGAGGCACGGGAAAAGGGGTAGAAAGCTGGGTCGCACGGCGAGCCACAAAAAAGCCATGCTCAACAATATGGCTACATCTCTGTTTGACAATGGCAAAGTGCGTACTACACTGCCGAAGGCGAAAGAATTGCGCGGTGTCGCCGAACGATTGATCTCTTTTGCCAGGCGTGGCGATTTGCATGCTCGGCGTCAAGTTTTGCGGCGCATTCAGAATAAGGTGGTGCTCACAAAGTTATTTGAAGAAATTGGTCCCTCATTTGCGGACCGAGATGGCGGATATACGCGTATTCTCAAGCTCGGTCCCAGACGAGGTGACAGCAGCGAATTGTGTTTGATTGAGCTGGTGGGCGATGACGCAATATCCGATGTTGCGGAGAACGAGTCTGACAATTCTACTGAAGAAGAGGAAGTTGTAGAAGAAAACAAAAAAGACGCTTGACTCTCTATGCATTGTTTAAAGGGCAAATCGACATTCGTCAATTTGCCCTTTTTTGTTTTATCTATAAAAAAGGCGACATTATTAATGTCGCCTTTTGGTTTGTACGAAAAACTCAGTCTCTCGAGATACCGAGAATCTCATAGGTGAGTATGCCGACGGGAACTTGAACATCGACGACCTCACCAACGCCTTTGCCCAACAGAGCGTTGCCAATGGGAGATGCTGTCGATATTTTATTTTGATCAAAATCGGCTTCTTCTACAGTGACCAGTGTGTACTGCATTTCCCTGCCATTTTTTTTGTCCTGCAATTTGACCGTCGCGCCCAGATAGGCTTTGTCTTTGGGGATTTGGCTTTCGTCGATAATTTCCGAGTTCGTGAGTTTTTCTTGCAATTCGGCAATTTTCTTTTCGAGAAATGCCTGTCGCTCTTTGGCGGCATGGTATTCGGCGTTTTCGCTCAGGTCGCCAAATTCGCGCGCCTTTTTAATCGCTGCAATGACATTTGGTCGCTCTTTGGTTTGCAGACGGATCAACTCAGTTCGAATTTTCTCATACCCATTTTTGGTCAGGTAAACGCGGTTCATAATAATATTCCCATGAAATGAAAAATCTATCTCGGAAGCCAATAGTGGGGTTTTCGAGATAGACTTTTTTTACACACGGCATAACACAGAAGAACTGTGTGTTGTCTATATATACAAAGAATAAGACGTTTATGATGAGATGTCAAGCTCAAAACAAATACAAGGCATGTACCGCGTTTTAAAATAGTTCGGTTCTGTTTGTGTGATGTGTATATTTAATTTGTGCAAATTGATAATCGCAGATCAGAGGAGTTGGTATGATAGATGCTGTTTTGGTGACGGGCGGAGCAGGCTATGTTGGCAGTCACACGGTTCGGCGCCTGTTGGAAGATCATCGCCGGGTTGTGGTGCTGGATGACCTGTCAACGGGACACCGGGAAGTTATTACCTTGTTTGAACGCGTATATGGGCCGGAGCAATTTTGTTTCGAGCATGTCAGTCTGCTCGATCACAGCGCCTTATCTTCTGTTTTTGAAAGACACCATTTTTGTGGTATTCTCGATTTTGCCGCCAGGACGCTGGTGGGAGAATCTCAAGATGAGCCGTACAGGTATTTTGAGAATAATGTGATTGCTTTTCAGAATTTGTTGGATGTGGGTCGTGGATTGCCCATTGTGAAATCATCTACGGCGGCGACATATGGCGAACCTGGTGCAGAACACATTCCGCTGAAGGAAAATTATCAGCAGAAGTGTATCGCAGATGGCGATTTTGAGAATAGCCAGTTGATGCCCGCTGCGGTGGATTTTGGGACGCTTTTGGGGTGGTATGAACAACATATCGCTTTTGAACTTTGCGACGAAGATATCGCCCTGCTAAAAATTCCCACGAATGTCTATGGCATTACGAAAATGATGGATGAACGCATGTTGCTCCATGCCGAGCAGCAGACAGGGGGGCGATATGTCGTTCTCCGCTATTTTAATGCCGCAGGTGCCGATTCTTCGCGGTTGATCGGCGAAGATCACGATCCCGAGACGCATTTGATCCCCATTGTTTTGCAAGTGGCTTTGGGGAAGCGCGAGAAGATAACTGTATTTGGGGATGATTATGCAACCCCCGATGGCACGGCAGTGCGAGATTATATTTCTGTGGTGGAATTGGCCGATGCACATATTAAAAGTTTGGATATGTTGTTGGCGGGGGGACAGTCTGCGACGTACAATCTCGGCAGGGAGCAGGGTGTGAGCGTGCGGGAGATTTTGGAGGCCGCACGTGAGGTGACCGGTCATGACATTCCCGAAGTGATTGGATCGCGGCGAAGAGGCGACCCGGCAACGCTTATTGCCGATGCGAGCCGCATTCAGCGCGATATGGGGTGGGGTGCAGGGGAAACGCTACATGAGACGCTGGAATCCGCCTATCACTGGCATCGGCTTCATCCACACGGGTATCGGGTTGTGCAGGAGGAGCGATTCAATCCTTTTTGGAATCGGTGGGTCAATATCGCCTCGCATCGCGCAGACAGGCCCTGGCGCGGAGAAACGCAGCCTATGGAGAATTCAGATGATATGGCTTATGATCCCGAATGCTATCTCTGCCCTGGAAATACGCGGGCGGCAGGCGATGTAAATCCAGATTACAAGGGTGTGTGGACATTTGAGAATGATTTTCCCACGCTGGTATTGGATGCCTATCAAACGCAGGCGCAATTGGGCCCATATCTCTCTCGCACCTCTCGGGGCGTGTGCGAGGTTGTGGTCTATGCGCCCAATCACAGCCGGCGTTTGTCAACGCTGTCCTTAGATGCGTTCGTTCAGGTGATTGACGCCTGGGCAGAGATTTACGATCGGTTGGGGAAGGTGCCAGAGATTGTATATCCGCTGATTTTTGAGAATCGGGGCATGGTGATGGGCAATTCTCAACCGCATCCGCATGGGCAGGTTTATGCGTATTGCGAGATTCCCGGTTTGGTGGTGAAACCGCAATTGGCTATGTTTGAATCTCATCGCGAGAAAACGGGGCGTTGTTTTGTGTGCGATGCCAATCGCGTCGAAGCCGAAGATGGGCGACGGATTCTCATTAATCGCCCTCATGTGTTGGCTTATGTGCCGTTTGCAGCACAATTTCCCTATGATGTGATCGTTGTGCCGAAGGCACACGCTGCGAGTTTGTTGGATTTGAATGGGGAGGAACGGCGCGATCTATCAGCGGGATTGCGCGATGTTCTCGGCGGATTAGATGGTTTGTTTGCCGCGCCGTATCACTATACTCTGGCATTGATGCAAGCTCCGACCGATGGCGTGGATCGCGGATATCATATGCAAGTCCACATTACGTCGCTTTTGCGGGGACCTGGTTTGCGAAAACATGTGGTGGGGGCAGATATTTTTGGCAATCTCATTAATCCCTCGGATCCGGATATGACGGCGGAGGAGATACGATGGGCGATGCGAAAGGTAAAGCACCACGATCCGCAGATAAACGCAGATAAACGCAGATGAAAGGCGAAGGGTAAATTTAGGAGTAGATGAGGTAGGCAGGCTGATCGCTGAAAGCTACCATAGGAGTCGTTCAATGTTGCATCCTATTGTCACACAGGCGCGAGACGCTTTTAAATCGGTTTTTGAGGGGATGGCGGATGTCGCTGTTCAGGCGCCTGGGCGCGTCAATTTGATTGGGGAACACACGGATTACAATGCTGGCTTTGTGTTTCCCGCAGCGATTGACCGCTGGGTGGTTGTTGCTGCGCGGGCGAGAGCCGATTTGCGCGTGCGGATTTACTCGGCAATGCACGACGAGGTGGCTGAGTTCCGGGTCGATGATGTGTTGGAGGCACTGGGCAATTGGGCAGATTATCCAAAGGGCGTGGTGCGCGAGTTTCAAAAGCTCGGGTATTCGCTGTGTGGTTTTGATGCGGCGATTGTGGGCAATGTGCCTATGGGGGCGGGATTGAGTAGTTCGGCTGCTGTGGAGATGGCGGTGGGCAAGGGGTTGGTTGTGTTAAACCGCGTTGAAATAAGCGGACCTGATCTGGCGCTTTTGGGACAGCGTGCGGAGAATCATTTTGTGGGTGTTAATTGCGGGATTATGGATCAGTTTATCTCGGCAAATGGCCGGGCAGGTCACGCGCTGTTTCTCGATTGCCGCGATCTTTCGTTTGATCTCGTCCCTCTTTTTGGCGATGATGTGCAGATTGTGATTTGCAACTCGGGCGTGACGCGCGGGCTGACGGATTCGGCATATAATGATCGGCGGTCTGCCTGTGAAAGTGGGGTTTCGCTTCTCGCGCGGGCGATGGGGAAAGATATGCGGGCGCTGCGCGATGTGTCGATGGAGATGCTGGGTGTTTACGGTGGTGTGCTGCCGGAGATGGTTCTGAAACGGTGCCGCCATGTGATAGCGGAGAATGAACGCACACAACGGGCGGTCATATTGCTCAAGAATGGGGATTTGTCGGGGTTTGGAGAGTTGATGGTTGCATCCCACGAGAGTTTGCGAGATGATTACGAGGTGAGTGGCGAAGAACTCGATCTGCTGGTAGAAATCGCTCTAAATGTACCTGGGGTGCTCGGTGCGCGGATGACTGGCGCGGGCTTTGGCGGATGTACTGTGAATATCGTCGAACGGGATGCTGTACCGGCACTGACAGATGCGATAAATGAGCGGTATCTTAGGACAACGGGTTTGATTCCTGAAATTTACGTTTGTTCAGCGGTCAATGGCGTAGAGCAAGTGGGATGAAGATTGTGAATCGCATTCTTTTCCTTTCAAATGATCATCAACGCCATAAAAAGTTTATCGCGAATTTCCATCAGCCGTCTGTAGGCCAGTGGCTAATAACGCCCTCACAGCCACTTCTGTGCGCGTTCCACGCAGCTTCATCGCGTTGATGACGCCATTTTTATCTATCAGAAATACCGATGGGATGCCCCATACACCGTAGGATTTTGTAATCGCCCGCGCTTTTTCTTTTTCAAATACCTGAACATAGCTCAGTTTTTCGCGTTTTACAAAATCTCGTAATGCCTTCTCATCGCGGTCCAAACTTACGCCTACGACTTCCAATCCCTGATCGCGATAGGTATCCGCAATTCTTTTAATTGTTGGAATTTCCTCGATGCACGGCGGACACCAGGTTGCCCAAAAATCGATCAACAAGGCTTTTTTGCCCCGGTAATCTGCGAGTCGGAATGTTGACCCATCCAGCTGTTTGGCTTCAAATTCAGGTGCCATATCTCCCAGGCTCAGGGTCGGACGTTCCTCCATTTTCAGTTCGGTTAGATAACGCGACTCTTTTTTATTTGTCAGATCAATTGTATCTACTTTGCTCCAGCGCTTGCCACCAGAACCGGGGCGTTCCATTTTGAAAAAAGAAATGGCAATCTGCACAGAAGGTAGATCGCGCAATTCAAATCGTCCCTCTTTGTCTGTTTGAGTACCGCCTGCTGAAACCGTTTTCTGGGGATCATCGGCTAACACACGGCTATTGACATAAACCCTTGAAACAGGTTGTCCCTTATAAGTCGCAACACCGGTGATTTGTGCATCGCCCAGGGGTTCAAAGTTCAGCGTCACATCGCGGTCTTCAATTACCAGCCTCCGAGATTGAATCGTGCGATATATGGTGACTGTTGGCTCTTCCATTTCCAATTCTTCGGATGCTCCGACCGAAATTATATATTCCCCCGGCTCGAGGTCATCAAAGCGATACGCGCCAGTAGCGTCTATAAAATCCCTTTTGGACCGAGCAGGTCCACTTGTAGATGGGCGTTTGGTGGAAATTGCGCTGATTTCCAGCCCTTCTACAGAATCCTCATTTAAAAACACCACACCTGAAACTGAATACAAACGCAAACGCTCTACGCGGATATCTATCACATCATCGGCAGGGATAATCTCTTGACTCACAATTCCGATCTCGGGATGATTCACCCAGATGTGACCTTTCGCTACGTCATTTAGAGTGAACAGACCCAACGCATCGGTGTATGTATTGTGCTGAAAAGGTAATGCGGGTAGTGTATATGGTTTTTTTTCGGGATCCGGCGGCGGTCCAGGACCAACGCGCGCCCATTCAATGGGTTTGCCCAATTCATCCACAACGCGACCGCGCAGGGTTATTCCCTTGTTCAGGACGATCGCCATCTGACCTTCAGCTGCATTTTCAACTGTTAGCGCGGTTTGTGCATATCCTCCTGCAGTGACTTCAAAAGTAGCCTTCGGTCCCGAGACCTGCCAACCTTCAAATTTTCCATTGGCATCTGTCGTTACTATCTGGGGAGATAGGCGTTGATCTTCTGAGGACGCATCGGAAATCACGACGACAGCATTGGCAATCGGATTATCAGACGTGTCGATTACACGACCAGAGATGCGGCGCGAGTTGAGTAAGAGCAGATTGATGTCTTCAATTTTACTCTCGGGTTTTGCTTCAACAGTCACGGGTTCAGCCGCGTTTCTGGACGCGATCCGCACGCGATATACGCCTGGGGTGACTTCGACGCGATAGCGACCATTTGTATCTGTCATGGTTCCCGCATGCACTTCGCCGTCGTCGTATTCAACCCATATGCCCATCTTTGCTACGGGTTGGCCGTCGCGCTGATCAATTACTTTACCAGATATTGTTGTCAGGTGATCGACAGGTGGTTTATAATGAGATACAATACCAGAAACACTCAGATAGAAAGCCCCGTCGCCTTTTTCAACCAGACCCCATACCGTATCGCCGGGAATGCCGTGCTTGCGCGTCAGGCGCAACCACATCCCATCTTTATACCGCATCATACCTTTTGCTTCTACCTCCCGTTGGTCACCTCGGTGTGTACCAAACCACAGATCGCCATTTTCTGTTTGCCAGATATTTCGAGACGCATTTATAGGCAGTCCATCATGTGCATCGTAGTGTGTCCAGGCTGTGCCGTCAAATCTGGAAATCCCTCCTCTGCGCCGCGTTATGGTGCGTCCAATAACCGATCCATGCACGGCCCAAAGCGTGCCTTTTTGGTCGTAAAATAGCTTATAGATCTTGCGGCCATCATATATATTGCCATTACGCACGTCCTCTACGGGCACGCGATCGACAATATGAGAGGTCCATTTTCCATCTTTGTAGTGGCTCAATCCGCGAAGGGTTGCGATCCACACGCCGCCTTTGGGATCGGCTTCCACATTATAAACCCGATTGTGGATCAATCCATCTTCCACCGTATAGTTGCGCCACACTTTGCCATCAAAATGCAAGACGCCGTTTCCGCCTTTGAAGCGATCGGGGCCTCCGTGTGCTCTGAGGTTTGAAAAGCTCTGGATGACCCAGATGCCGCCCTCGTCATCTTCGGCAAAATCATATCCCGGGGCAATTTTTCCCAGGCCCGTTGTTTTTGAATCCCATATCTGCCAGGTCCGTCCGTTAAAGTTCGCGGCAATTGGTCTGTTTTTATATATACCGGAAAACCACATTGAGCCATTGCGCGCTTGCATAAAGGCATGCATCTGGTCGAATGAACCACCTTCTGGCAATGTAAATTTTTGCCACGTATCTCCATCCTGCAAATAGAGACCATTCTCGCCACGCCACCACAGGCGACCATCGCGCATTTTTATCGGAAGTAGGTGCTGCGATACGTCGCTGGTATCGGTTGCGGCAATACCACCTTCAAACACGACCTTTTGATCATTGTGATCGGCCTTTGAAGTGGTCAGGCTGCCAATGGTCGTTGCGCCGCCGATAAATGCCACTGCTATTACGAGTGCCGATATGCGACCGACGCGCGGGGTCACATGACCTCCCAGAGTGATAATGCGATTGACGCGCGCCATGACCTGAGTTGCTCGCGCCATGCCCAGGGCCATCGCGGGACGAGGACGTAGTTGGGTCGCCACATTGAGAAGCGTGTCCGCATAGGTTTCAGAATTGCCCGTTGTCGTCACTGTCCAATCGTCACAGGCTTGTTCTTGTACTTCAAAGAGCAGGTGTTTGACGCGGTGGAATAGGGGATTGAACCAGTAAAATGCCATACCGATCATTGCCAGCAGACGATACAGGCAATCCCATCGCTTGACGTGAATGAGTTCGTGAATCAAAATCGGTTCCAACTGGTCACGGGATTCGACCATAGGCGCGGGCAATACGACTACGGGATTCAAGAGGCCGACCTGGGTTGGGCTGCCGATTTTGTCACTGACAGCGAGTGCGACAGATCGCCGAATGCCCAGTTGTTCCTTTAAGACCTGCAAATTATTCTGAATCTGTTCGTCTCTACAGGGCATTAAAGATTGTCGAAATTTATAAACCATTATAAGACAATAGATTACCCGGATCAGTAAAACCAGCATACCAATGATATAGGCCGCTATCACACCATACAAAGCATGTGTTGAAGTGATTTTATTCAGGATATGCGTTGTCCAATTGACCGATTTTGTCTCGGCATTTTTGGCGAAAATAATCCGTGCGGGGAAGGGGGATACGAAGTCTTGAGATAGGTCCGGGTTTTCTGGAAACACGCTATCAGATATCCGTTGTTGTTGCAATGATGGCGTGGATTTTGCCTGAGGGGTATCAGGGACAACAACAGGCTGGGGAGATGGATCAGCCGGTTTTGGAGAGGGCGGTGGCGCATCAAATTGAAATCGCAGTGAAGGCAGGCACAAAGACGCGATGGGAATGACCAGCACGCCGACAAGACACCAGTTCAACAGCAAACTGCGTTTGGCAGCCTGTCGCGTACCCAGGAGCCACACGGCAAATAGCACAAGACTCATAAAGAGGGTGGTCTTGATAGTCGCATCGAGGAGAAAGATGGCAATGGGTTCCAGAGCAGGTGTGTCGATCATGATGTATCTCCTCTGCGTTGCTTGAGTTTTTCACGCAGTCGCGTCACGTCGTCCAGGTCTATCTCTTCGTCTTCAACCAGTCGCGCCAGCAAGAGTTCGGTTGAACCGCCAAATAGTTTTTGTATGATGTGCTTCATTGCGGAGGATTGAACGCTTTGCTGTTCGATTACGGGGCGGTACACATTGGCGCGTCCTTGCTTTTCGTGTGCCACATAGCCTTTGTCTTCCATGATTTGCAGGAGTGTGCGAATGGTTGATCCCTCTAACCGGTTGGGCAATTTTGCCTGGATCATTTCGACGGTTGCTTCTTTTTGTTGCCAGAGCACCTGTATGAGTTCCATTTCACGAGTGGTCAATCCCTCTTGTCGCAGTCTTGCCATTTTTAACTCCTTTTTATTTTTTTGGATAATACTATGCGAAATAATTCGCATATCAGTTTTCAAAAAAATAGCCGATTAAAAATCTACTGTCAAGCCCAAATAGCGAAATAATTCGCAATACAACATAGCTCACGCGGATTTATACGTCAACCAAAAGGTCTGGTAGAATATGCGATTGCGTGGTTTAGAACTCCCTACATTGCAGAGCGGGTAAAAATTGGCTATATTTTAACAGGTTGCTTTCCCCTTCTCCCGCAACAAATTGGAGTAATACAATGGCTTATCTCCCCGGTGTTCTCGCTGCCGAACTCGTCGGCGGGAACCAGATGGCGTTGTACACGCGCGATAATTGCGATCTGCAACCCTTTTCCCCGTGGTTGCTCGTTGAGACGCCCGAAGAGTCTGCCCGGTCTGGCCTTGTCGGAGTTTCAGAGTGCGTGCGTCTAAAAGGAGGCGGCGAGTTTCGCGCGCGGATACACTTTCACAGTTGGTCTCATTTTCTCGATGCACGCGACCGCCTCGCACAGGATGGCGTACCGCATTTTAATTTTAACAATCCCGTGCGGCAGCATCTGACGCTTTCGGGCCAAACCCTCTTTCGAGAGATGCGCTACGGTGATCTCCACCGCTTGCAACTTGATATCGAGACCCTCACCCTCGATCCCCAGGCACCCGATGCACAGATCATTCTCATCTCTATTTCCGATTCGCGGGGTTTTGAAACCGTGCTGAGTGCTACGGATATGAGTGAGGCAGATCTGCTTCGCAACCTCAACAAAGTGATCGACGCGCGCGACCCCGATACGATTGAAGGCCACAATATTTTTGAATTTGACTTGCCCTATATCGTCGCTCGCGCCCAACACTATGGCATTTCGCTCAGATGGGGGCGCGATGGGTCGGCCTTGCGTGCGGGGCATGGGCAGCGCGTCTTCAAAGTTGGGGCACGCATCCCGGGTTTTCGCCCGGCTTATGTCCACGGGCGACATATTATCGACACGCTACAACAAGTACAGCGTTACGATACCGGAGGCAAGTTGGAGCGCTATGGCCTCAAGCAAGTCATCCACGCACTCGGTCTCGAGCGGGCAGGGCGCACATTTGTCGAGGGGGAAGAAATTGCCCATACCTGGCGCACCGATCCTCAACGCCTCATTGACTACGCGATCGACGATGTGCGCGATGTCAAAGCGCTCAGTGAGGTGGTCGTTCCCACTGAATTTTATCAGACACAGATTTTGCCCTATGGATTTCAGGACGCTGCACTCAGTGGTCCGGGAGAGAAAATCAACGCCCTTATGGTTGGGCTTTACCTGCGTCGCAAGCTCGCGATTCCCAAACCGCGGCCTTCAAAGGAGTTTAGCGGTGGTTATACGCGACTCGTGGCTTCGGGTATTTTTAAGCGCGTGGTCAAAGCCGATGTCGAGAGCCTTTATCCATCGATTATGTTGACGCAACAGATCCGCCCGGCGACCGATACTGAAAATGCTTTTCTGCCCATGCTCGAACATCTCACGCAGCGACGTCTTGAGGCAAAAACCAATTTTCAAAGTGCACATGACGAAACCGACCGCGCATATTGGAATGGGTTGCAGGGCAGCTACAAAATTCTCATCAACTCTTTTTACGGATATCTCGCGTACGGACGCGCGTGTTTTAACGACTACCACGCCGCGCAAAAAATCACTGAAATGGGGCAACAAATTGCCCGCCAACTCGTGGCTGAGTTACGCGATGCCGGGGGGGAAATTATCGAAGTGGATACCGATGGGGCTTATTTTGTTGCGCCGCTGCATGTCGTGACAGAGGCCGATGAAAAACAACTCATTGAGGAGATTTCATCTACCTTGCCCCGTGGTATTCATCTCTCGCACGACGGTCGCTTCAAAGGGATGATCAGCCTCAAGGCAAAAAATTATATTCTCGTCGATTACGATGGTGGTGTATCGCTTGTGGGCAGTAGCCTGCGAAGCCGACGCGATGAACGCATCTTTCGCCAATTTATTGCACAGATCGCACCCGTGCTCGTCGATGGCGATACAGAAGTTGCTTCCCGTGCATATCTATCTCTTGGGCGCAAGTTGCAAGATGGCAAAATTGATCCCGAAGATTTTTGTCGGTTTGAGCGCATTACCAAAAAGACCTTTTCCAACCCGAATCTGAGCCGGCTTGCTATGGCGGCGGCTGGCTGTCGTATTGGCGAGCGGATCGCGGTTTACCAGTGCCAGGATGGCTCACTTTCTCGCGCGGAATTCTTTACCCACGATGAAGACCGGGGCTATTTGTTGCGCCGATTGCACGATATGGCCGAGCGTTTCCGCGTTCTATTTCCCGATGGCGAATTTCGCCGTCTTTTTCCCCTGATTCAACCCGTCGCACGCGATCAACTCTGTCTGTTCTAAAAAAAAGAGCAGGTTTCCACCTGCTCTTTAATCTTTATGTAGATAGAGGCTCGCACTTTCTTTCACTGCCCGCGGTTCAATAGCCGAGCCAGGCCAGACTCGGTCACGCGCCCAGTGCGGTCTGTTACGCGAATCCGTGTAACTGCCACATTGCTCGTATCGCCCACGCCCTGTATCAGGTCTGCCACGCGCAGTTCAAAAATGTAATCCGCCGGTGCAGGCACGGGAAACTCGGGCGATGGTCCACTGCTATTTTGCAATCCCACGCGCGGTCCCGCAATCTGTGTCCAAAAATACATCAGCGCGTCCTGGTCCGGATCCGAACTGCCAGTGCCATCTAAGATCACGCGCAGTTCATCGTGAAAACCCAATTCCCGATCTGGGCCGACAATAGCGATGGGGGGGGCTTGCGTTACGGCAATACGCATTCCCGAAGTCACCAATATCTCAGATTGGCCGTCACCCAATTCTAAAAACAACTCGTAAACGCCGGGTTCAATGGGTGCTTTCCATACCACTGTTACCGAATCCTGGAACAGATCAATCAGCGTATCGGCGCGGCTGGCAGCAAATTCACCTCCGGTCGCAATCCAGCGAAAATCCAACTCGTCATTGTCTGGATCATCTGTCACGATGGTAATTTGTACTTCCTGTCCACGCCCCACTGATGGGTCTGGCCCCCGGTCTGTGCGCAAATCCAGTAATTTGGGACCTTGCTGACGGTCGAGCAAGCTACAACCACCCAGACAGAACATACAGACACAGGTAAAAAATAATAGGTGCGTTAGTTTCTGCATGACGAGACCATACTACGCCAGAGATTCATTTTGTCAATACAATATCCAACCATTAAATAAGATTTCTGTTCCATAAAAAAGCAAGACGTGAAACGCGAGACGTGAGAGGGCCGCCCAGCCCCCAGTCTCCAGCCCCTAACTTATTTCCGTTTTCGACATACCTGCCACACGGCTGCGCTGAGGGTCAGGACTGCAAATGCCACGCTTATTATGCCACAAAACCACAAATGGGTGTTTGCACCAGATGTTGTGAGGTAAAGAGATTGGCGCAAACCATCCATACCATAAGTCAATGGATTTATTGCCATCAGGTACGCCAGCCAGCGCGATGCGCCCTCTGCGGGAAAAAACGCGCCAGACAGCGCCCACATGGGGAATAATAACAAAGTCATCACCGCGTGGAATCCCGCAGTGGATGATGCCTGCCAGGCTATCGCAAAGCCCAGAGCAGTGAGTGTAATGCCCAGTACAGCCAGGAAAATGAGGGTCAGGCCCAAAGATGCAATGCTGATGGGGATATCTAAAAATACCAGAAATACCAGAAATATCAGGCTTTCCAAAAATGCAAGGGTTCCGCCACCCAAAACCTTGCCGAGCACCAATCCGATCCGGGATACGGGCGCGACCAGCACCGATTGCATAAATCCTTCGCGCCGGTCTTCAATGACCGAAATGGTCGAAAAGATCGCTGTGAATAATACAATTAGCAACAATATTCCCGGATAAATATATTCCAGATATCCACTGGTAATCCCCAGGGGTGCGAAAGACTTTTCAAAACCAGCGCCCAATAGCAACCAGAACACGAGCGGTTGGCCTATTGCACCGAATAATCGATTGCGATCTCGGGCAAAGCGCACCAGTTCGCGCCGCCAGAGCGACACGACAGGCAACCAGAAAGCCATTCTCACTATTGATCCTCCACCTTAAATCCGTGTCCCGTTCGCTGTACAAAAACATCTTCAAGTGTGGGTACGCTTAAGGTCATGGCTTGAACTTCCTCTCTCAGAAGGGGATACAGCTTCGCCAACAGTCTTTGCCCGTCATCGCAGACAATGCGTACCTGTCCGTCAAGTATCTGGACATCGCGATCTAAAATTTTTTCGATTTGCAATTGCAGACTTTTGGAATCGCGTGTTTCAAGGGTGATTACTTCGCATCCCACTGTGCGCTTTAATGCCTCGGGCGTACCTTCGGCAATTAGCTGACCGCGATCTAAAATGCCAATGCGGTCACAACGCTCGGCTTCTTCTATAAAATGAGTCGTCAATACCAGTGTCGTACCATAGGTCTGCCGCAAAGTATCCAGATCGTCCCAAAACCTCCGCCGTGCGCCGGGGTCAAGTCCAGTGCAGGGTTCATCAAAGACCAATATTTCAGGGTGGTGCAACAAGCTTTTGCACAGTTCAACGCGCCGCTGTAATCCGCCAGATAGCACTTCTACCCGATCTTTTGCGCGATCTGTGAGGGACATCATATTCAGGACTTCTTCGATGCGTTGGGAGAGGAGACGGCCTTTCATACCGTAGAGATGGCCCTGATGGCGCAAATTTTCCGATACGGTCAAACGCGCGTCTAAACTGGGATGCTGAAAAACCACCCCGATGTGTGCGCGCACAGCGCTGGTAGAGGTGCTTTTCCCCAGCAGGTGGATCGTGCCCTGGGTGGGGGGTAGCATAGTACACAACATGCGAAATAAGGTGGTCTTCCCTCCGCCATTGGGTCCTAAAAGACCGTACATCTCTCCGGTCATCACCTGTAGTGTGATATTGTCTAAGGCCACGCGGTCGCCAAATTTGTGGCTCACATTTTCGACCTTTATCGCTACTTGCAATTGACCGCTCCTGCACATACAAAGAAAGGTGATAGGTCAGCCTATCACCTTTGAGTTAGATGGACATTTTTTTGTTACGTAATTTTGTCCAACATCATGACCGTCCACAACACGGGCAGGTATATGAGTGTTGCTCGCATCAGACGGCGGGCTTGCACATCTGTGCGCGATCCCGCGAAGGTCAAACTGGCGTACAGCAGCCCCAGGCCGAGCAACACGGCAACGCCAAAATACGCGACACCAGCCATGCCCAATAGCGCTGGCATCAGGCTACACGACAACAAGACCAGGGTATAAAGTACAACCTGATGGGCGGTTCTATGGCCTTGCGGGTCTCCTATGGGTAGCATGCGAAATCCACCGCGTGCATAATCCTCGCGGTAAAGCCAGGCAATGGACAAAAAGTGAGGGAATTGCCACAAAAACAAAATACCAAATAAAGCGAGTGCTTCGCCACTCAAAACGCCTGTTGCTGCGGTCCATCCACCCACAGGGGGCAACGCGCCTGCGATGGCGCCAATCGCTGTATTGTGCGGTGTTCTGGGCTTTAAGGGCGTATAGAGGAGCAAATATACCACCACGGTTAATAAGCCCACCAGCGCGGTCAAAATATTGACCAACATCCCCAGATAGACAATGCCTATACCACTCAGAATTAGCCCGAAGCAGCAGGCCAATTCTGGCGCAATGCGTCCTGCGGGTAGTGGTCTGTCCGCCGTGCGCCCCATTCTCGCATCGCGCTCGCACTCCATAAATTGGTTCAAAACGCCCGTGCCGGAAGTGGTCAAAAAAGTGGCGAATAGCACATGGAAGATGTGAATCGGATCGGAGACATATCCCATGCCCAGCACATATCCCACAGAAGTGCTAAACACGACCATCAGGCCAATCCGAAATTTAATCAAAACAAGTAAGTCGTTTACAAATGTTTTTGCCTGTACCAGTTCGGCGTTCATAAAGGATATTTTTTTAAAAAGAGGTTGATCAAAAGCACCACTTGTTTTTAGAAGCCATAACAATACCAGCTTTTGGGTTATGAGTCAAGAAGAAGAAAATAATGGGGGTATTGGATCAGAAATTATGCACATTATGCCCTTGAAGAGGAAACCAGAACCAATCTACGATAAATACCAGACCCGTGCTCACCGCCTGTGCTGCCAGCAGGCCGATGAAAAACGGCTTTCCCCTTTCGTACAATTGGACGCCGCCCATTTTCATGACCACCGCTTTGATTGCCCAGACGATAAAAATCGAAAAGACCGTCTTACTCACGCCGTAGTTCCCTTGCATGGCCAGGCCAATCGGGTGCAGGGGCCACCAGGGCACCCAGTAGCGAACGGTCGTCAAAATCGCCATCAGCCCCATCCCGATGAATGCCCACATGACCCTGCCACTGCCGCCGGGCGCCATGGGATTCCGAATTTCTGTGATCACAAAATCAAACGCCACAGGTCCCGTCTTCTTCATCCCCATATTGCCCAGATTATAGGCTCCGTATTCATAGCTCAAATACAGGGTATCCACTATTGAGATGGTGAAGCCCAGTGCCAGTGCCAGCCACAGCACCGCTGTAATTCGCCGCGGACTGACGACTTTATCCACCGCTTTTACCGCCTGGGTGAACGGAGGCATCAAAAATCCCTTCCCAATATCGGGCCACTGGTTAAACACATGCATAAATCCGAGTACCACCACGCCGGAAAGCCCGACCATACCAGAGCCAAATGCCTGCACCACGGCATCGTGGGGCTGAATGCGATAATACACATAGACCAGGCCCAATTCTGCAATGGCGCGCGCAAGGCCCAGGAATAACAACATCGCCAAAATGAGAAAGGAGAATACCACCCACAAGGGCATGCCCGCCGTATATAGCCACGCTGAGACAAACGCGAATGCTCCCAATAAGCCGAACACCGCCAGGCGATAGGACAGCAACTCGCCGCTGTCATCCACTTCGCAATTGGGATACAGGGCTTTTCGCACCACAGCCTTCAAATGCGCGCGCGCCATCCACAATCCCCAGGCGGATAAAAAGATCAATGCGCCAATGCTTTGCCAGCCGAGGGCATCGCTTGTCCAGTGTCGGGTTGCTGCGCCGATTTGATACCCGAAGATATTGAATACATATACCTGAAACGCCGTCAAAATGATGAAGAACCACACGCTGAACAGCACATCCAGGCGCGCGAAATACCCGAATCCAATGGCGTAGAAACTCAGGCGATTGACCATCCAGGGAAAGTCCGGAATCGGTTGCCACAGTGTTTCTTCGATGTCTATATGCGGAAATGCCGGAGTAAAATAAGACGCGATATTCCACAATTTCAAGAGCATGACCAGAGAAAATGCGATCCAGAATAGGGGAGAGCGAAACGTTTTTTCCAGTCCGCCGCCTTTTTCTGTCTCTGCCAGAGATTGTGCGACTTCGACGAGTGGGTACGATAATCTCTCGTAATCCACCCATTGTTTTCGCAAAATTACGACCAGGCAAAATACCCCAAAGCCCATTGCGCCGAAAAAGCACATCCACCAGAAAACCGGTACCGCCCACACGCGCCACGGGGGGGACCCGCCCCCGCCTTCAAAAAATCGCGTCATTTCACCCGTGGCGTTCGAGGGGGCGAGCCATGTGGGGATGGTGTCGTGTATAAAACCCCATCCATTTTCCACAGATGAAAAATAATAAGGGGCTGCCAGAACCCCGAAGAAGTGGCCGGTCAACCCGTCATAAGCCAGCGCGATCCCCACAAAGCCCGATCCCAGAACCACCAGCAATTCCGACCGCGAAAGCCCCCAGCCCGCCCGCAAGTGGTTCAATGTCAGGTTGAGTGTACACGCGATCAAAAACGGAAAGAAAAACGCCAGGGGGAAATGGCTGCGGCTGATGTTCGATCCCGACGTATAGTAAGGCATCCACTCATTCCACAGTACGCTTACAGTAATTACCACTACCGATGCAATTACCGACCGCGTTGTCACCGCCCGCACGGGTGTTTTTTCCGAAAGTTGTTCGAATCGCTCTGCCATGATTTTCACTTAGTTATTTCGTTTATCCAAATCTGCCTTGATCTCTTTGGCTTTTTCGTCGTCGATTTCATAAAATTTCAATAAGATCAATCCCGCCACAGCCAGGATCGCAGGCAATACGGCAAAGAGAAAGCGCATCCAGAACATCACGCCCGGATCTTGTGCGACCCCTTTTGCGGCATCAAATCCGATGATTGCCAGAATATATCCCTGCCCGAGCGCAAATGTCGTCGCCTGTGTCACTTTTTGAAACCAGCCGGTTGCCGCGCCGTACATACCTTCGCGCCGAAAGCCAGTTTTCCATTCGTCCCAATCGCAGATATCGGCTTTCATCGACGTAATAATGAGCCAAAAGCCCATTTCGCCGATGCGGACAAAAGGCTGCACGACGAGTTGCAAATAGGGCATTGCTGGCGTATAGCAAAACCACTTCAAAATAGAACCCAGCAGAAGAGAGGAAATTGAAATACCAAGGGTTTTGATCTTTCCGATTCGGGAGGACAAATAGGTCAATACGGGAATGGCGGCGAAGGATATGATGGTTCCAATAGCAACCGCGTACGCCTGTATCTCAGCTCCAAATTTTACATCGCCCTGAGCAACGTGATAGATGTTGACATAAGGGCCCAATGCGAGCGTGAAATTGCCACCAAAAATGGTTACGACTGTCAGGCTGCTCAGGATGAGAAATGGTTTGGTCTTCAGGGTTGTTTTAATCGCCCAACCAACGGGTATTTTTTCCTGTTTGACCGCCTGTTCGGCGTGGCCTTCGCGTACAAAAAAAACAGTGGGCAACAGAAATATAAAAATGACCAGCCCAACGCCAATGCCGACATATTTGGCTCCTGTCATCGTGTCGCCGAAAATATCGAGCGTACAAAAATAGAAGAGAGCACTTACGAGAATGGTACTGATCTGCTGAAAAAATGAGCGGTACGCAAAGATATTTGTCCGCTCGTGATAATTGTGGCTCAGCTCAAAGCCCAGGCTGTTGTAGGATACTTGCAATATGGTGACACAGGTATAGAGGCCCAGACTGCCAAGGAAGAAATATGCGTACAGTGCGTCTTGACTCAGGTTTTTGGGCACGTTCAAAATGAGTGCGTAGCCAATAGCTGTCAAAATCGCGCCCAGAAAAAGATAGGGTCTGCGCCGTCCCCAGCGAGATCTTGTGTTGTCCGACAGCCATCCCATTACCGGGTCGGTAATCGCATCCCAGATTCGAGCTGCCAATAGCACGTTGCCCACGCGAAATGGATGCATGCCCAGCGTAATATTAAAAATGGGGCCTGAGAGTTTTTTGATCGAGTTGACACTCGTATTCATCGGTAAGACGCCGACGCCATAAGCGATTTTTTCGAGTAGTGGTATCGGCGGATAATCCCGCCCAATGGGTTCGCCTTCGCCCCAGGGTGCTGATTTTTGATCTGTTTTACTCGTGGACACAAAATTCTCCTGTCTTTTATTTATCTTGAGCTTCTCGATACAGCTTATTTTTTGCCGATGCTGGATTTACATGGGCATACGCTTCCAGTTCTGTCTCCATTCCGCGGTCATTTTGCTGCGCCATCCACGCATCGAGTTCTGTACGCATCTCTTTCATGATATCTGCGTATTGGAAACATTCCGGTGTATAGCTGCTGTCGGGTGGGCGCGCAGATTGACGTGGAGGTAAAACACCCATCAAATCGCATGCCTTCACGCGATAACTGATCCAGATTTGGCGTTTGCACTTCTGGATTGCCATATACGCCACAGTCTCGCCACGTCATATCGTCAGCCAAAAATAACACGATATTTGGGCGATCATCTGTTTGCGCCCGAAGGAGCGATGGCATTGCAACGGTCGCCACGGCAGTTTGTTTGATAAATTCGCGTCGGTTCATGAGTATCTCCGGTTGTTAGGCCGCCCAGCTCTCAGCAGCCCCAGGCTCTCAGCAGTCAGCTATCAGACCCAGCCTCCCAACCTCTCGCTCTTTCGCTTTTGCCTTTTATCTGTGTTCATCTGTGTTCATCTGTGGTTGCTCTTGAATTTTCCGAACTCGAATGGCAAATGCTTCTTGTGGGTTTTTGACTGTGATCTGATGAATGTCTTCATCGGTAAAGTTCGCTTTTCGCATTAGCGGGATAAATTGGTCAAAAATGGCATTATAAGGCTTAAAGGGACGGTCGCCATATCCAAATGAATTGCCATCGTGAGAAAGCAAAACCCGGGGCAACACGCCAAATCTTCTCATGTGGCGCAGCACATCGAGATGTTGATTGAGGGTTTCGTCGCGAATACTATCCAGTCCGATCCATGCACCTGCCTGCGCTATGGGGGTCAGGTCGGCGGGATCCTTGACGCGTTGTGCGTGTGCCCAGACCCAGGCTCCTGGGGGTACACCCATTTCTTCGAGCATCGCAACCTGCTCGACGGCCGCATCTGTGCTGCCACTTGTGTGCGAAACAATTGTCAGCCCCGTTTTGAGATGGGTTTTGCCCGCTGCTAAAATGAGTTTTTTGTCTATGTCGGATGGCATGCCGGGGTCAACGCCAATTTTGATAAATCCCGGGCGAATATCTGTCCCATCAATCCCGTTTTCCCACTCATCAATCCAGCGTTGGGCTATTTGATCAGCCGTTTCTTCAAAGGCGTGCGCTGGCACATAGCGATCGTGCGCTGCACCAAAGTATCCGGTATTGGTCAGTATTTGCATCCCGGTTTCTCGTGAGATGCGCCGGAGCAAATCCACGCGCCGTCCAAAATAAGCCCCCGTGCATTCACAAATCGTTTGCACACCAAATACTTTTAGCATTTTGAGATAGGGGATAACCCTGACGAATAATTTTTTTTCGTCGTATTGCGCCACTTTGGCCGGTTGTCCACCAAAAATGGACATGATGTGTTCGTGGGGGAGGGTAAATCCCATCTGCTCGGGTGCTATCGGTCCGGTTACAGTCATCACCTGTGGTTTTGATGCAAAAGCCGACGGGGCAATTGCCAGCGCACCCGCAGTTGCGAGACTTTGTTGTATAAATGTTCTTCGGGTCATCATTGCGCTTTAGAAATTGTGTACATTGTGTCCCTGCAAGGGGAACCAGATGCAATCTATGACAAATACCAATCCCGTGCTGAATGCTTGTGCTGCCAGCAGGCCGATGAAAAACGGCTTTCCTTTTTCGTATAGCTGCACACCGCCCATCTTCATCACAACAACTTTGATCGACCACACAATAAATACTGAGAATACCGTTTTACTCACGCCGTAGTTTCCTTGCATGGCCAGACCAATTGGATGCAGGGGCCAGGCGGGTATCCAATAGCGAATCAGGGTCAAAATCGCCATTGTACCGGCGCCAACTCCCGCCCACATCACGCGGCCATCGCCGCCGAGACCCAGGGGATTGCGGATTGCGTTCATCGCAAAATCAAATGCCCTCGGGCCGACGTGTTTGAGGCCCATATTGCCCAGATTATAAGCCCCGTATTCATAACTCAAGTAAAGCGTGTTGACAATCGAAATCACAAAGCCCACGGCGAGCGACGCCCAGATCACGCCTGTAATCCGCCGGGGTGTTACGGTCTTATCCACTGCTTTCACCGCCTGCGAAAACGACGGCATCAAAAAGCCTTTGCCGATGTCGGGAAAAAAATTGAATACCCGCATAAATGCCAGCGCGGTGATGCTCGAAACCCCTATGATGGACGCCGAGCCAAATGCCTGCACGACCGCGTCATTTGGCTCCAACCGATAATAGGCATAGACCAGGCCCAGTTCGGACACAGCGCGTGCCAGGCCCAAAAATAACAACATCGCCAGAATTAGAAATACTATCGCAACCCACAACGCCATGCCGGTTGCGACCAGCCAGCACGTTGCAAACACGAGCGAGAGCACGAGGCCAAATACAGCCGTGCGGTATGACAATAACTCTCCGCGGTCATCTATTTCACAACTCGGATCCCAGGCTTTGCGCCATACGGCCTTCAGATGTGCGCGCGCCATCCACAAGCCCCACACCGCGAGAAAAATGAGTGCGCCCATGCTCTGCCAGTTTAATAGCTCATTTTCCCAGTGCAGACTGGATGAACCGAGGGGATAGCCAAATATATTCGAGGCATAGATCTGAAATGCCGTCAAGACGATAAAAAACCACACGCTGAACAACACATCTAACCGCGCAAAATAGCCAAAACCTATGGCGTAAAAACTGAGGCGAAAGGGCAATGCGGGAAAATCGGGAAAAGCCCGCCAGTTCATTCCCTCAATGGAGATATGTGGGAATGCAGGCGAAAAATAAGATCCGATATTCCACAGCTTTAACGCCATCACAAGGCCAAATGCGATCCAGAACAATGGGGATCGGAGCATTTTTTCCAGCGTGCCGCCCGGCTCGGTCTCGGTCAGCAGGCTGCCCACTTCTACAAGCGGATATGCCAGTCGCTCGTAATCCACCCATTGCTTTCGCAAAATCACCACGACGCTGAATGCCGCAAATCCCATTGCGCCCAAAAAACACGTCCACCAGAATATCGGTGTGACCCATACGCGCCAGGGGAATGTTCCCTTTCCGCCCTCGTAGAACCGCGTCATCTCTCCGCCCGCATTGGTCGGCACTTGCCAGTTCGGGATGTGTTCGAGCAAGTACGTGGTCCAGCCGTTTTCCGTTGAGGCAAAATAATAAGGCGCGGCTACCACGCCGATCAGATGCCCGCTGATCCCGTCGTAAGACACCGAGATGCCGACCAGCCCAGAAGCCAGGACCACCAGCAGTTCCGACCGCGTCAACGCATAGGCTGATCGCCGATGATTTGCCAGCAAGTTGCATATACACAAGATCAAAAAGGGATAGTAGAGTGCTACGGGAAAATGGCTGCGGCTGATATTGGATCCCGATGTGTAATACGGCATCCATTCATTCCACAGCACACTGACCAGGATCATGGCGACCGACGCAACAGCGGTTCGATACGTGCGTAAACTCCTGTTACTCGGCTTTTGTGGCTGAATATTTTGTGCGGATTCTGCCATGGTAGGGGTCGGTTAGCCGTGGACGTCACGTAAAAAAGGGAGCCGGTCAAAAACAGGCTCCCTTTTCAAAATGGCGGGGATAGAGGCTAAAAGCCCGCCTGAAGCGTCAAGCGGTTGACATTGTCAAATACGCCAAAATCGGTGTACGCATAATCCACGCGCAAAGCGAGGCTGCCCAGGTCGCGGCCAAAACCGACGCCCAGAGAGATGCCTTGCTCATCGGTTGGCGTCACATATCCGGCGCGCAAAGACAGGGTCTTCATAATCGTATAATCCACCCCGATCTTGACTTGCTCGGAAAAGTCGCGTGGGCGCTCGGTATCTACCGATAGAATGATGGAATGGGTATCCTTATCCATATCCGTGAGATCGATCAAATCCATCGCCAATCCCATGCGGAACGTCAGCGGCAATTCAAAACTCTCTTCGCTATACTTGTTTTCCTGAGAGAAGTTTCGCGTGTTCAGCGCCAATGTCAGGCTCTTAAAACCCGTCCAGTAGAGCACGCCAAAATCGACAATGGTCGAGCGCTCGCTAAAAGATTTATTTACGGGCGATGCGCCTTCAAGCCCCACGGGAACATTGCCGAACGATTGCTTGGCGATGCGTATATTGCCGCCCACCGAAAAGCGGTCGGTAATAGCGCGTGCATAACCGAGTCCGATTGCCCAGGCAGAGGGGCTATACGTGCCCACATCGAGGAATCCCTTTTCGTTGTCCGCGCGAATGGTGCGTTCAAAATCGCCGTAATCGACGGCAACCATTGACACCCCCAAAACGCCCCAATCCGTATTCAATGCAACACTGCCCATATTGTAGGTCACATCTGCAATCCACTGGACCTGCCCGGCAGAGAGTTGAAATTTGCGCGTGGCATACGCCATTGATGCGGGGTTGTAAAACATCGCCGATGCCCCCACTCTCAATGCGGAATACGCATCGCCCATGGCGGCGGCGCGCGCATCGGGCGATACGCTCAAAAACTTAAAGCCCGCTTGTGCGCGGCGTTCGCGCGGAAGATCCTGTCCTGGTTCGGGCACGGGAAGATCGTCTGGATCTGTCGTATCCACCGGGTCCTGTGCATAGAGCGGCGTCAGACACATCAGACTCAGCGCGACATAAGTAAGAAATTTTCTGGTCATTGAAATACTCCATAAACTGAAACCGCAGATAAACACCGTAGCCTGTTTATGTTTACCTATATCCATCTGTGTCTATCTGTGTTCATCTGTGGTTGCTTTTGAATTTTAACGAATAACGACGAATTTTTTGATTATCTTTTCGCCGGTCTGAGTGTCTGTGATCACGGCAAAATAAATGCCACTCGTAATCACCTGATTCGACTCTGTGGTCAGGTTCCAAAATTCATCCCCTGTGCCATCTGTGTGCTCGATGGTGAAAATCGACTCTCCCAGTTCGCTGAAAATCTGGATGGTGCATTCCCCGGGAATTTCGAAAAATGCCAGCTTGTCCTGCTGGTCTGGGAATCGAATATTCTGGTCGGCTTCCAACACGTATGGATTGGGTACAACGCGCACGTCACTCATTACGCCTCCGGGGGGGCGCTTCAAAAACGCGGGATCGTAGGTCTGCGTATAATACCGGCTGCTTTTCATCACCATGCCGGTGGGCGTGAGTCCAGTTCCATCGCTGTTCACCTGTCCTACGGATTGGATATAGTAGAAATAACTGATGCCGCGCACCACGTCCGTGTCTGCGTATTCGCGTGCCTCTGGTCCCAGAGTGGCGATCAATGTGTATTCCCAGAGGTCATCCACAGTGCCTTCATAAAAATTGCGCGTACGCCAGATCTCAAAACCCGTGTGATTGGCATTGGCAAAGGTCTCCCACGAAAGCACAATTTGATCAGAACCAGACTGCACATTGAAAACTCTGGGCGGCAGTGGGGGGTGCGGAATATTATAACCCGATTGCCAGTTTGCCGTTGCCCTGCGGATCATGTGATAGATCGAATCCCGGGTGCCCAGCGCCCAGCGATTTTTCGTGTGGGTCTGGCCTTCATAGGTAATGGGCAGTGTCTCGTCATAGCCCGAATTTTTGTAAGCCGTGCCCACAGCAACAGCCACATCCCGGTCCAGCCCGTACATGCCTTCAATCCAGACGATACTGACGCTTTCGCCTGGAGGTAGTGTGTAGGGACCAAAAGCAAACGCTGGCACCATACCGCCACTCCGCATGCGATCGATATCGATTTGAGCGGCCATGCGTTCGTACCACGATTCCGAATCGAAAGGACCGGCAGGATCCGGCGGTGCTGAACGGTCGGCTTCGTGCGGAAAAAAGTGACCATCGGTACCCGGGTTGCCATACTCGGCATAGGTCAGGTCCGGATGCATAAAATGGTACGTGTCTTTCATCTGCTCGGCATCGCCAAACGACGGGTTGGTAATTGCATCGCCGCCGCGGGTGAAACCCGTCGTTCTGGGCTGGCCCTGATCATTCGTCGGATCTGATGGGCTTGTATCTGCGTGCAAGATCGCGCGGGTCAGCATATAAGCGCCACCGAGCCGACCGATGGAGTCGCCTTCTGTAATCCGATAATTAACATTTCCGCGCCCACCTCGCCAGATAGGTCCTCCGATGCGGTTTAGAAAGGAAACGCGCGTACCATTGCCAATCCAGCCGAGCGTGGCGCGTATGCCTGTCCATTTGCCCACATCTTCTTTGCCGTCGCCCACATAATCCCACATCGTACCCGAGACACCAGCACTTGTAACTGAGCGGGGTCCCCAGAGGTGTTCTTTGGCTGCAAATGAGAACATCGCTTCTTTCAACGTCTGGTCGGGCAATTCGATCTCTTCATCGTCATCGATATTGCCCGTATTGGTCCATGTCATTTCCCTGATGTGATAGTCGTCGTGATACGGGGTTGAGAATGCGTATATCTTCTCTTCCCATGTGATACCCACATTGGAATTGGCTCCGCGAACAATCATGCGATCTGACGGAATAGAGGGATCGACGCGCGTGAGCACTGTGGGTCTGACGAATGTCTGAAATCCATCGACAAATACATCTGGCTTTTCAAATTTTCCAACCAGTTCCATGGGCAATGCAAAGTGTTCGCCCAGGTCAAAAACGCGAGGTCCTGCACGGGCGACTTTGAACGACCAGACTTGTCCGTTTTCATCGGTAAAATCCCTTACTCCGATATAATGGCGGCTGCGCACATGTGTGCCACCTTCTCGAGCATAAATACCGGGCCAGTATTTCACACGTGCCCGAAACGGGGGTTGTGTGATCGAAGGCTCTGTGCCTGTCGATGCGTATCGATAGTGATAATCGCCCACATCCAGCCACATCAACTCCGCCTGTGCCTGCACTTCGGTTGGCTGACCAAAGAACACCAGAGCCACGAGTGCAAAAGCTGTTCCGACCAGCGGTTTTAACAATCTGTTCATAATAGTTCTCCTGATAAGTCGCGTTCAAAAATCTTCTTAGAACGAGAACCGCAAGCCCAGGTTCACCCGGCGCGGGTTCAAGAACCAGATAAAGTCGTTATTGGGCATGTCGATATACAGTTTGTTGTCCAGGACTTCATTTACAAAGTCCTGATTGGCCTGCGCCCAGTTTCCATTTTGATATTCGTGATATTGCCCTGTTTCCTGCACATACCACAACACGCGGCGGTCGGATTCCAGACCCGTAGGCAGTCCAGCCGTGATTTCCGCGTCGCCGGGCAATCCATTGGCGGGCAGTTCGCTGGCTGCATTGACAATTTCAATGGGCACAAACTCCGTGCCGTAATCTCTGAAAGCGCCGGGCGAGTCATTGCCGGGAATGAACGCATAAGTAGGTTCAAACTCGCCAAATGTGTCTTCTGGTAAATGCAAGGACGACATGTAGAATTCCCAGTCTCGGTCGCTGCCGGAAGGGCCATCAGATGCGTTATTCAGACGCTTGAGGTTCAATACATTATCGACGTCTAAAAAGAACATTGCCCGGACGCCCATCATCGCAAATTGCCTGGTCAGGCGCAAATCCAGATTCTTAATACTCGTGAATTGAACATTATTCGTCAGACCGGGGATCGCGCCAGCTTCTGGACCGTACCAATTAAAGTGCTGACCGGCTCGCCAGTTGCCCACCAGAGACATGTCCCAATTGCTCAGGGGATAAAACCCTGAGACCTGGGGACCGAAGTCTCGCGGCGTGTAAAATTCCAGTCCCATTCTGCCAAAGGGACGGCTGACGGGACGGCTCTGATAGTGCCGTGTTGAGGTTGCGTCAAAAGTGGCCTGTGTCTGGCGGTTTTCAAACAGCTCGCGCCGGCCAAAGTTGCCGCCCTTAGTTTGCATATACGTATAGTTGACAAATCCGCCAAACCACTTGCCCCTGCGTTTTCGCACTGTCATTTCAAAGCCCCGGATATCGTCGTAGTTGAGAGGCTCAAAAAGCGAGTACGCCACGGTTTGATCCAGATTGGTATAGCGCACGCCAATTGCCTGGTCGTCGTTGGCTCTGTAATAGCCGCTCAAGCGCAGCAAATACCGGTCGAACAAATTTTGCTCAAAGCCGAGTTCGTAATTGATCGTGCGCGGCATGGGATGGTTGGGGTTGCCGATCTGCGACACCGCACCGGTGTTGACTTCGTCCACGAGGAAGAGGTTGTGCGGGTTGAGCATCTGGCGGAAATGCCCGTAGTTGAAAAACAATTTGCTGTCTGCTGTCACCGGGAACGAAATGCCCAGGCGTGGGCTTAAATACGTCAGCTTCTTGACCGGCGTCTGATCGAGTGCTTCCTCGAGATTGTCTTTGCCGATTTTGGCTCCAAATGCCGATGAAAAATCTTCGTACACCCACCACTCGCCACTCGCATTCCAGTGATCCAGACGCACGCCGAGATTGGCGATCATGGCATTGAATTCGAGCTTGGTCTGCACGTATGCAGCAAATTGCTGGGGAGTGCGTTGCCATACGTATTTGGGAGCTGCGTTGTTCTTGAAAAACAGCTCATATCTTCCGTGGTTGACATTGTAATCGCTGGCAATCCATTCAAACCCCGCCTTAAACTGCGCGACCTGGCTGCGCTGGCTCGTGATGTCAAACCGCGTTGTATAGGCTACGACTTCAGAGTCGTCGCGTCCTTCGGCCCAGTGGCCACCAAATTCCAGGCCATCGACAAAAATTTCGTTCTTCAAAAACCAGCCGCCCAGAGGCGCGCCAGTCAAACCGATATGATTTTGCGTGACCTCTGAAACCTGCAAAGACGGATTGGGAGGCGCGAAGTCCGAATTGCGGGGAATGGTCTTTTCAACAGCCTTCAGATCGCGGTCGGGATACTTTTCGGTCAAATAGTCCGATTGCATCCTCTGAACGCGGAACTCGTAAAATGTTCTGGGACTCAGCACGTGTGAAAAGCTGAGGCCAATATTGTTACGCTTGATCTGAAGGGTGTTATCGACGTGATCGCTCCAAATTCGGTCGTCGTTGTTAAGCCTGCTCCCCAATTCCTGGTTGCCTCGCAACATACCGGGGAAGCCGCTTCTGTTTGGCGTCAGTCCAAATTCTTTGCCAGACATAACCTCTACGCTCAATTTCATGCTGCTGCGAATATCCGACGTGACCTTCACGCGGCCCCAGTCGTTTTCGTATTCATCAATCACGCGGGGCATCATATACGCTCTGCGCTCGCGTTTGCCCGAAGCAAAGAACCGCAGACCGCCAAGGCGATTGCCCATTCCGGGTATTAAAGGCCCCCCAAAACCCAGATCGATATCGAAATCCGCATTGCGAACTTCCAAATCTTTGCGGCGATACCATTCGAACAACTCTGTGATGACTGCATCATCTACTTGTAATTCACTGGTTGGCAAAGTCGATTCATCTACGCCGGTGTCTCTCACGCCCACACCGTGATACGGATCGGCAGGGGCGTCGGCCCAGCGTCTCACAATGGTGTTCCACCCGGCCCATTGCGGATACTGCCGCCGCGTGTACACATCCCATTTGCTTTCGGGCGAATGGCTGCCCACGTTTTTTACATCGGGATCGGTGAATGGGCGCCAGAAATAGCTGTTTGGGCTATTGGGTAGCGGGCCGAAATAATCGCGCTGTGCGCCGCTGTACCGCAACAACACATCGCCGTTGTAGCGCTGTTTGTCGCCTTCTTTGGTCACGATATTGACCAGGCCCGAGCGCACGTTGCCGTATTCGGCGTTGAACCCACCCGACTGCACGCTCATTTCTTTGATTGAGGTATAACTCACCGTTGAATACGGTTCGTTTTCGCGGCCATCTCGCATGGACAAACCATCGACCGAAAAGGCGATCTCATTCAAATCGCCGCCTCGAATCGACAAGTCGCCATTGGCAGTGGACAGCACACCCGCCTCTAATCGCACGACTTCGTTCACGCTGGTCAATGGCAGGTTTTCGACGTCTTGCGCGGAGATATTGGCGACATTGGCGGAAATATCGGGTTGCACCACCGGGAGTTCGGCAACCACCGTGATCTCTGCCAGTTGAATGGTCTCTTCGACGAGTCCAAATTCACCGGAGAAATTCACCGTTGTGGTCAGGTCGATAAAGACTCGCACATTGGTCTGTGTCGCTTTGTGATAGCCGACCATACTCGCATTGACGGTATAAGAACCCGGCGGCACATTGATGATGAAATAATTACCATCGGGATCTGTCACTGCGCCCAATGTGGTGCCTTCAATGACGACATTGGCACCGGGCAGGGTCTCGCCCGTAGATTTATCCACGACCTTGCCCGCAATTTTACCGGTTGATCCGGCAAAAACAGCACTGGCCGAGAATGCCAGGGCTATGAACAACAAGAAAAACAGACTCGTCCGTCTCATAGACTTCCTCCTGTGGTGAAAGGGACAGTTGCGCTGTTTCGGATTAGAACTGAATCAGATTGTCTGAAATTGAAGAGAAACAATCTGTTATGATGCAAAATTCTGACTATCTAAAGTATCATTTTACAAAAAAAAATCAACAATAATTGTAACGATTAGTATCCAGTATCCAGTGGTCATTAGTCAGCCCGATTTACAACTACAATATTTTAGACAAGTGATAGCACTTTTCGTTCCCATGAAAATTGTAATAAATTGTTAAAAATGTTATAGTTTGTACATTTAATTCTACACGCGATAAAACACGTCTCCATCTGGTCTGGGGCGATGGAGTGGACACTCGGCGGGGCACGATCTGTCGCAGGGATATTGATCTCCCAGTGCCTCCCAAACATGAGCTAATACGCGGTCGAGGGTGGTGTAAAATCGGTCGCGACCGATTTCTTCGAGTACGCCTGCGCGATTGAGTGCGTCCATGATCTGTTTTTTTGTACGCGTGAATAGAACCTCAATGCCAGCTTCGTGGAGCCGCTGCACCACGCCGACCAGCATTTCTTTCCCCGTCGCATCAATTTCATTCACACCTTCGGTATCGACAATCACATAGCGCAATTTGGGATCGCGAATCCGTTCCAATACGGCGTCTTCAAAAGCACCTGCGCTGCCAAAGTACAATGAGCCGTCAAATCGGATGGTGGCAATCGCATCGCACAACTCCAGATCGTGTTCTACGGCGTCTCGAAACGCGCCATCGGGATGGCGGGCGAGGAAGGCCACGCGCGGTTTCATCGTGCGGTAGAGGTAGAGGGCGATTGATAAGGTCGCACCGATCAAGATGCCCTGGTCGAGGTGTGGCGCGAATATGAGGGTGAGCGCAAATGACGCTATGGCGACAATGCCGTCGTGCTTGTGTACTTTCCACGCGCTTATGATGGGTTTGACGTGAATCAGGGCGGTGACAGAGACGATGACGATTGCCGCCAGGGTGGATAGGGGCATGTGGTATAGGAGTTGGGTGAAGAAGAGAAGGAGCAAGATGACGACCAGCCCGGCGATGACAGATGCCAGGCCGGTTTGTCCGCCAGCGCGCAATGTGACGGTTGATCGGACAAAAGAGCCGGAGACGGGAAAACTCTGAAAAAAACTGCCGGCGATATTGCTCAAGCCCTGTGCGAGCAATTCCTGGTTGGCGTCAATGCGTTGACGGGTTTGCGTGGCAATGGCTTTGGCTATTGAAATGGTTTCCAGATATCCGATGAGTGCGATGGTTATGGTGGCGCTGAGAATATGTGGTACGATGCCCCAATCAATTATTGGCAGTGCAAATGCGGGGATGCCTTCGGGGATGTTGCCCACGACCTGTCCGCCGTAGTTTTGTTCAAATCCGATGAGATAGGAAACGCCTGTTGTCAGGATGGCGACAATCAGCACGCCTGGTATTTGCGGGTTGATGCGGCGCAAAATAAATAACAGTGCGATGGCAGAGAGGCCCATGATCAGGGTGGGGGAGTGAGAGCCAGCAGAGATGACGTCCCACATGCGTATCATGCGTTCGTAATGTGCCCCGCCGCGCTCTACTGTGACGCCGAATAATTTGTCGATTTGCGATGTGCCGATAATGATGGCTGCGGCATTGGTAAAACCGAGTACTACCGGATGAGAGAGAAAGTTCACCAATACGCCCAGGCGCAATATGCCCAAACCCAACTGCAAGAGGCCAACCATGAGAGCCAGCAGGATCGCATAGGCGATATACGCCTGTTCGTCAACTGCGAGTTGTCCCAATTCCGAGGCGACCATCAAGGCGACGAGTGCGACGGGTCCTGTGGAGAGTTGGCGAGAAGATCCGAAGAGAGCGCTGACGATGATGGGGACAAATGCCGCATAGAAGCCGTAGTAGGGGGGCATCTCAGCCAGTTGGGCATTGGCCATGGCCTGGGGGATCAAGACCAGCGATAGAGTGATGCCCGCAATAATATCGGCTCGTAAGATGTGCCGATCCTTGAGTTCTCCAATCCAGTTGAGAAAAGGCAGATAGCGATGAAGTAGTGAGTTTGACATGCGTATTCCATACTGTATGGTTGTTTGTCTGGATATTTAATCTGCTCAACGCGAGGGTAAAGTGCAAGGAGAAAGTCACGGAGGGCGTAAAAGTGCTATACATCCCCCCGTTTTGTTTGTATTATTGAAAAAAGAAGGAGGCTATTATGTCCAAACAACAAGAGCAGGTGGATCGCAATTACAATGCTTTTGTAAAGCGGTTGCCCGAGTTGATGCAGAGCCACGGAGGCAAATTTGCCTTGATGCGCGATGGTGAAATTGTAGCGTTCTTCGACACTGCCCGCGATGCTTATGTGGCTGGACAGGAGTTATATAAACAGGATTCTTACTTCTCTGTTCAGGAAGTTGTACAGGGACCAATTGAATTGGGATTCTATTCGCATGCCGTGTTTCACCGGGGAATATAAAACCGCACTGGGGCCGATGGCAAATGTGGGAATAGCCCTCCCTGGTACAGCTACTCAGGGGCAGGTTAAGTGGTTCGCCGCCTTGATGGATACCGGTGCAACCTGTACGTGTATAGCAGCCTCGGCGGCCAAGGCGATAGGTGCACATCCTGTGGGCAAGCAACCTATGGTGTCGGCTACCGGTGCAGAGCCGGTCAATCAATATATCATAGATTTGTTGCTGCCATTTAATCCACCGATAGTGTTGTCCAGTCTGCAAATGCTGGAATTGGCTATACAGTCTCCTTATCAAATGTTGTTGGGGCGCGATGTGCTATGTCGAGGCGTCTTCACGATGAACTTCAACGGCACGTACACGTTCTGTATATAGTTAGGAGGATCAAGGTCGCATTGTTTATTTAATGTTTTGTTCAAGCGAGAAAGTTCGTTTAAGGGTGCCTTACCAAACAAAGGAGTTTGCATGTCTTTCAAGAATCGCACGTTTTTTTGGTTTGCCTGGCTTCTGGGTCTGTTTGCCGTCGGTTATGCATTTGCACAGGAAGCATCATCGGGTGAATCGGATGGCGGGATACAGATGTTTATCGCGGCGTTGAATGAACACCTGGGGGCTGCAGCCAATTTTCTGTTTTCGATTTTTTTCTTTGATTTTGGTCTGGGCTTACCATTGATCATTATTGTGCTGGTCGGGGGTGGCATCTATTATTCTTTTTATTTTGGTTGGATTACGTTTCGCGGATTCAAGCATTCGCTCAATGTGATTCGGGGTCGGTATGATCACCCCGATCATCCCGGTGAGATTTCTCATTTTAAGGCATTGACCAGTGCGCTGTCTGCAACTGTGGGATTGGGGAATATCGCGGGCGTTGCCATTGCTGTGAGTGCAGGTGGTCCCGGTGCTGTTTTCTGGATGATTGTCTCGGCGTTTTTTGGCATGGCGTCAAAGTTAGCGTCCTGTACGCTGGCGGTTATGCACAGAAAAATCCACCCCGATGGCCGCGTGTCGGGTGGCCCGATGTATTATCTGGAACACGGTCTTGGAGAAAAAGGTCTCCGGGCATTGGGGCGTCCATTTGCCATCCTTTTTGCCCTGTTGACGATTGGCGGTTCTCTGGGTGGCGGCAATATGTTTCAGGCAAATCAGACGGTTGAAATTCTCGGTACTGTGGCCGAAGGATTTAAAACGTATAACTGGGTTATCGGGCTTTTTATGGCGGCGATGGTCGCTATTGTCATTATTGGTGGTATTAAGCGCATTGGCAATGTAACATCGCGCGTTGTGCCCTTTATGTGTGGGCTATATGTTCTGACTTCAATTTTGATTATTCTGTCCCATATTACTGATGTTCCTGTGCTTATTGCGAGTATTATTTCACAGGCGTTTACGCCAGAAGCTATGTATGGCGGCTTCCTGGGGGTTCTGGTTCACGGGGTACGCAGGGCGGCTTTTTCCAATGAGGCGGGATTGGGTTCTGCAGCATTTGCCCACGCAGCAGCGCAGACCGATGAGCCTGCGCGTGAAGGGATAGTTGCAATGATCGGGCCTTTTATCGATACCGTTATTATATGTTCGATGACGGCATTGGTTTGTATGATTACAGGTGCGTATCAGTTGGAGTTTCAGCAGGGTGAATCTCTCGTGGGTGCTAAAATGACGGCTGCGGCATTTGATTCATTTATTCCCGGAGCGCGTTATGTGCTCGCATTTGCCGTAATGCTTTTTGCGTATTCGACGATGATCTCCTGGTCTTATTACGGCGAGCGAGCGTGGGAATATCTTTTTGGTATAAAATCCATTCTGGCTTATCGCATTATTTTTGTGTGTTTTGTGTTTATCGG
>JAJEDY010000072.1 GCA_022821275.1 Candidatus Latescibacterota bacterium | reverse complement strand
CTGGCATATATACAGATACAAACCGATGAGTCTATCTTGCCAATCCATCGCGTTCTTGCTCCTTTTTAAGGGTTGATGATTGCTTTGACTACTCAATCATCTGGCAAGAACGCGATCTTTTCAACTCTTTATTCGCATTATATAGGGAAGTATGTAGTAGGTAGCGAGTGTGTTGAGCAGAAAACGCCCGTCAATTGTATCTACACACCCAAAAACGAGATCGCATTGTGCAACGGCCCGTACTGCCTGCGGTGTCCAAAGATTCGTAGCCAAGGGAATAACGCGGGTTCCGATGCCGATGCGATTGATCGCCTCGGTGAGAACGCCGACTTTGTACCGACTGTCTTGCACGTCATTCATTGTTGCGTTCAAGATACGGTTGATATTCCGTTCTTCAATAATGTCTTCATCAACGAGCACCAGTTCCCCAACACCGAGTCGAGCAAGTTGCTCAATCACCGGACTGCCGGTCCCGGAACAGCCAACAACTGCAATCGACAGACGGCGAATGCGTTCAAAGGTTCCTTCACCAAATGCTTGGGTGTGAGACGCCACAAAATCTGGGATATTGTCGCCGTGTGGATCGGCATACCAAAATAGGAGATCGTCCCCAACTACGTTGATGTGTGCCAGAGGTACAAAATCACCCTTACCATCAAGATAGCGGCCAAATATCTCTCCATTGGGGAGCATGACAACGCTACCGTGAAAGAAATCATCATCGAACCAGTCGCGAACCGCGGGTATTAGTTTGCGATCACCTTCATCATCAGTTTTGGAGAACCGTGCTCTACCGTTAGGATGGCTATGACTCTTTATCACTGTCCACCCGTGCTTTTCAGCGCGATCAAGTAGAGGAGTAATGACATCAGTCGGCCAAGTTACACGTAAAGGTGTACGCTCAGAGCATTGTTTATACGGGATAGGATGCACTTCTCGCGCAACCAGACGATGTCGCCGATCTCCGGTACATCTCCCACAAAGAATGATCGCCGATGCCTCATATCCATCACCTGGAAAGAGATGCGCTTTAAGCTCTTCGTGTTGATCTTCGGTTAAAGTAAGTGTCACTTCCATTTGTCTATCTCACTTTTCAAATTCCCGACGTAGCCAGTCCTCGACCAAGAGTATGTGTGTCCCGAGGTTGTCTTGACCGACGATCCAGGGGTTCGTGCCCGTGCGGTGCCGAGACCACCTTTGAAAGGCCTTGCCGTTGATCGGCTGTGTCGCTTGGATAGCTCCAATCTGCTTTCCATCCTTGCGCGCAAGTGCCGGGTAGAAATACACCATGTCCAGAGGCGTCTTCGGATATCCGGTTTCCAGACGGATTGCTACGGTGACACGTTGATGGTTATACCCAGAGTGCTGGGTACTGAAATTATGCAGCAGCACCCATTGGGAGCCATCAGAGATGGTCTCCCATGGGCAACCGTAATCATCCAAAAATTGGTGATCTTCTGCCAGAAGTTCAAAATGATGCCGCGACATTTCAACCCTCCGTCTGGTCACGCGGTAGGGCCTTGAATTTTTCGACCCCGGGGCGTGTAAGATCGACCTGTTCGTCCTGCTTGATCAACTCGGGCTTGCAACTCCGTACTACGAGTCGGAGTGTCCATTCCTTGACAGGGATTAAACCCGCTGTTTCCAGAATCATTTCACGCGTCGGTTTCGAGTCATACATTACGAATCGCTCACGATTGACGCGAATACGGTAACCACGACACTGCGGTGGGCGTTCTCCGCGTGCTGCATATTCTTCGAGATCGGCGATTTCATCGAGGATTTCTTCCCGGATCGCCTCAGATACATCACTTACGTTTGCCATAATATCCTCCTTATGGGATATAGTGTTAAACACATAGGTATTTTGAAAAATTAGAAATCGAATTTTAGCCTCATGGCTATCAAAACAGGATCGCATTAACCACGTCCACTATTGTTCTTAGTTCGATCTGTGATTACGTAGCCCTGATTGGATTTGGGCGAGGGCCGTTCACCTTTAATAACAGTTTGTTCTCAGCTAGTAACCCCACCGCTGGGACCAACAATTTTTTATGAGCAATCTTACACGGTACACCTCCTTGAATGATTAGCTACCACTTAATCGTTTAATGTAACAAAACACTAAACAATTAAAATAAAAAAACAAAGACAAATGTCAAATAATCATAACATACTTCTTACCCGTTTAACCCTTAATTAGCATACAGACTTGACGAGTCTATCAGATCCGCTGTGGTATCGCGCACCAGTTGTGTCCGCTTCAACCGAATCATCATCGCCTGTATAGACACGCCGAAAGTTTTATTGAAATTTCTAGCTACATGGTCAACGCAGTCGTCGTATTGGCGAAACTTCGTACCCCGTTTAAACGGATAGACTTCTTTTCCGTAATATTCACGTACAGCTTGAGCCAGAAGATTACGAGGCATCAATATACACGCAGCAGTGAAATCGGCCTGGTATTCTTCTCTTTGTCTTTTTTGCGAATCTCGGCAGACAATATCGGTTTGATTGGAGTTGGACATAAAAAGCTCTCGATGTAGTTCCCAATGTGCTACCTCATGGGCTGCTGTGAAGTTATATCGTCCATCCTCTTCTGCGAGGGAACTATCGATCACGATTCGACGTTCCGAGAAGTAAATTCCACCCAAAATATCTGAACATCCCAGTTCATCTCTAAGATTTTCAATTTCAAGAGATAATTTTAGGTGGTTTTCGATAATGTCATCAATAAGGATTGGTGGAGTCAATTGCCCCCTCTCTTGTTCGTATTCAAACAGCAGTTTTTGAGCCACTGCCTCCATATGATCGTATGTTAAGTAAGGAACGACAACCAAAAGTAACCTCCTACACCATTACCGATTATGCCGGTTCTTTGTATCTTCTATGTATTGATCCCATTCAGGGGCCGTAAGGTTTTGTTGTGCAATTGTCCGCATCAATTCTGGCAACTTTTCTTTGTAAACATCATTTTTCTTATAGGTTTCTTCAATATCGGGGGGCACCCGATCCGCAAGACTGAAGATTTCATCTTCCGTTTTATCGTAAACTTTTGCGATCTGTACAAGTTTATCAGCTTGTGGTGGATTCTCCTTATTATTTTCGAGTCGGCTCAGATAGGTTGCTGAAATTCCAATCTCTTTAGAGGACTCTCGTAAACCAAGACGTAAATTAAGTCGCCACTGTTTGATGGTCTCTCCAAATGTAGCCATATTTTCCTCCAATTGCAGTGTAATGTAACACTAAACATACATAAAGTCAAGAGACTTTATTCAAAAAAAATCTGCCATATCGTAACATTACATTCGAATACCAAACGGGACTCAACGGCGTAGGGATTGTATCACTGAATCAGTATCTGGGCACGCCGGAGTGCAATCTCTGTTATCTCTTGTCTCATAACTTGATCGTTAAAGAAGTGCGCCATCCATTCGACAAATGCGAGCCATAGTTCATTGGCAGAGAACTGGTCTCCGGCGATTTCCTTAAAATAAGAGTGCGTGTCGGCGAAAGTGAGTGTAGTGTCTTCAGTTGTGTTGAGAAAACTCTCCGCTATAGGTATAGTCTGAAGCAAGGAACGAATCTCGGATCGGAATTCACCTTCCTCAAGGCCCGGCTGAAGATTAGCTTTGACCAAGTCATCTAACAGGATGCGGTCAGCAGCTTTTGTATATCCACTCGGTGGTTGTGTGTAAAATAGATACGCGTCTTGAGGTCGCCGACTGATTGGAAACCACGATATTTCAATAGTGGCTGTTGATAGTGCTGAGGCGGAGAGACTGTCGGCTAAACGACGTGTAATTTGTGCTATGGCCCTCGTCGCTGGACGTTCTGTGTTAGAGATTTCTTCGAGTGTCTCCGCAACTCCTGGAGCATCGATAGTCGTATCTACAAGAATCTCAATATTATTGGAATCTCCTCCTTCACCAAGTCCTGCAAGAGTCACATTAGATGAACCAACGAGGCATCGGTCACCGGCGATGTAGAGCTTGGCGTGCAGCCTGTCAACCAAGGTAAGAATGAAGTTGCCACGCTCCTCCAGTAAGTCTAATATCTCCGGATCGGATACCCCTATAGCGACTTCTTCGGGAAGCCATCGGGTGACACACCTCAGATGTGTTTCCGAAGGAATGACTTTAAGCAATGATCTCAATGCGTCTATCTTGATGAACGGTGCGATAATTGAAACATCGTCTTCTGTATTCTCGAAAAGGGCGCGAATACGACTGCCCTGCGTACCACTATCCGCAGTCATGATTGCTATACCAGATCTGTAGGATCAATTGATCCATCGTCTTCGTCGAAAAACTCTTCCGCGTACTTTCCCCATTCCACACGTGCATTGCGTACCTGACGCTGATCACGGCCTGTCTGCTCATCCTCATAGCGTGCCCACGAATAGATGAGAATGCGGAAAGCCGCGGCAGCTTTCGCGAGTCGTTCCCGAACCTCATCCTCTGTCAATTCTTCGACATCAGGGTGCATAATCTCATAGAGATGTGAATAGACAGGATGGTCCGTGTTGAGCGCAACTTGAAGTAGGTTGGGCAGTGCTTCGACATCAAAGAAGGCTGGACTAGATTGCGACGATTGGATCCAACGCACTAGGTTTCCCGCTTTAATCGTCTCATCTATTTTTTCAAGGGCATCTTGTTCGTCTATACGATGTTTTACAACCAAGGATTCGACTTGTTTTTCCCTTTGCTCCTTCTCAGTTGCCGATTCACCGGCAAGGTCAGATTTTCCTTTGTATCCTTCCTGTATCCTATGCTTGACAGCGGCAGTGACCTTTGCGTCAGCTTTCTGGTCTTCACTTTGCACATGGCGTGCGCCTCGGCTCTGCCGTGCTTCTCTGACACGAGGTCGCATCAACCTGCGTGCGTTTTCGATCTGTCTGCGAAGATCTATAAGAGAGACGCGAGGGTCACCTTCTTCTTCCATTCGTCGGCGAACATCACCGAACGATTCTTCACCAGGTAAGGCCTCTCGTTTCCAGTCGAATCGGGCAAGCCGCTGGAAGGTCATCGTACCTTGTTTATTATTGGTGACACCGAATACTTCATCTAGATCAGTCGGGAAATCTACTTCCACTGTCCACCATCGTTCTCTTGGGTCGTCGCCACTTACCCAAGATTCGTCGAGCATAACTTCACGATGCGCTCGCATCAGAGATACACCCATATTCTGACCAGCATGCTTTCCCCACGGAGTACTACCGGAATCCCATCCAGCGTACGCTTCAGGCCAAGTAGCTTCAGGGTTAGAAGGGTCGCGAACATGAGCACGGGCATAAGCCGCCCGGACACGTACTGGATATTCCTGATCATTATACTTCACAGGCACCACAAAAGGACTCCCTTCCAATTCCGTAAACATAGGACCAGGACCGAAGTCTTCCAGACATGAAGTTCCACTCATCAGGTAAAGAGGATCGTTCGGCCTCACTTCTACAATGTCATCCTCTTCAACTTTAAATGAGTTTCCTACCTGCTGGATGGGTATGCATTGAATAGTGCGTCGGGGACCAATGTCATCTCTTGGGTCGTCGGAATGTAGCCGCTCCGATGGCTTGGCGAGAAAACGTCGGTAAAGCCTGCCCAGAAGGGCTTCCGTATGCCGGAAAGTCGTCGATACTCGTTTCCATTCGACTCGATCAAGATCACTCCACCTTACGAGAGTTCCAGAGTCACCAAACTCCATGCGGCTTTTATTACGGTATACGTTTGGAATGGATTTCAACTTCGGTTCCGGGATCTCGTTTAGACCACTATTCACATCAACGATAGAAAGTCGAGTATGCAGTGCATTAGTAACGCCTGATTGCCACGACCAAACATCCACTTGCTTTGCCTGCGACATTGACGAGTTGGGAAGCCCTACGCCAAAGCGTCCAATCCCCTGTCGTTCCCGTCGCGTTCCATCGCCGTAACGGAGACTCCTTCTCAGAGTCTCTGCATCCATTCCCCCACCATTGTCAAGTACGGCTAGCTCTTTAAGTGTAAATCTTTTTGTGATATCATCTTGTTGCGTTACTCCAAAGACTTCTATTGACGTAGCTCCGCTCTCGATCGAGTTGTCGATGAGTTCCGCAAGCGCATGCGTAGTAGACATGTAGCCGCTATCACGCAGTGCCTCGACGGCCCTTGGGGTATCCAAGATCGAAAACGTCAGTTGCTCGCCCATGCCATTCATTGCCATACATCCTCCCAATTCAGAAATGCTTCTGTGACATCGCCAAACCCTGGCAGGTTTGGATCAACGACCGTCAAAATTTCACAAGTTTCAGTGCCCCCCGCCTTCGGCCCACGAATCGCACGTCCGACCATCTGGCTGTATAATACCAAAGACTGTGTCGGACGAGCTATGACTACAGCACTCGCCTTCGGCGCGTCGAACCCCGTCGTCAATACGCCAAAGTTGACGAGAATGATTGGTTCTCCGTCATCCGACTTGAAAGCCCTAATGGATTGTTGCCTCACACGTATCGGTGTTGCTCCTGTTATCGCATAGCTACGGACATCGCGAGCAGTGAGTATAGCGGTCAGTACTCGAGCGTGATCAACCGTCGCAGCAAAAACGAGAATGCGCTGATGGCCTGTACTAAGAAGTTCCATAATTCCTTCAAGCACTGCGGTCACGTATTGCTCACTCATTGACAAGGAAGCCACAATCTCTTCGGGTATCTCCAATGCATCTGAGATCTGCGCTAATTCGTCATCGCCGATATTGACGCCAGGTTTAGAAAGAAGAGTGCGAAAAATCGGGCGGGCGAGAAATCCATTTTCGATAAGATATTCAATAGGATTATCACCCGGAATATCAAGAGAGACCTTATTGCCAGAAAAGAATTCGGCCAGTTTACCATCCTCGTCAATATCGGCCCACGTTCGTCCTGGTGTGGCAGTGAGTCCTAATAATGCACATCGGAAATCGAGGGTAAGTTCTTCGGCGATCTGCCTGTAGGTTCGGGCGATGCTCTGGTGGGCTTCATCGAAAACCACAAGCCGAACCCGTGGAGAGAGTCGCAATGCCCAATCCGGGTCAGTACGTGAGATTACAGCCCAGCCCTTTGCAAGCCCGACAGCGAGAAATCCGTCAGAGAAGCTATCGAGATCAGGCATTTGATCGCCCCACATAGTTCCAATTTGTAGGGGCCTTGTTCCCAAGTGAGACCACGCCTCTTTGAATGCCAGCACCGCTTGTTCCAGTAATTCCTGCCCTGATGCCAGCCAAACCACAACCGACGGTTCGTATGTGCATAGCCAATCGGCCACCACATGCATGGCTGTCCGAGTCTTACCTACCCCGGTAGGTAGATGAAGAACTACACGGCGTTCATCTTGAGCCAACAGTGGCGTCAGCTTTCGAACAACATTTCTCTGATGATCGAATAGACCGTACTCAGGACTGATCGTATCCGTTGGTGGTAGTGTAGGCGGTACGATCCGCTCTTCGGCTAGACCAAAGAAATCGCGTATCCGTCCTACTTCTACCTCGGTCCAATTGCTTGCGTCAGTGGGGTGGATACTGCGACCGACACGGACTTTCATCTCGGCGAGCTTCTCATCCGGAACGAGACTAAGGACAAGCCTTCGTCCCTCCTCTTCTCCGAGCAACATATCAACATCAACGAGCATTCGAGCGACACGCTTTAGGTCGTCGCCAGCTATTCGTCCGCCGAAAATTGTATCCAGTACCGCCAAGACACCAGGATCCAAGAATCGCCTAAGGTCTTGGTCTGAGAGTGCCCCAAAGAATTGGCTTACCGTCAAACCCAATCCGCTGAACATCGTCTCCCCATTTCCTGTATCTTCTTTGTATAACGCAAATAACTGAGCCCAACCTGATTGAAATACCTCGGCGACATCCGGTGCTGACTGGACAACTGATCTACCAGAGAGCTTTCGCTCCGGGCCAACTTTTCTTACTTGCAAAGTTCGCAAGTCGTATTCTGGCCGAAGTTCATCCTGCATTTATTGTTTGATCCTTTCAGTCTGCCTGTGAGCGTACATAGGCAGACTGACTACAAATGACAAATCGCACAACCCTCAGCCTCATCAATCACAGGCAAGTCTCTGAGGGGTTGATTTACAATATCATCCAGGGTTTTGCCATCTACCCAGGTAAATTTCTTTCCATTCTTTTCTTGCTCGTATTCCTTCGCCTTCTCGAATAGGTCGGGATGTTCTTGTTTTAACCTCTGCCACTCCCCAATCTGCTGGTAAAAACAAAAATAGCATCCGGACCGCGACCGCCACTTGTAATACTCTGGCAGACCTAAACCCGATTCTTCCAAAATATGCACAATATCCGATAAACCAAGCCCATCGTCCTTAAACGGATAAATAGGAATAATATTGGGCTGCTGAGAAATCGAGGGTGGCTTTTTTGAGATGTACCCATCCCGGTCTTCATCGTCGCGAATGCCGATATAGCTATACGCCCGGCTATCGCCAACATAATCCTCAAAAGGTTCAATTTTTAGCACGCGCGTACACCACCGCGATCTCGGGCTGGGCAAATAACCGCTGTATATCTCATTCAAATACATATCAAACGGATTGCGCCCGGGCTTCTTCTCTACCCCCAAGCTGTCGAGCGCGTTTAGACGGTGAATATCGACGCCAAGCAGAGCCTCTAAGCACTCCAAATACTCGTACGTCTCATCTAATTCACATCCGGTATCACAGAAAACATACTCCGCAGGAATTTGGGGATAATTTTGCCGCATATAAATGGCAAGGGCTGCGGAGTCCTTACCCCCTGAAACACTGACGATATGCTGGATATCATCAGACTGATTGTTCAACGCCTCTTGTATGGTCGCCATGTAAACCTTCTCCCGTGTTGTCTTCAAGAATATGTGCAAACAAGGTACGCGCTTTTTCCGGGCCAACGATATCTGTCAAACGTCTATACAATCCATCCATGCGTGTTTGAACCAAGTCAGCCAATCTATCTTTGGCTGTTCCGTTTACTTGAAACTCAGAAGACAAAGCAGTTTCCTCAATGCGTCGTACTACGTTATGAATTTCCCGATCAAAATTGGCGATACAGCTATCATCCCACCGGTTAATCGTCTTCTGCAGCAATAAGCCCGAAAGTGAATCAAGAAGTTTGGCATCAGACGGATATTGCATACGCATACGAGATAGGAGACCTTTTGACACGCTGTCATTTAGCGCGTTGGATAGTTCATTGGGAAAACACAATGCCCAGCGGCGTGCTATTTTCTGTACATATCCGTTTTCAAATTTCCAGTTCATAGATAAGGCACTGCACAAAGAGGAAATCGCTTCTGTCCGGTAACAGTCAACGACCTTAGATAGTTTACTTTTGCATTTTTCAAATGATTCCAACAACAAGTGGTGTTTATGGTTTGGATAGCCTAATGCCTTTGGAATACCCTCAAATAGCAGTTGCTCCGGATCAGACTGCTGACGAAGTGCTATTTGGAAGCATCGGGTTTGATCCGTTAAATGTTTTGTCGAAAGTGCGCCTGTGGGTAGATCTGTCTTCCAGTTTTCAAGCGCGTCATAACAGGCTCGAATGAGATCATTTCCAGTTACTGACCTCGCTTGAGTATCAAAGAGTTCGAGAACAGCGTTGAGATAATCGTATTTTGTCTGATCAAGGTCTAAGACAATAAATTCATACTGTTTCGGTTCACGACATAACTGCTCAATATCCGAAGGTAGAATATCAGATACGTAACTCCCCTTATAGCGTAGCGAATACGCACTGGGAAATGCTTTAAGACCTGCGGCAAAGAGAATGGGAAGCAATCCAGCGCGGACCCCGAAAGGTGGTTTCATCAGTTCATCAAAAAATTCCTGGATATCCTTGAGTTTTTCCGATGGAGTTGTGAAAAACTGCTGAATCTTGCTCCATACCTTTTGAAGTCCAGAGTCTTTAATTTCATCGGGTAAAGCGTATTTCCAAACTTTATCTTTATTGGTATAAAGACCTGTGCGCCAGAGAATGGTTCGGAACATTGATGCATCGGGAGAATTACCTTTAATCCCAAAATTTTCCTGACCTGAACGCTCAAGAATGCCGAGTAAGAGCTTCTTACGAGAATTGACCACAGTAGGAGTAGGCTTGTGCCGAACAATCATCTCGTTATTGATCTTAGGGGTATAGTGAAAGATTGTCTGCATGATCTCGGACAATTCGTTCCTCAAGTCATAAGCATTTTTGACTGGTAACTCACGCCCTTTGTAAAACCATCGCGGCCCTTTACTACCCGGCAGGATCAGCCGATCAAGGAGCTTTTGAAGATAGCTACGGGCATCATCTGTCATCTGTTGAATTTCAGACAACACCATCGGATCCGATTCCACCAGCTTATCATCCTCCTGCATCTGAATTAAACACCACACTTCCAAAGCTGCCTCAAATAGAGGGATGGGAGCCTTAGGCACCGCACAAATGACTCGTTCTTCATGCAGATAATTGGCAACCGCTCGCTCTGCTTCCTGAAGTTCTTCCGTCGTCTCGACAATCACATAGACACAAATACCATCACATCCAACGGGCATATTACTGACTAAATCCGTGTCAGCATTGGGATTCTCCACATCAAGATATTCGCTCAGTTTTTCCAGACTGCAATACTCTCCCCGTAGGAAACGCCTGATATGGAAATCACTGTTATATCTGACCGGTCGCCAGACAGGGGGATTGGCTTCATCCGTCAAAAAAGTAAGGAAATCGAATGTCCTGCGCTGTCGTGATTTCTCTTCTTCGAGCCTACCTCGAAGGTCGGCATCCGTCCCATGCCACACAGAAACCTCATCACTGTGTTTTCTATGTAAAAGGAGTTTCTGGTCTATGAGTTGATCAACAACCTCTTCTTCCTGTTGTGCCCCATTATTGACTCCCCCAGCACCTGCATAACCGCGCAGGGCAAATAACAGCAAATCGCGGGACGTTCGGGACCGCTCACCATTTACGCCAAAACCCAACAGACTTGCGGTTCTCAGTGCTGTTGCCGCCAGACCGTTATCATTGTCGAGCTTTGAAAGGGCATTCTGTGTTTCAAGCCATTGTTTATATGTTCCACCTACAGCCGTATCTGTACGCATTTCCGGTGAAAAGTATTCGTAGAGATGATCCGGTCTAACATGATTTTGAAAGTCCATGAAATTGAGAAAGCTGAACAGCGTCCTTTCGTTCTGTGCAACCCGACCTGAAATGCGTGGTAGCAAGTACAGAGTAGTGGGTTCCAAGGGATATGCACCGCGCAAAAGCGACTGGAGTTCCGATACAGTAAAGTCAGAAAATAATCCAAGTTTCTTACACACCGTCGCAGACAACTTTGATTGTTCATCAGGCAAGACATTAGAGCCATTCTGTTCAGAAACCACTTCTGATAGCAAACGGTATATTTCCTTGCTATCGTCGATATACTGAATAGTCTGGAAGCGACCTTCAATTTTTCTCCATTCTGCACGAACCGAAGCTGGTGAATTGCTCGCATATTGCAACAACTCCTGATGCAACAACAAGCCGAGCGTTACGGGAATAACTATAGACCGACTCACACACTCAGCTAACAATTGAATTTCACTCAGAGCAGCAGAACGCCCCTCGGCAATCAAAGACTCAATATGGCGTCCAAACTCATCCCACAAAATCACAACCCGATCACAGCCCGCTGAACGCGCCTTATCCCGAACCGCGCCGAGCAATTCTATTGCCTGGTCAATCGTTTCACACGGCATAGATTCAATTGTACGCGCTTGACGACCGAGTTTTAAGCGCCCCATCCCTTTGAGCGCGGCATCCTTCAGGCTCTCGCCCAAATTTTCACAATAGCCCTGCAATGCCAGCATAAGCCCTTTGTCTTTCTCGTTGCGACGTTCTTTGGAAAACTTGCTCAAATCTGGACTAACTACTTCCAGCTTGTCTTCAATAGCAGATAGTGTTTCATCGGCATCGGGGCAATTCTCAACCAAATGCAATAAATAGGTCGCTGTAATTGATTTCCCTGTACCATAGGGCGCAACAACAAAAAATGCCCTATCTTGTTCAGAACCGAGCAGGGATTTTATAAGAGGGACACTCTTAGCCGTAGGCTGGTAGTGTGCAATCCGATTCGGATATTCTGCATCGTATTGTATGTTAATAGAACGAAGAAATACTTCCGCATCGAACTCGACTATTTTCTTATGCTGCATGCTGATCCCTCCATTGGATCTGATAGTGATTTCTCAGCCAATTAACGGGTTGCATTCGCCGCATGCGTATTCTTCTGTCTCCTGCGAGACCGACCACCTGAATGTCCTTATTTGAATCCGTTTCTTCCGCCTGAAGAGCAAGCGATAATAGGGATTCACTCGTTAATACAAATGCCTTGCCTGGACCGCCCGGGCGTGTTGCTGCTTCTCCCACGGATATATCGAATGTATCTTGTCCTGTCCTAACTTCCTCAAATGCCATGGAAAGAGCATAGCCCAATAAATGAGTGGGAATCGCCTTCTCCCTTTGATGCACCTGATAATATTTTGATGTGCGAAAATAGCTCAATAAACCCAATTCAACGAATGGACACTCAAGCGCTTCTTCTGGGTCTTTGTTTTCTGTTGGAATAACTCTGGCATAGCTCTGCAACAGGCAAGCAACATCTCTCTGAATGGTATTTTGACTGGGGAATCGAGATTGTGAGTCTTCTACATCGCGCATTAGACGATTTATGCACAGAGACCTTTCAAATCGGGAGTGAGTAAAAGTATTGAAGAACCATTTCCAAGTATATACCTGCGTTTGGGGGGCAACCAGATTAACGTGCAAAGCCCACCATGTCCCAATATCAACAAAATACTCATCGTGATCATAAATAAGCCTGCCAAGCTCGGTTTCTTTCAACGGAGCTTGACGGCCTTCGCGCTCCGCCAATCCCGTTACCACCAGCCAGTGACGTATAGAATGGGACATATTTTTTCCAACGCCGAGCCAATCGGCAGAAAATTCATGCACCAATTTGTCCGGGGCCTCAATGAGCAGCTTGAGTCCTTTGTGAAGCCACCCCTCTCGAATTGCAAAAGTTTCGTGCCCACTAAACTTCATCATCCCACCTCCGCTAAAAGCGACAATCGTCGCCGACTAAACCTCCGCAATTGTTCACACAACTGCGCCAGATGTGCAACCGCATCATCAACATCTTCAACCGTATTAAACTCCGAAAAACTAAATCGAATACTCGCGTAAGCCTCGGACTCAGACAAACCCATAGCCTGCAACACATACGAAGATTCGGGCCGCTGATTGGTACATGCCGAACTCTGAGAACACCTTACTCCTTCCTGGTCCAACCGCGCCACAAGCGCCTGACCATCCACATCTCGAAACAGCAAATTTGTCGTATTACAAACCCGCATATCGGGATCACCGTTAATCTCAACATCGGATATTTGAGCAATGACCGACTGCTCAAAACGATCCCGAAGCGAAGCCATAAGCCCCTGCACATCCCTCAACCGATCCAACCGCAACTGAGCCGCAGTCCCCATGCCTATAATGCCCGGCAGGTTCTCTGTCCCTGGTCGCAATCCACCTTCCTGCGATCCGCCCCAAAGCAACGGCAACAACTCTTTGGACGACCTCACATAAAGTGCGCCAATCCCCTGTGGCCCGTGAAATTTGTGTGCAGTAAAAGCCAAAAAATCAATGGGCAATTCTGTTACAGAAACGGGCAATTTACCAACAGCCTGCGCCGCATCCGTGTGAAACAACACCCTTCGGGATTGACAGAGTCGGGCAATCCGCTCGACGGGCAAAATCGCGCCTGTTTCATTATTCACCCACTGCACAGAAACCAAGTCGGTATCTGGCGTAACTGCCTCATCCAGAGCTTCCCAAACCAACTGCCCGTAGCGATCCACCGGAACAGATACAATCTCAACGCCTTTTCCACCGAGATAATCACACATCTTCACAATTGACGAATGTTCTACAGTCGTCGTCACAATGCGAACCCGTTTTCCCATTGGGGCACGTTGAACAACAGAATTAAAAACCGTATTATTCGCCTCAGTCCCACTCCCCATAAACACAATCTGATCCGCCTCAGCCCCGACCAACTGTGCAACGGCTTCACGCGCTACAACCATAGCCTCGCGCACCCGGTCACCAGCCGAATGTGCGCTCGATGGATTGCCAAAATCCTCACCCATCACACGCATCATGGCCTCGCGCACCTCGGGCAAAGGCTTTGTCGTCGCATTATTATCTAAATACACTTCTCGCATGATCAACTCTCACAAAAGCAAAATTCGTACCCAAAATCGAAACTTTTTCTAAACCCCTGTAAGTTCTTAATATAAGGCTATCGGTAGATTTCAGACCTTGGACAAATCAGGGCGTTTATGGATAAAAAGTTTCAACTGATTTGCATCGGATTGATCAATAGGTTCAATTCGATTGGCAAACTGGTGAATCTCTTCCGCCTCAGCAGCGGTAAAGAGAATTTGCCGACCGCGATACCGATGCCCGGCTGGAACTTTGCCTTCATTGCGCCACCGCCAGAGCGTTTGGCGCGACACATTCAAAGCACCTATCACTTCAGTTGCTGAATAATAGGTGACACTGTCAATCTGAATCGGCATATCGACGTCTCGCAGTGTTTCAAAGCGTTGCATATGTCTCTTTGTGTAACATTTGTATATATGCTAAGACGACAAAGGGCTACGGTCAACACCTATTTGTGCAGCTACTAAACTGCTCAAACGTTCACTAATCAATATACATAAAGGATTGAAATTCCGCAAATTGACAGACAGACCAATACACGGACTATAAAACAAAAGCCCAATGGATAACTGGTCTATCGGGCTTTTATATTTCTAATTGTCTGTATTGAAGATCAGCGCTGGATACGCAATGCTTCCATCTTGCTCTTTATAAGCGCAATCAATTCTCGATTCATCGATCGAGCAGCATACCCCAGGGCAGTCCACCCCTCGAAGTCTTGCGCGTAAACATCCGCGCCGTAACTGAGCAAGAGACGCGCCGTAGCGATGTCCCCCATCATGGCAGCTTGCATGAGAGGTGTCTGCCCCTTTGTCCCCTGCACATTAATATTCATCCCATCTTCTCGACTGAGAAGAGCTTCCACTAAGTCCAGGCGACCAGACTCAACTGCCACAATCAGCGCCAAAGAATCACCCTGCGTTCTAACTATGGTACACGCAGTACGGGAGATGCTGTTATCTGTCTTTGCCTCAAAGTAGTACACCCCTGAAGAAATTATCTCACCGGCTGACATTACCCCGTTCCAGGAATAGGCATTGTCCCAAACCTTTCCATCCTCCCTTGTTTCCGAATAAACGATCTTACCTTCTATAGAGCGAACGGATACCGATGTTGCAGCATTGGTGGTCAGATTCACTCCTAAGTCACCAGAGCCATCCCATATTATTAGCTGATGATTGGGCAACCCATTTCTCAAGAGTAAAAGAAAATGAGGGTTAAGTATTGTAGAAGACTCTGCAATATCCAAAATTGTCTGTCCATCTTGATCTATCGCAAGACGATTCGCGCCAACCTCAAGCAGAGCCCTTATTATTCCACCATTGTTTACCTCAACCGCATAATAGAGCGGCGTTCCACCCCCGCTATCTAATATTGTGTCTGGATCTGCACCCAACGCAATTAAACGTCGTACCTCCTGAACATCTCCCAGGCGAATTGCTTGAAACAGATCATTGACTTCTGCATCTGCACCGCTGCAAAGCCCCAAAAAAAGGAGACTCACAAACAGAATCCTGCTCTTCCAATTCAAACCACACAACATTCAAATCACCAACCTTTTCACCTCGTGCTTCTTAGCGAAATACACATTATTCCCCATCACGGGACCGGGGATTTGGAAAGCGTCTTCTTCCTCGTACAGAGGCGCAATAGCCCGGTGGGCGAGATCGAATTCATAAAAAGACGCCGTAGTAAAACCGTAAATCTTCCCATCTGGTCCATTCTGAAGCCCCAGATCCAGGGGACAGCCATCTAAGGGAACCACATAGAGAAAAGCCCGCGAAACCGGATCAAACGCAAACAGAACAGAACCCTCATCGCCCAGAGCCGTACCGTGCAGCACCCCATCCTCACCGACAACAAGCGCATTAATCGCCGAAATGTGTCTATCGAGCGTCCCCTCCCACGCCTTCTCCTCCCGCTCATAATCCCACAAAAACAGCACCGCCTGTGAAACCCGCGGACGGGTACCAGACCCGCCATTAATCGTCGTCCCCACCGCGAGCAAATCCTCGCGAGACAGCCATGCCAGCGACCAGCAACTCGCCTCACCGGCAATATCGCGGTAAGACCCAAATTGCTCCGTAACCGGATCGAACCACGACAATGGACCACCCCACAAACCGTAATCCGGAACAGACGCAACCCACACCCGCCCCATTGGACCCGTCACCATCGCACGGGGACGATAGGATACCTCATCCATACGCCCCAAATCACGCGGATTGCTATCAGCCGCCATCCCAAAACGATATGGAAGAGAAGGATCATACACCGACAGCCTGGCACCGGGATAAGAACAAATATAGAGCTTCCCATCCAAATTCCCCATCGAATACGCCTCCCCGGCCGCCGTAGAACAAACCCCCAGATCCGTCATCTCACCCGAAGAAGGCACGAAGCGGAACAAATGCAACGGCAAAATACTCGACCCGTAAATATTGTCATCCGGACCGCGATGTAGCAAAAACAACTCGCTCCCCGCCGACGCATACGCAATGGGCAATTGCCTCGTCACACCCGTATCAGGCTGTGTAATACCAACCACCCGATACATCTGCGCATCACGATCGGCAAAATCAACAAACGCCCCATCGGACATCGTCGGCAGCGGTTCAGGCTCGGGAAGCGTATCCACCCGAACCGCATCAAAACCCGCCAAACGAAAATTGCCCTCAGACGACTGAATATAAAGCGACCCATCGGACGCCCGCATCAACGCCGACGCCCCGCCATCCTCCTTTGACACAACCGGACCCACCGGCTGATGAACGCCCGTCCTCGGATCGAGCACCACCACATGGGGCCGCGTCATCTTAATATCGCATGCAACCGTCCCATCTGGCGCACACATCGGATAACAATACATATCCGTCTCATCCATCCGCCCATACCGCACAAACGCACCCGTCCCTGGATCGTAACTCGTCAGCCCCGCCGAACCGTAACACCCGATCCACAGCACCCCCTGGGCATCCTCATCAATACGGCATGGAAACGTATCATACGGCAAATTGATCGCCCCCAAATTATCCAACTGCCCCGCCTTTGGATCATACCGAAACAAATACCCCGCGTATGCCGCCCCAATATAAATCACGCCACTGCGACTTAGAAACGCAGCCGTCGGATAATGCGCTGAAGGCACCGTCGCCGTCACCTGATCCGTCTCACCCGTAATCGGATCGATCTTCACCACCATAAAACCATCTGCCTGCTGCCCCATCACAGCCACCAGGCAATCGCGACCCCCTGCATCAAACGCCGGGAAAATACGCACCCAATTAACACTGCGGACCGGCACGCCAAGAGATTGCACAGAAGACATATCTACACCCCCAAAAAAAATGGGATGACCCGCTTTCTGGATCATCCCACAGAAATCAAAACTGATATTCCCGCTTCGTCCTGGGCTTTTTCGGTTGACTGGGCGAGGGCAAAGACTGCTGATTCGAAGTATGTACAGGACACGGACGCTTGGGTTCTGTACCCGGCTTAAACACCTCGGTATAACGCCTGGAACAATAAATAGACGCCACCTCATAAGTATCGCCACAAACCTCCACCCTGGGAATATCCTCCGGCAACACAAAATCTTCAACCGGCAGCCTCAGCATAGCATGGGCACGCTGCATAAACTCTGCCCAAATCGGCAACGCCACAGCCGCACCCGACATTCGGCTCCCCATCGACACCTTGGAATCAAACCCCACCCAAACCCCACACACAATCTGCGGCGTAAACCCGATAAACCACGCATCGGCATACTCCTGCGTCGTACCCGTCTTCCCCGCCGCTGGACGACGAAAACCAAAAGCCGTGCGCGCAATCCGCCCTGTCCCGGTCAAAACCGCGTAATTTTCACCCGCCCGCATATCCAGAACTGACTGCATCAGATCCACAGTCACAGCCGCAGCCTCCTCACTCAACACAACCCGTTCGCGCCCCTGCACATTCTCCTCAAGCACATTCCCATTCTTATCCTCAATCTTCAAAATCGACATCGGCGTCACCCGAATACCCTTATTCGCCAGCGTCCCATAAGCCGACGCCAACTCCAACAACTTGACCTCACTCGTTCCCATCCCCAAAGACAAAACCGGTTGAATCTGCGAATCAATCCCCATCTTCATCGCGTAATCCACCACCGTCTTCGGACCCACCGCTTGCAACACCTTAGTCGTCACCACATTGCGAGAACCCGCAAGCCCTTCGCGCATCGTCATCCACCCCAAAAATTTTCGGTCGTAATTCTCGGGCTGCCAATACGTCCCATCGTACATCTTAATCGTCACAGCCGTATCGGGCAACCGCCAGGTGGCCGTATGGCCCTTATCAACCGCAGCCGTATAAATAAAAGGCTTAAAAGAAGACCCCGGCTGACGCATAGCCTGCGTTGCGCGATTAAACTTACTCTCTTCAAAATTGCGCCCGCCCACCAGCGCCAAAATATGTCCCGTATGCGGATCCAGTGCCACCAGCGCCCCCTGCAACACCAGATTAGCCAGCGTATCTTGCCGCGTCTTGATCTTCGCAAAAAATGCCGCACCCGGGGGATCGCGCTTCCATTTGTCAGCCACGCGATCTTTCAGCTTCCCCATCACATTTTGCGACACCACATCCTCTGCAATCTCCTGTAACCGACTATCCAGCGTCGTAGTAACTGTCGCACCATCGTAAAGCACACTCAGCCCATAGGTATATTCCAAATACTTGCGAATATCCTCCGTAAAATAGGGCGCCTCTCCCGTCTCCTCTCGGACCTCCTTCAAAACAATCGGATGCTGAGCAACCGAATCGTATTCTGCCGCCGTAATCTTGCCCAACCCCCGCATATTGTACAGCACCACATTATTGCGCCTATCCAGCGCGCGCGCGGGGTGGTAAATCGGCGAATAGGGAGTCGGCCCCTTCAAAAGCCCGACCAACAACGCCCCCTCCTCCACCCTCAAACGCTCGACATCCTTCCCAAAAAAACGACGCGCAGCAGTTTGAATACCGTAAGCACTATTGCCGAAATACATCTGATTAAAATACATCGTAATAATCTCGCGCTTGGTATAAGTGCGCTCCAAAAGCACGGCAGTCATCTGCTCCTGAATTTTACGTGTCCACGTAGGATCCAGCGTCAAAAAAATATTCCGCGCCAATTGTTGCGTCAGCGTACTGGCACCGTGCCCCTTCAAAGTACCCGACGTATAAACATTGCGGAACACCACGCGGATAATATCGGGAACACTCACACCCCAGTGCCTCCAAAAACGCTGATCTTCCGTAACAATCAGAGCGTCAATCACAGCACGCGGCAACTGCTCAAACGCAATGGGGTCGCGCCTCTGCACCCAGAATTTCTTCAACTCGACCCCATCTCGAGAAAAAATATTGGTCGTCTGCGCGGGATCCACATCCTCTAACTTATCAAAAGACGGCAAGCCGTCCTTATATCCATAAATCACCGCAACAGCAATAGCCAAATACCCCACCGCACAAATCATACAATAAATCGCTATACGGAAAAGATGGGGCCTTATCCAGTAGATATACGGCTTTGTCTTATCAATATAGGGTTTTATTTTTTCTATCTTGATCATCTCGACCTATTCCGGGTAAAGCCACGGCACGCGGCTAATGAGATAATCGCGCTGCTCCTCCATCATCACCTCAATCACAGCAGGACCTTCCAGACCCAGAGTATCGGCAAAAACCGCTTCAAAACGATCGGGATCATCCACGCGAATCCCCCTTGCACCCAGAGACCGCGCCAAATCTGCAAGACGGGGCGTCTTCATATCCGTATCGATCACCCGACCATCAAAAGCCTTTGCCTGAGCACCGCGAATCGCCGAAAGACTACCATCATTGGAAACAACAGAAACCGTCTCAATACCGTGTTCGGCAGCCGTAGCGAGTTCGCTCGCCGTCATCTGAAACCCACCATCGCCACAAAACGCGACAACCTGCTGATCTGGACACGCCAGCTTCGCGCCAATAGCAGCGGGAACCGCAAACCCCAGCGTAACCGAATGACTGGGATAGAGAAACGTACGCGGAAGAGTAATCGGATACTCGTCAAACGCGCGATACCCAATAGACGTAACATCCACCACAACAATCGCATCCTCGGGAAGCGACTTGCGCGTAACGCCCATAATGGGCACTGGCGCGCGGTTAGCCCCGGCCTCGACCCGCGTGCGATCGACAAAATCACCCCAATCCGCTGCATAACCACCCGCCACCTCGGCAAGTTGGGGAATCGACAGCGCCAGATCACCCGCAACACCCGCCTCAATCGGATACTCGCGCCCAAGCTCTCGCGGATCGGGATCGAGTTGAACCTTGCGATCCGGCAGAGGCAGCGACCAGCTCCGCGTATCGATCTGCGTAAAGCGACAACCAATCGCGAGAAGCAAATCCGCACCACCGAGAACAGTCTTACCCGCCTGCGCCGAACAATGCCCCACAGTCAGAGAATGCCCATCTGGCATAACCCCCTTCCCCAAACGGGTATAAACAACGGGAATATTGAAACCCTCTGCAAGAGAACGGAGCGCATCGGTGGCATCGGCGTGCATAACCGCGCTACCCGCGAGAATAGCCGGACGTTTTGCCGTGCGAAGCACCGCGGCCACGCGGTCAATATCCGCGCTATCGGGACACAGGCGATCCCCCTCAACCAGCGGTGGAATATCCGCCACACCCGCCTCTGCGGCAACATCCGTCGGCAATTCAATAACCGCAGGACCGGGACGCGGGGCGCGCAGTGCCTTGAACGCACCGACAACCGCATCGGGAATTTCACCAACAGACCTGGGCCGCGCAAAAAAATGCGTAATCGACTTAAAAAAAGTCTCCTGATCCAGACCGTGAAAACACTTCGCGCGATCCCGCCCGTCAAAAGCCACCTCTGTCCCCCCGGTAATCAACAGCACGGGAACGCAATCCGTATGGGCATCCACCAACCCCGTAGAGGCATTTGTCGAACCGGGACCTGGAACAGTAAGCGCGACACCAACGCGCCCAGACGCGCGCGCATACCCATTTGCTATCAAAGTCGCGCCCTGTTCGTGACGGATAAGCAAATGGCGAATACCACCAGCGCGCAGCACCGCATCGTAAAGATGAATATTCTGATTGCCTGGCATACCCGTAAGCGTATCAACCCCCTGCGCTTTTAAACTTTGAATAAGAACATCAGCACCGGTCATAAAAAATTCCTTTCACCCCACAAAAAGATCGAAATATTCTACAGCAGTCTTATCCCATGTAAACCCAGAACGCACATAATCGCGGGCTTCGCGTTCTATTTCCTCGCGCTCTGTTGCAGACAACTGAAAAAAAGCGTGAATCTGATCGACAAACGCCTGATAATCATTCGGCGGAATCAGATACCCCCCCTTGCTAACACTCTCCGTAAGTGCATCCACAGCAAAAGCCACCACGGGCGTGCCATCGTGCATACATTCGAGATGGGTAATGCCAAACCCTTCCACATCGTTGGGATAGGGCACATTGGGCATAAGAAAAAGATCTGCTTCACCTCTGATAAACCCCAATTCTTCATCGCTCAGATAAAGCAACAACACCCGATCTCGAAGACCATTTTCTTCCCAAATCTCGCGAATGCGCTCGGCATCTGGACCCGAACCGCTAATAATCAGCACGATATCTCGATCGAGCAAAGGCACGCCGCATTCCAAAAATTTGGCCACGCCTTTTCGGGGCACCTGCCTGCCGAAATTCAGAACAATTTTGTCCCGTCCAAATTGAACACCGTGTTCGGCCTCAAATCGCGCTTTGAGAGCCTCGCGCTGCGCCCTATGAATACTGGGCGGATCGATACCGAGATAAATAATATCAATTTTTTCAGTGGGCACACCAGCCTGAATGGCAAGCGCTCTGGTAATTTGACTGATAACAGCCACCCTGTCACAAAACGAAACACCAAAGCGCATCATGCGACTAAATATCGGATTGGAAAACGTCATCTCCAAACCGTAAATCGTCACCACAAAACGCATGCGCGTAAACAACCTCAGAAACGGCGCAATAGAACAAATCACGCCATCGCTAAAATAAATCGCATCAACCCGCCTGAAAATAACACAAAAAAAAGATACCAGAAACGCATAAGGCACGAACCAGATCAGATGCAAAAGCGAATCTCTACCCAGAGCGACCAGTTTTACCGAACACATCTCAATCAAACGATGATAGAGATTATAACAATGCGTCTGAATACCCCCCACACTGGGTGGGTAGCGACGCGCGAGAAAAAGGATGCGGAAATTATTTGAAGAAGACATAGCTATACAATATCCGCCTGCTCGCCACGCTGGACGAGTTCTCGTTCCGCCCGCTCGCGGTCCGCTGCATTTTCAAGCGGAACAACCGTCGCACCGGGACGGGGTTTGGGATACAAAATGCGACTGGCACCGGCCTGTTTCATAGCCTCGACAACGGGCTTTTTATCACACGCAAGCGCGATAATAGTACCGCCACCCCCTGCGCCAGCGAGCTTCGCGCCCAGTGCGCCGCCCTCCAATGCGGCCTGAATCAACCGCTCATTCTCCGGACCCGATCCCCCTAAGTCGCGCTGAATCTCGTGATTCTCGATCATCAGCATGCCCAGATGCGCCCAATCTTTGGCGAGAATCGCGCGTTTGCCCATACGCGCCAGATGTGCAATCCGCAAATAACAACGCCTGACCTCTCGATCGCCCGCCAACCAGCGCTCTCGAATCGGCAAATGAACAGTGCCCGACGAACGCTGGACACCCGTATGCCCCAACACAAAGGGGCAATCCCCAACGTACTCGTGGAGCGGCTCAACAGTCGCATAAGGCTCATCCCCAAACGCGCGGTAAAACTGCTTGCCATTGAAATCCATATAATTCAAACCGCCAAACATGCACATATACGCATCTTGATACCCGCATAAAGCCATATAGTTCAACTCGATATGCCGCGCCATCTCAGCGCAAAAAAAGGGATGCTCGTCGCGTCCCAGAAATGCAAAAATCGCGCTGAGAATAGACACACTCATAGCCGACGAACTGGAAAGCCCGGCGGCAAAGGGCACATTGCACGCCCAGCGCAGAGAAAACTTCGCACTGCCGAGATCCAGAAAATGGACGATGGCCTTCGCCACATCAAAATAGCCGCCATCCGGATATAAATCTTCGGGACGCTGCACTTCAAAGCGCTGCCCGGCAACCTCAAAACTGAGCACATCGGACGACTCAATCAGAACTGCGGCGCGTTCCTGCGTTGAACACGAAATAACGCTACCGCCGTACATATCAGTGGGATTTCCAATAATGCCACAGCGTCCTGGGGCAGTGGAAAAAAACGCATGGATCATTAGAATTGTCTCAAGCGCTTTTGCAGGTACTGGCGGAGAAGGTACCCATAGCGCTGATCAAAAAGAGCAAAGTCAATAAAGGATTTGAAATACGATTCAAAATCGCCGATATCGTAGCGCAATTCTTCGGGATACAACTTAATACAGCGAACAGAGTGTCCCATTTTAATAAGCGTCGAAATCGCATCTGTAAGCTCGAGCTTGCCCCTGTAACTGGGAGATGTGCGTTTGAGAGCAGTAAAAATTTCGGGATTAAAAATATAACGCGCGGCCACGCCGAGATTGCTCGGCGCATTTTCCGGTGCGGGCTTCTCCACAATATGCGCGATTTCAAAATCATCTTCAGACGCACCGTTCACAGGCTCAACAATACCGTACTGGTCTTCTTCGCCCTGAGGCACCTCGACAACCGCAATAGTACAACTGGCTTGATTCTCGCAGTGCGATTTAATCATCCGCCGCACGAGACCCGCATGATTGCCCGATTTGATAATCGTATCGCCAAACGCAACCACAAATGGCTCGCCAGCAACAAAGTCCTCAGCCCTGCTGATAGCATCCCCTATACCCGCGGGCGTAATATGACCGGAAGGGATAATTTGTCGCGTATAAAAAAATTTGACCCCTTCTTTTTCGTAATCGAGTTCATCGAGCAAACGCTCGTGATCGCTCTCCGAGAGATAATTCTGCAATTCCGGATCCCGATCAAAATGATCTTCTATCGTACGCTTATCCTTTCCCGTCACAAAAAGTATCTTCTTTAGCCCCTGCTCAATCACCTCTTCAACCACATACTGAACCACGGGCTTTCGTCCCACGGGCAACATCTCTTTGGGTTGAGATTTGGTCGCAGGCAACAGACTCGTACCCAAACCAGCAACCGGAATAACGACTTTTTCAATCTCCATAGCGCGATGCTCCTCCAAATGCCAAACGCTTGACAGAGTGCAATTTGTCCCTTAGAATATCAATCAAAATAACGGTAGAGCCTCGTAGAACGCAAGGTAAAAGAACTTCATCATGTTAAACAAACAAATAACAGATACCCGTGCGTGGACTGCCGATACCATTGATGCGCCTTCTGAATGGTATTACACCTTACCCGAACGCTATTTATCTGCATTGGACAGCAATGTGCAAAAACATACGGGCGCGATCTCCGATCTCCGCGTTTCCGATGCCATCGCTCATGCGCCCTGTCTCCAGCCCGTCTCCGAGGCATTGCACACCGGACGCGGATTTGCCATCATCGAGCACTTGCCCGTAGAATATTACACACGGGACCAGGCGCGAGCCGCATATTGGATGATCGGACAGTGTTTGGGCGTACCCTTTGAACAAAATATCGAAGGCACGCTACTATACGATGTGCGGGACACCGGACGAGATGTAAAATCGGGCGCGCGTTTTTCCGTAACCAACGCAGAAAGTTCGTTTCACACAGATGGCGCATTCGGAACGCAAGTACCCGAAATAGTCGGCCTGTTATGTATCAAAACCGCGCGGTCGGGTGGACGCAACCAATTGATCAGTGCCTGTGCAGTACACAATATACTACACCGTCAAGCGCCCAACGTTCTAAACGCGCTTTACTCACTTTTCTATTTTGACCGACGGGGACAATTTCTCCCGGGCGAAGCACCTGTAAAAAAGACCCCTGTTTTTTTCTGGGATAAACAGACATTGATCATGCGCTACCTGCACTATTATATCCAGGAGGGACATCGAGAAGCAGATGTACCACTCACGTCAGAACAAGAGCGCGCACTACAAACCGTTGAAGACATATTAAAGCGTCCCGAAATGTGCGTGGAATTTGATCTCGCGCCCGGACAAATGCTATTTACCAACAACAATTGGATCCTGCACAATCGAACGGCATTTGAAGACCATCCAGATCCGGACCAAAGACGGCATTACGTGCGACTGTGGTTGATGCAAAAGGACAACGTAGATGGCTGAATTGAGAACCGCGATTGAAGACCGCAAAAGCCGGTGGCAGATCAGTCTGTTATTGGGCGAACAGGCTGTCAGTGGTCTCGGTGTGGTAAAAAAACACATGCAAATCGATTCTGCTGTTGTGAAAATGGGTGGCATTGCCGGTGTATGGACGGATTCCAATCATCGCCAGAAAGGATATGCCAGTCAGGCCATGTGGGAATCGATTGCACTGATGGAGCGCCAGAACTGCGACATGAGCATTTTGTTTGGCATTGACGATTTTTACCATCGATATGGGTATGCCGTGGTATTTGCCAATCAGTCTATGTGGTTAAAAACATCGCAATTATCGTCGCTGAACGGCCCTTTGAAAGCGCGGAGAGGGCGCAGGGCTGATCACGAGGCAATGCGCCGATTGTACAGAAATTACAATGCCGCGCGCTCAGGCATGGACGCACGACAAAAGAACTGGAAGCCGAGATGGTATATGCCAGGTCTGGGCAAAGATACGGTTCGCCGTGCGGGAAAATTTCTGGTGGTGTATGACGCTCGGGACCGGGTGCGTGGATATGCGGTTTACGACATACAGGCGGGGCGCACTGTGGTAACAGAAGTGTGTGGAAAGGACCGCGAAGCACTTGCCTCTGTTGGGAAGACCATCGCAAGACGAGCAAAACGTGCAGGCACTGAAGAAGTACTCTTTTATCTGCCTTGCGATGATCCATTTATCTCGCTGTGCATACCTTTGGGATGTTCGTGTTTGATCGCATATCCGTTTAATCAAAGCGCAATGGGACGCATTATCCATCTGAATCGTCTGATGAAAAAATTGCTGCCCGTATTCCAAAAACGATGGACGCACTCAGAATTGAATTGGACAGGTGAATTTGCCATTGAAACAGACATTGGGCGCGTGGGCCTCGAGATTTCCGGGTCGGATATTGTCATGGCCGATGTTGGTGGCCGTGCCCAGGTGTCAATGCCTCAAATGGCGTTGACCCAACTGGTAATGGGGTATCGACAGGTGGTAGATATTGCTTGTAGTGATGAAATAAAAATATCCAGACAACTGCTACCTGTGCTGGATATCCTGTTTCCCAAAGGCAATCCGTATATGTGGTGGACAGATCGATTTTAGTTAAGAAAGGAGAAAATAATGTCAACTTTTACAGTTGGCCTACTCAGCCCCGGAGACATGGGCCATGTCGTTGGACAAGTGGCAATCGCCTCTGGCGCTCGGGTAATAACCTGCCTGAATGGCCGCAGTGAGCGCACGCGCAAACTCGCAGAAATAGCGGGAATCGAAGACGTGCCCACATATTCCGCTCTCGTGCGCGAAGCCTCACTCGTAATATGTATCCTCGTACCCGCAGCATCAGAATCGGTAGCTGCTCGCGTGGCTGACGCCCTGAAAGAAACAAACGAACAAATTGTATATACCGACTGCAACGCAATAGCCCCGGCAACAACTGTGCGCATTGGTAAAACAATTGAAAACGCGGGCAGTGTATTTGTCGATGCGGGTATTATCGGCGGACCGCCACGCCAGCCTGGAGGCACGCGGTTTTACTGTTCGGGCCCAGACACATCGGGCTTTGAAAAATTGAACAATTACGGGCTGGACGTGCGAAAAGTGGGCGATGAAATCGGGCAGGCATCGGGCTTGAAAATGTGCTATGCCGCGCAGACCAAAGGCACGACCGCGCTACAAACGGAATTGCTCATCGCCGCGCGGCGCATGGGCCTGTACGATGGATTGATCGCAGAGTGGGAAATGAGTCAGAAAGACCGGTTGGAAGGCATGGAGCGGGGCTTGCCGGGAATGCCAACCAAAGCAAAGCGGTGGATAGGCGAAATGGAAGAAATCGCCAAAACCTTCGGCGATCTGGGGCTCACGCCAAAAATATACGAAGGCGCCGCAGACATGTACCGCCTCGTCAGCGAAACACCACTGGCAGACGAAGCACCCGAAACGCGAGATAGAAGCCGATCACTCGCGCAGGTCATCGATATTTTTGCCGAGCAATCAAAAAGTAAATAGATTACAAGTTATTGATATGGCGTATGAACTGACAGAACATGCGCGTGATAGTTTGCGTAAGCGTCCCAATATTCGTACAGAGTGGATTGAAAGCGTACTAGACCATCCCGAGCGCGTGTCCCCCGACAAACATGATCCAGAATTAGAACACCGATTAGGGCGAATACAGGAATATGATGGTCGAGTATTGCGTGTGATCGTAAAAAAAGATACATTTCCGTCGATGAGGAGGAAATTATGAAATTAAAAATAGATGAAGAAGCTGACGCTCTTCACCTTCAACTGGTAAATATTCCTGTTGAGGAGTCAGAGGAGGTTGCGCCTGGTGTCATCATCGACTACGATGCATCTGAACAGGTCGTAGGTCTTGAAATTTTGTATCTCTCCAAGAGAGAACAACCGATCAATCTTATGGATTTTCAATTTGAGACACGACCTAAAAAGTTAGCACGTTAAGGTATAACAGGCAGTTCATCACCGTGACGCAAAACACTCCCCTTTTCCACATTAAATGGGAAAGGGGTTTATTTTTATAAACATATGCCCAATGGCAAATTGACTTTTCAATGCCTACAAGCTATATTACGCACGCTAAAAAATAGTGGGACAATTTAAATTGAGGAAATGTAAGTGAAAGCAGCACAAATCGTCGCACCCAGACGCATCGTGGTCGTCGAAACAGACGAACCACAACTCATAGGTGCTGGGCAAGTAAAAATTCAACTGGAACGGGCGTGTCTTTGCGGTTCAGACGTGCCATTATGGGATTACGACCACAACGAACTGGCAGAAAGGTCGCGACTCAACCCGCGCAAAGCAAAACGCGCACCATTTGTCGATTACGTCAATGGGGACCCATATCCCCTGCGCGTCGGCCTCTCGATTCACGAATGCCTGGGCACAGTCGTTGAATCGACATCTGATCAATTTCAAACCGGCGACTTTGTCCTTGCACTACCCGATGCACAAAAGGGACTGTGCGAATATATTTGCGCCCCCGATAGCCGAACCATTCCACTGCCCAAAGGTGTTGTACCCGACGAGCAAATTCTGATGACCCAACCCCTGGGCACAGTCGTATGGGCGTGCCAAAAACTCGGCAACATCGTCAATAGCGATGTAGCAATTGTCGGACAAGGCCCTATGGGACTGATGTTCACGCGCATGCTGGCCAATCTGGGCGCGCGAACCGTAATTGGACTCGACAAATTGGATTACCGCTTACACACCGCAAAAAAAATGCACGCAACCCATACCGTCAACGTCGATAAAGACGATCCTGTGGAAGCCATCCGCGAGATCACAAACGGCAAAATGGCGGATCTGGTAATCGAAGCAGTCGGTCACCAGACAAAAACGCTCAATTCGTGCATGAAACTCGTGCGCCACATGGGCACCCTGCTGTGCTTTGGCGTACCAGACGATGCGTATTACCCATTTGCATATCCCGAATTTTTCAGATTAAATCTCAACCTGATCTCCACAGTTGGTCCCAATGTGGTACCCAACTTTTCTCTTGCCCGTGACCTGATCGCACAAGGACGTGTTGACATGGCACCTCTGGTAACGCATGTATTGCCCTTTGAAGAGATTCAGCACGGATATGAGCTGTTCACCGATCGCCTCGGTGGGGCCATTAAAGTGGTTATCGATTACAATTCGCTGCGAACCTGACCAGCGGGACAACTTTGACAAACACAGAAGGGAGTTTTCGCTCGTGGCAGCAATGTTTGAATACGGCGCAGTGGTAGGACAACCCGAATCCGATTCTGCGGCTGTAAGCATATTGAGAAAGGGTGGCAACGCAGTCGATGCCGCTGTAACAGCGGCATTCCTCGCCTGTGTTTTGGCACCTAAATCGTGCGGCATTGGCGGTTATGGCGGCGCGATGACCGCCTATATTGGCGGCGAAGTTGTCTGCATCGACTTTAACACCGTCGCCCCCCAAGAAGCCCAGGACCGGATGTTTCGCGTAACGCGCTCCGATGGGCGATTTGGTTCTGCTGTCAGCGGTTATGCCAATGCAATCGGTTATAAGGCCATCTCCGTACCCGGCGTAATGGCAGGTCTTGGTCTGGCTCTGGAAAAATTCGGCAAAATGCCACTATCCGAAGTACTCACACCTGCTATTCGCGCATGTGAACGCGGGTTTCGGGTATCTGCAAACTACGCTACGGGCGTTGCTCGAAGCGAAGCGCGCATTCGCGAATTTCCAGAGACAACCCGCTTATTGATGATCAGTGGTGAAGTGCCCAAAAGCGGAGACCGTGCACAAAACCCTTATTTGGGCAGAATGCTCAGTCAGGTTGCAGAAAAAGGCGTACGTGAATTTTATGAGGGACGCATCGCAGAGCGCATTGTCAAACACATTCGGGATAACGGTGGGATTTTATCGCGAGATGATATGGCAAATTACGAAGCTCAGATCGTTGACCCTGTACAAACAGCTTGTATGGAATACGATGTGTACAGCTCGCCCCTTTGCAGTGCCGGATTGAGCCTGGCACAAATGTGTGCCATAGCCGACGAAGCCGAATTAGATCTCTACGCGCGAGATTCCGCCCGATTAGCCCATGGCATGGTCGAAATTATTCGCGCAGCCTGGATGGACCGATACCGGCATTTTGGCGATCCAAAGCAAATGCCGGTAGATACAGACATGCTGATGTCGGAGATCAATATCGGTGCAAATGCCAAAGAAATTGCCACCTATGTTGCCGAAGGAAAACGCGGACAATCGCTGTTGCGACCGTTTTATACGGGTGGCACGACGCATATTTGCACAATAGACGCGCAAAGCAATATGGTCGCCCTGACCCTCACGCATGGACCGGGCTATGGCTCTTTGGTAACAATTCCCCGTATGGGCTTGTTGATGAATGCGGGCATGTCGCGGTTTGACCCCGGTTCGGGCTTAAAAAATTCAATTGCCCCCGGCAAAGCCCCCATTATGAACATGGCCCCAACCATTGTTTTGCAAGATGGCGAACCCGTCCTGACTGTGGGCGCATCTGGAGGCACGCGCATTCCATCGTCTGTCTTTCAGGTTTTAGCGCGAAGGCTGGTACTCGACGAAGATCCCGAATGGTCAATTGCAGCTCCTCGGGTACACTCAGAAGGCAATGAATGGGTAAGCATAGAAGACGAGTTCGGCGAGGCCGCGCCAGATTATCTGGATTCAGTCGGATACAAAATTAACAAAAAGGGCGCGGCTGCCGCCAGTGTTCGAATGATTGAGATCGTTGAAGACGGATTGCTGGCCATGTACGATCCGCGCATGAAGGCGCGAGAAAAAGGGTATTAGAGCGGCCAGCTAACTCAGGAGAACAATCACATGGAAAATTATCCCTTTGGCAGCGGGCGTCCCGACCCGGCATCGTTTCCCAAGCGGGAATTGGCCGAAGCCGCCATGCGTATCTTGCCCGAAATGGGCAATGAACTGGCACTTTATCCCGGCACATTGGGATATCAACCGATGCGACAGGTCCTGGCTGACCGCTTGCGACAACGCGAAGGAATCGCCCCTCCCGTAGAAGAAATCGCATTGACCAATGGCTCAATGCAGCCTGTGACCTTGATGGCGCAGATGTTTATCGACCAACCCGGCGATGGCGTCGTCATGGAAGAATTTTGCTATTCCGGCACAATTGGCGCGTATAACAAAGAAGGTGCAGAACTGGTGGGCATTCCCGTGGATGAATATGGCATGCGGATGGACGCGCTGTCCGACGAACTAAAAAAACGGGCCAATAATGGGAAACTCCCCAAATTCATTTATGTACTCGCAACATTCCAAAATCCCACGGGTGCGATCATGCCACTCGAACGGCGAAAAGAACTGTTGCAAATTGCCGCGCAGTACGAGATCCCTGTCGTCGAAGATCACTGCTATGCCGATACGGTATATGAAGACGATTATTACGTACCTTCACTGTACACCTTCCCAGCGGAAGTACCTGTAATACATATTGAATCCCTCTCCAAAATTCTGGGCCCAGGTGTGCGCCTGGGATGCTTCTTCACCAAACAACCCCTCCTGGGCAAAATTTTGCAAATTCGTCGAGATGGCGGCACGAGTACGCTCGCCGCAGCCATTGTGTACGAATACTTCCGCGAGCACCTGTGGACCCATGTCAACAACATCAACGCAATCGTAAAAGAAAAACGCGATTTGATGTTTGAAATGCTGGGACAATCTCCCGACGCTTTTGAATGGTTCAGCCGTCCCAAAGGCGGGTTATTCATCTGGGTCAAATTGCCCGATGCCACCGATGTGATCAAATGCGAACAAATAGCCGAATCCCACGGGATCGACTACGCCACCGGCAAGGCATTTCACGTACACCACGACGATGTACCCTACCTGCGCCTCGCATTTGGCTACGCAACACTCGCACAAATTCGAGAAGGCATTCCCAAACTGGCAGAATGCGTCATGGCGACACAGAAGTGAAGTCGCATTTTTTGAGCCGCTTATTGGTCTTTCAATAATGTGGACATCGCTATGGTCCCAAGTATATCTCCCCACTTTCTCTCTCTGGACCTCGAAGTCGGCAAAAAAGATCACCGCATCCGCGCATTCGCCGCGGTGCGTACGGACGTTGACCAACCACTGGTCTTTCGCGGCGGCGACCTGACGGCGGCGTTGGCAAAACTCGACGACTTCGCTGATGGCGCAGACTTCCTGCTCGGTCACAACCTGATCAATTTCGATCTACCACATCTTAAAGCCGCAAAACCCAATCTACGAATGCTGAACCTGCCGGCGATCGATACATTGTGGCTCAACCCCCTCGCCTTTCCCCGCAATCCCTATCACCACCTCGTCAAACACTATCAGGACGGACAGCTCAAACGCGGGCGATTGAACGACCCGGAACTCGATGCCCGGCTCGCGCTGGAAGTCTTCAACCGTCAGCAAACCGCATTACGCGACACGCCTCTTAGCTTGCTCGCCGCGTGGCATTGGCTGACCGGGACAGGACCTGACAGCGCGGGGTTCGATGCCGTATTCGCTGCCATAAGGTACTCACCTCAGCCAACCGAAGCAGCAGCCAACGCTGCAATTCGCGAGCGACTTGCGGGCATCGCCTGTCAGAATCACGGTCAGGATATTCTCAAAAATACCACCCAAAGCGGTTGGTCACTGGCTTACGCGCTGGCCTGGCTATCAGTTTCCGGTGGTAATTCCGTGATGCCACCATGGGTACGACATCAGTTTCCAGAAACCAGTAAACTGGTCCGGCAACTACGGGATATGCCCTGTGACGAGTCGAACTGCGATTGGTGCCAGGAGAGACACGATCCGCGCAAAGAGCTTAAACGCTGGTTTGGATTTGACGATTTTCGCCCGGAACCGAAGGACGATCAGGGCCACCCCATGCAGCAGACCATCGTCGAGGCCGCAATGGCCGGAGAGCATGTGCTGGGCATTCTGCCCACTGGCACAGGCAAGTCGCTCTGTTACCAGATCCCGGCTTTATCCCGCTACGACAAAACCGGTGCTCTCACAGTGGTGATTTCGCCTCTGGTCGCGCTCATGGCGGATCAAGTAGCAGGGCTGGAGGCTCATGGAATTGGCTCGTGCGTGGCTATCAACGGGTTGCTGTCCATGCCCGAGCGAGCCGATGCGCTTGACCGGGTTCGGCTCGGGGACGTGGGCATCCTCATCATCTCGCCGGAACAACTCCGCAGTACCGCCGTGCGCCGTGTACTCGATCAACGTGAGATCGGTGCCTGGGTACTGGACGAAGCCCACTGTCTCTCGAAGTGGGGACACGACTTCCGCCCCGATTATCGCTACGTGGGACGCTGCATCCGCGAAAAGACGGGACAGGGACCGACACCACCGGTACTGTGTCTGACAGCGACCGCCAAGCCCGACGTGGTGGCGGACATCAAGCAACATTTCCGGGACGAACTCGGTGTAAGGCTGAAGGTTTTTGATGGCGGTTCTCGTCGCACCAATCTGGAGTTTATAGTGGTGCCAATAACCGGGGGAGAGAAGTTCTCGCACATCCACCAGATTCTAATGGATGACTTACCGCCGGACCTGCCCGGAGGTGCCATCGTCTATTGTGCTACACGCCGCCAGACCGAAGAAGTGGCGGAGTTCTTACAGGACAAGGAGATCGCGGCAGACTACTTCCACGCCGGGCTTCCGCCCGAGACCAAGAAGAATGTGCAACAGTGCTTCATCAACGGCGAACTGCGCGTGATCGCAGCCACCAATGCCTTCGGCATGGGTATCGACAAACCGGATGTACGGCTGGTGATCCATGCCGACATACCCGGATCGCTGGAGAACTACCTGCAGGAGGCAGGTCGCGCCGGACGAGACCGGCAGATGGCACGCTGCGTACTACTCTATGCGACGGATGATGTGGAGAGACAGTTCGGCTTGTCGGCGCGTTCGCGGCTCACCCGGCGAGAGATACACGGCGTCCTGAGAGCGCTGCGCAACCTGGACCGAAAAAAACGTCTGGACGGCGAGGTCGTGGCCACTGCAGGCGAAATCCTCAGCGAGGACGACGAAAAGGTATTTGAGAGGGACTCAACCACCGACGATACCCGCGTGCGAACCGCCATATCCTGGCTCGAGGAGGCAATACTATTGACCAGAGATGAGAACCGGGTGCAGGTATTTCCTTCATCTCTTCGGGTGGATTCGGTGGAAGAAGCACGCAGTCGGTTGGCGAAGGCGTCCATGACCGACGACTACCGCCGCAGGCTACTCAGAATCGCCGAGACATTGATCGACGCCGATCCCGATGAAGGCATATCCACCGACGAACTGATGGGGGTATCCGGCTTGAGTGCCGAAGGCGTGCGCAGTGCCCTGTACGACCTGGAGCGGCTGGGCATCGCCAGCAACGATACGGTGCTGACTGCCTTTGTCCACGCGGGAGTTGTGCGTAACTCGCGCAAACGCTTTGATGAAGCGGCAGAGTTGGAGACCGCCCTGATCGCGCAGATGCGTGAAGCAGCACCGGATATGGGCAAAGAAGACACCTCAATCCTGCATTTGCGCGTCGCCGCGCAAACCCTGAGGGATGAAGGAGTGACCGATCCCCTGCCGGAACGGCTGTGGCGTATTCTCCGCAGCATCGCCGGTGACGGACGCGGAGAAGGAGGCGACGCTGGCAGCCTCGGGGTACGACGGCGGGATGCAGAGACGGTTCGGGTGACATTGCGACGCGAATGGTCGGATTTGGAGGAACTCGCGTCGCGTCGGCGCGAGGGGGCTAAGCGCCTGCTGGATCACTTGCTCTCCTGTCTGCCGCCCGGGAGTAGGGGGGTGGATCTACTGGCTGAGACCACCCTTGGCAAACTATTGAAAGCGATCACGTCTGACCTATTTCTAAAAAGCAGAAATCCTGAGAAATTGCTACATCACGCCCTGCTATGGCTGCACGATCAAGAGGTCATTCGTCTCAACAAGGGCCTTGCAGTATTTCGTCCGGCCATGACCATCCGGCTGGAGGAGGAAAGGCGCGGCTTTGCCACTGCCGACTTTGCACCGCTCGATTTCCACTATAAAGGGCAGGTGCTGCAGATCCATGTAATGGTAGAATTCGCGCAACGGGGTCTCAACAACATGGCCGATGCTCTGCGTCTGGCCATTGACTACTTCAGTCTTAAGCAGGAGGATTTCCTTCGCCGTTGGCTGCCAGATAGGGACAAGGAAATTGCGAGAGAGACCACGCCCGAATCGTGGAGAGCCATCGTCGAAAGCCTGAAAAATCCTATCCAGCAGCGTATCGTTGCGGATGATCGGGAGCAGACGAATGTGCTGGTACTCGCCGGTCCCGGCTCCGGTAAGACGCGCGTGCTGGTGCATCGTATCGCCTACCTCGTGCGCGCAAGGCGCGAGAATCCCCGCGGCATTCTGGCACTGGCCTACAACCGACACGCAACTGTCGAGATCCGGCGACGCCTTATAGATTTGATCGGTGACGATGTCCGAGGGATAACCGTGCTCACCTGTCACGCGCTGGCCATGAGACTGGTCGGTGTCAGCTTTCAGGAACGAGAACGACGGCTGCTCGACGAAGAAGCATTCCGGGAGGTATTGCGCCAGGCAACGGCACTGCTACGTGGCGAGGGTCTGGAGCCAGAAGAAGCGGATGATCAGCGAGAACGGCTCCTCGCGGGTTTCCGCTGGATCCTGGTAGATGAATACCAGGATATTGGCGCAGATCAATACGAGTTGATATCTGCACTTGCTGGACGGACCTTGCAAGATGAGGATCGCAAACTCACCCTCTTCGCAGTAGGCGATGACGATCAGAACATCTATGCCTTCAACGGTGCTTCGGTAGAGTTCATCCGTCGTTTCGAGGCAGATTATGGGCCAAAGCCCACCTACCTGATCGACAATTATCGTTCCACCGGTCACATCATCACAGCGGCCAATGCGTTGATCAATCCAGCGCGACAACGGATGAAGACCGGACATCCCATCCGCATTGATCGGGCGCGTACGAAAAATCCGCTCGGTGGCGACTGGGATGCGCTGGACCCAATCTCTCGCGGTCGAGTCCAGATCCTGTCCGCCTGGCGCGATCCGATCTCGCAAGCGCAGGTCGCCATGACAGAGTTACAGCGCCTCGCCAGACTCTCTCCGAATTGGGATTGGTCCACATGTGCGGTGATCGCACGCGAGTGGAAATATCTAGATCCGGTACAAGCGTTTTGCGAAGTCCACCGTATCCCGGTGCAGATGGGAAACGAAGAAATTCCGAGCTTCTGGTACCTGCGGGAAACCCGGGAATTTGTTGAATGGCTACGTGGACGAGATACCCGGCTGGTAGAAGGTGCGGATTTGACCGATTGGGTGGATACACGTCCCCCAGGACCCTGGATTGAGCTACTGCGCCAAGCTCTGGACGAGCACACCCTGGAAACTGGCGGCGCGGAAGTGCCGGTGGACCACTTCATCGAGTGGCTGGCCGAGTGGGGACGAGATGTGCGCCGCCGCCAGCGCGGACTCTTGCTGTTGACCGCACACCGCGCCAAGGGATTGGAGTTTGACCACATAGCGGTACTCGACGGAGGCTGGGACAAAGTCAATAAAGGTGAAGATCCGGACGCACCGCGCAGACTCTACTACGTGGCCATGACGCGCGCCCGGCAGACTCTCGCGCTCGTGCGTTTTCAAGGATCGCGCCCAGCAAGAGGTACACGACCAGGTTTCGTAATGGAGTCTGAACCCCTGGTGTACGGACGCTTGCACTCGCTACCGTATGCCTTTCCAAACAACGGCTCGGTTCTACACCGCACATCCGGTGACTCGCAGCCGGGAAACCTGGAACTCGCACGTCAATATCGGCGGCCCAGTCTGCGCGAGGTCAATCTGGGATTCGCAGGGCGTCACTATATCCGCCATCCTGTGCATCGCGCAATAGCCGCCCTGTCGCCGGGCGATCCGATAGAGACGCGGATTGCCAAAAATGGCTCCTGGGAATTGCTGAACCAGGCAGGGATGGTGGTGGGGCGTCTTGCCCAGGCGTTTGAACCCCCACCGGGAATGCGGTGCAAGTCTGCCACGGTCTTCGCCGTCGTGGATTGGAGCCGCGAAGCATCGGAGCCTCAGTACCGAGACCACGCGAAATGCGATGCCTGGGAGGTTGTCGTGCCGGAGTTAGTGTTTGAGCCGGAGCGCAAGTAATAAAAAAAAACACCAAAATCTGTTTACTCAGAATTTTTCTTGATGATTTGGCGTCTTAATGGTACACTTTATACGCGATGTGCGACTTCAAATTGGAGGTAAAGAAGATGGCCAGCATGACAATACGCAATCTTAGCGACGACATTAAGCGGCGGCTGCGCATCCAGGCGGCTGAGCACGGCCACTCAATGGAAGAGGAAGCGCGGATAATTTTGCGTGCTGCGCTCATTGAGCACACGCCTCCTATCAATTTAGCACGCGCTATACACGATCGATTCGCGCCCCTGGGCGGTGTGGATCTGGATATACCGCCGCGCGAGCCGATGCGCGACCCACCCCGATTCGGTTGAGTTATCGAATATGATCCTACTCGATACCAACGTTGTCTCGGAGTTGATGCGCTCCAAGCCCGATCCCGGCGTGAAGATGTGGCTTGCTAAACAGGACACCGCAAATGTCTTCATCTCGGCGATCACAGAGGCCGAGCTACGGTACGGCGTCGCTATTCTGCCAATGGGTCGGCGGCGAGATCAGATCGTAGCCGAAGTCGAAAATATGCTCAAGGAAGATTTTGCACGACGCATTCTACCTTTTGACAGTAAGGCATCACCCATCTATGCTGAGATTGGTGCTGGTCGCCGGGCCGCTGGCCTGCCGATCAGCCACGCGGACTGCCAAATAGCAGCTATCGCTCGTTGTCGCGGGGCGGCCATCGCTACTCGCAATGTCGGGCATTTCGAGCACTGTGGCATTGAGGTAATCAACCCTTGGACCGCTCTTACAGGTCTTCAGTCAGAGAGTACAGAGACATGAGCACAGGACAACGGGAGATCAAGACTAAATTAGGACATTAGGAAAAGGGACGCGAGGTCCGAAGTATTTAATAATAGGATATAATCAAATAGGAGCAAGCTACACGCAGGCAAATAATGGGCATTTTAGCGTTTTGAAAAAGTATCGGTGTTCTAAATCATGCAATACGCCTATCCATGCAATCTGACTCCCGACCATGAAGAAGGTGAGGGATTCATCGTGACCTTTCCCGACGTACCTGGAGCCATAACAGGGGCGCAAACCAGAGAAGAATCTCTTTTTTTAGCCGAAGACGTCCTCGTTGCCATGCTCGCTGTGTACGTCCAACAGCAACGAGAAATCCCAACGCCAAGCCCTGTTGCCGACGGTCAGGAACTCGTCGCAGTCCCGCCTATCGCTGCCGCCAAGCTGGCTCTTTACACAGCCATGCGCGAGCAGGAAATCACCGGAGACGCTCTCGCTGCTCGTCTAAACTTAAATGACTCTGCCATCCGCAAGTTGCTCAACCCTGACTGCTACTCCCATATCAGTCAGATCATGAGAGCACTCCGAAATGTTGGGCGTAGCCTGGTTATAGAAGACAGAGCGGCGTAATCGCCCATGATTTTTGTAGTGTAGAAAAACTTTCTGGATTGCGGCTTTAAGCCTGCCGCAATGACAAAGACACGAGCCTGCTCCGTAATGCCTGCCCCTGCATGCTTTAAGCAGGGGACGCGATGACGGCTTTTAGATACATACAAAAAAATGAACAACAGGAGTGCCATGAACGCACCACCACCAATCCCAGAGCGTCCCCCCATCCCGGGCGTCAGACACATAATTGCAATCGCCAGTGGCAAAGGCGGCGTGGGCAAAACCACGACCGCGTCAAATTTGGCAGTGGCAATGGCACAGTCGGGACACGCGGTGGGATTGATGGACGCGGATATTTACGGTCCCAATGTCCCGATCATGATGGGCAGCAAAGCACAACCTCAGATGACACCGGAGCAAAAAATTGAACCCCTTGAGTTGTACGGTGTAAAAATGGTATCACTGGGATTGATCGCGGGCGATGGTGTACCCATCATCTGGCGCGGACCCATGTTGGCCAAAATGGTCACACAATTCGTGCGCGACGTGGCCTGGGCGCCGCTCGATTGCCTGGTCATCGACTTGCCTCCAGGCACCGGCGATGTGCAACTGACCCTGACCCAATCGACCCCTTTGGATGGCGCTGTCATTGTCACCACACCCCCTCTGGTCGCCCTGGAGGATGTGCGGCGTGGGGTCGAAATGTTTCACACCGTTGAAGTACCCGTACTCGGTGTCATTGAAAACATGAGCACTTATATATGTAGCAAGTGCGGCACAGAAACGCCGATCTTTGGTCAAGGGGGTGGCGAGCGCACGGCAAAAGCCTATAATGTACCTTTCCTGGGTGAGATTCCCCTGCATCTACAGGTACAAATGGGAAGTGACACGGGAGAACCGATTGTAGCCTCTGACCCCGACTCGCCTCTAACAAAAATATACCGCGACATCGCCGATAACATCTGGCAATCGCTGGAGATGTAAAAACTGCATCCACAATCGCGTATCACAAAAAGGCGATCACTATGCGAGCGTCTTTTTTTTATTTCTCCCTTGAAAACTATACACCCGTTCAGTATATTTAATGATGTTTTCCGAAACCAGTCTTCCCACTGGTGCGTCAAAGGTCTTGTAGAATTCAGGCATATTCCAACCTGTGAGGAAAAATAATGTTGCAGCGTATATCGGTCATAATCGGAATACTAATTCTTCTCTGGACGTTTTCGGGGTGCGGTGAGGAAGCCACTGCTGACAAGGCATCTTCTGATAGCACGGCAAAGACCAGTTCGACCAAGGCCGATTCTGCCAAGACTGATTCTGCCAAAGTTGCCGCAAAGCAGAAGCGAACCAAACAGCAGAACCCAAAGGCCAAAAATCAACCAAATCCCAGACGCAAAAATCAAAAGCCGAGAGTCGCCGAAGGGGTACCCGTAAAAGTATCTGTCGTAGGAACGGGTGAAATCTCCCAGCATGTGCTCTATAGCTCCGCAGTAGAAGCCGAAGAAACCATCGATATTTACGCGAGAGGCTCCGGATTGGTGCGGCGCGTACTGATCGAAGAAGGGGAGCGTGTGCGCGAGGGCCAGGTGCTAATCGAACTGGTTGACGACGAATTAAAGCTCAACGAAGCCGAGGCAAAATTGGCGTATCAAAAGCTGGAAAGCCAGCTCAAACGAAAAGAAGAATTATTTAATCGACAACTTTTGGCAAAAGAAGAATACGAAGACCTCAAAATCAATGTTGAACAAAGCAAAATTCGGTGGGAACGCGCCAGATTGTCTCTCGATTACGCGCGCGTGCGTGCGCCGGTAAGCGGGGTCATCTCAAAACGCTCGGTCAAGCTGGGCGACCGCATTGGTGCCAGCACAAAACTCTACGAAATGGTCAACCTGAGCCGCTTGATCGCGTATGTACACGTACCGGGGCAAGGCATGCACAATTTGGCGGTTGGGCAGCCCGCACTCGTGACAACAGATTTCTTACCCGGTACAAAATTTGAAGGAAAGATATTGCGTATCAGCCCGGTCGTCGATCCTGGATCGGGCACCTTTAAAGTAACCCTGGAACTGAAATCAAAAAATCGCCTCCTGCGGCCCGGCATGTTTATCAATGCACACATCGTCACAGCGACCCACCCCCATGCTGTCCTCGTGCCCAAGCGGGCTGTGGTGTACGACGATGGCATGCCACACGTATTCGTCGTATCGGACAGCACGGTCAATAAAGTGCGCTTTGAAATGGGCTTTGACGACACCGAATTTGTCGAAGTGCTCGCGGGCGTAAAAAAAGGCGACCAGATAGTAGTGGTGGGACAAAACGGTTTGAAGGACAAAGCCAAAGTGCGAATCATCGAAGGTGAAGGATTGCGCATCCCCGCGGATCCAGACTCAACTGAGGAACAGACAGAAAAGACGTGATGAGGGATCTTTTGTTTGCTCGTTGTACAAAAATAGCGAATCGCAGACCTTAATATGTGGGCGGTTCGCTGATTTTTTATGCGGAGCGATACATGGAGAACAATATGGAATCGGAAGTTCGGGACAATGTAAAACGGGATTTTTCTCGCACATTTGAGATAACGACTCGGCGGCCCGTAGCGATTTTTATGGTCGTCTTGGCCGTTGCCGTATTTGGTTATGTGTCTTATCAGCAACTACCGCTAAATATGATGCCCGACATTTCATATCCAACGCTAACAGTGCGTACTGAATATCCCGATACCGCACCCGAAGAAGTCGAAAATTTGATCTCAAGGCCCATCGAACAGCGCCTGGGCGTGGTGAGCAATCTCATAAGCATCACATCGATCTCCAGACCCGGCATGTCCGATGTGATTTTAGAATTTGGCTGGGACACCGATATGAATGATGCCGTGCAAACAGTGCGCGAAAATCTCGACCGCCTCAACTTGCCGCGCGGTGTCAATCGCCCGTTGATATTGCGCTATGACCCCACGCAAGACCCGATCATGCGCGTGGGGATTTACGGCACCGAAAATATGTACGTATTGCGCCACATTGCCGAAGAGGAAATCAAGCAAGAATTAGAGGCACTCAAAGGCGTAGCTGCGGCGCGTGTAAAAGGCGGACTCGAAGAAGAAATTCGGGTTGAGATCAGCGAGCGACAACTGGCACTCATGGGACTCAATATCAACACCATCAACCGGCGGTTACAAGAAGAAAATGTCAATCTGGCTGGCGGCAGTTTGCTGGACGGACAAACGCAGTACCTCGTGCGCACGCTGAATGAATTTCGCACCATTGACGAAATTGCCAATCTGGTAGTCGGCGACCGCAACAATATTGAAATCCGGGTAAAAGATGTGGGGCAAGTTTATCGCACGCACAAAGAGCGGGAGATCATCACGCGGGTCAATGGCATAGAAAGTGTAGAAATCGAAATTTTTAAGGAAGCCGACGCCAATATCGTAGCCACAGCACAGCGCGTGCGCGACCGCCTGTTTGGCACGCCCGAACAACTGGCATACACAGAAAAACTCAAAGCGGGCGAAATCGAAGAAGCCAAAGCCAACGACCGGCGGGAACAGGTACGGCAATTTGTGCAAATGAAGGAAATGACGAGCTTTATCGCCTTCACATTGCCCGAAGGCGTAGATATGGAATTGCTATCCGACCAATCGACATTTATCGAATCATCGGTCAATGAAGTCAAACAAACCGCGCTGATAGGCGGGTTATTGGCCATACTGGTCCTGTACATATTCCTTCGCAATCCATCTCACACAGCTATTGTGGGTCTCGCCATCCCAATCTCAATTGTGGCGACCTTTGCCCCCATGAACATCTTTGGCGTATCCTTAAATATCATGTCTTTGGGCGGGTTGGCACTCGGTATTGGCATGCTGGTTGACAATGCCATTGTCGTATTGGAAAGCATTTTTCGATGCCGCGAAGAAGGCGACGATATGATCTCCGCCACCATCCGGGGAACTGGGGAAGTTGGCGGGGCGGTTTTTGCATCCACCCTGACAACTGTGGCGGTGTTCTTTCCCATTGTATTTGTGGAGGGCGTGGCCGGGCAAATCTTTGGCGACATGGCACTAACCGTTGTGTTTTCACTCCTGGCATCGCTGGGCGTCGCGCTCTTCTTTATCCCCATGCTGGCTTCGCGGCAAGTGCATCTGGCACGCGGCGATAGCGAAGGACAGGGCCGGCGTCTGATGCAGTCTGAGGTATTGCAATTGCGCTCGGTAGCCTGGTTACTCGAGGGCATGGGCCTGAAAAACAGGGGCGAAAATGCACTTCAATATCACGCCATAAATTTTAGCACGCTGTTGATGCGCGTGCCAATTGGCTTTATCTATTTGCTGGGCGAATACATCGCCCGCACAGTGTGGCTCGCAAGTGTAATCGCAGTGGTGGCACTCAAAGCCGTATGCATCGTATTGGCGGTCCTTCTATACCCCATCATCTATCCCGGATGGGGATTTTATTGTTGGCTCGGTTCTGGGCCATTATGGCGCCAGGAAATAAATCGCCTGTGGGGACCTGTATGTGCCTGGGCTGAGGATCGCGACCTGTTTGGCAAAGCGTGGGTGCGAATAATATGGGATGATTTGCTGGCATTTGTGACACCCCAAAATTTGGGGCGCGACCTGGGAGTGCAAACAAAATGGACGGGTAGAACATTGAAACGCCTGTTCCACTGGGCCTGGGATCGCACGGTCTGGAAGCGCATTTTAAAAATCGTTCCCCTGCTCCTCAGCGCAGTGGGCATTTCGCTGCTTTTTGTCCTCGGCGCAGTTTATTTCATTCTTCGATTCCTGATCTTTACCACACTCATCCTGGTCGGTAAAATACTGATCACGACACTCATGTTTGTGTTTTTAACCGGACTGGTCGCATTGCTGGTAATCGCCCTTGTCCTGTTGCCCATCCTCGCGCCCGTGGTGTTTTTATTTGAGCGTGGTTTTGCAACCATTCGGCGTGCTTACACGCCTTTTATCCGCTGGGCTTTGCACAACAGACTGAGCATTGTAGCGGGTGCTGTGGTACCTTTTGCAATATGCTGGATGGTCTTGTTGCCCCGATTGGGCAATGAATTGATCCCACAGGTACATCAGGGCGAATTTAATATAGATATTGGTTTGCCTGTAGGCACACCGCTCGAAATGACCGATGAAACCATGAAACTCATTGAATCGCGAGTGATGGATACATACGATGTAGGCGCGATTTCTTCGACAGTTGGCGTGGATAAAACCGATATCACATCATCTGATCAAGGCGAGCACACCGGAGTCGTGTCTGTAGTACTGGAGGATATCGAAACAGAGAACACTCAAAATGTAATGGCGGGTTGGGGGCAAGACCTCCTGACATTGCCCTCGCGTATTTGGGGTGGCATCAGAGGGGAAAGTGTTTTGGCACAGCGCGAAGACGTATTGATGTCTGATTTGCGAAACAGGCTCTCGGATTTACCGCAAATAAAAGCCGATTTTTCACGCCCCGCACTATTTAGTTTCAAGACGCCTATCGAAGTGGAAATTCGCGGTTATGATTTGCCAACACTGACCCAATTGGGGCGCGAAGCCGAACGGGTAATGAGCGACATACCCGGACTCTACGATGTAAAGTCGAGCCTTCAGCGCGGCAACCCGGAAGTGCAAATTGTCTATAAACGCGAATTATTAGCCAAATATAACCTGAACGTGCGCCAGGTCGCCTCGCTGGTGCGCGAAAAAGTACAGGGCAATGTGGTAACGCGCTTTCGAGAAGCCGACCGGCGCATCGATGTGCTGGTGCGCGTAGATGAAGCCGACCGCGCCGGAGTAACTGAATTGCGTCGGCTGGTCGTGAACCCGGGGCGTCAGCAAGTGCCCATCCGCCTATCTGCGGTAGCCGATATTGAAGTACACGAAGGACCGAGTGAAATTCGGCGCATAGATCAACAGCGCGCGGTTCTGATCTCAGCCAATGTGAGCGGAATAGACCTGGGAACAATGACCGCTATGATTCAGCGGGCATTGGAAACCATGGAAGTACCCCAGGATGTGTCCATGGTCATTGGTGGACAAAACAAGGAAATGGAGACATCGTTGAACAGTTTGACCTTTGCATTGGGCCTCGCAATTTTTCTCGTGTACATCGTAATGGCCTCGCAATTTGAATCATTCCTCCATCCATTCGTAATCATGTTTAGCATTCCACTGGCACTAATTGGCGTAATCGTCATTCTATTTCTCACCGGCATCCCCCTTTCCGTCGTAGTCTTTCTGGGCGTTATCATGCTGGCGGGCATTGTCGTGAACAATGCCATTGTACTCGTAGATTATATCAATCACCTGCGGCGCAGTGGTCTGTCCAAACTGGAAGCAATTGTGCAGGCCGGCGAAGTGCGATTGCGCCCCATCTTGATGACCACAGCGACAACCGTACTGGGATTATTGCCCATGGCACTCGGCCTGGGCGATGGCGCGGAAATCCGCACGCCAATGGCGATCACCGTCGTCGCCGGGCTAATCAGTTCCACCCTATTAACACTGGTAATTATACCAACCGTATATTCACTCATGGACCGCGGCGAATGACCAGTCCCCAGTCTCCAGCCCCCAGCCCCCGTTTTTTTCCAATTGACTTTTGGCAACTTTCCTTTTTCTTAAACACTTGTAGTTTTTATAACGAGTAAGCAAATATCCGGTAACTTTTTTGGCGTTTTTTCGTCTAACCCTTGTAACAACGATAGTCACTCTATTTGCCGAAACATGGAGAATTGAACGATGCATTGTATTAGATATATCGCAGTATTGACAATTATCTTTGCAAGTGTGAATACAAGTGCCCAGGAAGAGCGAAGAGAAATGCGCCTCACGCTAAATGAGTGTGTGGAGATCTCGCTGACAAGCAGTGCCCAAATTGAGCAATTTAAGTACACGGTTGCGATTGCCGAGACCCAGGTAGATAATGCGCGGAATAGTTTCTTCCCGACCAATTCTAATATGTCATGGAGCATCAGCAGAGGTGTTCAGGGACCTCGTGAAGGGCAAGTTCTGGATCAGACGACCGGCACGCTGGTGCAGTTATTGGGGGAAGACCGCATTACCGGTGGACAAAATTTCAGAGTTGGTGGACTGACAATGCCGATTTATGACGGTCAAATCATCTCCCAGCTATCGAGCGCAAAAAACAGCCTGATGCAGACGCAAATGCAGCAAGTAGGCACTCGCCAAACGATCATTTTTCAGACCAAACAGCGCTACTTTCAACTGTTACAAGCCATCAAACTATTGGAAGTCCAACAAGAGCGCGTGCGAGTATCCGAAGAAAGCCTGCGTCGTGCAGAAACCCTGTACGAGATTGGATCCGCGGCAATTTTACAGGTGACGAACGCAAAATCGGCTCTGGCGGCTTTGCGCGCAACCCTGATTCAACGAGAAAACGATGTACGCATCGCCCAGTCGAACCTGGCATTTACAATGGGCCTGGGCACGGATGTAGATATTATCCCATCAGAAGAAGAGTTTGAACTTCTGTCTCCAAAATATTCTTTTTCCGATGCACTATCTATAGCCCTTAAAGAACACCCCGACATCCTGGACAGCAAGTACGGTATGCTGGCATCCCGAGACACTTACAATGCGACGAGAAAAGGTTTGTACCATCCCAGAATAACGATGAACATGAATGCCTATAGCTGGAGTATTGGTAAGGATGAGGAATTTAGCGGTATAGAAGACCTATTCCTCAAGAACTATGGCTATGGTATTGGTCTCAGCGTGAGCATGCCCCTTTTCAACTTCAACACGAGCAACAACTTGAAACGCCAAAAGCTGCAATACTTGCTCAGCCAGGAGCGGTTAGATCAAGCCAAACGACAAAAAGCATTGACCATTCGACTGCGCTATCTCAACCTGGAACGCTTTCGGCGTTTGATCGAAGCAAATGAAGTAGCTGTGGAAGCGGCTGAAGAAAATTTTAAGCTGGAAGAAGAGCGGTATAATTTTGGCGGGGGAACTTTTCTCGAGCGGTTGACTGCTCAGCGCGATTTGTTTAATGCGCGCAACAATCTCGTGCAATCAAAATACAACTATCTGATCGAAATGGCGAATTTGGAAAACGAAATTGGCACACCCGTTGTTGGAAATCCTGAATAGTACGGAGGCAAATTTATGAGTATGTTTTATCGAACTGGTATTGGATTGGTTGTGGTTGCCCTGCTCTTGAGCACGGCTGTACCTGCCCAGGCTATGGGCAAGGATTTTTTGATGCGCTCAAAATTTCACGGTGCGATGATGCTGGGCCTGGGCGGCGTACTTGTTAAGCAAGCAGTCGATGCCAAAAAAGAGGCCAATGATGCTTATGATCTTTACAAACAAGCCGGCACCTCTGCATTAGCGCGAGAATTTTACGATAATTCCAAGCGTCATGACACCCGCGCTATGGTGTTGGGCGTTGCCGGTGGCGCAGCGATTCTTTTTTCCGTGCATCTATTTTTAAAAGAAGATGAGAGTGGTTTGCCTCCCCCGAAGATGGATCGGGGTATTGTGAACATCAAAGGTGTGGCAGTAGATATAAAAGGCGATGTGTTTCAGAGAAAGATGCAGGTACAATTAAAAAAAGGATTTTGAAGCAAAAAAAATAAAAAAAGGGTCAATGCTCGCACGAGTGTTGACCCTTTTTTGCATGGTATTTTTGGAGGGCGTTTGACATGCCATCGGGTAAAACACATACGCGGATTGATCTTTTTTTATTGGTGATCATTATCGGCATAGGAGCCTGTTTTTGGAAGCCACTCGTCGAATATTTCGGACGCGATGAAATGGTCGAAAACGGAACTGTTTTTGTGGTTGCTTACTTATTTGGCACATTTTTACTATCGCCCGATCTGGACTTAAAAGCCAGTGACCCGTTGAAAAACTGGGGAATTTTGCGTTTGCTGTGGCGGCCGTATGCTCATATTTTCAAACACAGAGGGCTTTCTCATACGCCGATTCTGGGCACCTTGACCCGGGTGCTTTATATTTTCATCGTTGTGTACGCGATCGCAGCTATAGCCAACGCATTTTTTGATCTGGGCTGGAAAATGTCGTTTGACGACTTGAAAGACCTGGACCTCAAAATCGTTATATGGGCACTTGCGGGGCTGTGTTTGCCCGATCTATTTCACATTTTGGCCGATCACACACTTAAAAACGCCCGTTGACTTCTGGTTTAGTGCCCCTTATATTGCACACCCATAGCTCAAACCATTCATGGAGGCGTGTTGAACTGGCAACGCAAAAATTTTTCGGTGCTGATCATTCCAGACGATGGATCGAGAACCCTGAAGTTTAAGCTCGGTTATCGCATGCTATTGGGGATAGGCTCGGGATTGGTCTTTGCGCTGTGTATGATATTTATCGGTCTGTTTTTTTTCTGGAGAGCCACGTATTGGAAACACACCGCGCAAACTCTTGAACAGGAAAATGAGCATCTACACGCCGACGTTGCCCGCGTGGATGAACTGGCGCAAGTGGTAACGCGCATGCAGGTCGGAGAACAAAAACTGCGTTCTATATTGGCAGGGCGCATGGGCTTGTCGCCAATACCCGATGAAGCGGAGTACATCGAAGGATACTATGAAATAAAAACCCTATTGGTGGAAAATAAACCGCGGGTTGGTCTGGACATGCACTGGATTCCCACAATCTGGCCTGTGCCCCCATCTCTTGGATGGGTGACACGCGCGTTTGAAGGGGGAGATAACTGCGCCAATGGGTTATCTCCGACAGGCGTATTCGAAAAATGCCATTCGGGGATTGATATCGCTGCCAGTGCAGGAACGCCCGTGCAGGCCACCGCCAGTGGACAGGTGACATTTGCAGATTTTGATCCCGAGTTCGGGCATATGGTGGTTATTGAGCACGGTGGCATTTATACCACGCGGTATGGTCACAACCGCGCACTGCTGGTCAAAGAAGGAGACTATGTCAGACAAGGGCAATACATTGCACTGGTAGGCACCTCAACGCAAAGCCGTGAACCTCATTTACACTACGAAGTTATCGAAGGGGGGCGGGCATGCAATCCGCGCGATTTCTTACCTCAAAAATAGCGAAGTTTAACAAACAAAACCACGTAGAAGCCATCAATACAATTGTGGGCGAAGGATCGGTTGTGGAAGGGCACTTTGAGGTCACCGATAGCATTCGCATAGATGGGACTTTTCGCGGGAAAATCACGTCTTCTGGTTCACTTGTCGTCGGTACTCAGGGTGAGGTGGAGGCCGATTTGATCCAGGTAAAAGATGCGGTTGTTGACGGACGTGTCAAAGGACCTCTGGATGCTTCGCGTTCAGTAAGGCTTGGCTCCGGTGCTGAGGTCAATGGCGACATTACGACTCAGGTACTGGTGGTCGAAGAAGGTGCTGTGCTGCACGGAACATGTGCTGTAGCACCCAATACTGTAGATATAGAAAAGCAGGAGGATATGGATATAGCGAAACAAGATAATGTCAAGCAAGTGGCAGATTGATCGACACTGCGATAGACAAAAAACGCGCGTTTATGACGCGCGTTTTTTTTTGTTTCTCCAGATAGCTAACCCACTGATATTGCATCTTGTTCAGCACAGGTTTTGATAACGACCATCGGGCAAAAGACGCTGTGCATTGTGTTGGCTGAGTTTAACCTCCATTAAAACATCATTGCCCTTGTAGTCCGTGTGCAAAACTTCGCCAATTCGGTATAGTTCTGACAGGAGTTTGCCCTCGCGTTGGGGAATCTGAACCATGAGCGTCAAACGGTCGCCCTCAAGGTGGTTGTAGATCGCCCACCGCAGGTCTTCGAGTCCATCACCCGTCTCAGCAGAAAGCCAGACCGCGTCGGGATATGTCGCTTTTAGATATGCGCGTCGAGCCTGATCGTCTAACAGATCATTTTTGTTAAACACCATCATAGTCGGTCTGTCCGCCACATCGAGTTCTCCAAGCACCTCAATCACCGTGGCGATATGTTCTTCACAAGCCGGATGACTGACGTCAACCACGTGAAGCAAAAGATCGGCTTCGATAGCCTCTTCGAGGGTACTGTGAAAAGAAGCGATCAGATGGTGGGGCAGCTTTTTAATAAAACCAACGGTATCGGACAAAAGAATATCGCGGTTATAGCCGAGGGAGATGCGCCGCGTGGTGGAATCGAGCGTAGCAAAAAGCCGATCCTCAATCAACACATCGGCGCCAGAAAGGGCACGCATAAGGGTAGATTTGCCGGCATTGGTATAACCGACAAGTGCTGCGCGAAAAATATCGGTGCGTTGTTTGCGGGCAATCGCGCGTTGTCTGGCAATGCGCCCCAGTGCTTGTTTGAGAATCGTAATGCGGCGATTGGTCGCGCGCCGATCTACCTCAAGCTGCGTTTCACCCGGACCGCGCGTACCCACACCGCCAGAGCCTCCAGTACCGCCAGCCTGCCGCGAAAGATGGGTCCATTGACGTGTCAACCTGGGCAACATGTAGATAAGTTGAGCCAACTCGACCTGAGTTTGTGCTTCTCGGGTCTTGGCGCGACTGGCAAAAATATCCAGAATAAGTCGGCTGCGATCGATGATCTTAACCTCAATCAGATTTTCGAGATTGCGGGTTTGTGCTGGCGAAAGGTCCTCGTCAAAAATAACGACCTGTGCATGGGATTCTGCGACCTGTTCGACGAGATCTTCTGCCTTGCCGCGACCAATCAGATACGCGGGATCTCTGCGCTGGCGTTCCTGAAGCACCTGCACAGCAACATCGACACCCGCTGTATCCGCCAAAAGCCCGAGTTCGTCAAGCGTATCTTGCGCTTCGTCGAGAGAGACACCGGGCAACGCAAGCCCGACGAGTATGCCCCGCTCAATCGCGTGTTCTTTTGTAATATCGTACATATTAGCCATATGCTGTCCCATCTAAATCGTCTTAAAATTCGGCCTTATAATAGACGCAATCTCTTCTGCCCGTTCCCAGGACACGGTCACCTTCTGCTTCATACCCCCATCTTTCGGTTGTAAGGCAGCGATATGCGGAGGGCCACTTCCCCAGTTGCTCGACTTCCGGCGAGGCACAACGTGCATGTGAAAATGTGGCACCTCCTGCAAGCTGGCCACGCCATTATTCTGATAAACCGTAATCCCATCCGGATTAAACGTTTTAACAAGTGCCTCCGCTGCTATTCGGACCGTCTTCATAATTTCACCCGCCTCATCATCCGTCAGATCCAATATCGTCGGCGCATGGCGGCGAGGAACAACGAGAAGCTGTCCGATTTCAAACTGCCTGGGATTGAGCACCGCAAGCGTCTTCTCCGTTGAATTGATAACAGGCCTATTTTCACCGCGTCCAGCAACTATTTCACAAAATGGACAGGGATCCCATGTTGGCATCTCAAACTGAGCAATAGTATCACTCATTTTTTATTCTCTCTTCCCCAGTGCTTTTGTCGCACCAGTGGCATCCAGCCAAATCGTCTATTTTCATCGCAATGATTTCTCATAAGGAACAATAGTCATTCGGTCATTTATCTCTCGCGTAACTCCCGTTCTCCTGTATCCCATTTTCTCATAAAAATAACAGTTGCCTTCCTCTTGCAGAATCGTATCAAGCTCCCAGCACTCCGCATCAAAAATATCCTCAACGAGCGCGATGGTATCCTGACCATATCCCTTTCCCTGATGCTCTGGGATGATAAACATGGGACTAATCCTCGCCCGCTTGGTCTCGTCATCGTAGATAATTCTGATCGCTCCGATTTGCACACCATCAAGCATAATAAAGTAGTAAGTGGTATGGGGCTGCTTTAATCTGTTGATAACTCGTTCGACCTCTTCATTGGCTGGATTCGCATCGTAATCCCGATACTTGCGAAGCAGTGGCAAAAATGATTCCACCTGAAGACGGTGAATAGATTCCGCGTCTCTAATAGATGCTTTCTTTAAACTGATCCGCATAAGTTCACCTATTTTTTCGCGCCTCCCATTCATCACGCAATAACCCGCACCACACCATGTTTCTAAATTCGCCTCTCAGATATTGATCCTGGCGCAAGACACCTTCACGGACCATTCCGAGCTTCTCCATGACCCGGAGAGAACCGACATTTCTCTCATCGGCACCAGCGCGAATGCGATTCAAATCTGGATAGGCTGAAAACGATTCGTCGATAACAGCACCCGCAGCTTCCGTAGTCAGGCCTTTTCCCCAAAAGTGTCGGGCAATGCTATAGCCCATTTCGCCAACGCGATGATCAAAATTAAACCCAATATTAATTCCACCAATAACCGATCCAGCGTATTCAATCGCCCAGGATGCGCGTGTTTTGCGATCCTGCAATACTTGACCTGCTACAAATTTTTCGGCATGTGCTCTCGTGTACGGTTGGGGAACCGGAAGAAAGCGCGCCCATTCCGGATCGGATGCGTATGACAGGACATCTTCAACATCCACAAGGCTAAACGGCCTGAGTATCAATCGATCTGTTTTAATCAGTTCTGACAGCATTTTTGTTTCCAAACATTAACTGCGTGCATTAAGCCTATTTCAGGACTGCTGAGGATTGGTACTGAAACTTCCGGGCACAAATTTGCGGCTCCCGCCATAGAGGCTTGTGCCAATACAATAACATCTCCTTCAGATGCTCTGTCCTTTATATTTTGGGCTATTTCACTAAAATATCCTTCGTAGTCTCCTGCCTCAAATCTACACCAGGCATTATCACAAAAAACCTCAATAAGCTCAACGCGCTTTTGACGTGCTTTTGCGGTTTCAAGAATAAGGTCACGAGTTGGAGCGATTGTACTCTCAAGTGCGGCAGCAACAATAATCCGAGAACCTATTTCGACTGCTTTCTCAGCCATAGGTCTATCGATTCGAACAATGACACCATCTGTCAGATTATTTACTTTTTCCGCACTTGCTCCAATTGTAGAACATGTGCAGAGTATCACGGTTGCGCCTTTTTTTCTCGCGGAGAGAATACAATCCCGAATACGTTCATCCAAATTTTGAGTAATTCCTTTGTCACGGGCCTCTGTCAGAAATTGCTCCTCTATAATATGCCTAATAGATAATTCTAAAGAAGCTTCCTCTATAAGCCGATTAAAAGTATCGACATGCACTGGTGAAGTATGAAGAAAAGCCAAATGGGATTGCATAAAATAACTCTCTTTCTCTGATAGACAGCGTTTTACTAAGGAAAATTTTACTACTCTTGTGACAATTTTAGCGGCAAAATGGTTTCTATATAGCAAAGAATGTTCACGATACAACTCAAGCGAACTCTGGAGATTTGCGATATCCCGATCCGTCATCCGCGTAGCGAGTTGCGTGGAGACGCGATTGCGCCACAACAAAAACCGCTGTGTTACACAATATGCAACACAGCGCACAAATCCTGGACCATCTCATTGGACAGTTTGTGAACATGATTTCACTTTCAATTTCAATTATCCCACAGAAAAATGTAATTTTTTTCCGACTGCTTTTGCATACTTCCCCAAAGTTGACAGCCTGATGTCTTTTGCATGGTTTTCCATTCTTGAAATCGCAGATTTCTTGGTATTCAGTTTCTGTGCCACCTCTTCCTGGGTTAGACCAGCCTCTTCTCGAGCTTGTCGGAGGAGAACACCGATCTTAAATTCTAAATAACCGGCTTCGTAATTCTCGGCAAATTCGGGGTCTCTTGCTTTGCGATTCTCAACATACTTTTTTAAATCGCTCATCGGTTTTTCCTCCTGAAATAATCTCGTTTTCTCTGTTCTGCCAGACGGATATCTGACCTTGAAATCTTCTGTGTCTTCTTGGCAAAGGCATGGTTGAGAACCACCAACTTTGGACCATCAAAAAATGACAGGAGTCTAAACATATCTCTACCAATGTTGACACGAACCTCCCAGATATCATCTGTACCGACCAGTTTCTTGAAGTATTGTTGGGGAACGAACTCCAATTCCTCAATCAATCCCAATGTCCAAGTAGCTTTAGCACCTTGCCGCGCAGTCAGGGAATCCAAAAATTGTTCGACAGGACGATGCCCTGATGCTGTGCGATAAAAGATGATTTCTCTCATATTTAAAAGTTAACGAATATGTTACCAAAAACAAAGGGAAATAACATTTACCTTTCGGGGTACAATGATCGGGACGGATACTTCTATAGATACTTTCTGCTAACCTATATCTCTTTTTTTGCTTCAGAGCACACCATCATCCAACCATCTGGAAAAACTCTCGTCATTGGTGTACTGATAGGCAAAGCCTCCACAACCTCTAAAAAGTTCTGGCTCTTTGCTGCCATCTTCAATCAAAAGACTATTTTCATAATGAATACCATCTCCCAGCGCCTTAAATGCGATAGGCCAGAGTATGCGCTTATCGATTTCTCCGTAATCAGAAGAATTGATAATCACATCAAATTTCTCATCCAATTTATGCGCTGGAACGACAACATCTGAGAAAACATCCATATTGGCAGTTACAAGCGCGGTACGTCTCCCTTGACTTCTCTGCGCCAGTGCGAAATTCAGGACTGCTTCGTTAAAATTAAGATCCCTGCATCCTAACTCCATAGTTTTCACAACCGCAGAAAGATCCATATTTGCGTGATCGGAAACAATAGCCGCAATATCTCTAAGACTCAGGGCATTCGTCATCCACATCCTGCAGATATGCCGATTGGCGAACACATGCTCTTGAATAATATCATGCCACTCAGGGCATTCAGGTGGGGATATCTTAAAATAGAGATCCGATGACAACGTAAAACCGAAGTCGAAAACAATGCACTTAATTGATTCGTACGTCTGCATGCGATTTAGGCTCTCCACTGATCATGTGGATAGACAGAAATTCTATTACTCTTGTGACAATCTTAGCGGCAAAATGGTTTCTATATTGCAGAAATGAAGGCAAGCCGATTTACTCAGCCAACCCCACGCCATGCAAGCTCTCGATATCGGAAACCGCTGCACCCAAGAATTCAGACGTTTTGGGATGTAGGAGACGACCGCAGTCCCAGAAAAACCTTATCATCCTGAGATTCGCGACAATTGACAGGACCTTCTCCTCTACGGGCGATAACTCCGTAAGGGGCTTTTCGGTGACGGCATTGTAGGAAGATCGAAAAGCATCAATATATCCGGGTTCGAAATGCTCTGAACCCGGCCTGGTCACGTATTCTCCTTCAGCTTGTCGCAGGTCATGAGCCGCGGTCCCCCAGCCAGCCGATTGGAAATCATGAACGTTGGTGATGCGTAAGGAACTACCGTTCTCCACGAGCACGTTGTGGAGTCCTGCTTCGCCCCATAGAAATACATTGTCACCCTGCACCCTGACTTCGGGCACCGGATCCGTGGCGGCCAATAGCCTGCTCCAGAGTTCCGGCAAGGTCGCCGCCATAGAGGAAGCCAATACCTCGTCTCCAAATATTGCTTCCCGGATCGTCACTTCCCACGACGCAAGATCTCTCGTTTTCTGTGATTGAAGCTTTGGGGGACATTGTTGCATATGCACCTGGGCAACAGTCTGCCCCAGAAGCGAACCCAACTGCAACCGCTGTGCCCGAGATGCGGCCAGATAGTAACTGAGGCCCGACTCACCCGGCTCGCGCGGGATCAAAAGGCATTCAAAGACAAATGGTTCTCCATCTCCATCGTACACCAGAGATTCAGATACCGGAACACCAACAGTGCCGCGCAGTGCTCCTGTGGCGATGAACTCGGTTTTCAAACTGAAGCCGAGGGATTGGCGAAACTGTATCTTCAAGATTACCCAGCCATGGGCGCGAGTCTCCACCAAAAAAATCTGGTTTGTGAAATTGGTTTCCAGGCACCTGATCGACCGGGACGAGCTGAAACCATGTTTCTCGAAAAGCGCATCAATCTGTCCACAGGTTACATCCGGCTTATCGCGGAATAAAGCGCGGATATCCTTCATGTTGGCGAGTCTTGTGACCATGCGGTGCCATCTCCATGGGATATTCTAACTGATTTGTTATGCGGACAGCCCCAGAAACTGCTATAAATGTGAGCCACGCGATCGTATCAGAGTATCTACTCCGTATTTTCCTGAACCGACAACTACAAACATCCCTGTAATAACCAGGTACAGAAATGCCATTTCCTTCGAGCTAAATGGATCTGCTGCGTGTTGTAAGAACCCGGCCACCAGCATAGTAAAAGCTATAAAAAACGCCCCAGGTCGCGTGAGTAATCCCAGTGCCAACAGTAGTCCGCCGCCAAACTCCGAAAAGGCTGCTACCCAGGCAAAAAACTCGGGTATAGGAAACCCCAGCTTTCCCGTAATATCTACAAATCGCTCGGAAGGTGGAAGCTTCCCCAATCCATGTCCCATTGCCATACTCAACCCTGTAAAAATCCTGAGAATCGCCAACCCGACATTTGCCGGGATCGACTCAATAATCGCTCCACCAAATAAAAGTCGCTTAATCATAATCTACCTCCCTATTGTGGTTTACAGATGTAGCCCTTTGCTCAGAGAGTTCAAGAGCGTCTCTGAATATCGCTGCCGTAGTCGATATGACCTCATCCCAAAGCCTGCGCCCCAACGAAAACCGCTGTGTTACACAATGTGCAACACAGCGTACTGGCCATGGACAGCGTAATTCCATCTCATTGGATATTCAGTGGAAATAGACAGCCGCTCAAGCGGCTGTGGTCTGTCTAATTTCCCAACCGGGAAAAACGAGAACAGCCGGATGGCACTGCAACGCTCGAGCGAGCACCTTGGCGCGCTCAACACCAAGCTGGATGCGGTTATTTTCAATGGCCGAAATAGTCGATTGAGGAATCCCTGTACGCCTGGCAAGCTCATTTTGACTAAACTCCTGAAGTTCGCGGATAATACGGACGGACTCACCTACGGATACCTCAATCTGCGCCTTGGCACGACGGTAATTTTCCATTTCACTGTCTCCGGTAATCATGAGCGGTTAGACTTACAACCTGCACGAGAACTCTACTGGCTTCGGTTTTGTATATGACGCGATAGTGGAGACCAAGCCGAGATGACCTGTGTCCTTGCCATTTTCCTCGCAGTGCTTCGTCCTGAAATCCTTTGATAAGCCTCAAGCCTTGAGGACCTGATATCATAACGATATCTTTCCATTTTTCGTAACGCTTGAGAATTTCCTGGGGCATGGATCTTAGCTGCTTGCCCACCCTTCGATGCTCGAAAATAGTCCACATACCATATAATATATAGATTATTTATGGTATGTCAATTCGATCCTGCCCAATCGTTACAGTGCGTCGCATTAACCCAATATTAGACGATGTGCATATTTTTTACATCTCTCCTTCGTTGATCAAATCAATAGCAGAAGGACCGGTTTGTACCTTGTAATAGGTCCTTGTCTTGTCCGCGAAGTAATCCTGGATGCGCTCAACCTGCTTTGGGGAGGTATTGCTCGGAATACGATCTAAATGAAAGTATTCGACCTGGTCCGCCTCATTGGTGAGTTGGATCGCGCCTCCTGTAACCTGGCAGAAGAATGACAATACGATCTCATTCTTATCCGGTTTACTATACACCCCGCTGAGATGGACGGGTACGGCGTTCAAACCCGTTTCTTCTTCTATCTCCCGCACCAGAGCAGCCCACGGACTCTCGCCTGCCTCAACGCCGCCACCGGGCAAATTCCACAAATCAAAGTCGCGTCGGTGGCACAACAAAACGCGGTCTTTGTCATCGGTAATGATACCAAAAACGCCGACTGTGAACACGCTCAAATCCCCTTTTTGATATATCGAACATATCCCAACTCAGCCTCGGAGATACCCAACGCATCCAGTTCAGATATTGGGACAAATGTCGCTTCCTCTTCATAGTCATCGTAGCACATCAAATCTGGCACATGTTTGGAAGCGCACGCAGTGTAAACAATTTGAAAAAAGTGGGGATATGGAAACTGGAATCCAGGCGGCTTCGGCTTGAGATGCTCCAGATGAATAAAACCCAGACGTGAGATAGACTCAACCGTCCAGCCCGTCTCCTCTGCAACTTCGCGGCGAAGAGTTTGTTCGAAAGACTCTCCCTCTTCGCGCCGACCGCCCGGCAAAATGTGATTGCCCTTGCGATTCCTGAGTGCCAGAACAGAATCATTCTGGAGAACGAGACATCGAACAGAAGTTACAAACTGCTCTGACGGCTGTTCATCGGAACAAAAATAACACACGCGCAGAGGCATTGTCCCATTTGCCCATAGAGTTTCTGTCTCATGAAAAGGAATTTTATCTGACAAAAACGCCTGTATATCTTCGCTACGGTTCAATGCTATCTATTCCTTTAAAATCGAGATATAAACGACTGGGTTGAATACCAGTGTTATTTTGATACTTTCCACTTTTGTAAGTCTCGAAATCGCCATCCAGAGTATGGTAGTAAATTTGGCAGATTTCCACATTTGGATAGATCCGAATGGGCCGAATACAGAACATCTCCAAAGTCCAGTAGCCAGCAAAGCCCACATCGCCAAAACCTGCGGTTATGTGTACAAACAGCCCCAATCTGCCCACTGATGACCGCCCCTCGAGCATAGGGACATAATTATTCGTCCTGGTAAATTCCGCTGTTCTGCCAAGATAGAGCGTTTGGGGTTGCAACTCGTACCCATCATCCGGAATTCGAATAGATCGCGTGCGATTTTTCTTCTTCATATCGAGAACGCCATCTTCGTATATCATGAGTTCATTAGCAAGTGACAGGTTATAGCTATTGGGATTGAGCCTGGCAGGATCAAACGGCTCAATAATAATGTCCTTTCCCATTCGCTCGTGAATCATTTTCCCCGACAAGATCATTACGCACCCCCCGACTATTCTACTTCTGAAAGATCCCTGTACATTATATGCATATAGTCTGTGACTACTCCCAACGCTGAATCAGTTGGGCTTCTTGGTGGTTACCCGATAAAATCATTCGGGCACATGCATTCCACCTGACGTTGTAGCCCCAACGTCAAAATGTTTATCGCTGCGTTGTGGTCTCTGTCGAGAGACACCCCACACGCACATTCATGCCATCGTTGGGAGAGTGGCTTTTTCTCTACAATACCACATCCTGAGCAGGTCTGGCTTGTGTATTTGGGGTTGACGGGTTTGAATCCAATACCAGCTTCTTCCGCTTTGTATTGGAGGCAATACCGAAACATTGACCATGCTGCATCGCTTATGGATTTAGACAATCGACGGTTCTGTTGCATGTCTTGAACATCGAGTTTCTCTGCCGCAATGAACCCGTGGCGATTGACCATTTTTCTTGCTTCTTGATGCACAAAATTATGTCGTTTATTGCGGATACGCTCATGCACTCTGGCAACAGTCTTA
>JAJEDY010000053.1 GCA_022821275.1 Candidatus Latescibacterota bacterium | reverse complement strand
GGCGCAAAGGCTGTGAATATCGCTATAATACTTTCCGGCAGAGGATGCATGGAAAACTCCTTGACTTGGATCGTTTGCATGGACAATCCAAGATAGAACTTTTTGCGCTCCTCTGCTATCTTTATATGGACAAAGTCGAGTCTGTGTAACCTTGCTTTTTGCAAATCCCGTCTTATTTTTTCAAAATCTTAAACAAACGCTTGCGAATGATAGGGGGAAATAAGAATGAATGAGCAGGTCAGTATGACGGTTCTGGTGGTCGATGACGACGCACATATTCGGTCTTCGATTGGGAAATTTCTCATTGCGAGGGGACATACGGTTATTGAAGCGGCGAATGGAGAGAGGGGGGTGGAGGTTGTGGAGAGCCAGGCTGTAGATATTGTGATTACAGATGTGAAGATGCCCGGTATGGATGGGTTTGATGTACTTCGGCGGGTGCGGTCTGTTGCGCCTGAGATTGAGGTGATTGTGATTACCGGGGTGAAAGAGTCCGAGAATGCGTTTCGCGCGTTGCGAGAGGGGGCGTTTGATTTCTTCAGCAAGCCCTTTAAAGTGGAGGATCTGAATGCGGCTATCCAGCGCACGGTACGCTACCAGGCACTTCGAAAAGAGACGGATAGGATGCAGGCGAGGCTGGACCTGTTCGTGGTGCAGGAGCGGGAGAGAAGCGGTTTGAATGCGATTATAGGGGAGAGTGAGGCGGTTGTGAAGATGAAAGCGCAGATCCTGCAGGTGGCTGTGACAGATAATACGACGGTGCTTATTGTTGGAGAGACGGGTACGGGGAAGGAGCTGATTGCGCGAGCCGTGCATTGCGAGAGCGATCGCGCCAGCGGTCCGTTTGTTCCGGTGAATTGTTCTGCTATCCCGGCCAATTTATTTGAGAGCGCGTTTTTGGGGCATACGAAGGGCGCGTTTACGGATGCGAAGGCAGACCAGAAGGGGCATTTTGAACTGGCGCATGAAGGTACGCTGTTTCTGGATGAGATTGGGGATATGCCGTTGGAGATGCAGGCGCGTTTGTTGCGTACTCTGGAGGATCGATGTATCCGGCCGGTGGGGAGTAGTGATGAGATCCCGGTAAATGTGCGCGTGGTTGCAGCGACCAACAGGTCACTTACTGCAGCCGTAGAGGAAGGGGCTTTCAGAGAGGACCTGTATTATCGGTTGAATGTGTTCACGATACAGGTGCCGCCGTTGCGCGAGCGACCAGGGGATGTTCTGTTCTTGGCACGGCACTTTTTGGCTGATTATGCCCGGGATCTGCGGAAGCCGTTGATGGGGTTTTCCAGGGAAGCTGAGGATTTACTCCAGCGGCAGGTGTTTCCGGGCAATGTCCGGATGCTGAAGAATACGGTTGAACGGGCGGCTATTTTGTGTGGTGATGGCGAGATTGATGCGGAAAATCTGGGCTTTGGTCTCGTTGAGAGTTCCTCGATCACAGAAATATCATCAATGCCCGCAGAGAGTGTCGTTGACCAGATGGTGCAATCCCTATCCGAGGAACAGATGAATTGGACCGCGATCGAGAAGGCACTGATCCAAGAAGCATTGCGGCGAACAGGCGGGAATCAAGCCCACGCGGCCGAGCTCCTGGGTATCTCGAGGATGGTTTTGAGGAATAGGATGAAAAGGTGCGGATTGCTTTGATAGGAAACCGCCGATGACGCAGAAAAAACGCGAGTAATTTGAGCGTTTTACGCAGATGAAAAGCGGGGAAAGCAATGGCGGATCAACTTTGCACATTATGTTGTCCTGTCTGTCGTGCTACGGAGGATGCAATCAGCGGTTCTATCTCTCGCTCAATTTGGCGACGTATCGTGTGCTCGGCGACATCGAGTTCGTAGCGGGTCTGAAGATTGAGCCAGAACTCAGGCGTCATGCCAAAGTAGTGACCAAGGCGTAGCGCGGTATCGATTGTAATTCCATTAATTCCATGCACGATAGCGTCTAAGTCTTTCTCCGAAACCTTGATCCCTTGAGCAAGGCGAGTCACACTGAGATTCATCGGAATAAGGAACTCATCGCGCAGAATCTCGCCGGGATGTACCGGAGACAGTAGCTGTCCGGTTCCCATGATTCACCATTGCGCCAAACGAAGCAGATGCGCCATCGGTCATTGATGCGAATACTATATTGCCCTCTACGATCAGCTCGCAAAGCCTCGAGACGATTGCCAGGTGGAATAAGCAGGTCGTTGAGCCGATTAGCAGCATCAATTGCCAGAAGCTTCGCCCGCGCTCGTTGCTGGAGTTGCAGAGGCAGGCCGCGAACAGTATGGCCCGCAAAGATAGCTGTGGTGCGCTTGTCTGCAAAACTCTTGATCATGCGTTAACGTGATGATAAATGGATGGTGAGTGACAACAATTCCCTATCTCACCTCTGAAATATGAATATCCTCGACCTGCACCACGTCAATCGCATAATGGATGCAAGCGCGAATGTCGTCTTCTTGAAGGTCGGGAAAATAATCAGAGAGGATCGTTTTAAACGAGATTTCCTCACGTACCAATTCGAGAACATCGACCACGGGAATCCGCGTTCCTGCAACACAGGGCTTACCAAAATGAATTTGGGGATCAACCGCAATCCTGCCTCGATAATTTCCATTGTCCATATCGCATAGACTCCAATTTAACGATGCACGATGAATAATCGATAACGGCGCGAACGCAATCAGCCCGACGTGCCCGGTATAGAGGATGCGTTGCCCAGCCAGTTCACTCAGGAAAGTACCGCATAAAAAGAAAAAAGTCAATGCTACAGGAAATCTTTGCACGGTGATCAAAATGCCATTGCCTTTTCTCCCTGCGGTACAGGAGAAGCGGTTCACCACAATCTATACAATTGATATTGAATGGCGATTTTATCTTAAAATGTATATATTTGAGCATAAATATCGACAATTTGTAACATCAGGAAGGCTATGGACAAATCACAGAAACCCAGTGTTCTCGAGCTTGTAAAACAGGCGGGTATGCTCAGGCCGCGGGATCTGGATCAATATGGAATTCCGCGCGAATACCTCAGCAGGCTCAGAAACCGGGGCCTGCTGCGCCAGGTGGGACGAGGGCTTTACACCCTCCCCGATGCCGAGTGGACGGCGCATCACAGCCTGGCGGAAGCCTGCAAAAGAGTGCCTCAGGGCGTCATCTGTCTGCTTTCGGCGCTGCAGTTCCACGAACTGACCACGCAGCTCCCGTTTCAAGTGTGGATGGCGATTCCAAACAAAGCACGTCAGCCCAAAGTGGATGGGCTACAGATTCGGTTTGCCCGTTTTTCAGGACCTGCCTTTGATGAGGGCATTGAAACACACACCATTGAACATATCCAGGTGCGGATCTACAATCCGGCCAAGACCGTGGCGGACTGCTTCAAATACCGAAACAAAATCGGCCTGGATGTGGCTATTGAGAGCCTGCGAGACTGTATTCGAGAACGGAAAGCCACGATGGATGACCTCTATCACTTCGCACAGATCTGTCGGATGACCAATGTGATGCGGCCTTATATGGATGCAGTGGTATGAGTACCGGGAAGAGAAAACACCTGCCGGTCTCGGTACGCCAGCGCCTGCGAAATCTCAGGGACAAAACCGGGGAAGACTACCAGCTTCTGCTTATCACCTATGCCGTAGAGCGGCTGCTCTACCGGCTTTCGCAGTCGGAATATGCAGATCAGTTTGTGCTCAAAGGCGCAATGCTTTTCGTTGCCTTGACGGGCAAGCCACATCGAACCACTCGGGATCTGGACTTGCTGGGCTATGGGGATGCTTCGGCAGAACATATTGCACGAGTTTTTCGACAAATCTCTACAACACCTGTTGAACCAGATGGGATGATATTCGATCCGGAAGGCATCACGGTTCAGGCGATTCGTGAAGACCAGGTTTACGAAAGCCAGCGGGTGCGTCTGATAGCCCGGCTTGATACGGCAGTGTTTCCGATTACAGTGGATATTGGGTTTGGAGATACCGTCACACCAGAGGCGAAGCGTCTGACCTTCCCGAGCCTGCTGGATTTCCCGGAACCTGAGGTGCTTGCATACCCACCTGAAACAGTTGTGGCCGAAAAACTCCAGGCCCTGGTCTATCTGGGGATGCGAAACAGCCGAATGAAGGACTTCTACGACCTCTATCTGATGGCCAGGACTTTTTCATTTGAAGGACCGGTGCTCATTGAGGCCATTCGGGCGACGTTTGCGCGCCGAGAGACAAATCTGCCAAAGGATCGACCAGTTGCGTTGCGGGCGCAATTCGCTGAAGATCCCGTGAAAGAGACACAATGGGAAGGGTTTCTGAACCGAAGTGGTCTGTCTGATGCTCCTATGAAACTTTCGACAGTGGTTGAAACCTTGAATACCTTTCTTACACCTTTGCTGAGTGCGGCCGAAGTTGGCGGAGAATACAATCAGGTATGGCGAGGTGGCGGCCCGTGGCAACCCAGCGATGCACTTGGAGGAAGCAATAAAACAGGATGAGGTGGATTCGAATGGGCAGACGGGTTTGCGTTGATCAGGTCGGTTATCGATCTACCGGCTGCTGGCTACCGCAGTGAACAATCAGACGCTCGTCGTGAAAGAGGTCTGAACATCATTTTTTTAGGAGATTAATCTTATGGCAGTATTTAGAATTCACATTCGACCCAGTGGGGGTGCTAATGATCAAGAAATGTCCTTTAACTATTGCTTGATTCATGGCGTGTTGGGAATGGGATGGGCAGTTGATCAAGCTGGCATAGCGCAGCTTGCTTGGGATGATTACATCGCGGCTGCTGAACAAGAGTACGAATATAGAGAACTTCAGAACGTGCGCTATATGCATCGCGAGGTTCAAGTGGATGATCTGATCTGGACACGCAATACGATGGGTCGCTATTACCTTGGGCGCGTTGTGAATCCTTGGGAATATCTTGCCACTCCAGAAGCCCTTCAAGCTGACATCGTGAATATCTGTCATTGCGAGCTTGAAGCAGTGCCTGCTGATGCGGTGCCCGGTAAGGTTGTTGCGAGCTTTCGGCCACCTCGCACCATTCAAGCTATCCGGAATCCACCATGGATGACTACTTATTCGCAACTTCTGTGGAATAGGATCTCAGGCATTCAGCAATACGCAGTTAATCATCAAGGAATCGCGGACATCTACGCCTTACTTGATGACCTAGAGACAGAGAACGCAGTGGCTATCTATCTGCAAATGAATGGATGGCTATATGTACCAGGATCGCGCAGACCCTACACGATGGGATATGAGTATATTCTGATTCATAGTCAGACATTTGAGAGAGCAGTGGTTCAAGTCAAAACAGGGGATGCCACCCAGTTGGATCGGGACGATTTTGCGGACTTTGAAGAAAGGGTATTTCTCTTTCAGTCCTATGGCAATTACAATGGAGCAATGTATAACCATGTAGAATGCATTGACCCTGATGAACTTCAAGAATTCCTTTTTAATAATCGGAATATTCTGCCTCAATCAATTAGGCTTTGGGTGGATTTTATAGATCCTCCAGACGATCCCTTAGCAGGCCTGTGATTCGGAATTACGCTTCGCGTTATAAATAAAAAAAGGGGACCGGACGAATCCGATCCCCTTAAAACTTACTGCATCAAATCTTACTGCTTGGCAGAGCGATACACATCCTCAAACCAGCCAACCACATCTGGCAAATCCTCACTCGGGACATCCTCAAACTGTTCAATATTCAGATGATCGAGCAACCCAGTGATCAAGCTAAGTCCCTTCGGAAGCTTACGCAATTCAGCCTGCCCATTCTTCAACCGCTCGCGCATCTGGTGCTCGGCTGACGGTGGATCGAGAGGATACACTTTTGCAATCTTATCACCCAATTCACCTTGCCCAGCTTCGGCCAAGAGACGCACCATAATCGGCGCAAGCTCGGGCGATTGCCGCACCACCAACCACACATAGCGCGCGGTATCACGCTTCTCCAAATAGGCAATGGCCTGACGGCATCGCCCCTCGGGCATCAACCGCTCATCCTGCGGCCCACCATCTCGCAAGATCATGCGCTCTTCACACACCAGCTCGTCATCTCGGGCATTCCCACAAGCAGGACATTCAAACCTCATCAGGCATTCACCAAAAGCCGTCTTAAACTCACCCAAATACATCACAGCACCACACATTTCACATGGGCGCATCTGCCCGATCCAGCCCTCGTGCTTACAACTCCCGTGATAGGACCCGCCACGAATGCGCTTATCTGGGCAATCACATTCAAAATTCTGAACATAATATGATCGACCATCGGGATTTACAACCTCAGCCTCTCCATCACCACATAGGGTTATGCGATAGCCTTTTGCCATCGCATGAGCAATACTCAACTTGGTTTCTTCATCACCCACAACGAACAATGCGGATTTGCGTTCATCAGACTTTTTAACTGCCATATCAACCTCCTCCTTTGGGGGAATAGATCCATTACGCTCAATACCAGAATCCCAATGAATGCCTGGATAAAACATCATCATGGCGTTCCTCCTTTCAATGTGATAACCAACTGACCTTTCGACACCTCAACCTGCACCTTATCACCCTCCTTAAAGCCAGCTTCAGCCAGCCAATGCCCAGAGAGTCTGAGCAACGGACAAGAGCAATCAACAGCCTTCATCTTGTCATAAACGACGTCGCCGTACAAATCACGGGTCGAAAGATCGATATAGGTTCGGCGAGAACGACGACCAACGGTAAGACTACGGACAGACTGCATAACCAACCTCCTGTGGAATGACAGCCATTTATCAGCAACAAAAACGCCCTTCATCACTTCCTTATGAAAGCAACGAAGGGCCACTGATAAACCAGCCATCTGCCTTTATGGTGTTCTGCCTTTTCCAGACAGATTTAAAATTCACTTTCTACACACGGGCGCTGTCAAGAGTGGCAGCACCGCGTCGTTTTTTTTGGGCGTAGCCTGGGGTTGGGGGGTGGGGGTGTAAGGGAACCGAAAAAAATGGCGCCCCCGTTTGGAGCACGGATACACTGGACTTTGTTGTGTCTTTGAACGTTCTTGCCCCTCTTGACAGCGCCCGTATATTCCCGCCGAAGATTGCCCTCAACGGGTAAGATCGGCATGGGGTGGGGTCGCTGGTGCTTCTTGTTTTGCCGGCGAGGGTGGGGGGGCTTCAGATAAGAAAAGGATTTGGGAATTTCCACCGGGAAGGTGATCGGGAAGCGATATAGGTGTTGTGGGGGTGGGGCTTCTCTTTGAGAGAGGGATTCAGATATTTTTATTAGAAAGGATATGGAGAAGCGGTATAGGTTTTGTGGGGTGTTGTGAGCTTCGCATAAGAAAAGGATTTGGGAATTTTTCACCGGGAAGGGTATCAGGAAGCGACATGGGTGTTTTTGGGATGGTGGGAGCTTCTTCTCAGAGAAGGATTCAGGTGTCTTTCATAAGGTGAGGGATAGGGAAGCAGTATTGAAATGCGGTTGACAAACTGTTATCGTTGCTACACTTTTGTTTTGGAAATTATATACCAAAGGACCGGAAAATTTTTATGCCTGATTTACTCATCCAACATGCCAGATGGCAAGAGGAACTCGTTACCCCAGATGACAAACGGCTCGTATCAGGGAAAGGATGTGATTGCATTTGCATGGGTTGTGATGAACCGCTCATCCTGCGACGCGGCAAGGTAAGGAGATGGCATTTTGCCCACTATAAAGATCAAGGAATGTCCTGTTCCGAAAAAAGCCTTATCCACAACATAGTTAAAGCATGGATCGCCAAAGATCTGAAAGGTCAGACTATTCTATTACCGCCACATCCCGAATTAGATAGCCCTCAAGAATTTTGTGTTGAAGAAGGATGGCCAGAGAAGTGGAGTAAGGAGACTAAAAGGAGATATGACGTTGTTCTTGAAGGCAGGTTTCTATACGAAAAAGTCGAACAAGAGAAGCGGGGATGTCTTATATTTGAAGTGTATTACAGTAATGCGAAGGATGATGATTTCAAGTTACAAACCCAGAAAGAAAAGAGTTATATCCTTGAGGTCAACGCAAAGTTATTCTATAGGGATGGAATAGATCTTACTATTGAAAAGCTCATGGAAAATAGTGAGTGGCTATGGTTTACAGATCAGCAGAAAGAAGAAAAAGAACGGAGGAAACAAGAAAGATTACAACAAAAGAGGCGAGAACAGAGATTACAGCAAAAGAAGCGAGAACAAAAGCAAATACGAAAGCAAAATTGGTCTGGGTTTCATAAAAGGGAGAATATATACACGATAGTTAAAGAATGGATTTTCAGAGAACTGACTTGTTTTTGGTTATATGAGCTTGACACCCCATTAGGACTTGATGCCCCCTTTAAGGATTGTAGTCTCCTTGATTCTAAAGGAGATATACCCTTGAGATTCGAGATAAAAAAAAGATGGAAAGATAAATATAGTCAGAAGACTGGCAGAACATATGATGTTGTTTTTGAAGGCCGGTTTGTATACAGAATTGGCAATCATTGCAAGAGAGGGCATCTGATATTTCAGTTAGAGGATCAATGGGATCCCTATGATCGTGATTTTAAGCTGGAAATACGAAAAGCAAAGTTTTGTGTTATTGGAGTCAACACAGAGAAATTCTATGGGGCAAATCTTACTATTGAAAGACTTATAGAAAATAGCCATTGGCTATGGTGACAGATGAGCAAATCCGAATTTATATGATACAAAGCGCATTTTAAGACAACTCAGTGCCGCGTTTCTGCTATCGGGAGCGCGGTATCTTTTTGTGGACAAATGGCGTATAGAAGGCGACATAAGCACGCACAGTTATCGCCATATATGCGACACATGGACGGCGACCAAAAGGCCAGAGAGCCTAACCATGCCGGAGACCGAGCCAGAAGGACTGAGACAACCGACCACACACGGACTGAGAATCAAAACGCTCGCCATGCGGATCGCGGCGGGACCCAGAAGGAGACACCGGCGGGAAGAGAGACGGACGCGCACCCACGAGCTGCTCGGGAGAAAAGAGAGACTGCTGAGAGGAAGAAGCGGAAGCGGAAAAGGCGGACACAACAACCCCCGGCGACAAAAGCTGAAAGCCAGCAGCCCCAACGACCACAACGAACAGCGACACACCAGGCCGGAACCCAAGACCCAACGCACGGCGAACAGAGAAATAGGACCCACCGCGCCGAGCCGAAAGAGCAGACTGAGCAATGAAGCAGACCACAGACCCACCACCCACGGCACGAAGCGAGAGCAGAAGCGACACAGACCGCTGGAACAGCCGCTCGCTGAAAGGCACAGACGCGGAAGACTGCCCACCCGACCAGGCAACACACCGGACAGAACGCGCCAACTGACGGGGCGCCGAAACCGGAAAGACCCCACCGGGACCACGCACAACAGGCGACGAAGACCCAGCGGCCAACTCGCCAAACCCAGCGGGCAACCACCAGCACACCTGACCACTCTGCGCCAACGCACCAGCAGACGCAGCGCAATCAACACCCAACGCGCCACCCGACCAGAGCGGACGAGAACGCCCCACCCAACGGCCAAACCGAGCAACCGAAAGCAGTGCCCCAGCCGGCACAGAACGCGACCCCACAACAGCCACGGGGCCAGACAGAGCGGACACCCCCGAGAACACAGCCGACGGAACGACAAACGACGAACCTGACATGACAACCCCCAAAGAAAAGCAACAGCCTGAACCCAACGGCCAACACCAGCGCTGACCGCCCGCAGGCATTTTGCCAACCTTGCGACGGGGCCCCCAAAGCGCAAGTCCGCCGGGAGGGGATTCTGTCATTTATGAGGTTTTCTTCCGCTCATAATTTTTTTTGAGTGCTTTTCCAAAAAAAATTATGCTCCCCCGACTCGGCGCTTGTCTTGGACTTGCGCTTTGGGGTGTCGCATATCTTTTGAAGACCTGCGGGCGAGCACAACATCAATAAAAGTGCGCCCTCTGAAACGAATAACGCGGGGTTTTGTGACCGGAAAATACATTGCGGGCGCATCATCAGGATGCTTTTACAATCGGCTCAGGAGAACGGTCAAAGCTGGCGATTGTCGATAGACGCTGTAGATTTGAGGATGGATGGGATGCAGGAGGAGATCCCGGGTGAGAAAGAGAATCCTCACGACGATCGCGTGGATGTTTCGATTGAAATTGATCGATCAAATATACCGACGGTCTCGAGTTCTGCTTTCAGAAAATCCGCATAGTTTATTCCGACCCAATCGGCAATCAATTGTTCCGGGGCATCAAAGACAACAGTCGTTTCTGTGATCTCTGTAATAAAAAGCGGCTCAAACCATGTCTCAAAAGACTGGTCCTGGATCTTCGTCCCTATATTTTCTGACACCTCTTCCCATAAATTCGAGTATGGAGACTTCGCGCGGCGTTTTTCTCTGTCAGGACATACATCAATGCCTGGGCCGAATGAAACCGCTGGCACGGTAGTATATCGCTCAGCAACGGATAGCGGGATTACATTGCTCGCGCTATCAGCCTCTGGATACCGACTTACCCCATGTCGGCACAGACCCGTCGCGTGGGAATCGTCGCCTGATAGATCTCGCCTAAAATACTGCGTTGGGATTGATGCGTCGTTTTCCAGGAGAAAGCGGATATAGCCGCCGGGGTTCTTCACACCTTGCCCTTTGTCCTGCACATAAGCAATGGCTGCACGGCAGCGGCGTGCGGGATACATGTGGGCCAACTGGTGGGCATTTGTCTCATCAATACCAGCTTCTATCAGAGCCTGCACCCCGGATAAAAAATCACTACGGGGCTGGCTTTGAGGGGGTAATTGAATGGCTCGCGCTCCGGGATCCCCGTCTTTCTCAGCACCGGCTGGCCACGCGGAACGGCTCTCGTTCGAACTGGCGTCGGGTTCTGGAGGCCCCGTAAAACCATCAACAGAATTGAGCGAAACAACAACAGGATCCGGCGTTGATTCTACATCCGCTTTTGTACCTTGTACCATGTTCTTTGTTGTTATAGAATCCTGTAAACAATATTCCTTTATAACATGGCCGTTTGCAGATTTCTGCAAGTTTGTCGATTTTTGCAATTTCCCGTTTGCAGATATTTGCAATTTGCTATCAGCACCAGAATCGCTCCCTACTTGCCCCCTGCAGGGACATGCACTGCGGGTGCAGTTTCTTTCTTCCTCATTCAATAGCTGCGATCGCAGTTCATCTGGCAATAGGGAAAGCAGAGCGTATCGCGCCTGATCGACGACGTGGATGCTGCTCGATTCGCCAGCTTTTCGTCCCTTGCGCGACAATGTGATATAGCCTCGTCGCTTCAGATCTGCGATCTGGTGGTTGATGGCTGAGACAGACAGCCCGCGCCATTTGGCCAGGGTGTCGCGGCGCGCAAAACAACCTCTCGGCCCGCGGTCGAGCTTACACAGCAAAGTAAATGTGCGGAGAGCGCCGTCGGATAGGTCGGCATCTGTGAAAGGATTGAGCAAGGCGGGAGAGGGACTATGCATAATGGAGGTCTCCTGGTGAAGGGGCGAAAAATCTTTCGCCCGTACAGGGTTCAGGGCCGGTCAAGGACAGCATTTACCGTATCTCTGAACTCGGCAACATCAAATGGTTTTCGGATAACTGCATCAAACCCGGATCGCGGATTACGGGGATGACGCGGATTGCACGGAGAGTTGCGTGCTTCGGGGGAGGTTTGGGATTCGTTGGTCGGTGAGACGAGGGCAATAACAGGCAGGGTGGGATGGTACCTTCTGATCGCCCTGGTCAAGCCATAGCCGTCCAGATCGGGGAACTCCAGTGCTGTCAGTACCAGATCGGGTTCCTGGTGATCGAGTACCTCAAGTGCCCTGAACACATCTGGAACGAGAATCGGGTGATGGCCTGCATCTCTGAGGATTTCTCGAGTTAGGTCCCGAATATTTGGGTCATCATCGACCACGAGGATATAAGCCATTATTGGTTTTTCCCATTTGAACGCGCATCGCGTTTTATGACGGTCACATCGACCATGGCGCCGGGGCGAACATGCTTTCCCGCATTTAAAAAGAGACCCGTTACTTTGCATGTCCCACTTTGCGGATCAATAATGGGACTGATCCCGATAACACGCCCGGGCAACGCGCGCTTTTCGCCAGCGGTCGGCATCGCAGACAGCGGCATATTCTTATGGATCGCGTTCAGTCTGTCCTCGGGCACAAACAGATACACCTCCAGATCCATGGGGTCGATGACCCGCGCGACCGCGGAGTAGGCCAATATCCAATCGCCCGGTTTTACATTGACCTCGACCACCATCCCGTCTTGGGGTGAGATGATTGCGGTTCTATCCAGTTCCATACGCGCTGTGACCCAGTTGCAGTGCGCGACCTCGGCATCGAAGCGGACGTTTTCGAGTTGCTGGTCGCTGATCAGCTTCTTCGCGTGCAACACTTCCCATCGCGCTTGCAAGGCCTGCGCCTTCTTCAGTGCAATTTGGGCCGCGGTTTCTCTCACGAGTAGATCCCGGCGGGTTAATACCATGAGGGTATCCCCTTTGACCACCCGGTCCCCCACCTCGAAGTTGACGAGCTGCATCCGCGCGTTCATCCCAGCATAGACCGTCGCCGATCGCGCAGGTACTAAAGGTGTCCTCAATACCAGCTCTTGTGCGTTGACCCTTGCGGCAACGAGCATGAGGAACAGGCCACATAGAAACATCGCGTTGTATATCATCGTTGATCTCCTGTCAGACGGATACGTAACACACCTCTGAATCGCACGTTTTTGCGTTTCAGGGCCTCGATCTCTTTCTGTTTTTCCCTCAGATCTTTCTCTGCTTGCCTCAGTTTCAGGTAATGAACGGGCGGATGCGCCATTTTTAAGTCCTCTATTTTCTCATAAAGCCTTTGCTCTGCCCTTGACAACTCTTTTAATCGCTCTGAGAGACCTCTTAAAACGGGCTGAAACCGCAAAATCTCCTCTTTTTGGGCAAATCTGAATTCAATTTCCCGGGTCGCAATGCTGACAGCACTGCCCAGGACGACTTCTTCCTCAACTTCAAAAGAAGCATCTGCCTCGAGATCTCCAGATACAAAACTGTTTTGGGGGATCCGCTCTACCAGTTCCTGATAGGTCTCATCTTTCAACCGGATCGTCTGTATTCTCACGGGTCGATCAGTTGCTTCCACGCGCACCTTATCCGGCAAAATGGCGCCGTGTTCTCCACACGTCAGAACCCGCCCGTCGAAAAAGATCCAGAACCAGGCGGGTTTGGCATCGAGGATCAGAGCTTTTCCACGCACTTTTTCCCGCGTGTGCCGCCACTGTCCTTCAAAATTCAAATAGGTTTCTGTATTGGCTCTGCGATAATCCGCATACGCGGCCGAAGGCGTCGCCATCAGGTACCTGAATGATCGCCAGATACCGCCCATACTCGATATGGGCATGAACACCATGAGCAGCACGATGACCACGACGAACACCACACCTTCTCCCATAAGGGATCCCGTTTTGACCCTGTACCTCGCACTGCCGGGAAAAACGCAAACCGCGGGATGGGGATAAAACAGGGGTACGCCGCTTTTGGTCGCACTATCCGCGATCAAATGGCTCATATACCCCAGGAGTATGGCCGCATAACACGCAGATTGCCACGCGAGTAAGGGCAAAGTGACAACCGACAGGGCGAGCATACAGAGCAGCGAATGCGTAATCGTGCGATGCCCCCATCGCCGCTCGATCGGGATGGAAGCAAAGGGCATCACCCGGCCAATAGAACTTCTCGGCGAATCCACGTCCGGGAGCAGACTTCCTATGATCGCGCATGCGACCGCGGGGAGATTGCGGTGAAAGGACATGGAAAAGAGCGAAAAGGAACCCGCCACCGTGAGCAGTCCAAATGCAATGTGTGTAGGTGCAGTCATCGTTTGAACCTGTACATGAAGAATCGAATGCCCACCAGAATCGCACTGCCAATACCTGCCAGCACATATCCCTCCATACTTCCGATACCGCGCATGAAGAATCGCGCTGCGACCACTGCCAGCAGAATCAGCACCACGGCGAACGTAAGATCGATCTGATCTCGTGCGCCCGTGTGGGATACATCTCGCACCACAGATCGGGTCACAGCCGGTTCTTTCCGAAGCCGTTCCACAATCTCAATGATGGCGCGCGGATTACCAGCGCTCTGTTGCAAGATGTTCGTCTCGGTCATGCGGTAGTCTTCTATATTGGCACCTGCAGCGCACTGGCGGATCAGCTTCTTCGCGTCCGCGGTACATAGGTGCTCTACTTCTACGCGGTCGAATTTCCAGAAGTGTTTCTCGTAGGCTCTCCTGACTTCTGGTAGAGCAGCGATAATGGTAAACTTCCGGTTGAGTTTGTCGATCAGCCGTCCGACGGAGGCCGTCATATCCGATAGGTCATCCACAATCAACACGAACTCGTTTCTCTCCACTGAGCCGAGCACCATATCGGTCCAGCCCTGGATGGTCGTGCGGGCATGCTGCTTTTTGATGGTTTCGAAATCTGATCGCGGATGAGATGGATTACGCGGATTGCGCGGATTATTAGATTTGGATGCCCCGGGCGCGATATTGGGAACTGAATGATTTGTTTCACTGGCATCACCTCCTTCGGTTATGTGTGATTGATTGTTGTCTTGATCTGCCCCAACATCAGCAATCAGAGTCTCCCCCTTCATCTCTTCTTGCTGTTGCCGTGCCCGGGGCCTCTCCCCTTCCTCTTTGTCCGGACCATCCGGACATAGCCTTCCAATTTTGTGCAGCTCCTCTGCAATATTTATCAGGGCCTCTTTCGCCGGCGATAGCGTCTTCACCACGAGCGCGTTTTCTGCATCGAGCAACGCGAGCAAATGACTTTTGCCCACGCCGATCGGGCCGAGCAATAGTGTATCAACACCCTTGCTCAAGTTGTCTTTGAGCTGGCGCAATTCCTCATCGCGTCCCACGGTCTGTCCCATCCCGATACGCAACTGCTTTTTCGGCCGCGCGGAAAATCTGTAATCGCGATTCTTCTGGCGCGACCACCACCGCGCCAACCGCGACCTGCGATCGATGCGCTCAACAGATATCCGCTTTTGCTCGGCACTCACAGAGATGTAGATGGACGACGTCTCAATGGACGAATGCCCCATCAGATCTTTGATGCGCTCGACCGGCACATCCCGATCTGCCAGGTCCGTGCCGAAGGTGTGCCTGAGCATGTGCGGATGGACGTGGCGGATCCCCGCGCGCTGCGCGTAAGTCTTCATGGCCGCCCACACGGTCTTGCGACTGAGTTGCTGTCCGTTGCGCAGATTGCAGAAGACATAAGAAGAATCCGAAAAATGACGGGACTCCAGCCACGCGCGGAGGACGTCCTGCACCTCCTGGTTCATAGGAACAACGCGCTCTTTGCCGCGCTTGCCCGTGAAGCGAAGACTCGGCGTAGCCGTTGACCAGTAGATATTGTCAACCGTGAGTGAACACGCTTCGGATACGCGCAACCCACACCGCGCGAGGACGGTGATGAGCGCGCGATCGCGCGGGTTCATGCGTACGGATTTGAGTGCTTCAAGCTCGTCTTGCGCGAGCGCTTTGGGGAGTTTCTGTGTGGATGATCGTGATGTCATAAGCAAACTCGGGAGTTGAGAGGTTTACACATTCTTTCTACGGTATTGGGGACGTACCTGACAAAATGTGTATTATGTCTATATCTTTTTCTGCCTGAAATCTCGATAAACCGGGTATTTTCACGGCCATTGTACCCCCAGGCGGATGAGGATCAAAGCCACCGTCAGCGCAATGCCGTTGACACCTGCGTGAATCGCCGCGGTCGTCCAATACGCGCGCTTACGACTGAACTGGCGCCCGTGCAGAAATGCAACGGCCAAGAAAAACCCGGCACCAATGGTCGCCACAAACCCGTACACCCCGGCGTGCAGATGAAAGGCGCCAAAGAGCACGGTCGAAAACCAGACTGCAACAACGGGCCTGTGTGTCACCTTCATGGCAAGCCAGATCGGGAACCATTGGTTCATCAGCGTCTCGAGAAGTGGTGCCAGGAAGATCGCCGCGATGAACGTTACCCATAATCCTTTGTCGGCAATCATCGCTCTTGGATCGATGGCTTTCGCGGCCTCATCATCGGCAATCGAGTAAAACGGCATGGCCTCGAGTATGAATGCCAGTCCCATATCTGCGAGCGTCGCATAGACCGCGAAAATAGCGATCATCGCCGGTGCAGAGAGACTGAGAACGCGCTGAAAGTGATCCCGAACCGCATTGTATCTGGAACCGAAGACATCGAGGACGTCGGGTGCAGGATGGATTTTTGGGGGGACTGTAGAGGATGGTACTGCTGGACGGGTGGTGAGTGACTGGTGAACCATGGGATTGCCCTCCTGTATGGGTTAAAACTGCAAATTTTTGACCTCGTGCCCTTTATACAGTGCAAAAACCGTGCCAAAAATTTGCCAAAAACCCGTAACTGCTTGCAGGAGAGCGTGTTTTTAAAAAATGCCGAAAAATGGACCTACTGGGAAGTGTTTCAAATGAAACAATAAGTGTTTCAAACGAAACAGTTTGATTAGAATTAAATAATTGGTCTATTAGGTATATTACACAAAAAATGCCCTGAAAAACACAGGGCATTTTGGATAGTAATTATGGTAATAGTGCTCAGATGAACACTACACTGGGAATGTCGCGGTCATCCAAGGTGCCCAGTATATATCCCTTACTAAAACGGGGAACTCCAGCCAGTTCTTTTTTACGGTCAAGGCCAGTGTAATACAGCAACCCGCTGAGTAAACGATCACCCGTAAGAAGCAAAAGGTCTGTGACACTTATCACAGACCTTTTTTATTTTCATTATCCCACCCTATTCATGCCGCAGAGCTTCCACCGGATTGGACACAGCCGCGCGAAGCGCGTGGAAACTCACAGTAAACAACGCAATCGCCAATGCGACCGCACCACTCAAAACAAATATCCACCACGAAAGATCCGTGCGATAAGCAAAGCCATCCAGCCAACTTCGCATCGCAAAATACGCAACCGGCCATGCAAACAAATTCGCAATCAAAACCATAATGGCAAATGTCCTGGAAACCAAAAATACAATATTTGACACACTCGCGCCCAAAACCTTTCGCACCCCAATCTCTTTCACCCGCTGTTCAACCGTAAATGCCGCAAGGCCAAACAGCCCCATACACGCGAGCAAAATCGCCATCCCCGAAGAGAGCAACGTCAGCGCTTGCGCCCGTTGTTCTGCATAGTACATATACTCAAACTGCTGATCCCACATCATATACTCAAACTGCTGATCCGCAGGGGCGAATTGCTTCCAGGTCTCTTCAAAAAAAGCGAGTGTCTCTTCCATGCCCTCGGTTTTGACGCGCGCGCCCAAATTGTAAAATTGCTGGTGTCGAATCGTCAGCACGACAGGACCAATTTCTTCTTGCAACGGACCGTAGTGAAAATCTTTCACTACGCCAATCACCGTCCCCTTCCGATTTCTCTCTCGATCAACCCACTCAAAAGACTTACCAATGGGATCATCCCAACCGAGCCGAGATACTGCTGTTTCGTTGATGATAAAAGCCTTCGACGTATCTGTGGGAAACGCAATCGGATCAAATTTTCGCCCTTCTACCAGCCCAATTTGAAACACATCGAGATAATCTTCATCGACCTCCAGAAGGGGCATGCGCCAGTCCGTGCCCTCGTGCCCCTCTGCCCGAAAGGTTCGGGTAATACCCCCACCCCATCCAACCCGCCAGCGATACGCCGTTACCTCAAGCACATTCGGATGGGCGCGAAATGCCTCCTTCACCGTCGTATAACGGGCGGCGAGCTTTTGTCCAGGATCCGATTTTGTTTCCTGATCCAACACAAATATAGGTATGAGAACCATCTGATCCATATTAAAACCCAGGTTCTTATTTTTAATATAATCGAGTTGGCGATAGATCACCCCCGTACTCGCAAGCAGGATAATTGAAATTGCAAACTGCACGACCACCAGCCCCTTTCGAATCCACTGCCCCCGAGAACCCACGCGAAACGCTCCCTTTAGCGTCTCTGTGGGTTCATACGCCGAAAGAAAAAATGCGGGATAGACGCCAGCCAACAGCCCGACGAATACGGCAATACCAAGCAAAACAATGGCGAGCACAGGATCGCTCGACAAATTCAACTCAATCTGCTTAAAGAAAAAGGCATTAAACTCGGGAAGCACGAACTTGACGGCAACAAGCGCGAGAATAAGCGCGACCAATGAAGTGAGAACAGACTCGCCCAAAAACTGCCCCATCAGTTGCGAGCGATACGCTCCCGACACCTTTCGCAAACCCACCTCGTGCGCCCTGCGAGCCGATTGCGCCGTGGTCAAATTTGTAAAATTAATACATCCAATCGCAAGCACCAGAACCGCAATAGCCCCAAATTGATAAACGCGGTCAATATCACCAAAATACCAATCCAGATTGTAGTCCTGCCTCGAATAGAGATAAATGCGTTTGAGGGGCTGAAGATGATACGCATTTGTGCGTGCGATCTCCGCACCCATATAGCGATCAATTAATTCCGGGAACTTTGCGGACAGCACCTTTGGATCCGCCCCTTCTCTCAGCAGAAGATACGTATTGACCGGACGCCAACCATCGGTTGGTATCCAATCTTCCCAGGCGTATTTTGAGCCTGGGGACGTAAATCCACCTGTTGAAACATAATCGAACTGCAGTGTGGAGTTTCGAGGCACATCTTTTAATACCGCTGTGATCGTGCGCTCGCCCCCGTGGTGATTGCTCTCAGCGGTGATGGTCTTGCCAATCGGATCTTCGTCTCCAAACAACAACTTTGCCGCCGACTCTGTTATCGCGATCGCATTGGGATTGGGAAATGCCGTTTCGAGATTGCCGCGCACAAATGGAAAATCGAAAATTTCAAACAACTCGGGATCGGCAACACAGACACCTATCTCAAACTTTCTTCTGTTCAAACGCACATCTACGGACGACCACGTTATCACGCGCACGGCTTTCTCCACCTCGGGAAAGTCCCGCGCAAGTGCCCGCGCCAGCGCGCCCGACGTAAATGGCAAATAATCCGATTGCCCCCCGGCTCTGGTCTCCCGCATCACCCGATAGATCCGATCTCCTTTTGCATGCCAACTGTCAAAACGCAACTCATCCTGAATATAGAGCACGATCAAAAAGCACGTCCCCAGACCAATGGCAAGCCCCAGAATATTGATCGCACTAAAAGTCTTTTGCCGATTGAGATTTCTCAGTGCGATAATCAGGTAATTTCTAAACACGATAATCCTTCCCCATTACAAGTAGAACGAATTTTGATACAGTAGTGGCCGAGAATGAACACCTAAAATAAAAACAGGCACATGAAAATAAAAACAATGTGCCTGCTGTATTAGCCGTAGAACCAGTATCTATTACAGTGGAGTTCAAAGTTTTTATACGTCTGCTGTAACACGCTTTTAGGAACCTCCACAGCAGAGAGCCGTTATAGTTATTTCAGGTTCGGTTGGTTGAAAAGTATCGATGTCTAACTTGACCGGCTTTATGAAAAATAAGGGCTTGGGAATAGTTACACATCAATCCCACCAGCCAGTACCCTGGCAACTTTCGCATATGATCCTTCCAGTACCAGTCGAGGTTATACCAAAGTTAAGCAAGTCAAAGATGTCGTTTGAGGCACAGACAGTACAAGATCTGCCGCTACCGTTACACCACCGACAACCAACACTTCCCTGTCCACCACAACGGCGGCATGTTTTGCGTCTGATTTTGGTCGCCATAATTCAACCCTCCTATATTTTGTGCTTGACCACGACACATAGAAATGTTATTGACAGGCATCATTAGAACAAACGATGTGAATTGAGGGTCTGCTGTCCTAGAGCAGGCCCTTTTAGGTCAAGCGGTCAAGTCCGAAAAGTTCTGTAAAAAGGTAGCCCTGTGATAGCGGATGTTCCTCTTCGGCGATTTATTTTTTTACTGTTATACAGGCTATTGATAATTAGAGAACTTGTTGTTGTCTCTTTGCCAAAAACCATTTCGCAAAACTTTCAATACCTTCTTCGATATCCACTTTAGGAGTAAAATTATACAGTCTCTGCGCTTTTGAAATATCCGCATAGGTTAGACAAACGTCACCGGGTTGTTCAGGATATTGATCAATAACAGCTTTACATTTTAACGCATTCTGAATTATTTCAAGAGCATAGCTCAACTTAACTGTTCTCGAATTACCAAAATTGACGATCTCAAAAGAATTTGGATATTTGAGTGCTGCTACCAAACCATCTACAATATCAGAGATATAAGTATAGTCTCGCTGGGTACTTCCATCACCAAACATGCGTATAGATTGATTTGATATCATTTGTCTTGCGAAAGTATGAAATCCCATATCTGGACGTTGACGAGGTCCATAAACCGTGAAAAAACGGAAACAGGTAATGGGAATACAAAATAAATGATGATATGCATGGCAGATGAGTTCAACACTTCGTTTTGTGGCAGCATAAGGCGATATGGGTTTGTCTGCTGTATCTGTTTCTTGAAAAGGGACCTTATCAGAATTTCCATATACAGATGAAGATGATGCAACCAAAAGGTTTTCAATTCCCACCTTGCGGCAAGTTTCGAGAACCGTGATGGTACCACCAACATTGACATCTTCATAACTCAGGGGAGTTTTTAAAGAAGCTCTTACACCAGCTCGAGCTGCCAGGTGGACTACCTTTTCAATTTTGTGATTCTCAAATACATCTTCAAAAACATCTCGATCTCTGATATCTCCTTCAACAAAAGTGTAATTGGTAAGACCTAAAACTTTAGAAATATTATCTCGCTTTATTTTTCGCGAATAACTGTTATTTAAATCATCGAAGACTACGACTTTTTCACCTGCCTCAAGTAGTTTTTCTGCCAGATGAGATCCGATAAATCCAGCCCCTCCTGTAATAAGTGTGCCCGACATCTTGTTCTCCTTTTTTTGTACTAATGGCTACTATCACAGTTTTACACCGTTCCTTCGCTCAAGGCAGCCCTATCAGAAGGAAGCAATGAGTCTAGCTTAAAATTAAAATTCGATTTTTGATGTAAAACGCGATCTAAAAAGAGTGCTATACCCGCAGATCCTGACCCAAAGTCCGTACATAGTCTGATCAGTCCATCACCGGGAAATGCGATTCCTGAAGGCGTGTCAATCTTGAAAAGTGACACGCCTTTAACAGCACGGTGGACATCTGTTAAGTAACTGCGATCGCCTGTTAATTGATAGCAGTCGAGCAGAAAATTACCCAACCCCGTTAAACCTTTGAACAAGCCAGGCCATGCAGTGTACTTCCGGGTTGTATCGGGAACCAGCTTTTGAAACATATCTTCAAATTCGTTGTATCCACTCATCAGATACCTCAACAGTGTTGTTCCAACACCTGCGCTACCGTTAAACCAATATGGATACACAATAGAGCTTTCGCTATCTTCAGGGAAAGATACACCATCCGGATTTTCGTGGGCAAAATTCAAGTCGCTCTTCAATGCCTTTTTGCCCATTTCGATAAAACGGGATTCCTGGGTTGCAAGATGTAGATATAGTAGAAACAAAGCGATGCCGCTGGCTCCCTGAGTGTATCCGATATAGGTAAACTTCTCGTCAGGTGGTTTCCAATAGCAAATTTCCTCATCCTCATGTTTTAGCCTGCTTTGATCAAGAACTGCCGCTACGCGAGTGCCCCAGTTCAAAAAACGATCTTCGCGTGTCAATGTCCAAAAATAAAGACTGGTCAATCCAAATCCCGCCATCCCATTATAAATATCAGCGGCCTCAAAAAGTTGAGGATGTTTTTCTGCCTTTTTGTATATATCAAGTGCTTCATCCATATATCCCATATCCGCCAACGCCCAAGCGATGCCCGATAGACCTTCATAAAGACCCACAGGAAACTGATTGGTTAATGAGTAACGCCGCAATATCCACTCCATGATCTGCTTCGGCGATTCTCCTATCATGGTTTTGAGGGCATAAGCAACACCCACTGCCCCATGCGCTATATCAAGCGGATTTTTGGCATCAAAACTTGCCCTGATAATCCGGTCTGACCGATCAGAGGTGAGTGTAGCTAAAATGTGGTTGACAATGCCATCTCGCATGCTCAAAATTTCCATATCTGACATTCTGTCTGCTTCAGTAGAAGCGTGTGGTTTCAGATTCGCTTCCGCGATATCCAATCTCTGCACTGTAACTTCGGGATTGGGCCTCTTTGTTTTTGTTTGTGCCGTTAATGATAAAATGACCTCCGTTAACTCCTCCGGTAAACTATAATCTTTTTCAAATTCATTTAAAAATATTTCTACAGCATCAGAGTTACTTGGCACGATTCCCGTAGGTACAACAAGAAAGAACAAGAGACTTCCCAAGGCATAATAGTCATCTTCATATTGAGGTGGATGGCTTCTATGGCGATTTGGAGAGACAAATCCTGGCGTCGTCAAAAAAGCGTACTCGTCACTGCCTCGATTGTAGGCTCCTTCAAAATCAATAAACTTAATCTCCAAAGTTTCTGGATGGATCAAAACATTATTATACGAAAAATCTCCAATAATGATTCCGTGGTCATGGATAATCTCCATTCCTTCTGAAACCAGCTTTCCAATTTGAATCACATCACGAAAGTACTGCTCCAGTTCAGTTTCAAAATCAGTGTGTTTGATCTTGAACAGCACATGCTTCATTGAAGGATATCTTCTCAAAGGAATCCAATCTTGCAAATAGCTCTGAACAATAAAAAGATGCTCCCAGTCTTCAAACAGATCAATCGGTTCGGGAACCAATCCGGTATGTTTCAGTTCGTTAAGGAAAAACCATTCTCTTTGCCGCAACTTAAAACTGTCCATGTCTCGTGGTTGATAATCAGTATTAGGGCGTGCTTCTTTAATGATAACCTCTGTTCCCGTATTGGCTTCGTAACCGACGTACACACCCCCGACATTGGAAAATGAAAGGGACCTTGTAATAATATATTTCCCATCTTTTAATGTAAAATCTGCCTCTGGCTCACCTGCTACGGGGAAAGGATCTTTAACCCAATCAGGATGATTAAAGCACGGCGTTCTAATATCTGATATTAGATTTCCAACAGGAGACATAATAACTGGCGTAAGGCTTCCATCATAATTGAGACGCTCCATCCCTTTGATACCGCCATATCTGTAATATAAAACTTTGCAATCTTTATAGCGTTTATCTGAAAGAATATACGGTCCTTCAAAATTTTTGAGTGCGAGATAAAGCTCTTCTATTGTGTGTTTAAATTCATCGTCGTTGCGGGGATATATGGTTATAAATTTTCCTGATCCCTCGCGTTCCCAGATTCTCGTATTCATCATTCGGAACATTTCTGTATCGCAGGAAAATTTAAAAGAAAGCCCCAATTTTATACAGATCGAACTTGCGATCTTGAGAATATTTTTATGATTAGACATCGTGGCTGATACATGAATTTTCCAGCCTTGTATTCGTTCTGTAGGGGAATGAGGTTGAACCTGCTGCCATACGCCAGACCGTACAATTCTCCAATCTACAGGCAGGAGAGATTCAACAATTTGAATCAGTTCTTCACCCGCTCGATAGCGGTCTAAGGGTTCATAAAAATCCGGATCGGCAATTGCATAGTGCCATATAGCTCTTCTCCTCATCGCGTATCGCTCTAACTGGTTCATGAAAATTCTCCATAGTTTTTACATAACTTAAAACATGAATTGAGTGGCAAAGCTCTTACAATCTATGAATCATACTACGTTATCACCTCAGTTTAAAAGGCTGGCCAACGATAGCGTCCTTATATTTCTGTAAAATTGAAAAAGTCACCGTAGCTCCGAGAAAAGTCTTAAGATAGGGGTGACAAAGTAGTATAAACCCTAACTTGGAGGCTACGATGACCTACCCCAAAGATATTAAAATTGCCGCGC
>JAJEDY010000077.1 GCA_022821275.1 Candidatus Latescibacterota bacterium | reverse complement strand
ATCCTTGTTTCAGTGGATTGATGATAAAACTGGCATACAAAAAGCCTGTAAGGTGCGATCCTATAACGGGTTACTCGTCCATATCTTTGGACGAATAGCCGCTGCTTGCTTCTTAATCGCTTTTTACTCTTGATTCGCGTTTTTATATAAACCCGATAGATGTGGTCGGCGTTTTCGTGAAAGGTGTCGTAGGTCCATTCGTTGTGGACGAAGAGGAAGGTGAGGATGCAAAAGGCGATGGCGATGGACAGGCCGATGATGTTGATAGCCGAGTACACACGGTGTCTGGCGAGGTTGCGGATCGCCGTTTTCAGGTAGCTACTGAATAAAGATATTTCAGTGAACATTGGTTTCTCCTGTGCAGGAATTAATTTACTCATATCGCAATGCATCAATTGGATTGGATCGCGCGGCGCGAATGGCTTGCATGCTCACGGTGCCAAAGGCGATGATCAGAGCTATTGTCGCGCTCGCGACAAATGGCAAGACATTCAGGTTTGTCTGATAGGCAAACACGGAGAGCCAGTCGTGCATCAGATAGTAGGCGATTGGCCAGGCGATGAGATTGGCGAGCAGGATGAGTAGCATAAATTCGCGCGCGAGCAGCATGACCAGATGTGGTGTGGATGCGCCCAGTACTTTTCGCATGCCAATTTCTTTGGTGCGCGATTGAACCATAAACGCAGCCAGCCCGAATAGCCCCAGACACGCGACAAAAATTGCCAGTAGTGAAAATATCCCGAGCATTTTGCCGGTGAGTTGCTCGTTGAAATAGATCCAATCTATGATTTCGTCCAGGAAGTGATATTCAAAGGGTGCGTCCGGCACAAAGCGTTTCCACTGCGTTTCGAGAAAGGACAGGGTTTGCGCGGTCTCTTCTGGTCGAATGCGCAGGGCCAGCGCATAAAACATCTTCCAGCGGGCCAAAAACCCCATGGGTGCGATTTTTTCTCTCAGCGATAAACTGTGGTAATCTTTTACGACCCCAATTACTGTCAGGGATAGGTTGTCATATGCTGGTAACACAATCTGTTTGCCTATCGGGTCATCTTCCCAGCCGAGCAGGCGCACGGCTGCTTCGTTCAAAATAATTGCCTGAGATGTATCGCTGGCAACATCGGCTGAAAAGGCGCGACCGCGAAGTACGGGGATATTAAATGTTTCAAAGAATGAATCATCAACTTCGTTTATGCGAAATGTCCGTTCTTTTGTGCGGTCCTCATTGGGCCAGGCCAGTCGCAGTCGTCCGCTGTATCCTATAACGCGATATCGCAGAGCTGATGCGCTGAGGATATTGGGGTGTTCGAGAAAGGCCTGTTTGACCATCTGGTGGCGTGCCGAAAGGCGTTTTTGTGGGTTTGGCTCTCCGGCAAAGTCAGGGACAAAAATGGGTAAACTCACAATGTGATCGCGCGCAAAACCCATATCTTTGGTGTCTATATATCGCAGTTGCTGATAAACCACCACGGTGCAGATCACCAGCAAAATGGACATGCCAAACTGAAATACTACGAGTCCTTTCTTCAGTCCTGTGGAACCCGGGGAGGAAGACGCACTACTTTTTAATGCTGTTACCGGACGAAAGGATGAGAGGAAAAATGCAGGGTACCATCCCGCCAGTAATCCGACCAACAATGTGAGTGCCAGTACCGCTGGCGCACCTGCCATCACGATAGCCGCGTTAAGGTGAAAATTGCCGCGTACAAATTGGTTGAATAAGGGCAGGCATAACTCGACCAGTGCGAGAGCGATCAGCAGGGCGGCAGAGGTTAAAAGCAGGGATTCGCTCAAGAACTGAACCATCAATTGCGGACGATGCGCGCCCACGACTTTTCGCACACCTACTTCGCGCTTGCGGGTGATAGCCCGTGCCGTTGCCAGGTTTGTAAAGTTCACGCAGGCAATCACGACCACGATCAGTCCGATAGCTGCCAGCATATAAATGTGTTGCATGGGGCTGTCGGCAGTTGGGTTAAAATCGGATTCACCATGCAGGTACACGCGGTGCAGGGGCTGTAGATGGTAGGTGTTTTTTGCTGCAAATTCATCCCCCATATATTGCTTGATTAATGGTTGGAGGGGATAATGAGGCCAATGAGACTTATGTTGAGCAGTAACTTCATCCCCCATATACTGTTTGATCAACGACTGCATTTTCGCCTGGAGAGTTTTTGTGTTTTGCCCTGCTTTTAATAGCACGTAGGTGTTTACCGGACGCCAGGATTGCGTGGGGTGCCACATTGTCCACATCTCTTGCGTTTCTTCTACGGGGGGTATTGTGGTTGAGAGTATTTGAAAATAAAGGCCTGATGAGAGATGTGGTGCCTTTACGATGCCGGTAACTGTGTACTCGCCTGGGAAATTGACGTTCTCGATTGAAAATGTTTTGCCCATTGGGTCAAGATCGCCAAATAAGTGTTGTGCCATGTCGTCGGTAATGACCACAGAGTAGGGTGTGCGAAACGCGGTTTCTGGATCGCCCTTTATGAGGGGAAAATCGAATATGTCCAGAAAGTTGTCATCTACCAGCGCAAAGGTATATTGACCCGTGCGTTCGCCATATTGTGCAGATACGCCCCACCCGCCAAACCGCCAGATACGCACGGTTGTTTCTACTTCGGGAAATGTTTCTTTCAATACGGGACCGAGTGCGCCTGATGTGCCGCTGCTGTAAGTTGTTTGTGTGCTGCTACGTTCTTCTCGAATTACTTTGTAAATGCGGTCGCTCAGGGTGTGGGAGCGGTTTACTGCAAATTCCTGTTGGATATACAACAGGATCAGAATGCCACATGCCAATCCAATGGCGAGTCCCAGTACATTGATTGAGGTGTACAATTTGTGCCGCATCAGATTGCGGATCGCAACGGTCAGATAATTTTTGATCATGAGAATTTCCTCTCATTGTTCTCTACTCATCTCGCAACGCATCCGCCGGATTTGCGCGTGCGTCTTTGAGGGTCTGGGCAGTGACGGTTGTGAGGACGACAAGGAACATGGCAAGGCTGCCGAGTAAGAATGCGCCAATACCCAATTCAGTGCGGTAGGCGAAGGTTTGTAACCATTGATTGGTTGCGTAATAGGCGATTGGGAATGCGATGAGGCTCGATAGGGCGATGTAGAGGATAAATTCTCGTGAGAGCAGGGATAAGATTTGGGTTTGGGATGCGCCTAAGACTTTTCGAATGCCGATTTCTTTGGTGCGTCTGGTTGTGGCGAGCGCAGCGAGTCCGAATGCGCCGAGCGCAGCGATGAAGATGGCGAATCCGGTGGCGTATTGGATCATTTGGTTCCAGCGTTCTTCTTTTTTGTATTGTTTGTTCAGGTCTTCATCGATGAATGAGAAGTTGAATGCGTGGTTGGGGGCGACTTCTGCCCATTTTTCTTTGATAAAAGCGATGGTGCCCGGTACATTTTCGGGATGAATACGAACCAACAAGCGTCCAGTGTGGACAAAAAGGGTCATGATGGCGGGTTCAATTTTGTGATGCAGGGAGCGGAAATGGAAATTCTGAACAACGCCGATGATGGTATTGTCATTGATGGTTTTGCCAATTGGGTCTTCTATGCCGAGTTTCTCAACCAGTGCCTCGTTGACAATGATTGATTCTTTGGCATCGGTTGGAAATTCTCTATTGTATTCTCGACCTGCGACGAGTTTTATGTCGAGTGTTTTGAAAAAGTCGTAATCAATATTGAGGGTTTCAACGCTTTGCTTTGGGCTTCCTTGATATTTTACGGGCGATGACATCCTCATGTCGTTGTTCAGGCGGTGGTTAAGCCAGGTTGTGCTGATCACGGCATGGTGAGACAGCAGGGCATCCCGAAAAACCGTTTCTGTGGTTTTATTTTCTTTTTTTAGATCACTGGTCCAAATGGCGATAACGTGTTCGGTTTGATATCCCAGGGGTTGGGTTCGCAAAAAGGTGAGCTGTTTGCCCATCATCAGTGTGGTGATGATGAAGAATATGGATAGGGCAAACTGAAAAACGATCAGTGCTTTGCCGAAACGATTGCCCGTTTTTATTTGCAATCTGCTCGCGATGATCTGGGTCGGCTGCAATCGGGATAGGATAAGGGCGGGATAACCTCCTGCTGTGATGCCGACGAGACCGACGAGAAGAATGAGAAAGGCGAGTGTTGTGGCGTTGAGACCATCGGTCAGAGAAAGGGATTTTCCGGCCAAGTTGTTGAATGTTGGCAAGGCGAGTTCTGCGATGGCAATGCCAGCGATGCATGCGATGGTGATGAGCAGGAGTGATTCGCCGATAAATTGGTTTGCGATTTGCAGGCGTTTTGCGCCGACGACTTTTCTCAAGCCGACTTCTCGCGCCCGCGTTGCCTGTCTGCCGAGGGTTAAAGTGATAAAGTTGATGCAGGCGATAAACAGGACGAGTAGTGCAATGCCGGATAGGATGTATGAGTAAACTGGATTACTGGTCTGTCCGCCCGATATTTTTTGATCAAAGTGCATTTTGGTGAGTGGTTGAAGTTTGAGTTGATTTTTGCTTTTTTCGCCCCACCAGGCTTTAACCCATTTGGGAAATTGTTGTTCGAGACTGTTGGGGTGTACGTTTTGGGGGAGCATCATAAAAGTTGAAACCATGTAGTAATTCCATTTGTCCTCGACTCTGCTTTGTTCAAAGGGCAGTAGCACATCAAATTGAAGTGTAGAGTTGTTGGGCGCGTTTTGCACGATGCCCGTGATGGTGTAATTTTGAATTTCCTTTCTGTACTCAATTGGAATCACTTCTCCAACTGGATTGGTCTTGTTGAAATATTTCTGTGCGGTTTTTTCTGTTATGAGTGCGGAATACTTGTCTTGAAGGGTATGGGATGAATCACCCCGAAGGATTGGAAAAGAAAAAATGTCGAGGAAGGTGGGATCGGCAAACCCCAACTTTGCTTCAAAAACGCGACCTTCTGTACCCATTTGTCCTGTGCGAGAGGTAAAACGAACGATCTGCATGTCGGGAAATGCTTCTGTTAATGCGGGTCCGAGAGGGCCGGGTGTCTGACCGCTAATCCACTCAAATTTTTCCTTTTCATAAACCCGATAGATGCGGTCTGCGTTTTCGTGAAAGGTGTCGTAGGTCCATTCGTTTTGGACAAATAGATACGTGAGAATACAGAATGAGAGGCCGATAGCAATGCCGATGATGTTGATGGCCGAGTAGATGCGGTGCCTGGCGAGGTTGCGGATCGCTGTTTTCAGGTAGCTACTGAATAAAGATATTTCAGCAAACATTGGTTTCTCCTCTGCACGGGAATTGATTTACTCATCTCGCAGGGCATCTACGGGATTGCGGCGTGCGGCTTTCAGTGTTTGAAAATTCACTGTCAATAGCGCGACTAACAGGGTCAGTATCCCGGCGATGCCAAAGACGCCTATGCCCAGTTCAATGCGATATGCGAAATTGGTCAACCATTGATTCATCATCCAATAGGCAACGGGATAGGCAATGATATTGGCGACCAGTAGCAACTTGATAAAATCTCTGGAAAACAACCACATCACATGATGGACAGAAGCTCCCAGTACCTTCCGAATCCCAATCTCCTTTGTCCGCCGCGCAACTGCCAGTGATGCCAGTCCGAACAATCCCAAACACGAAAGCAGGACAGCCACCAGAGCCGAATGGCTCAATACGCGAAACCAATAGGCCTCATTGGCATACTGTTGATTCAGGCTTTCATCCAAAAACGAGAGTTCAAAACGCTGAGCAGGTTCCACCTTTTTCCATGTGCTTTTGAGCATGTCAATCGTTTCAAGCATTTGGCCCGGACGTATGCGAATTAGCAAAGATGGATAAGTTCTATACTTTTCCATCACTAATGCCACCGGCTCAATTGATCGGTGCAAAGATTCTATGTGAAAATCGCGCACCACACCAATAATAATGGGGTCTTCAACGCCTTCCCGGCTATAGCCTGCATTCCAACCAAAGCCTGTCAGCGTTTCTCCCACCGGGTTTTCAAAGCCCAATTGCTTTGCCAGCGTTTCGTTGATCAAGATTGCTTTAGTCATATCTGCCGGATGGTCTTTTGAAAAATCTCGGCCCTTGTCCAGTGAAATTTCTAAAGTGGATAGATAATCGACATCTACGCCAATCACCCGGAAGGTAATTTTTCTACCATCAGGCAATTTATAGGGGTACGTGGAATAACCCATTACTGAGGGTGGACGATCCGTAATTGTAACACCCGCAATGCGTGAGTCGTTTACAATGGCTTCCTTATAGGGTTTGGCCGCCTGCCGATTTGCCTTAATAATGGCGACTTGCTCTTTGTTAAAGCCCAGATTTTTGTTCCGCACATAATCCTGTTGCTGAAGCATCACACCTGTGCCAATGATGAGGGCTATGGATGCCGCATATTGCAGAATGATTAACGTACGCGTCAAGAGGTTGCGCCCACCAAGACGTGCTTCGCCTTTTATGGCTAAAACAGGTTGAAACCGCGATAAAACCAAAGCGGGATAACTGCCAGCGATTAGTCCGACAATGCCGAGCAGGAGCAGCAATACCCACCAATCGTCAAAATACGCAAGGGTCAATTTTTGATGCACAAATCCGTTGAATACGGGCAAAAGGATTTCGGCAAGTGCGGTGCCCACGAGCAAGCCCAAAAAGCACAACACCAGTGCTTCGCTCCAGAACTGCTGGATGATCTGACCGCGATTGGCGCCTACCACTTTGCGCAATCCCACTTCTTTTGCCCGCCCGGAAGACTCTGCGACCGACAGGGTGATAAAGTTGCTACACGCAATGAGCAAGACCAGCCATGCAAGCCCCCACAAGATATAAACGCCTGTTGGATTGCCCTGCGGTCCGTAGCGATTGGGAATGTCTGTGTTCCAGTACACATCCGTCAGGGGCTGAAGAACAAAGTTAAATGGTTCGCTTTTGGATCTATCTTCTCGCAACTTTTCTTTTTTAGGCCAATGATTGAGACCGTCAAGTGCGCGAGAACCATTTGTGTCGGCTATTTGTACAAAGATCCATGCACAGGCACCACCGCTTCTTGCGAGAGGGAACCCTTTTTCGGCTTTTGTCGAAATCAACACGTCGAATTGAAGACTCGATGTTGTAGGCACATCTGCCATGACACCTGTCACGACAAATTGCTTATTTTTTGCGGTCAGTGCTTGACCTATTAGTGCGCTGTAATCCTGCACATCTCTAAAAAACTTGTGTGCAATGGTTTCGGTAATCACCATGCCGTCAGGTCGGTTGAGTACAGTCTCTGGGTTTCCGACCAGCAGCGGAAAGGTGAACATTTGAAAGAAATTTGTGCTCACAATCCCAATATCCTGTGGGAATGTCTTTTCATCCCTTGTGATTTCCGTCCATCTACTACCACGAACCTGCATAAATGCACAGGTTTGCTCAATACCTGGAATATCATCTTTTAATGCATCGACAACCCAAAGCAGATGCACCGTATCCCAGAGATTAAATGGAATCGCCTTCCCGTCTGATTGAACCCTTTGCGCTACCAACCGAAACATCTGGTCGTGGTTCTCGTGAAACTGATCGCGTGACCATTCGTGTTTGACAAACAGAGCCATCAAGATACAGCAGGCAAGTCCCAGGCCGAGGCCGAACACATTGATGAATGTGTAGAGCTTCTTTCGCATCAAATTGCGAATCGCGACGACAAAGTAATTTTTGATCATAAGAAGCCTCCTGATGGCGAAGAACAAACAGTCAACAAAAAATTCCTGGATCGCGGCTCAACTTATGCCGCGATGACAATCGTCACGCCTGCATGTTTGAAGCAGGCGTCCAGTCAGCAGTTAGCCCGCCCAGCCCCCCAGTTGTTTTTCCAGCGCGCGTTTTAACTGATGGCGCCCTCGGTAGAGCCAGATTTTCACGGTGCCGAGGGGTGCTCGCATTTCCCATACGATTTCGCGGTAGGACAGTTCTTTTATGTAGCGTAGCCACATTGCGCGTTGTTGTGTCTGGGGCAGTGTACGCAGGCCCTGTGCTAAGAGTTGATGGCGTTCTTTTTTGATGATGCTATCTTCTGGCGTTGTCAGAGGGATTGGTTCGGGCATTTGTTGCGCTGCTGTTTCCATGCCGTTTTTCCGGGATAGCCGGGACCGGAGGTGTGACCGCCCGACGTTGATGGCAATGCGCGTTAGCCATGTTGTGAATGTCGATTCGCCGCGAAACTGGCGCAGGCTCTGAAAGACTTTCATGAATACGACCTGCATTAAGTCTTCGGTTTCGTCGCGGTCCTGCACATATTGCCCGACAATGGCGCGTACGCGGCTCTGGTGCAAATAGTAGAGTTTGCCAAACGCACTTTTGTCGCCAGCTTTTATCATGTGGACTAATTGCACATCGTTTTCTATATCTGATTGTTTATTCATATCGCAATGCCTCCACGGGGTTCATTTTTGCTGCTTTTATGGCTTGCAGGCTTACTGTTCCGATTACGACCAATAGGGTCAATACACCGCCCAGCGCGAATGCTCCAATGCCCAGTTCAATTCGATACGCGAAGTCCGATAGCCATTTGCTCATTGCCCAATAGGCGACGGGCCAGGCGAGTACATTTGCTATGCCGACCAGCAGAACGAATTCGCGCGATAGCAAACGCACGACGTTTGTGACGCTGGCGCCCAATATTTTGCGAATGCCAATTTCTTTGGTGCGCCGGGTCACGGCGAGCGCTGTCAATCCAAACGCCCCCAGGCATGCGATAAAAATGGCAAATAGGGTTCCATATCCGATCATGCGATGCCATCGCTCTTCGGTTCGGTATTGGTGATCAATGCCTTCGTCGAGGAACGAATAGCGGAATCCGGGGGATTGTGTTACGGCTTCCCATTGCGCTTCCATAAATGTTAGTGTGCCGGGGATATCGTCGGCACGCACCCGAATGAGCAGTCGGCTAAATTGATATTCTGGATCGCATTTCAGGATTGCGGGGCCAATTTTGTGATGGAGAGAGCGAAAATGAAAGTCGTTTACCACGCCGATTACTGTCATATCATCAAAAAATTTTAGTGTTTTTCCGAGGGGTGGTCCCGGTCCCAGTTGTTTGGCCAGGGTTTGGTTGATGATCACAGATTTAGCGGGGTCTGTCACAAGTTCTCGTGAATAATTTCGGCCTTCGATCAATTTGATGTCGAGCGTTGGTACAAAGTCGTAATCGACAAAGAAGACCTCCACGCCTTTTAAGCTTGTTCCGTCATGTACCACCGCCCCGCGCGACTGGTATCCATTGCGCATCATGTGATATATTGGGGTCACGCCGAGAATTGCGTGATGGGATAAGAGGGCGTCCCGATAGGTTTCAATGCCTTTTGGTCCCAGGTTGCGTAGCTTGCTGAGGCGACTGACAGCTATCAGATGTTCGCTGTCAAATCCCAGGGGTTTGGTCCGCAAATAGTCGAGTTGAGAGGTCATGATGAGGGCGCTGATGACGAGAACCGCAGACAGCGCGATCTGGAAGACCACGAGAAACTGGCTGAATAATCCCGCACTGACAATTTTCAATCTGCCTTTGAGTACATGGATTGGCATAAATCCGGAGAGGACAAAGGCTGGATAGGTGCCTGCGAGCAGGCCGACAATTAGAGTCAGGCCCATGAGCGAGGCAAATGCCAGACCATCCAGATGTGCAACTATGGATAGTTTTTGCGCCATGAGGTTGTTGAACAATGGCATTAAAAGTTCTGATAGTGCGAGTCCGATTACAAATGCTATGAGGCTTAAGAGCACGGATTCTGTGAGGAATTGCACGATGACCTGGGGCTTGTGTGCGCCAACGACTTTGCGGATGCCGATTTCCCGCGCCCGAGAAGCCGACCGTCCCAGGGCGAGGGTCATAAAGTTCACGCATGCGACAAAGAGTACGAGAGTTGTAATACACAACAGGATGTAGCTGTATGCCGGGTCCGTGGCTGGTTCGGGTGCGCGGATCTCTGGACTGAAATGCACATCTGTAAGCGGCTGCAATTTCATCTCATGGTTTTCACCCATGATGGGCCACTTCCAGTTTATAAGAAAATGCGGAAATAATTTTTCTATGTCTTCGGGGCGGACCTGATCGTGGAGCAAGACGTAAGTGCTGGTGTCTGTTATGTAATTCCACGATTTGAGCGCGTCTTCAACATTCTCATAGGACTGGATGCAGTCGAATTGAATGCTGGATGTTTCGGGGATGTCTTTCGCTATGCCCGTAATTAGAGCTTGATGGATTTTTGAGTTTCTTGTGAAAGAGATCGTTTTCCCCATTGGGTCGGTGTTGCCGAAGATTTTTTGCGCGGCTGTTTCTGATATGATCATGGCATCTTTGCGATCCAGTGCTGTTGCAGGGTCGCCTTTTATTAGAGGAAATGAAAAGACATCCCAGAAATCCGGATCGACATAAATAACGCGCTTTTGAAATGAATGGTCGCCATATTGGAATGTGCGAGGAGTGTTAAAGATTCTGACGACATGCTGCATTTGTGAGGGGAATGCTTCTGCCAATGCCGGACCGAGAGGACCCGGCATCATAGCCGAGGCATCGCTGCCTTCTCCCACTTCTCCTTTGTTGTAAATGCGATAAATCCGATCTGCTTTTTCGTGGAATGCGTCAAAGGACCATTCGTGTCGTATGTACAGGAATGTCAAGATGCAGAAGGCAATGCCGATTGCCAGGCCGGTAATGTTGATCGCTGAATACACTTTGTAGCGGACGAGGTTTCGGTACGCTACGGTCAGATAGTTGCGAAACATTTTGTTCTCCCTGGATGTCACCGCGTGTTCTTTGTGCTCATTTTACTGCAATAATCGTGCCAAAAGACTCAAATGTTGAAATAACAAGGAGTTATGAAAAATCGCTTGAAATTGACGAATTGGAAAGTGTCCGATTTTGATACAGTAGTGTCCGAAAATGAACACTTGCAGGAGGTGAGATGGGAGATTGGAGAGGTTGAGGATGCCGCGTAAATCAGGTGCTTTTGCCCGGTATTCGAAAAACGAGCACAACCCCGAGCAACATCAAGATCGCGCTGATTTCAAAAGCCCGGCGCAGGCCATAGACATCTGCCATCATGCCGAGGAGCAACATTGCCACGCCGCGAAGCGCGAATCCCGCGCCCATGTAAAGTCCGTTGGCAAATGCCCGGTTTTCTGGGCAGCTTTCCTGTACCATTGCCATGACTACGGGGCCGGTGGAGAGGGCGACAAAGCCGAGGATGATTAAAATGGGAAATAAGGCCCAGCCCTGGGTTCCGAGAAAGACAAATAGGAGGATGGGGGTTGCGATCATGGAGAAGCCGAGTATTTGTTTGCGTCCCCATCGGTCGCTTACCCATCCGCCGATGAGCGCGCCGCCAATGCCCGCGCCTTCCAGGACGGAAAGAGATGCGCCCGATAGCCACAAGCTGGCGCCTTCTTCGGTCAAGAAGGTGGGGAGGAATGCGGTTAGAGAGGCCATCATAAATGCCCGAACAAATACAATGCCCGATAGGGGTACCAGGACCGGTGCCATGCGTTTTAAGGCAGCCTGCCAGGTCAGTGCTTTATATGCGGATATGACGCGGCTCGCGACGCTTCTCATCCGCAATAAGAGTATCAGTGAGGCCAATATACCGGCGGGTATCAGATAGGTTGTTCCGGCGATTCCCCACAGGCCGATGACGCTTACGATTAATATAGGTCCCAGGGTGCGGCCGAGTTCACCGCATAACATCCAGATGCCCATTCCGCGACCCAGGTTGGCTCCCGAGAGCGTTCCTGCCATTGCGGGTCCAACTGCGTGAAATGCCGCGGAGCTAAATCCCGTGATTAACAATAGCGCGACGAGGGCGAGATAACCGTGCGCGATGCCGAGCAGGCTCATGGCGATGCCCGTTATTGCAGGTCCCAGGATTACGAGAAATCGCAAGTTCAGGCGGTCTGCCTGATGTCCGATGATGGGTTGAAATACCGAGGGGGCCTGTCTGACGACCATTAACAAACTGGCTTCGGTTTTGGATAGGGACAGAGTTTGGATGAAAATGGGGAGTAAGGGCGGTAAGAATCCGCTGTATGTATCGTGTACCGCATGCCCGCCGGAGAGGGTGATGACGTCGCGGGTCTGAAAACGGCTGTTATTACTATTTGAGGACATGGGGGTCTCAAAAAAAAGTGATGAATGACGGTTTTAAGATAAGACGCAAAAGCTACTTGAAGGAGTGATAAATTGTGTGGCTAAGTACAGCACTGTTTCTTAGGGTTGCGGGAATGTATTTGGGGGCATAATTTAGGGGCTGGGACGGCACAGGGGCCGTCCCCTACGATGGCGGTTTGTTTGTAGGGGCGACCCCCTGTGGTCGCCCGAGGACTGTTCATTTCACGAAGGGCAATAATATGTCTGATTATCCCCCCATTCGCGCGATTACTCGGGGTCCTGAATACCACTGGTTCGGTTATTACGATAAGTGGCAAATAGATCCGTCAGGCCGGTACGCGCTCGGTATGGCGGTCGATTTTGAACACCGGTCGCCTGAGGCGGATGATACGGTCGCGCTGGGTATTGTTGATATGGCGGATGGCGATACGTGGTCTGAGTTTGGGCGCACGCGGGCCTGGTGCTGGCAACAAGGGTGTATGTTGCAGTGGATTCCCAATTCGGATACGGAGGTTATTTTTAATGATCGCGAGGGGGATGCGTTTGTCTCGCGGATATACAATGTAAAGACGGGGGTGATTCGCACGCTGCCGCACGCGATTTATACGATTTCGCCGGATGGGAAGACCGCTATTGGGGCTGATTTTCGCCGGATTAATCACATGCGGCCCGGGTATGGGTACGCGGGGATTTTCGATCCGAATCGCGATGTGCGTGCGCCGGATGATGTGGGTGTTTATACTGTGGATCTGGAGACGGGTGAATCAAGGCTTGTTGTTGCGATTGCCGAGGTTGCTGCGATTCCGTATCCGCATGGCGATATTTCCGGGGCGCGGCACTATTTTAATCATTTGCTGTTTAATACGGATGGGTCGCGATTCATTTTTTTGCATCGCTGGCGATTTGGAGCGGGTGGTTTTGATACGCGGATGATGACGGCAGATGCCGATGGGTCAAATTTGCATGTGGTCGATGATTACGGCAAGATGTCGCATTTTATCTGGCGCGATCCAGAGACGATTCTCGGGTGGGCGTATCATCCGTCGCACGGGAATAAGTTTTATCACTATCGGGATCTTTCCGATGCGGAGCCAGTGGTGATAGGGGCGGAGGTTATGGCGGTTAATGGTCATTGTACGTATTTGCCGGGCAATGAGTGGATTCTCAATGATACGTATCCGTCACAGGGCGATCGCAGTCAGGTTCCCTATCTTTATCATGTTGCGACTGGTAAGCGCGTTGATCTGGGTGTTTTTCCGTCGCCGGAACCCTATACGGGCGAGTGGCGCTGTGATTTGCATCCGCGCTATAGTCCCGATGGGCAGTTTGTGGTGATTGATTCGCCACATATGGGTAATGGGCGGCAGATGTATCGGATTGAGGTTGGTGATGTTGTGTCATAAAGGAGATATGAGATGGCAATAGCTGAAGCATCTGTGGTACTGACGGAAGAGGAGATGTTGCATTTTCGTACGCGAGGGTATCTGGGTCCGTATTCGCTGTGTTCTGAGGCGGAGATGGCGGATCTTCGTCCGGCGATTGAAGAGGTGCTGGAGACAGATCCGCCGAATGGTAAGAATCGCATTCACAACCGGCATCTGGATAGTCGCGTGGTTTACGATTTGTCAACGCATCCCGAGATTCTCAGCCGTATGGCGGCTCTGTATGGGGCGGATTTGTTGTTGTGGCGCACGAATTTTTTTATCAAATACAAGGGTACGAAGGCGATTCCCTGGCATCAGGATTTCAATTATTGGCCGCTCGAGCCGCCGATTATTGTTTCGGCGTGGATTGCGGTGGATGCTTCGACTAAGGAGAATGGGAATTTGCAGCTTATTCCCGGGTCACATCGCAAAATTATTCCCCATGTCAAAGCCACGCCCGATGTGCAGTTCAGGGAGATGGCCGATGCGGGGTATTACGATCCGGATGAGTTAGTTGATCTCGAGATGCAGCCCGGCGAGTTTATTCTGTTTAATGAGCGTACGTTGCATCATTCGAAAGCCAATTTCTCGGATTTGCGGCGCATTGGTCTGGCGGTGCGCGCGGTTCCTCCGATTGTGCATGTTCTCAAGTACGATTCCGAAGATCATGGGCTTCCGGTTATTCACGGCGAGGATACGATGGGGTTTAATCGCGTTACACAACCGCCGGTATGAGGAATATCATATGAAGATTACCAATATTGAGACGTTTATTGTGGATGCGGGTTGGCGCCCGTGGATATTTGTTCGGGTGGATACAGATGCGGGTATTAGTGGCTGGGGGGAGTGCAGCGATGGTCGCAGTCCCTATGGGGTTACGGGTACGGTGCGCGATTTGACGCCTTTGCTCATCGGTAAGGATCCCCGCGCTTATGAGATGCGTTTTTGGGATATGTTGCGGGGGACGCGGCAGAGTCCGGGGGGTATTGCGGCGAAGGCGATTGCAGGTGTTGAGCTCGCGCTTATTGATATTAAGGCGCGTGCGCTCGGTATTTCTGTTGTGGCGCTTTTTGGGGGTCCAACGCGCGAGCGGGTTCGCGTTTACTGGTCACATTGCGGGACTTCGCGTGCGCGCCATTACGATTTGCTCAATACGCCACCGCTTCGCACGATGGACGATATTGCCGCGCTGGGGCGAGAGGTTGTGGCGAGGGGATATACGGCGTTGAAGACGAATATTGTGATACCGGGGGATCCGGCCGGTGTGTATTTTGGAGGTTTTGGCGGCGAACCTGGGACGACGGATGGCGTGGTTTCGCGGCAGATGCTCAGGCATATTGAGACGCTTATCGGTACGTTTCGAGATGCTGTGGGTCCGGATGTCGATATCAATCTGGATCTGAATTTTAATTTTAAACCCGAGTCGTGTATGCGTATTGCCCAGGTGCTGGAACAATTTGATTTGCTGTGGCTGGAGATCGATATGTACGAGCCAGATGCGATTCGGCAGATTAAGGATGCGACGAGTACCAAGATTTGTACGGGTGAGAATTTGTTTTATATGCGCGAGTTTATCCCTTATTTCCAGGCGCGGTCTGCGGATGTGTTTATGATCGATGTGCCGTGGAATGGGTTTGCGCAGTCGAAAAAGGTGGGGGATTTGGCAGAGGCGTATCAACTCAATGTTGCGCCGCACAATTATTATAGCCATCTTTCGACGTGTATCAGTGCGAGTCTGTGCGCGGTTTTGCCGAATGTGCGCATTATGGAGATCGATGTTGACGATGTGCCCTGGCGCGAGGATATGGTGACGAATGTACCCCATATTGAAAATGGGTATTTGACGATTCCCTCAGGTCCAGGCTGGGGTATTGAGATGGTTGAAGAGGTGCTCAAAGCACATCCCTGGGATAAGGGGAATGCGAATTGGTGAGAAGTGTGAAGTAGGAAGGGAGAAGGGAGAAGGAAAACTGTCATCGCGGCATGATTAAAGCCGCGATCCAGAAGGGTTTTTGTCGTTACTTTTAATAGAGGACAATATGGAGAATAATCAACAACATTTTTTTGAACTCGATGTTTATGGCTTTACGGTTGTTGAAGATGTTTTGACGACTGAGGAAGCAGGCGAGATGCGCGAGGCTCTGATGCGCTGTGAAAAGGAAGTTGGCACGGAGGCCAAAAATCGGGATACTGCTCGGCATGTCGCCAATTTGCCGGTGCTGGATCGCGTTTTTCACAAGACAATTGATCATCCGCGGATTCTGCCGTTGCTCGAGCACTATCTCGAGAGGTCGCTGATTCTGGGGAGTCTCAATGCCCGCATTGTGCGTCCGGGCGATCCAGACCAGGGTTTGCATAGTGATATTCCGCTGGAGATGCTCAATTTTAGTTCGCCAGTTATGATGAATACGATCTGGATGCTGGATGATTTTTCGCCGATAAATGGCGGTACGCGCGTGGTGCCGGGGTCTCATAAGAGCGGGTTGGTTGTCCCGCCAGAGGATGTGTCTGTCAAGCATATTGCACAACCCGAGGGGTCTGCGGGTAGTGTGATTGTTATTAATGGTCAAATATGGCACGCGGGCGGCGCGAATACGGGGACGACGAATCGCCATGCGCTGTTCGGTCATTATCGCAAGCGCATGTGTATGTTTCAGGTGGATCCTCACGATGGTTTTCCGCCCGAGTGGTTTGACTGGCTCACGGAGAGGCAAAAGCAGTTGATGCGTATGAGCAAGGGGCTTAAATCAGCCCATGCGGCGGATGCGCATTTTAGATAATTGGAGATCAATATGCTCGTTGGTATATCCCCACTGTTCAGTCCCGAGTTGTTGGCTGCGATTTATCGCATGGGACACGGTGATGAAATTGTTCTGGCAGATGCACATTTTCCCGGGCATTCGGTGAATGCCAATACGTTGCGGGCAGATGGTCTGGGGGTTGCGGCGTTGCTGGAGGCAATTTTGCCGCTGTTTGTGCTGGATACGTATGTGGATAGTCCGGTTTTTATGATGGATGCGGTGCCGGGTGATACGCTCGATCCCGCGGTTGAGGCGTCTTACCGGGCTGTTATTGATAGGGTATGGCCCGATACGCCTCCTATCGCTCGCGTTGAGCGTTTTGCGTTTTACGAACAGGCGAGAGACGCTTTTGCGGTTGTTATGACCGGGGAGACGGCGAAATATGGCAATGTTATTTTGAAGAAGGGTGTGACGCTGGTGTAGGATGACCTGTCCGAAAGGACAGGTTGTTTTTGTCCCTGGGGACGGTGTTTTGGGGTTTCGGATGGCGTATTTTTGGGGTGAGATTAGTTCATTCCAATCAAAAGGAGGCATACCATGGCTGTGACGACACTTGATTATGTGCCCTGTGCGCGTGTGGCGGATATTCCCGAGGGTGGGATTATGGCGGTGAATGTGGAGGGCCATGCGATTGCGCTGGCAAAGTCAGATGGCGAGATCCGGGCGGTGGATAATCGGTGCCCGCATATGGGGTATCCGCTGAGTGAGGGGTCAATTCACAATGGGTTGATTATTTGCCACTGGCATCACGCGCGGTTTGATCTGGTGAGTGGGTGTACGTTTGATCCGTTTGCCGATGATGTTCGGAGTTATCCAGTGGATGTGCAGGATGGTGAGATTTATGTCAATGTGCATGCCTCGCATCCCGATCCGGTGGGTCATTGGAAGCGGCGGTTGGGCGAGAGTTTGGAGCAGAATATCAATCTGGTGATTGCCAAGTCGGTGATCGCGCTTCGGGGTCAGCGGGTCGATGGCGATGAGATTGCAGAGATTGGCGCGCGGTATGGTGCGCTGAGGCGGCGTCAGGGGTGGGGACCGGGGTTGACGATTTTGACGTGTATGACCAATGTGGTGCCAAAGCTGGCGCCCGAGGATCAGGTTCTGGCGCTGTACCAGGGGTTGTTGCATGTGGCGCAGGAGACGAGCAATGCATCGCCGAGGATTGTTTTTACGCCGCTGGAGACAGAGGAACTGACGCTGGCGCGGATTAAGGAGTGGTTCCGCTATTTGATTGAGGTGCGGAATGCCGATGGCGCAGAACGCGCTTTGTTGACGGCGATTCAGATGGGGGCAACGCCTTCGGAGATGTGCGATATGCTGGTGGCTGCAGCGACGGATCACTTTTATCGCGATGGCGGGCATGTGCTGGATTTTATCAATAAGGGTTTTGAGGTGCTCGAGCGCATTGGTTGGGACAAGGCCGATGAGATTTTGCCTTCGCTGGTGGGTGTGCTTTCGGGTTCACAGCGGAGTGAGGAGTTGAATCGGTGGCGCAGTCCCGTTGATCTGGTGACGTTGTTGCACGGTGCGTTTGATGAGCTTGAGGATCTGGTGCGAGAGGGTGAGGGGAAGATGTGGGATGATGCGGATGCTTTGACGGAGGTTCTGTCAGGTGATGACCCGCATGCGATTGTGGATGGGTTGAAGGCGGCTTTTGCCGGGGGGGCGACGCTGACGCAGTTGACGCAGACACTGACTTATGCAGCGGCTTTGCGGATTGCGCGGTTTCACGTTAAGAATGAGTTTGCCGATTGGATCGCGGTGTTGCATACGCATTCGGCGGCCAATGCGCTGCATCAATGTGCAAAGCGCGCGCCATCATTGGATCTGGCGCGGGGGATTTTCCACGGTGCAATGGCGCTGTATTTTGATCGGTGGTTTAATAAGCCGGCTGCCCGATTGCCCCAGGATCAGCGCGCGACCCAGCAGTTGCCAGAGGATGCGGATGAGTTGCTGGATTCTTTTGTGGCGTTGCTCGATACCCAGGCACAGGTGGATGAGGCGGGACGGATTGCGTATCGGTATTTGTCGCTGGGGCATCCGCGCGGTGCTTTGTGCGAGCGGTTGGGCCATGTGTTGCTGCGAGAGGATGCCGAGTTTCATTCGTTCCAGATGCTGGAGTCGGCGTTTAGCCAGGCAGAGGAGCTGGATGAGGAACGCGCATGGATTACGCTGGTGGGGGCGGCGCGCTATCTGGCAGCGCATGCACCAACGGCGCGTGCGTTGGGACAGACGGCGAATTTGGCACTGCGGCTCCATCGGGGAGAGGATCTTTCGGCTGAGGATCCTGATGAGGAGGTGTGATCCGCAGATGACGCAGATGACGCAGATAACCGTAGGGGGCGAAAAATTTTTCGCCCGTCATCGCGGCATGGTGTTTAGCCGCGATCCAGTGGCGGGATAGAGGATTCCAGATCACACAGACAGGTATTGCAAAAGCCTGTACCGGAAACGGTGCAGGCTTTTGTTTATATCGTCGGTTTCCATTTTCCCTGTACGCGGTAGGCTTCGTCAGGACCCGGCCATGGGGGCATGGTGATGGCAACGGCGCAGAGTGGTTCAGTGTTGTGGGCACGAAATTGGAAGTGGGTGCCTTGCGGTATGGTGAGGGTTACGTCGGGCGCGAGAGGGGCGATTTCTTCGCGATTGCCCTGTTTGCGCCACATTTCGCCCTGTCCGCTGATGATGTACCAGATTTCTTCAACGGTGCGGTGGGCAACGGCGATGGATGTTTTTCCCGGGGCGAGTTCAAAGTGGGCCAGGCTGCCGTTTTTGAGTTCGAGGAGTATGCGGACGTCAGATCCATCGGGTGCGGTGATGTCGGGTTCCCGAGGCAGACGCTTTGTGCTGAATTCAGTCATGGTGTTCTCCGATTTACATTTTTTTTTCAATGGTTTCTCGAAGTAGTATTTTTCCGCGGTACAGCCAGGTTTTTACGGTGCCTATGGGTACTTGCATTGCTTTTTCGATTTCGGCATACGAGTAGTCCTCAATATAACGCAGGCGCATGGCTTCGCGATATTGTTGTGGCAGTGTTTGTATGCTTTTGCGTACGAGGTGTTGGCATTCCCGTGTGTGCAGGGTGGTTTCCGGGTCTTGTACGCAGGACGGGGCGATTTTTTCTATGCCTTCTGGCGTGTGGAAATAGGTTGTCCATTTGCGCCGTACGGATTGCGATTCGCTGTGCGAGATGCATACGTTCATTGCTATGCGGGTCAACCAGGTGGAGAATGCCGCGTCACCGCGAAAGCGATTGAGTCCCTGGTATGCTTTTATAAATGCGATTTGTACCAGGTCATCGATGTCGTCCTTGTTTTGTGTGTTGCTGGCTACGATTGCATAAATTCGGGCTACGTTTGCTTTGTACAGTTTGCCAAATGCGATCCCATCACCCATCCGCGCTTTTAGTACCATTGTCTGTTCTTCGTTCGGTGCCATGATACTCCTCTTGTGTCGTGAGGTCATGTTGTTTTTGTTGATCATCTGCTGTGTTCTGTACCGATGGGTGTTTGGGGCGGTCCGCGAAGGGCAATAAAAAACCCGACATCGAATCTACCTCGATGTCGGGCACGTAGGGTATAGGCACCAAAAACCCCACTCAGGGGTTGGCAAAATTTTAGCCTCCAGGGCATAATCGCCGCCTCCTGGAGGGATAATGGCAGTGTGAATGGACCATCTACTTTTACCTAAGAATATGTAATTTCAGGTATTTATCTCCTACAAGCAGAGGGCTTTTGTTTTTGGGATTGGACAATATAGCCCGTTCTGTTTTTTTCTGCAAGAAAAAATCTGTACCCTACAAAAAAATTGTTTTTTTAAAAATGAGGCGGGACAGCGATCAGCGGGCGATCACAATGTCGTCGTAGGGGACGATCCCTTTGCTGTCCCAGCCTGTATATTAGACCGGACAGGTGAAGATTGTACGTCACGGGGTACGGCAAAAAGTGCGTCATCAAAACTGGACGACAAAATCAATATACGGAACGCCGGGAAAAATTGAGCCTTCTCCTATTACATTGATCAGCCCCAGATCTACGCTTAATCGTTTGCCAAAGAATCGTATGCCATAAGAGATCAAGGGTTCGTCTATGCCGGGAAAGATCCAGTTTTCCGTGACAAATGCCGTCCGTCGCGTCAGGCGCTTTTCTCCCCCGATCATTACCATGGGACGATCTGCCAGATTTCCATCTACAAAACCATAACCAAGTCCCGCAGTCAGGCTGGCATCGGGTTGCCCAAATGTTGTTACACCATATAATATGCCCGCGACTTCAGGGTCATCTTCTTGAAAGCCCGCGTCAGGCGACACTTCCTCATCCTCATACCTGGGAATACGCATGAGAAGTGCGCCCAGGGCTAAAGAGAGGGTCTTTTCCTGTATTAATCCGAATTTTGGTGCGATGAAAAATAATTGATCATTTATATCCACGGTGGGAAAGATGGAAAGTCCTCCTCCCAGCGTAACGCGGTCTGTGATTCCATAAGCAAAGCCCGGAAAAAAGAGATAATAATCCGCAAAATAACCTTTGCCCTGTTTCAGCATACGCGCCGTAGGTGCAAAGAATAGGCGTGTTATATTGGGATTTGGAAACCAGAATTCTCCCTTTCGTATTAAGTCAGCAGACACTGTTTCAATGTGTTTGATTTTTGAAATGGGGATGTGGATAATGCCGTGGTCTGTCTTAAATGCAATCTCTTCAGTACCAATCTCCACAATGCGTCCGATATTTGTCGATCCATCGGTTGTTTCAAGTACCTGAATTTGAGTGGAATCGGGAATCGCCAACTGGGACATGAGGGAGTATGGTGCGCTCTTCGCGTGTTCTTCTGCAAAGATACTATTTACAATAGTGTGAACAAAATTAGATAGAAGTTTTGACAAAAAAGTGCCGTTCACGCAGATTAAGGTGTCTTAAACACCCAAGTAAAAGATACCCTACATCTGGAGAGACGGCACAATGGAACTGGCACTAAAGATACTCAATCGCATAAAAATATCCAAACCTCAAAAGAAATTTCTACTGACGCTTTTTACAACGATCCTCGTCACACGCGGGAAGATCAACTTTCGCAATATGAGTCGGTATAGTGAGTTGTGTGAACATACCTATTCTCGCAACTTTGCTAAATCCTTTGACTTTATCGGCTTCAATCGGCAGGTGATTGATGAGACCTTTGGACAAGACGGTGACCGCATCCTGGCCTTTGATCCCAGTTTCATCAAAAAATCAGGCACGCACACCTTCTCACGCGATTCTTTTTGGAATGGGTGTGCGTCAAGGTCACAAAAAGGGTTAGAAATTTCAGCCCTATCTGTCGTGGACATAGACCAGCATACGGCCTTGACCTTATCTGTTGCACAGACCCTCTCACAAGAAGAAGTCAAAAGAAAAGGTCTTGATGCTCACGATAAAGACGAAGATGAAAAGGCGACCAGAATGCAACAGTATCTTGATCACATCGGCAAAGTGGCTCCCTATTTGACCGCGTCTGAACACTATATCGTCGTTGATGGCAGTTTTGCCAATGCCGCCTTCATTGACGGGATCACCACCTTGAACAAGGATGTTGTCGGCAAGTTGCGCTGTGATGCCAACTGTCGCTATTTATACACAGGACCCAAAAGAGAAGGACGGGGACGACAGAAAACTTATGATGGGAAGGTCAACTGGCAAGACATGTCCCGATTTGACTGTGCAGGCAGCGATGAGGGTGTGACCCTCTATAGCGGGTTGCTGAATCATATCTCATTTAGCCGCACTCTCAAAGTCGTTGTCCTGATAAAGCAAGCAAAAGGCCAAACACCCTGCTATGTGATTCTTTTTTCTACAGATGAGACACTCAATCCTTGGCAAATCTATCGCTATTACAAAGCACGCTTCCAAATCGAGTTCCTCTTCCGAGATGCCAAGCAGTTTACTGGCTTATGTGATGCACAAGTACGCGATCAGGCACGCCTCGACTTTCATTTTAATGCGTCTTTGACCACCTTAAATCTGGCCAAATCTGAATGCTTCAACGCGAAAAAGAAGGATAAAACACGCATCTGGTCTATGGGCAGTGTGAAAATCCTCGCGTTCAATCAACATTACCTGAATCGAATTATTCGCATCTTCGGGTTAGACCACACTTGCATAAAAAAACAACCCGAATATCAAGCCCTTAAGGTTTATGGCACTTTAGCCGCTTAAAACTGTTCACACTATTGTATTTAGAGAGATTGCAGTATAGATTAAGAGTACCCATTGCGTTCGTATCATGACGAAACCTCAGAGACCGCAAGCACTGTGGTATAATACGCAAGCATGGCGTTGTCGGCGTCCGATTCAGTGATTTCATAAGGGATAGATTCAAATGATTTTTGCTCTTGTGCATCAAGTTCTTCCGAAAGGTAAAATTCATGAAGAATATCGTTTCTGCCAAAAGAAAAATTTCTGTCACCCTTATCAGCTATACGCACATCCGCTAAGAATACAACAGCGGAAAATATGACTTTAACCTTTTTAGAGTGGTGGTTCTGTAGTGTTCCTCCGACAGTAACAATATTGTCTATCTTGCTTATAGATATACCACTTTTATCAATCTCTACTGCTGATGTATCCAGCATCATAGTTTAATCCTCCTGTCTGGATTCTGATTCTCCAGACACTGTCTGGAGAATTTGCTCAGGTGGATACGACTGGTAGAACAGATGCGCTCGCCATGCGCCAATTCGCCGAATAGAGGAGGACCCTTTTGGGAATCATACACTATTTCCCGATAGGGAAGCCGACTCCGGCCCGAAGGATCAGGGTTCGGTTCTTAATGTCAGCTTCTTTGGCAGCTAATAGAAGCCCCATGGTGTACAGCAAATTTACCGAGAACGTTAACTGCTCGGAGATCGCCATCTCTGCACCGACTCCTCCAGTAATGCCGAAGTCAAAGCTATTGGTCCCCTCGCCGCAGTCCGATACTGAGATACCCGGGGAATATAAGATACCCGCTGGGCTTGAGAAAGAGGCTCCACACCTGGTATTGAACGCCACCGACGGTCCAACGAGCATATATACTGAAGCCTGATTTTCGAACGACGCGAGCCTGGAGGCACCCAGACCCGAAAGCTCGATGTAATCAACATTAGTCGTGAAGCCCAGGTTCCTGTACCCCTTCTGCACATAGTCGCCACCGAGTTGAAGGCTGAATTTTTCCTGTATTGGGATGGTTGCAGAAGCACCGAGCGTGATGCCGATGAGTGCGACCGCAAGTTTTGCATCACTTCCGCCCACTGTCGCCCGGCTCATGCCACCTCGAATAGCGAGTGTGGTCTGACCGAAAATGGGGATAGGATAGTGCAGGGCCGCCAGGGCTATTACACCCATGAGAACGATGAATTGATGCAAGAGTTTCATCTCTATATTCCTTCTTAAAAAAAGATGATGCCGAGATGGCCTCTGGCTGGTAAAATCGGACAACACAACTGCCATCGCCATCTGCTTGTCTTGAGCAGGATCAGACAAGACTGTGATAGATGTTACAAGCGTTTGAATCATTAGGTTCAGAACTAATACAAGATCTTTGTCATGTCAAGACTATAAATTTGTCCTACCGTTCAGGATTTGGGTCAAGTCCCAAAAGTTCTGTAAAAAGGTAGCTCCGTGAAATAGGGGTCAGTGCCATCCCGTGATGGTTCTGAACAGGACCAGACCAGTTCAACGTCAGTTATTCCTCAAGATCGTCAATGACCTCACAAATATAATCTCGCAGCCACGATTCCGGCTCAGAATGCGATTTCAGAACTGGCAGGATGTCCTGGTCGCCCCACAATTCCGCTGCTTGAACGGCGGCATCTCTAATCTCCACATCATCTAAAGCCAACGCATCACGCACGAGTGCAGAACGCCACGAGCTTGTTCCCAAATGTTCCTGGCGACCAAGACAACGCAGAATAGACGCTGCGAAGACCGGTTGCTCGGCATCTAAGGAAAAATCTCTCAAACACTCGAGAATGCGCGGATCTTCCCCGGATTGCAATGCCTGTTTTATAATGTCCTCAGCCTTATGGTGCATACCGTCCTCAAGAGGATCAGCTTCAAAGGCTGCGTGCAATTTGTTTGCGAGTCGCGCTTGTTTGCGCTCTTCATCTTGCCCATATTTGGCGGGAGTCATGTCGGCACCTAATCCTTTAAAACAGAAGGGGAAGTTTACGTAAGCTTTGCATAGATTAGCCTCGCATCAGCGAAGAGATAAGAGCTTTAGATCGTCCAGCGATTATTCGACTTTGCGCGGCGGAGGCCCTGTTGATTCTCTTTATGATCCGATCTCTGTCACGATCAAGCCGATACAGGTACTCCTTATCAGGAAAAGATGAGGGTGTAATAGCAACATCGTGGGCGATGGGAAGCCAACTTCCCTGAGCGGGATCGTTCTTATAACTGGATTGAACAATCGTAAGGCCATGGCTTCCGATGACAAAACTTCTCTTTGGCATACAAATGACAGCAACGCCCAAACCCGCCTCACGACAAAAGCGTTCTACCTCTTCTTGTCCACGGGGATGATCTCCAGCAGCAAACATTGCATCGTTATTCGATTTTATGATATCCTTGAGTTTTGAAATGCGCGGATCCGAATAAAAAGAGTCTTTGTCTGGCAGACCCATATAGCTATCTTTTTCGGCGACCTTTTTTGTTGCTTCGTAGAAGATACTGTCAAAACTCTCAGGCATCACACGCGCTCGAGATTCAGGAGTCCGCCGCGCTATTGCCAGCATGAACTGTTTCCAATGATTGCGGTCTTCTGGACTAAGTTGAGGACACTGGTTGCATCGGACCTGCTCAATGATTCTCTGGATGGCAGGTGCAGCATCGCTTTCGATTTGGCTGAGGGTTTTTTCATATTCATCGCTCATTGTTATATCCCTGAGCCATTCTTTTTCATTGTGACTTTTTGATACATCGATGGAAGATTGTATATAGAGATCTTTTTTTACAAATACATTTTCTGGTGTACATCGATAAATCTGTTTGTTGGTTTTATCACCTACCCAGAGGCTACCATTATCACAAAAGTTTTTAAGTAGCATCTTTGGAATGTAGTGATGTCGTCGAGAAAGATTAGATCTCATCTGACAATATCTCCATGCAATGATCCGCCGGCCCATGTCCCTCAAACCGACGCTGTGTTGTCCTTCATTTATTTTTAAGGCGTTGTCGTAGTTCATCGACAGAGAGTGCTGGCTTCTCTCTATGAAGCATGGCATGACAGTTTGGACACACTGGACAAAGATCGTTGATAGGGTCAACCTCATACTCACCGCTGATGCTCGAAAGCTCCTTTATATGGTGTACATGAATGAATCCTCGTCCGATATCGCCATAGTATTCCTCAAAACACATCTTGCAGACCGCGCACCTGTATCCATGCTCTTCCAAGCATTTCTCTCGAGCTTTAGGATTGCGTTCATAGGCATTTACTGTCACCCTCCTCCGTGCCCCCTCAAATAATGATTCTTGTGGATTAATCTCATCAGGATAGAGGAATAGAAGAGAGGGGTATGTGTTAAGTACATCCCTTAGAAGCTGTTTTAAAACGTTCTTGATTAAGCAAGTCTGTTGCTTAAGAGATAAATCATACCGATGTAAATAAATGCTTCACTATTGTCGGTTAAGCGTTCATAATCCTTTGATAATCGGCGGAAATTGCATAACCATG
>JAJEDY010000064.1 GCA_022821275.1 Candidatus Latescibacterota bacterium | reverse complement strand
GATTCGGCCAATGCCGTGCGAAGATTTCACGAGTTTGGGCAGGGGCTGGCCCAGGCGGCGAATGGCAGTGCGACGGAGGTTGGCAACGATCATCCCGTTGTTGCCGATTTTCTCAGTGCGCTGTCCAGCGATCTCAATATCAGTGCAGCACTTGCTGTGGTGCATAATTGGATGGGGCAAGGGGTAGATGATCCGTCCGAAGCGCTGGATGTGTTTGATAAGATTAATAGTGTGCTGGGAATTGCCGATGTCAAGGCTGAATCATCGGAGGAGACAGATACCAGCGAGGCGATCTGCAAACAGATTGACGAGGCCCGCGCATCCAAAGATTACGATACTGCCGATCGTCTGCGGCAGGATCTCATCGATGCGGGCTATGAGGTTCGCACTGCGCCGGAAGGGACGATGGCTGTGAAGCAGTTGGCTTAGTAGAAGGCGGAAGATTTTTATGACTTTTCCCATTACCCGCATGCGCCGTTTGCGCCAGAGTGAGACGACGCGCCGAATGGTGCGCGAAAATTATGTGCGCGTTGACGATTTGATTATGCCCCTGTTTGTGTGTCCGGGCAGAGGTGTGAAAAAAGAGATCGGGTCTATGCCGGGCAACCATCAGATGTCGATAGATGTGGTGGTTGAGGCGTGTAGAGAAATTGTCGATCTGGGCATTCCAGCGGTGATTCTTTTTGGTATTCCCGATCACAAAGACGCGCGGGGTAGTGGGGCTTATTGCGATGATGGTATTATTCAGCGTGCGATATCTGCGATTAAAGAACATACGCCTGATCTCTATGTGATTACGGATGTGTGTTTATGCGAATATATGGACCACGGGCATTGCGGTGTTATTGTGGATAACGATGTGGATAATGATGAAACGGTTGATCTGCTCGTTAAAGAATCTCTTTCCCATGTGCGCGCGGGCGCAGATATTGTCGCGCCTTCCGATATGATGGATGGCCGGGTTGGGGCTATTCGCTCTGCTCTGGATGCCCAGGGATTTGACCATATCCCCATCATGGCGTATTCGGCCAAGTACTGCTCGGGTTTTTACGGTCCATTCCGAGAAGCGGCAGAGTCCGCGCCGCAATTTGGCGACCGCCGATCCTATCAGATGGATCCGGCAAATGGCGATGAGGCCATGCGCGAGGTGGCTCTGGATATCGAGGAGGGCGCGGATATCGTGATGATCAAGCCCGCATTGCCCTATCTGGATATTATTTATCGGGTGAAAACAGAGTTCGGCGTGCCGGTTGCCGCGTACAATGTCAGCGGCGAGTTTGCGATGCTCAAAGCGGCTTTCGCAAATGGCTGGCTGGATGAAGTTCGGGTGCGAGACGAGGTTCTGGTGAGTATTAAACGCGCGGGCGCAGATCTTATTCTGACCTATTTTGCGCGCGATGTTGCGCGGGTGGTGAGGTGAGAGATTTTATGGATATTACGGTCGATCGCATTATGCAGAATTTTGATGTTCTCACAGATTGGGAAGATCGCTACCGGTATATTATTGAACTCGGTCGCAAGTTGCCGCCTTTTGATGAGAAATACAAAGTTGATGACAATCTGGTGCGGGGATGTGTGAGCCAGGTGTGGCTCGTAACTGATGTGCGAGATGGCGATCCCCCTGTGATCGAATTTCGCGCAGATAGCGATGCCCAGATTGTCAAGGGGCTGATCGCTATTTTGTTGTCGCTGTATTCGGGCAAGACCGCTCGAGAGATTCTCACGGCTGATATTCGCAGCATTTTTCAAAGGCTTGATCTCGCCAAACACCTCAGTATCAACCGCGCCAATGGCTTTGCCTCTATGGTCAAGCGCATTCACGAACTCGCGCTTGCCACAGCGGCATAGGGTGAGAAATAATAAAAAGGGCCTTTGAGAGATAAACTCATAGGCCCTTTTTTTATTTGAAGTTATATTTTGTTAGATCACCAACGCGTTTTCCGCTTCTTTGCGGTGCGTCAATAGTGGACCGCGCACGCCGCGCTCAATTTTGGCATAAGCATCGTGGTTGTGGATGCTTTCGTAGTTGTTGCTCGATACGTAAAACCACGCGATGCGCTCTTCGTCCATCATTGCCAGCAGGTCTGTCGCCACATCGCGCACGATGTCTTCGACAAATTTGGGGTTGTTATATGCGCGCTCGGTTACGTATTTTTCATCTGTTCGTTTCAGGATGGGATAGAGTTGACACGAGGCATGGTATTCGCCGATGTCGATCAAATCTTCAAACCAGATAAATTCATCCTCATAAGGCCGCACATCCATTGTGATTTCGGAACGTTGATTGTGCGCGCCGTAATCGCTGATTTCTTTGCTGCAGGGGCAGAGGCTTGCCACGTTGGCACGTACGCCGATTAGCTTGTCTTGTATGCCGTCATTTGTCAACATTGCTCTGAATTCACAGTTGTAGTCCAGCATGCCTTCAATGCCCGTGATAGGTGCTTTGCGCGTTAAAAAAATGGGAAATGACATACTGAGAAACGCTTCTTCGGCTTCCAATAATTCGAGCATTTCTTCGAGTACTATGTGTACGCTGTCAGGCGTAAAGTGTTTGTGTTGTTCATTCAGCGCAATCATAAACCGCGACATGTGGGTGCCTTTTTGATGGTGGGGCAAGCTCACGGTCATGGATAGATTGGCCACTGTGTGAAATTCGCCGTTATCGCGTAGCGGCAAGGTCAAGGGATAGCGGACATTGGACACGCCGACCTGGTCGATTTCAATGCCGCGTTTGTCATGTGAGTTTTGTATGTCTGGTAGATTCATTCGGTTCTCCGTGACGGGAATTTTAAAAAAGTTCGGCCTAATATACCTGAAAATAAAAAATGGTCAATCCTATAAAAATGGTTGATAGGATGCTGGCAACGATGGCGCGTGTGGTTATCATGGGCTATCAATATGTGCTGTCGCCTCTGATGCGCTTTTTTGCCATTGTGCCCAGTCCATGTCGCTATCATCCCACATGTTCGCATTACGCGCTTGAAGCTTTTCGCCAGCATTCCTTCGCGTATGCTCTTTCTCTTGCGATACGACGTATGTTGCGCTGTCGTCCGTTTGCCAGGGGTGGGTACGATCCGGTTCCTCCGCCTTCTGATCAATGACCTTCTATCTCGCCAACATTCTGCCCAGAGGTCGTCCGCCGACCAGATGCATGTGGATGTGATACACTTCCTGGCCCCCGTCGCGATTGCAATTGATGATGAGACGATACCCGTTTTCTGAAATGCCCTCGTCTGCTGCGATTTTTGCCGCGACGGTTATCATGCGCCCCAGTGCGGGTTCGTCTTCTTTTGTTATGTCGTTGATTGTTGGAATCAATTTATTTGGTACGATCAATACGTGGGTGGGTGCCTGGGGATTGATGTCCCGAAAAGCGGTTACCAGGTCGTCTTGATAAACGATGTCTGCGTTGATTTCGCGTCGGATAATTTTGCTGAAGATCGTTTCTTCGGCCATTGTTTTCTCCTTTTTTGGGTGTTTGCGAATGCAGCCTGCATGATAGCGAATGGGATCTGTCTTTGCCAACGGGATTTTGACTGTGTAATACAAAATTCTTGATGTTATAGAGGCAACACTGTATATTTCAACTTCTTGCCCCGCCGCGTGTTGGTGGCTAATAACAAAAGATACTGGAGGTACGCTATGGCTAAGCGACAGGGTAGCCGCATAAATATTAGAATGAAAAGTACGGAGAGTTCGCACTTTTATCATACGGAAAAAAATCGGCAGAATCATCCCGATCGCCTCGAATTGAAAAAGTTCGATCCCATACTGCGGAAGCGCGTGCTCTATCGGGAAGAGCGATAGATATTGACAAGGGGATTTTCCAATGGCCAGACGTTGCAGCATTACGGGTAGGGGACCGCTGAGTGGTCATCACGTGTCCCACTCCAAACGAAGAGTCAAGCGGGTGCAGAAACCCAACTTGAAGAGCAAACGCATTTACGTTCCCGAGTTAGGGCGTTTTGTGCGTGTCAAACTTTCGGCCCGCGCACTGCGAACGGTGAATAAAAAAGGTTTTTTGCCGTATCTCAAAGATCGCGGTCTTTCAGTGGAGGAAGTTGCGCTTTAAATAAAATGTCATAAAATATTCAGATTCGGGTTGCAGTATAGGGAAAACGGTGAAATTCCGTTGCGGTCCCGCCGCTGTAACTGGGGATGTTTCTCGCATTATGCCACTGGTAAAATCGGGAAGGCGCGAGACGCACGAGACCCAGAAGCCAGAAGACCTGCCCGAATCTCAGGCCTTATTGATTTCCTCGTGGATTGGGAAAAAGGTGAGATAATGCGTGCGCTATGTGGTTTTGTCGCGTTTAGCTATGTCCCTGATTTCTACGAGGAAGTCAGGGGTTTTTTTGTGCGAGGTGTGTGTTGAATCTAAGAATATGGATGCAGTTGATATGTTGTATCGGGGTTTGGACCATACCTGTTCAGGCGCAACTGTCTTTGCAATATGCACAGGGTTTTCGCGTTGATTATTTCGATGCGTATAAGGTTGTAACGGTGTTCACGCCCGGGGGGGGATCGCGGGAAAAGATTCAGTATATCCTGGTGCAGCGCGGGTACGAGCCGCCCGATGGCTATGAGGGTGTTCCGAGAATAGAAATTCCCGTGCGAACTTTGATTACGACATCTACGACGCATTTACCACATATCGAAAAGCTCGGCGAGGTGCATAGCCTGGTTGGGATCGATAATATCAAATACGTCAGTTCAGAGGCTGTCAACCAGCGTTTTGCGGCGGGTAAGTTGACAGAAGTTGGGCGGGATAGGGCTATTGATTTGGAAAGAGTTCTGATGCTCCAACCCGATCTCGTTATGACAGACAATGCCTCTGTCGCGCTTCGTGAAGCGGGTGTGCCCGTTGTGGTGAATGCCGCTTATGCGGAACCTTCGTTGCTGGGGCGCGTGGAGTGGATCAAATTCGTTGGTGCTTTTTTGGGGAAAGAAGAACTGGCATCAGCCCAGTTTGATAGCATTGTTGCGAGGTATGAGGCGCGTAGAGGTCTGGTCCAGGATTTACCAGCGGATAAGCGTCCTTCTGTTTTTGTGGGGTCTCTCTGGCGCGGGACCTGGTTTATGTCTGGTGGTAAGACTTATGCCGCGCAATTGCTCAGGGATGCGGGTGCAAATTATTTGTGGGGAGAAGATGATTCACAACAGAGTTTGGCACTCGATTTTGAAACGGTTTACGAAAAGGCGCACGATGCGGATTGCTGGATTACGATGAGAAATGAGTGGTACTCTCGAGACGATGTTGTCGCCGAGGATGAGCGGTACAAAGGATTTACAGCGTTTAAGAAGGGGAATGTTTTCAATGCCAATGCGCGCCTCAATGCGCATGGGGGCAATGATTATTGGGAGACGGGGCTTATTGAGCCGGATGTTGTGTTAGCTGATATTATTAAAATTTTATATCCCGATTTGTTGTTAGATCATGAACTCAAGTACTATCGAAAGCTCGATCCATAGCTTATGAACATGATGCGTTTTATAATTGTGCTAATTCTCTGCGCGAATACGCCGCTTTGGGCAGCGCAGATTGTCGGTCGCGTTGCCGATGCAGAGACCCGAATGCCCATCGAGAGTGTGCGTGTTCGCGTTCTCAATACGGATTTTGTGACGCAGACGGATGGGGATGGGCGCTTTGCTTTTTCCAATCTGATGTCCGGTTCTTATACGCTTGTCCTGACACATGTGGCTTATGATGTGGTCCAACGCACGGTTCGCGTGACCCAAACGGCTGAGGTTTTTATTGCGCTGTCTCACAGGATGCTTCCTCTGGATGAGTTCTCGGTGATTGCCGATCCGATAGGTGCCAGTGATATTCACAGGAATCCGGCGTATGCGACGGTTATTACGCGTGCGAGTTTTGAGGGTAGAGAAACGACGCTGCCAGATGTATTGGCTGAGGCTACGGGGGTACACGTCAAGCGCCTGGGTGGGTTGGGTACTTTTAGCACGCTTTCGCTGCGCGGTTCATCAGCCGATCAGGTTGAGGTGTATCTCGATGGCATTTTGCTCAATACCGCTTTTGGTGGGGGGGTAGATCTCAGCAATTTGCCTTTGGCTCACGTCGGGCAGATTGAGGTGTATCGCGGTGCCGGTGCTGGCGGCAATGGATTGGGTGGCACGGTGCATGTGCGTACGCGACAGACGCAAAGACGATGGTTTCACGGGGTTCGCGGATCGTGGGGTGCTTTTGATACGCGGTTGCTGAGCGGTGTGTTCGCGGGTGGATTTGGTCAGTCGGAGTTTCTCGTTGTGGCCGATTATGCACATAGCGATAACGATTTTGGATTTCTCGATGATAATGGTACAGAATACAATGCCGATGACGATGTTTGGAGCAGGCGGCAGAATAACGATCATCGATCTTTTAATATTTTGGGTAAGTGGCGTCGCACTTTTGGGGAGGATAGAATTTTATCTGTCCACGAGACCGCGTACTGGAAATATCAGGGGATGCCAGGTATTAGCAATAATCAGTCACAGAATGCACATTTGGATGCTTTTCAGACGATGACGGAAGTCGCTTATGAGGATCGCGCCTTTTTCCGTGGTATCAATACGCGGCAATCGCTTTATGTCACGCATGTCAGGGAGCGGTTCCGCGATCTGGATGGCGAAATTGGGATTGGTCGCCAGGATAATGATTATCTCACGCGCACTTATGGGTGGCAGAGCCGTTTGCAAACGGTTCTGTTTTCGCGCTGTGATATCGCCGCTGCGATTGGGTTGCACAGGGAGACTTATTTGCCTACGACGCGCATCCGGTCTGTTGCCAGTTTGTTCGATAGTCAGCGGTGGATTTTTTCTTCGCGCCTGGGTCTGGATATTTCACTGCCGGGCGAGATTGGAATCTGGTCTTTTGGCGCTGAGCAACGGCGGATACACAGTTCGTTTACCGGTGCCAATCCCTTTAATTTTTCGCCGCTCGCACCCGATTCAGCCAATGCGCGCGGTCTCACCAGTCTGCGTTCGGGTGTGCGGTTAGATCTGGCGTCTTTTATGATGTTTAAGGCCAATGCGGGGCGCGTATTTCGCGTGCCTTCTTTTTACGAACTTTTTGGTGATCGCGGCGGTGTGGTCGGCAATGTCAATCTCAGGCCCGAGTATGGTCTGACCTGGGATGCGGGTCTGCGTTATGCAGATGGGACGACCACTTTGGAAGGCGCGTTTTTTGACCATCGCTATGAGGATTTGATTCAGTTTGTTCACACGTCACAGGCTACGTCGCGTCCGGTTAATATTGGCAAAGCGCGTGTGTATGGGTTTGAAATGACCGCGCAAAGGCGCTTTGGTTCTCGGGTCGATTTGTCGGGTAATTACACGTATCAAAAGGCTATCGATAAGTCCGAGATTCCGCATTTGACTGGCAATATTTTGCCCAATCGCCCGCCACACGCGCTGTTTGTGCGTGCGACGATGCGTTTGGGACGCTGTACTGTGTTTTACGACTATGCGTTTGAAGATGGCAATTTTCTCGACCGGGCGAATCGACGTCCACTGATTTCGCGGCATGTTCACAATGCGGGCGTGAAAGTGGATACGAGGATGCGGCTTCACATTGGATTGGAGGTTAAAAATTTAACCGGGGCGCAAATCGCCGATACCTGGGGTTATCCGCTGCCAGGGCGCGCGGTTTTTGTGAGTGTAAATGCAGATTAAGTAGATGATCCGCAGAAAAAAACGCGAATAATTTGAGCGTTTTTCGCAGATGGGCGCAGATGAGAGGTGGGGGCTAAGAAGTGTGAATTGAGGGTGGTGGAAGAGAGGTATCCTGTTCATCCTTTAATCCTGAAAATCCTGATTCAAACGGTTTTTTTTAAGAGAGGAGAGTCTCATGAATTTATCTGTGTATATCTGCGTGCATCTGTGGATGCTTTTGTTTTTTTCTTTTAGCATATCAGCAAATCAAGCGGTTATTACGACGACGGATTATAGCAGTGGTAGTTTTTCGAGTTTGGATCTCATCACAAATACGGCAACAAATGATCATTTGACTATTCATTCGGATGCGGCGGTGCGGACGTATCGGGATAAGGTGTATGTTATCAATCGTTTGGGACAGGATAATGTGATTGTTTTGGATCGCAGTGACCTGAAGACGCCTTTGACGCAGTATTCGACGGGCAATGGTTCAAATCCGCACGATATGGCTTTTGTCAGTGAGGAGAAAGCGTATATTTCGCGGTATGAGCAGACGCAATTGCTAATTGTAAATCCCGTTACAGGGGATTTATTGGGAGAGATAGATTTAGCGGTATTTGCGGATGCAGATGGTTTGCCCGAGGTATCTCAGCTCGCGTTGTACGACAATTATTTGTTTGCCGCGTGTCAACGGCTGGATCGAGATAATGGGTTTGTGCCGACGGATGTTTCGGTGATCGCGGTTGTCGATGTGATGACGGATCAGGTGGTGGATATAGATGCAAATACAGCGGGCGTGCAGGGGATTGTGATGGCGGGTAAGAATCCCGCGGGCGCAGTGCAGCGAGGGAATAAGTGGTTTTTGAGCACGGTCAATACATTTGATGATTTGACGGATGGTGGGATTGAGGTGATTGATCTGGCAAGTTTGAGGAGCGATGGCGTTGTTCTGGGTGAGATGGCTTTGGGTGGTAATTTGAGTTCTCTGGCGATGGTTTCCGATGATGAGGGGTATGTCGTTGTTTTAGATGCGAGTTTTGTCAATGTGGTCAAACGGTTCGGTTTGGGGATGCAGTCTGTTTCGTCACCTTTGGATGGTCTTTCAGGCGGATTTGTTCCGAGTTTGGGGGTGTTTGGGGGGCGGTTGTACGTTTTGGATGGCGGGAGTTTTGTCGATCCGACATCTACTGGTGTGAAGGTTTATGACGTGAAGACGGATCAGCTTGTGGCTGGTCCGATCAGTACGGGTCTGTTGCCTGCGAGTATTGCGTTTGTGGGCAGTGTGGCTGATTTTAATGGCGATTGTGTGGTTGATTTTAGCGATTTTCTGGCTTTTGCTTCCGCGTTTGGGAAATCAGAGAGTGATGCTATGTTCGATTTGGATGGCAATGGTTCGGTTGATTTTCCCGATTTTCTGATTTTTGTTTCGGAATTTGAAGGTGAATAAGAGAGAGGTTGCTATGAGTACCAAACAACGCAAACGGCATGTGAAAAAGGGGCTGGTGATGGTCAATACCGGGGATGGCAAGGGAAAGACCACAGCCGCGCTGGGGGTGATGACCCGCGCATGGGGGCGCAAGATGCGCGTGGGTGTGATTCAGTTTTTGAAGCACGAGAATGCCAATTTTGGCGAGATTCGCGCGGCCAGGCGCATGGAGATCGATTGGATTGGTACGGGCGATGGGTGGACGTGGACGAGTAAGGATATCGATGAGACACAGGCTCGGGCATTGCGCGGTTGGGAAGTGGCGCAGGAGCGGATTGCGAGTGGGGATTACGATCTGTTTATTCTGGATGAGTTTACGTATTTGATGGCTTTTGGCTGGTTGGATGCAACAGAGGTGGTGGATTGGCTGCGGGAGCACAAGCCCGAGATGTTGCATGTGATTATTACGGGGCGAGATGCGCCAGACGCGCTGGTTGATTTTGCCGATATGGTGACCGAGATGCGCGAGATTAAGCATCCGTTTAGTGATCAGGGTATTGTTGCCCAACCCGGGATTGATTTTTGAGATGGATGAGTTTATCGATCAGCACGAATATTACGATTTGAAACGCGATGGTCGTTTTCTGATCGCGGAATTGCTGGTGCCGCATCAGGGACGCCGCAATACCGCTGTTTTGGCTGGTGTGGGGCACGGCTGGACGATGTGCTCAATTTTATGCCCGCGCGTTTGACGTATTTGGAGATGGCGCTGGTGGCGTTTTTTATGCCCGGATGTTCTGCACACAAGGCTCTGCTTATCGGGTGGCGGCAACACGCGCTTGTTCCAGGACCAAATTCCGGGTGGAGCGAAGCTACAGCTGCAGGCGCTTTGCAGAGGCGATTGGTCGGTCCTGTTTGGCAGGGGGGAACGCAGGTTACAGATGTTTGGTTGGGCGATGGGGATGATCCCGAAGGCGGTCAGCCCGGGGATATGCGCCGTATGTGTGTTTTTGTGATTGTCACCTGTTTGCTCGCGACAGGTCTGGCGGTTTTATTGACTTTCTGAGGTCATACCCCTATTTTTTTCGTACTTATTCTGAGGAGGATATGTATGAAAACATATTTATTTAAGGCTGTCTTGGAGAAAGACAAGTGGCCCGATGATCCAGATGCTAAAGCGGTCTGGAGAGCTTATATTCCCGCGTTGGAGCATAGAGGGGCTGCGAGTTGGGGATATACAGAGAAAGAGGCGTTAGAGAATTTAGAAAATGCTGTTGATCTTCTTGTTGCTTATCTGCTTGAGAATGGAGAAGAGATCCCTTCTGAGCCATCATCACAGATTCAGGTCAGCGATGTTCCTCTGGTCACTGTAGCTATCTAATATGGCGATTGATTACAGTAGGCTTCGTTCGTTGACGGCACGTAGATTGATACGGGCACTAAAAAGAGACGGGTTTCGTGAATACAGAAGAAAAGGCGCGACCCGTTTTTTTGTTCACCCAGATGGGAGAATGACGACTATTCATCTCCATAATATGAATCAGACCTTTGCTGTCGGTACGCTCAAATCAATCATTGAGCGACAAGTTCAGTGGGGTGAAACCGATCTTGAGCGTATTGGGCTTTTGAAATGATTTGACAGAGGTGCATGTTGGCGATTCTTAAAACACAAAATCTCGCTGTGGGGTATAAATACGGTCGTCGTCCGTCTCGCGTTGTGGCGCGCGATATAGATGTGTCGCTCCATCGCGGTGAGTTTGTGTGTTTGCTCGGTCCCAATGGCGCGGGGAAATCTACGCTTATTCGCACGCTTGTGGGGATGCAGCCGCCGCTCGATGGGCAGGTTTATCTTATGGGTCAGGATATCGCGGATATGTCTGCTATAGAGGTTGCCCAGGTGATTAGCGTGGTGCTTACGGATCGCATTAGTGTGGGTATTATGGCTGTGCGCGATCTGGTCGGTCTGGGGCGATATCCCCATACGGATTGGATCGGGAGTTTTACAGAGGAAGATGAACGGGTTGTTTCATGGGCTATTCGGGCAGCCCGCGCTGAGGATTTGGCATATCGCAATGTGGCCGAACTCAGCGATGGCGAGCGTCAAAAGGTTATGATTGCACGCGCGCTGGCGCAGGAGCCAGTTCTTATGATTCTCGATGAACCCACGGCGTTTCTCGATCTGCCCCGTCGCGCTGAAATTATGGCTTTGTTGCAGGATCTGGCACATTCTACGGATAAGGCGATTCTGCTTTCAACGCATGACTTGGATCTGGCACTGCGCTGTGCAGACCGCATCTTTCTTTTGCCGTTTGAGGGCGCGTTACAGACTGGTGCGCCCGAGGATTTAATTCTCAATGGTGCATTTGAAGGCGCGTTTCAAAGTGATGGCGTGCGTTTTGATGCGGATACGGGTGCGTTTAAGCTCAATGCCCAACGTGGCTGCTCTACAGTTGCTGTTTCTGGGGAAGGACGACGCGCTTATTGGACAAAGCGCGCACTGGAGAGGGCCGGGTTTCAAGTGAGAGATGTGGGGGCTGAGTGGTGTGTCGATATTCGAGAAGGGGATGCCTGGTGTGTTGAGCACGGTGGCGTGGTTCGAGAATACGATTCTATTTGCGATTTGATTGCGGGACTAAGGGGATGAGAGAATGATCGGAATGGAGGCTCAATACGAGGATGAAGCGCGGGAGGGTCCGCGGCATGCGGTTATTATGCTGGGGTTATTTTTCCTGCTTCTGATGGCGTTCGGTTTGAGTTTGTCGCTGGGATCAGTTCATATTCCATTGGCGGCCTTATTTGGCATTCTTACGGGTGGAGAAGTGTCTTCTGCGGCATGGGCGATTATTGTTCATACGATTCGACTGCCGAAGGCGATTACTGCTGTGCTGGCGGGTGCAGCGCTTTCTGTGAGTGGGTTGCAGATGCAGACGCTTTTTCGCAATCCGCTGGCAGATCCTTTTGTGCTGGGTATCAGCGCAGGCGCGAGTCTCGGCGTTGCGATTGTGGTGCTGACGGTGGGTTCGGTGGGCAGTGTGCTTATCGCGGGGTTGGGCTTGATGGGGGATTTGAGTTTGGCGGTTGCGGCTATTATGGGTGCTGCCGCCGTGCTGGGGTGCGTGTTGCTGGTGTCTCGCAGTGTACAGAATGTGATGACGTTGTTGATTTTGGGTCTGATGTTTGGGTACGCGACCGGGGCTTTTGTCAGTATTTTGATTTATTTTAGCGTTCCCGAGCAGATACAGTCGTATATTTTGTGGACTTTTGGCAGTTTTGGCAGTGTGACATGGCGACAGATGCCCGTGCTTATTTCTGCTATTTTTGTGGGTCTTTTGCTGGCGTTTTTGTGTATTAAACCGCTCAATGCGCTGTTGCTGGGGGAAAATTATGCGCGCAGTATGGGCTTGAATGTCAAGCGCATTCGCTTGTGGGTTTTGATCAGTGCGTCGATTCTGGCGGGTGCGACGACTGCTTTTTGCGGTCCGATTGCGTTTTTGGGTCTGGCTGTGCCACATCTTTGCCGCAGTCTATTGCATACGTCGGATCACCGCGTGCTTATGCCGGCAGTCACCTGCCTGGGGGCGACGCTGGCACTGCTATCCGATCTGATTGCCCATCTGCCGGGCAGTCAATTTGTTTTGCCGCTGAATGCGGTGACGTCTTTGATTGGCGCTCCGATTGTAATCTGGTTCGTTCTGCATCGAAAGAATTTGAGTCAGGCGTTTTAATTGTTGGTGCTCTGTTCGAGGGTTTCCAGCCAGCGATACCCATAGGTTGGGATATTGGATGACGGCGGGGTTGTGCTACTGGAAAACATGTCGTATAAGTCTTGACAATGATGTGAGAATCGATTATCATTTCTCCATGCAAAGAACGAATCAACAGAAAAGAGCGAATCAACAGCTAACCGTCTTGCGAGCCCTTGGCGAGGCGGACGGCCCCCTATCCGCCAGGGAATTGTGGAGCCGCCTGATCGGAAGCGGAAAGAGTGTCGGTCTCGCCACGGTATACCGCGCGCTCCAACGGGGTGTTGAGGACGGCACGCTGGAGGCGGTCGAGGGGTTGGGCCGCGGCGTTCGGTACGAGCCCAAGGACCGCGAGCATCACCATCACTTTCTTTGCTCGACCTGCGACCACGCGTTCGACCTCTTCGGTTGTGTCGAGGGCCTCGATTCCCTGGTTCCAGACGGGTTTCAGATGACGGGACATGAAGTGGTGTTGCTCGGAACCTGTGATGCTTGTGGCAATGCGGCATGATGGTCGCCCAGGATCGGTGGAATCGATTGGGGATCGTCGCGTCGCCCCCTGCGCGGTCCACTGTCTAATCGCTCCCCTCCTGTTCCTGTTTTTGCCTCGATTTCCATGCCAGGAATTCCATCTCAATATCATCAATTACAGAGACCTGCTCGATTTTGACGGCACATTTTGAAGTCACACATCGCGTTTTTTGAATACTATACTTATGTTTGCACTTAAACACGTTGGGCATGTTTATGGCAGTCGTCTTGTACTGGACTTGCCCGAATATATTGAAGCCAATCCCGGTGAAAAATGGCTGTTGCACGGGCCATCGGGAAGCGGCAAGACGACGCTTTTGCATATTATCGCCGGTTTGTTAAAGCCTTCACAGGGCAGTGTGCATATTGCCGAACAGGATATTTATGCACTGACAGAAACTGCTCGGGATCGATTTCGCGGGCAACGCATTGGCATTGTTTTTCAACAATTTTACCTGTTGCCCGTTTTTACGGTGCTGGAAAATTTGCTTATGGCGCATTATATGGCCGGTGTACAGCAGGACAAAACACATGTTCAACAGGTGCTTGCGACTCTCGGTCTGGCAGGTCGCGAACACGCCTATCCATCGGAACTGAGTTTTGGTCAACAACAGCGCGTGGCTATCGCCCGGGCTGTTATTAATCGTCCCCAATTGCTATTGGCCGATGAACCGACATCTGGATTGGATGACACGCGCAGCAAGCAGGTGTTGGATTTGCTCACGTCATCGGCGCGAGAGGTTGAGGCAACTCTGGTGGTGGCTTCACATGATCATCGCATTACCGACAGTTTTGACCATTGTATTGCGCTCGATGAACGGATGGAATTGCCCGCATGAATCTCTTCAAAATTAGTCTGGCCTATATTTATCGGCGGAAGTTGAATACATTGCTCAATATGGTTTTGTTGGGACTCGGAACGGGTATTGTCGTTGTTTTGTTGCTTTTTGGCGAACAATTTGAAGAGAATTTGCACCGCAATGTTCAAAATATCGATGTTGTTGTGGGTGCGAAGGGCAGTCCCCTGCAATTGATTTTGTCCAGCGTTTTTCACGTCGATGTGCCAACGGGAAACATACCGCTTTTAGAGGCGCGTGAACTGGCTAAAAACAGAGCGGTTGCACAGGCGATACCTCTGGCGTTGGGGGATAATTATCGGGGTTATCGCATTGTGGGCACGACATCCGAATACGCCAGGCACTACCGGGCGGAATTGGTTGACGGTACCTTTTGGGATGCACCATACGAGGTGGTCATCGGCGCGCAGGTTGCTGGCGTGACAGGTCTGGTGCTGGGTGATGAGGTTATTAGTTCGCACGGTTTGACCGCAGAGACTGCTTCTGATCGACACGAATCGCAACCGTTTCGCGTGGTGGGTGTTTTGCAACCAACGGGTTCTATTATTGACCGTCTGTTATTGACTTCTGTTGAGACTGTCTGGCTGGTTCACGAACCGCATGAAGAAGAGGACGATGGACGGGATCATCACATGGAAAGCCATGCCGATGAGGATAGCGCGCGCGATGTTCTCAGTTTGCCGATGGACAGTGAAGCCGATGCCGAGCGCGAAGTCACGAGTTTGTTGATTCGCTATCGTTCACCTATTGCAGCCGTGTCATTTCCGAGGTATGTGAACAAAGAGACAAAATTTCAGGCTGCGTCCCCCGCATTTGAGACAACGCGCCTTTTTGCCTTGCTCGGTGTTGGGTTGGAGGTGGTGCGGGTTTTTGGTGGGGTTCTGGTATTTGCAGCGGCGTTGAGCATTTTTGTGGCACTTTATAATGCGATGAAAGACCGGCGATACGATCTGGCTATGATGCGTGCTCTGGGGGCAAGTCGCGGTAAACTTTTTGTACAGGTGCTTTTGGAGGGGGTCTTGCTTACACTGATGGGTACGGGGTTGGGTTTTGTGCTTGGGCATGCCAGCACGGAAGTGATTGGCACCTGGGTGCGCGAGGCACAGCATATAAATTTGACGGGATGGATTATTTTGTCCGATGAATTCTGGCTCATTGGTCTGGCGCTTGTGTTGGGTAGTGTATCGGCTCTTATACCCGCGCTTCAGGTCTATCGGACAGATGTCGCACAAACACTTGTGGAGGTGGCATGATGTATATACAGCGCACGATAATGTTTATTTTATTATTTGCTGTGATTTTGAGAATAGATACTGGCAGTGAGGCACCGCCCTCGTCAACAGACCATCGCCCAGAACTTCAGGCGTCTCCATTGCCCCAGATGATGAAGGGATCGCTTTGGGAAACCCTTGCTACGGTGAGTTATGATCCTTATGCGCCGAACTTTGTGCCCATATTTTCCGATACATTGAAAAAAATGAATGGCAAGTACGTCGAGCTTGTCGGGTTTATGATTCCGCTGTCGGCTCAAAAAAAACAGACGCGTTTTGTCTTGACTCCGTATTCACTTGGGGGCTGTTCGTTTTGTGTAGGCGGGGGAGGACCTGAGTCGCTTGTAGATATTCGCCCGAGCAAACCAATTGATTTTACTTATAATCCCATTGCGATTACAGGTCGCCTGGAATTGTTGCAAAAAGATCCTACCGAGCTCTTTTTTCGCATCAGTAAAGCCGAGGTGATGGATAAAGGAGATATGAAAAAAGATTGAAAATACATACTAAAATCTGCTTTTGCGATTGCAATCAATTAGAAAACTTTCCTCAAAGGACAAATAGATATACGGGTAGCGAACACATTGTACCATTTCAAGACTTGCAATAAGATGTGATATTTTGCATATTTATCAAGAGGTCACAAGGACCGGTGTGACTGTTAAAGGTACAATATTGAGATGAATCTCAAACATCCACTTATCAAAACACTGATCGCCATATTGTTCATCGGCGCGTTTGCCCTCGCCTTTGGGCATGCATTCGACCATGTTGAACACGATATCCATTGTCTTGTTTGCCATTGGGTTTATGGCTTTGGTGGTCTTATTAGTGCCATAGTTGCACTTGGCGCGTTATACGTCTATTGGTTTTCTTTTTTTTCGCATTCCACATTATTATCCCACCAGTTTTTTCTTTCGCCTCAGGGCCGATCCCCTCCAGTGGTTTCCTGAATACTGAATTTTCTACTACAGTAGTTTGCATTATTTTTCCTTTCTGTATCTTTAAGCCTTTTTTGCGCGGGCGCAGGCAAGAGGACCTCCCTCTGTGTGTTCTCTGCCCGTGCGCCCTGTACAGGTTTTACCATTCAGGAGACTATCATGTTTTTTGCAAGAAAATCGTTTCAACGTACCTTTGCGGCTGTGGCAGTGCTGGCTCTGTTTGTGATTAGTTGCGGTAGTGATGATCCCATGTCTGAACACGAAGAACATTTTGAGCCCGAGGGCCTGGTCCTTATAGATTCGGGCAATCGGTTTTTCCGCTATTTTGAAGGGCAGATCGATGCCAGCGGCGGTCGGGCAGACCATCTTGAAGTTCCCAATGGTGGACTGACTGCCAAATGGACCATTATGTTTCTTGACCACGATGGCGATGAAATTGATCCGCCAGATGAGCCAGATGACAAATTTACCTCGACGATTGCCGATAACACGGTTGTCGAGGTTCATCAGGAGCCTGCAGATGTGGGTAAGTTTGAATTCCAACTGCGCGGCCTCAAGGTAGGTGAGACCACTATTATCCTCGAAGTCACGCACGATGATCATATAGATTTTCGCACGATTCCCATTCCCGTGCGTGTACAGTAAATGCCTTGCCCTCACCCGGTTTTCCCCGGATAGCGTGAGGGCTTTTTCTTAGATGGAGATAGTTTTTGAGATTAACGGCTTTCATTCTCGTTTTTGTGTTCTGTTTTTTCGCGATCAGCGCATCGCAAGAGACGCGTTTGCTCGAGGGATATGTTTTTGATCGCAAAACCCAACGCGCAATTGGCGATGTCGATATCGAACTCAATGATGGCGCGGTGGGTACGACAACCGACGAACGGGGCCGTTTTGTCTTGCGTCTGTCGGAGGGCGATCATCGTCTGTCTTTTTTTCGTGTCGGCTATGGATTGGTGAGTCGGGAAATAAAGGTCTCCGGTGAGAAGTTGCCCATTTTGTACGTCGAGATGGTCGCTCAGGAAATTTTTGTCGATACCATTGATGTGGTAGGCAAAAATGCGGAAACTCACTTTGAAGCATTGCACGAAGCGACTGGCGTGCTTTCTGGAGATGAACTTCAGAAGAAGTATAGTCTCACGCTTGCCGAGACGATGAAAAACGAAATCGGCGTTGCCATCCGCAGCATGGGACCTGCGCCTGCTCGCCCGGTTATACGCGGTCTCAGTGGCGACCGCGTGCAGATCAATATAGATGGTATCGAGACCCGCGATTTATCCGCCACTTCTGCCGATCACGCGGTTACTGTCGAGCCTTTTAATTCCGAACGCCTCGAAATTATCCGGGGACCGCGCACGCTGCTTCACACGGCATCGGCCATTGGCGGGGTTATCAATGTGGTGAAACAGAAGATTCCGGAAGACCATCCGCAGCGCGTTTTTGGCAGTGTTGGTGCTTATGGCGAGACGGTTAATAGGGGATATCTCTCAGCCGCTGGAATCACAGTGCCTGTGGGACCGCTCGCGCTGTATGCCGAGACCACGTACCGCAATACCCGGGATGTGCAAACGCCTATTGGCAGGCTCGCCAATACGCCTATTGACACGCGTACGCATACGCTCGGTCTGTCATATCCCACTGGCCGGGGCTATATCGGTGCTTCTTTTGATCAGTTCGATACCCAATACGGCATTCCCGGTGGATTTATTGGCGGGCATCCCAATGGCGTAGATCTGGATATTGATCGCCGGGTGTTTGATGGCAAGGCGACCTTCCATTTTGACCGCGAGGTGCTCAGTAGCGTAGAGATGGATTTTACCAGGACCTACTATCATCACTTCGAGTACGAATCCAGTGGCAGTATTGGGTCCGAGTTTTTGTTCCACGACTACCGCGGTGATCTCAAGTTGCATTTGAATACACACGGCCTGATGCGAAATACCGTTCTCGCTCTCGGCTTTGGTCATCACAATCTCAAATTGGGGGCGTTTGTTTTTACGCCGCCCACGCGAGAGCAAAATGCTTCCTTGGGTTTCTACCACGAATTTATCTATCGCGACATTGAATTTCAGGCTTCTGCGCGTTATACGTATGCCGACTTTGATCCGCGCCCAAGAACAAAGAGCATTGCAGATCTCGATGTAGATCGCACCTTTCACGCCTGGTCCGCGGCGATTAGTCCGCTTGTGTCCTTTACCGACCAGCTAACTGGCGGTTTAAACTTAAGCCGATCCCAGCGCGTGCCCACGATTGAAGAGCTTTATAACGATGGGCCGCATCTGGCTGCGTACACTTTTGAGGTGGGCAATGTCAATCTCGAGGCCGAGACGAGCCTGGGCTTTGAGGTCTTTTTTCACTATTTGCAACCGGGTTTCAATTTTGTTTTGAGTGGATATTGGAACGAGTTTGATACCTATATTGCCCCGCGCAATACTGGAGAGATCAATTTTGCCCAACTTCTGCCGATTTACGCTGCCGATGGTGTTGCCGCGCGATTTTTGGGCCTGGAGATGCATCTGGGGTGGCGTTTGAATACCCGTTTGAATCTGGAATTAAATGGCAGTTATGTGCGCGGCGAGAACAGGGATGAGGATTTGCCTCTGCCCGAGATTCCGCCGCTCAAGTTTGTTGGAAGTACGACATATCAGCATCCCTATCTTACGGTTGGAGGAACTGCGGAGCTTGTCGCGAGACAGGAGCGCGTGGATATATTTGAAGAGCCTACGGATGGCTATGCCGTTTTCAGTGTCTATGCCCAGCGCGACATTAATACCGATCATACCCGCCATAGTATTATTCTCTCTTTGAACAATCTTTTGGATACGGAATACCGCAACCATCTCTCGCGCATTCGGTCCGTGATGCCCGAAATAGGGCGGAGCATTAAAGTGCACTACAAGATGTCTTTTTTTTAGTTTAACGATCAGATATGCTGCCCCTTCACTAAGCTCCTGTTCAGTCTGCTGATCTGGGGCTTGCTCTTTTTTGAGACAAGTCCTATCTTTCGTTTTGGAAATGATGAAAGAAAGCAAATTTTGCAGTAGAACACACGCCTGGAGGCCTGAAATGGCAACCGATTCTATGTTGGCAGAAATTTTGAATACAACGCGTTCTCTGTCGGTTGAGGAGAAAGTTCAATTGATTCGGGGTATGACCGATCAAGTTGAACAAGATCTTAAAGGCATAAAGAAGACTCAAAAAATATCCCTAAGAGGCATCTGGAAAGGGCTGGACATCACGGATAAAGAAATACGTGAAAACCGTAAGGAAATGTGGGGCAATTTCCCTCGAGAGGTTTCCCAATGACTCGTGCGGTCACAGATACACATGGTTTGATCTGGTATTTGGAGGGTAGCGTTCTTTTGGGATCCAGGGCCAGCCAAATTTTTGATGCCTGTGAACAAGGCGACGCTTTCATTTACATACCCACGATCTGTTTGGTCGAGATTCTTTATTTACCAGAAAAAGGTCGTATTCCACTTGAAAATCAGCAACTACTTCAAGATAATCTAAAAGCAGGTGACAGCAATTTGGTTTTGGTAGATCTAACTCAGGATATTATTGACAAAATAGCTGAGATACCCCGAACAATAGTGCCTGATATGCCTGACCGCATCATTGCGGGTACTGCGCTGTATATGGAATTGCCACTGATCAGTAAAGATGAAAAAATTCAGCAATCGCAAGTAGCAACGATCTGGTAAGTATCCTTTGAATATCAGGAGTCTGTTGACATGCATCATCCCTCTGAATCAAAAGAAAAACTCGATATTCTCGAACACGGCGCGCCTGTTGATGGGAAACCGCAGACGAGTGGTCGGCGGCTTTACATGCAGTTGCAGGTTTTTACGGATGTCGGGAATGTTGGTGCCGTATCTCAGGCGCTTGATCAAAGCGGTCTCGATGTCGCGCTCTATCTCGATGCCCATGATCCCTACGGCATTGGCATTGTTTTTTTGGCCGAATCTCCGGATTTATTTGTGACTGATATTCGCGCGCTGCTCAATAGCGATCCATTTTCTGCCTGTACACGCCGTCCTGAACTTACAATGCTCGGGCGCACGTATGCCACGGGTTATGAGCCAGATCTCGAATACGCCCTTATTGACCGACCGCGCGATAATGTGCTCAATTCCGAATGGCCCTGGGCGATCTGGTACCCGTTGCGTCGCAACGGGGCTTTTGCCCGCCTGGACCACAGGGAACAGCGCAAAATTTTGATGGAGCACGCTTCTATCGGACGCGCTTATGGACGCGAAGATTATGCACACGATGTTCGCCTGGCCAGCTATGGCTTCGATGCCGATGATAATGATTTTGTCATTGGTTTGATCGGTGCAGAGCTTTATCCGCTCTCTCGCGTTGTGCAGGATATGAGAAAAACCCAGCAAACCGCCCTTTATGTCGAGTCGCTGGGTCCTTTTTTTGTGGGAAAAAAGTGTGAGTAGAGGCAGGTCAAAAGTTAAAGGATTTCACAACTTCTCCAAAATCACCTTACGCATCGCATATACCATCAGGGGCGGGCACCACTTGCCCAGGTGGGCGAGTATTTGGTTGACTGCACCTGGTATGATGAGGTGCTTTTTCTTTTTTATGCCACGAAGGATGAGGTGCGCCAATTTTTCGGGCGGCATGCGTTTTTCTTCGCGCGTGTTGCGCGGGCTGTGACGCCGTGCGTGGGCTGTGCGCGTTGGGCCGGGAAAAACTGTTGTGACGTGAATATTCTGCGGTGCGAGCGCGATGGATAAACTGCGTGCGTAGGAGGCTAATCCGCTTTTCGTCGCTGCATAAGTTGCAGCACCCGGATAGCTCGTGTAGTGGGAAAGGGAGGAGATGAAGACTATGGACGCGCCTTTTGCGAGCAGGTCGGCTTTGAGTAATGCCGCTGTGAGTACCATCGGTGCGTAGAAGTTCACTGCGATTACGCGTTCGTGATTTTCTATGCTTATGTCGGGAAATCGCCCCACGGCGTTGATGCCCGCGTTGTGTATCAATACGTCAATAGGTTTTCCCTGGAGCAATTCGGGGAGTACGCGCGCGATGCCTGCATCAGCACGCAGGTCTGCAATGACAAATCGCGCATTCAGTTCTCGTTCGACTCTCGCCGCGCCCGCGGCATCTATATCCACGCCCGTTATGGCATATCCTTCCTGTGCGAAGCGATGGGCAAGTGCTTTGCCAATTCCATGCGCTGCGCCTGTAATGACCGCGTGTTTCATGTTGTACGCACCATGGCGTTGACCATGCCTTCGCAATAGCGTCCCAAAAATCGCGCCCCTGAGTTTTGCCATCCAATTGTTGCGACAAAACGCCGTCCATCTATCGCCTGTGTGATTTTTTGGGCGACCCTTTCTGCAGATGGAAATTTCTTTGTCTTTTCGTTGTCCATGCCAATTTTTCGATGCAATCCCGTGCGCGTCGCTCCCGGGTGAATGATTTGTACATTTATGTCGCCCTCGATTTGTAGATTGCGTCCCAGGGTGTTGAGGGCTTCTTTGCTCGCTGCGTACACGGCGTAATCGGGACAGGGGAATGCATGTGTGATTGACCCGATTAGTACGAGTTTTCCACTGGCTTTTTTCAGGTATGGCATCAGGGCGTGTGTCAAGCGCAAGGGCGCCATCAGGTTGACTGCTGTGATTTCTCGGATGCTTTTCGCGCTTTGTTCTGCGATGGGTCCATAATATCCAGTACCAGCATTTTGAATCGCCAGATCTATGCTGTCGATTTTTTGCGCGTTTAGAAATGCGCATACGCGATTTGCACACTTGTCCTGCGATAGGTCTGTACGACAATATGTATTTTTGGTGTATAACGCATCGTTGAGTGTGTCCAGTGCGCGTCTGCCCATCAGTATCAACCTATCGCCGCGCGACTGATAGATTTTTGCAAGTGCCCGACCAATCCCGTCCGTTGCGCCGGTGATTAAGACTGTTTTCTTTTGCATTTGCTCTTGACGCCTCTCTTTCTGTCATGTAATATGCTTCTAACTTAATATGGGAGTTCCACATGATCCAGCGTCTTGAAACCCTTTATTATCAGTGCTTGCGTCATATCGAACAGGATCTCGCGCCTTTTCACATGCTGGTTGGTGCGAATGGCAGCGGTAAGACGACCTTTCTCGACGCTATTGCGTTTCTCGGAGATTTTGTGCGCGACGGCCTCGATGCTGCAATTTACAGCCGGGCGAGTGATTTGCGCGATTTGACCTGGCACGGTTTTGCAGATCGATTTGAAATTGCTGTTGAGTTGTCCGTGCCCGCGCACGAATCCAATCTGTTTTCCGATCGGGATTTTTCGCGGTGTCGATACGAGGTCGCCATTGGCGTGACCGAAGAAAACAGTGAGGTTGGGATTCTGTCCGAGCGGGTGCTTTTGCTCACAGATATTCAGCGAGATGACCGCGCTGTTCAAGAGTCGCTTTTTGCCGTAGAGAGCCCCACACCGCAAACTCTGGCGACGCCCAGGTTGCGCGGCGTCAAAACGATTGTCAATAAAGTGCCCGGTGGCAATGATAAATTTTACGATGAATCCGGTGCGGGATGGGATCCTTCTTTCAAGCTCGGTGCGAGGCGTTCGGCATTGGGCAATTTGCCCGAGGATGAGTCGCGCTTTCCCGTCGCTACCTGGCTCAAACACACGCTGTCAAATAGTATTTGCAAATTCGATCTCAACGGAGAACGCATTCGCCGCCCCAGTCCGCCGGGGCAACCGCGCACTCTGTTGTCCGATGGTGCCAATCTGCCCTGGGTGGTTGCTGCACTGAAGGAGAATGAGCCAGATAGCTATGCGACCTGGCTGACGCTTTTGCGCACTGTTTTACCGGGTTTATCCACCGTTTATACGGTTGTGCGTCCCGAAGATCAGCACTGCTATCTCGTGGTTAAGCACCACAATGATCTCGAAACGCCGTCGTGGATGTTGTCCGATGGAACCCTGCGATTGCTGGCTCTAACATTGCTGACTTATGTGCCCGATGGCGATGGGATATGTTTGCTCGAAGTTCCGGAAAACGGTCTCCATTCCGGCGCAGTAGAAGCGGTTTTCAAAGCATTCAGTGCTGTTGCACAGCACGAGGACAGAGCGCGTGCCCAAATTTTGACCACTACGCATTCGCCCGTTGTTCTCGATCTGGCTGATCCCGAACAATTGCTCTGTTTTGTGACTACTGAAACAGGTGCGTCGGAAATTGTATCGGGTGCTGATAGTGGCGTGGGCTGATGGCTGTTGACATAGATGTAGTCTCCCGTTATATTGGTTTTATCAATAGTATCTGACGCAACTGGCGAATATCCGGAAATAACCGGAGGGGAGCGTTAGAACTAAAATTCAAGGGTCGATCGCCTGGGCTCAATCCATTAGAGGATTGGGCTTTTTTCGTTTTTTTCAAAAGGATTGTCTTATGTCTCAAGATGGACTGATTCTGCGCTATGGCTGTAATCCGCATCAATCTGATGCGCGTGCGTACTCTCCCAGCGGCAAACTGCCCTTTACGGTGCTCAATGGCGCGCCGGGTTATATCAATCTGCTCGATGCGCTCAATTCCTGGCAACTCGTGCGCGAGCTTAAAGAGGTGCTCAATCTGCCAGCAGCCGCGTCTTTTAAACACCTAAGCCCTGCTGGTGCGGCTGTTGCCACGCCCATGTCTGACGCGCTGCAAAGGGCGTATTTTGTCGATGATCTCGTTCTTTCGCCTCTGGCTACGGCTTATGCCCGCGCTCGAGGTGCGGATAGGCTTTCTTCTTTTGGCGATTGGGTGGCTTTAAGCGATGAGGTGGATCAATCGACTGCGCGCTTGCTCAGCCGAGAGGTGTCCGATGGCATTATTGCTCCGGGGTATCAACCAGAGGCGTTCGATATTCTAAAAAAGAAAAAGGGCGGTAGTTATCCCATTCTCCAGATGGATGAATCGTATGTACCTGCTGGTCCGGAGACTCGCGATGTTTTCGGTGTTGTTCTGGAACAGACGCGCAATGCCAAAGTCATTAATACAGATATTTTAACGAATATTGTGACAAAGAATAAAGAGGTGTCTCCCGATGCAGAACGCGATATGCTCTTGGCAACACTTGTTCTAAAGTACACGCAATCCAATTCGATGTGTTTTGCGTTTGATGGACAGGTTATCGGCAATGGTGCCGGGCAGCAAAATCGTTTGGCGTGTACGGATATTGCCGCGGGTAAGGCCGAAGCGTGGTATTTGCGCCAGCATCCGGATATTCTCGATTTCAAATTTAGAAGAGGTCTGAAGCGCCCTGAAAAGATCAATGCGATTGAAGCGTTTTTGCGTGGCAATATGACCGATGAGGAACGTCGGGTTTGGGCGGGTTGTTTCGATACTGTGCCCCTGCCTTTGGAGGAGGATGCGCGGCGGGCGTGGATCGGACAGATGGACGAGATTGTGCTCAGTTCCGATGCGTTTATCCCCTTCCGAGATAATGTTGATCGCGCCGCTCGTACGGGTGTCAAATATGTGGTTGAGACCGGGGGTTCAGTGCGCGACGACGATGTTATCGCAGCCTGCGATGAATACGGTATGCTTCTGGTTATGACCGGGGTGCGTTTGTTCCATCATTAAGAGCACTGATTACCAAACCTTAACGTAACGTCAAAGTTTTTCGTTGACATTGATGTTGTGTTGAGGTATATTTTTTCGTCCAACTTTAACGTAACGTCAAAGTTTGTCTGTTCCGCTCATGAAAACGAGGTGATTTGTCGTGTCAAAATGCAAAGATGGTTTGATGCATATTGGGAAATTGGCAAAAGAAGCCGGTACGACTACGCGCACAGTGCGCTATTACGAAGAGATGGGTCTGATATGTCCCGAGTGTCGAAGTAGCGGTGGTTTTCGATGTTATTCCCACGAGCAACTGACGCGGTTGCGCATGATCTTGAGTCTTAAAGAGATGGAGTTTGATCTCGAACATATCAAGGTCATTATTGACAAACGGGAGCAAAACAAAACCGCAGGCGAACTCGCACACGATATTCTCGAAGATCTCAATGAACGCCTTGAAGAAGTTGAAGAACAGATTGCACACTATAAGCACATACGCAAAACACTGACCCAAACCATAGCCAGTATCTGCGCGTGTTTGCCCTGTGATCTCAGAGTTGAAGAGCGTCTCTGTCCAGCGTGTCAAACGCTCAACCAACCGACGTGTCAGTCCGTACCGTTTTTTCATTCCCCATCAACTACCGAGACACTGGAATTAAAATTATGAAAAAAGAATTAAAGAAATCAGCAGAATCCTTAACTGGAAGCGATTCTCCTTCTCAGGCTCAACACCAGCTTACAGATCTTTATTTGCGCGATATTCGCAAATATACCCCCCTTTCCCGCGAGGACGAAGTCAAAGCCATAAATGATGCGCGCAAGGGCGATCAAAAGGCGCTGGATCATCTCATTACAGCTAATTTGCGCTTTGTTGTGCGCGTGGCTGGCGAATACACGGGACGCGGTTTGCCCCTTTCCGATCTCATTGCCGAGGGCAATATGGGACTCATACGCGCTACCCAAACTTATGATCCAGAGCGAGGGTACAAGTTTATCACTTATGCGGTTTGGTGGATTCGCCAGGCCATTTTCTCTGCTCTCAATCGCCAGACGCATCCGGTCGCGTTTCCGGTCAATCAAATAGATGATCGCGATATGCTCAATAAGGTGTCTGCCACACTTGCACAAAAATACGGTCGTGTTCCCACTGTTGACGAGTTGGCTTTAGAAACTGATTTTTCAACCCGACGGGTACATAAAGCGCTTCAAACGAGCCGCGCATCTGTCTCTCTTGATGAGCCGGTATATGAAGATGGCGACCGTCAGTTTGCCGATGTTGTTCCCGATGATGCACCCCAGCCAGATGAAAATGTGCATGCCAGCCGATTGCGCGATCTTTTGCACAAAGGTCTGGCCGATTTGCCCGAGCGCGAAGCCGAGATTATCAACCGCTATTTTGGCCTGGATGTTGATAACGCGGAATCGCTGGAGCAAGTGGGCAAGCGTTTTCACATTAGCCGCGAGCGCGTGCGCCAGCTCAAAGACCGCGCACTTGGGCGGTTGCGCGAGCATATGGACATAGAAGAAATTGTATTATAGAGGGGTAATAAATGATTGTCGATACGCATATCCATATTTACGATCCCACCCGCCCAGAGGGTGTGCCTTTTCCCGAGCCGGATGACGAGATTTATCGCCGGGTTATGCCCGAAGACTACAGAGCACTGGTCGCGTCTGAAGGTGTTACGGGGGCTATTATTGTTGAGGCGAGTACATGGGTTGAAGATAACCAATGGGTTCTCGATGTGATTGAGTATGATCCGTTTATCGGGGGGCTGGTCGGCAATCTCGATCCGCGTGCTGAGGATTTTGGTGAGTATGTCAATCGCCTATCTCCCAATCCGCTCTTTTTGGGCATTCGTCCGCGCACGCATCCGTGGGAACGCGAAGATTTGGGCGAGATGGCGGGGGCTTTTGAAAAGCTCGTCGAATACGATCTCGAACTCGATTCTGGGATCAATGATGCGGTTGTGGAAATCGCGCGTCGATTGCCCGATCTCCGCATTGTGATCAATCACTGCGGCAATGTCCCGGCAGATGGCAAGCCCATTGCGCCCGAGCATTTGGAGCTTATGCAAAAAGCCGCCGAACAGCCCAATATTTTTTGCAAGGTGTCGGGTTTGATGGATTTGCGCTGTCAGGTTGTTCCGGCGCCCACAGATCCCGATTTTTATGTGTATTTACTCGACGCGCTCTGGCATCTTTTTGGCGAAGATCGCGTGATTTACGGAAGTGATTGGCCGGTTCTCGAACGCAGCAAGCGCACCCCTGCCGAGGCACAACGCCTCGTGTATGATTATTTTTCTCAGAAGGGTGATGCGGTGCTGGAGAAGTATTTTTGGAAGAATGCAAAGGTCGCGTATAAATGGTCGGATAGGTGAGGTACGAACTATGCAAGTCATACCTTCTGGCGGCGCACTGGGTGCGGAAATTCAGGGGCTTGATCTTTCGCGGGCACTCGATGATGATACCGTTCAGGCGATTCGCCAGGCATTGCTCGATTACTGTGTGGTGTATTTTCGCGATCAGGATTTGAGCGAGGAAGATCAGATTCGCTTTACCAATTGTTTTGGTCGCGCGGTAGAACACGTTCGCAAACAACTCGACCGGGAACACAAAGAGATTTTTATTGTTTCCAATATTGAAGAAAATGGCCAGCCCATTGGTGCTTTGGGCGATGGGGAGGTTAGCTTTCACTCCGATTTGTCGTATCTCAAGCGACCGGGCACGATTTCCGTTCTCTATGCGCTTGAGATTCCCAGTACAGGGGGCAATACCCAGTGGTGCAATTGTTATGCCGCGTATGAAGCATTAGATGAAGAGATGAAAAAACGGCTCACGGGATTGCGAGCCGTACACCGTCATTATGTTGAGGAACAAAACCCACCCGAGCGCGTGGACCATCCGGTCGTGCGCACCCATCCAGAGACCGGGCGCAAGTCGCTTTATGCAGGTCCCCATTTGACCAAATATATTCTCGATATGCCTGCCGATGAAAGCGACGCGCTTCTCAAGGCGCTTTTTGAGCACGCCGCCCATCCCGAGTTTTTATGGACCCATATCTGGCAGGTCGGCGATCTGGTGATGTGGGACAATCGCCCCACAATGCATCGCCGCGAGCCTTTTCCTCCGTCGGAACGCCGCATGATGAAACGCACGCAGGTTTTTAATGCGGATGATATTCCGTTTGAATGATGTGGGACGTTATACCCGATGCAGATGGGTCCCCTTGCTCTCTCGCAGGTCCGTTATCCACCGCGTACACCATTCGTCAAAGCTGTTTTGCACTGATGCGGGGTTTTCTTTGCTCTGGACGATAAATTCGGGCCAGAATGGACGTCCCGTGGGTGTGCCCGTTTTTTGATATCGCAGGTCCATGCTCCAGCGCACTATGTTTGTGCGGTTTGGCTGGCCTCTGTGCGGGGTGTACGCACTCATCATGAGTACGTCGCCGCGTTTCATGATGCAGTTTACGGGTTCGATTTCCGGCATGTACATGGGTTTGATCATGGTGCCGCCTTCGCGCTGGTGTTCGAGGAGTCCCATGGGTACTACGCCGGGCAATACCTGTAAGCATCCGCGTTCTGGGGTGACATCTACGAGTGGTATCCAGCAGGTTATGATTTCCGAGATGTCCGCTTCTTCTTTTGTTACGCCCTGGTCCTGATGCCAGGGTACCTGTCCGGGTTGTGTTTCGCGCGCGGGCAAGTAGGGGCGGAAATGCTGAATTGGACTCAGGGTTATTTCTGGTCCTATGAGGCTTTCGACTGCGGATAATAATTGTTTGTTGAAGAAGATGTCGAACATCGGTTTCACGCGTGCGCGCATGATGTCGAATCCACCTGCAAAACTGCGCAGTGCGTCATATCCCTCATTGTCTAATTCCTGGGCGATTGCAGCCAGCCGATGGCTGAAGGATTTGTCTGCATGTACGGATGAGATCGCCCCTTCTTCCAATAGCTCTTGCGCCTTTTGGTTGATCAATACGTCATAAGCGTGTTCTATCGGTTCAAAGGCCGCGTCATCCAATACATTTTCCGCAATCGTGAATCCCCGATCGCGATACTGGTCAATTTGATTTTGTGTCAATGGCATGGTGTGTTTTCTCCTGGTAAAAATGGCGGGCTGACGTTGGCTATCTCATAACGATTTCGACCCGCGCCACGCCCTTTACATTTGCACAGCGGTCGTCGTGTCCGGGTATGATCAGTCGCAGGGGTCCGCCATAGCTGGCGGGCAGGGGTTGTCCTTCCAGTCCGTAGATTAATAGTCCTTGTTCCCGGACGAGGGCGAGATCGACTGTGGCTGAAAAACGGTCGGCGTCTGCGTAAAAGATCGCGTCGGCATTGGGTGTGTGGTCCAGTACTTCGCGTACCCAAACGCCCTGTCCCTGACGGTCGGGGAAGAGGGTGCTTATATCGGCGATCTGATTGGGTAGTGTGGCGAAATTTTCAAAGTCGAGGGTTCGAGAGGTATTCGGTGTTTCTATTGTCAATATGGGTGTGTTTTGCGTACTTTTTAGCGCGCCTGCCATGCGGTCCTGGATCATGTCGAATAAGCGGGGATCGCCGCCCAATGGGTTGGTGAGGAGGATGCGTGTTTGTGGGGTTTCGTTTTGGAGAGATGCGATGCGTTGCAATAAGTTTTCACGCATTGCATCGGGCAGGGCAATGAGGGCGGGAAATATGAGAATTTGATCGATTCCTTCAGCGGTACGCACGCTTTCTTCCAATTTATCAAAAGAAGTGGCTACTACCTGATCGGCGATTTTGGCGTCAATTGCCGCGTTGATAAATTGGCGAGAAACTTGTACTTTACTTTCAGCACAAATTAAGAGTAATGTGTTCACGATATTCGCGTCCTATTTAGGCGACGCTCGGCAAAAGCGATAAGAACTGGTTTACCTATCATGCATCCGATTATTCCATTTGACAACCTGCCTTTAGGCGTCCAGATTTTTTTTGTTCTCACGTCCGCTTTCATCTTAGTCGGCATTGGATATATCTTGTGGCAGATGATCCGCGCAATTCGCAATAAAAGAGAATAATGGTCGCGCTACCTCTTACTTGCTTCAAACAGCCATTTCCGCGCGGATGGTATCGTGGTGTTGGTAGTTTATGAGTTCAAAGTCGTCCATTTCAAAATGGTCAATTTCGGTTTGTCCGCGGTCTTTGATCCGCAATTCGGGCAGGGGATAGGGTTTGCGAGATAGTTGTTTTTTTACTGCGTCGAGGTGGTTTAAGTAGATGTGCGCGTCGCCGAGAACGTGGATAAATTCACAGGGTACGAGGCCCGTGATTTTTGCGACCATGTGCAACAATACGGAATAGGACGCGATGTTGAGTGGTACGCCCAAGAACATGTCGCAGGATCGCTGGTACATTTGTAAGGATAATGTGCCTTCTGCAACGTAAAATTGAAAGAAGTTGTGACACGGGGGCAGTGCCACGTCTTGAGTGTCTATTTCGGCTGCGTTCCAGGCATTGACCATGATGCGCCGGGATTCGGGGTTTTCTCGGATTAAATCAATCGCATTTTGAAGCTGATCGACCACTTTTCCGTTGGCGCCTTTCCATTGTCGCCACTGTACGCCGTAAATACGCCCCATGCTGCCGTCGTTTTTATCTGTTCCCAGGCGGTTCAAATAGTCCTCGTAATTGCCATCCCACAGCCGATTGCTTTTCAAATAGGTTTTTAAGTCGTGGATGTTGTCGGATCCGGATATAAACCACAGGAGTTCCGATAGTATCGATTTCCACACCAGTCGCTTGGTGGTTACTGCGGGAAATCCGTCTGCCATTGCATAGCGCGCATGCAGGCCGAAACACGAGATTGTGCCCACGCCCGTGCGGTCCCCCTTTTTTACGCCGTGGTCCAGGACGTGTTGCAGTTGGTCGAGATATGTGTGCATATAGAAATACCCCCTCTTCACATGTCAATTTGATGGGGAGCATAATGGGGAGAATCGTAGCGAGTAGAAGTGCTCTGTCTAACTTTTGCGTTCATAATATACAACTGTGAATTGATCATGTGTCTCTTTTTTTAATATGTCCCATTCATTTTCGTCAAATTCGGGAAAGTATTCATCGCCTGCGTATTCATCGTCGATGTACGATAGGATCATCTGGTCGGCTTTTGATAGCGTGGCGCGATATATCTCACCGCCTCCGCAGATGAATACTTTGCGGCTATAGGACCTGGCTTTTTCTATGGCTGATTCGAGCGATCTGCATACATCTACGCCTTTTGTGTCGGGCATGGTGCGGCTCACGATTACATGCAGGCGGTCCGGCAGGGGTTTGCCGCCCCAGGATTCATAGGTTTTGCGCCCTACCAGGAGGACGTGTCCGGTTGTTGTGCGCCGAAAGTGCCTAGATTCTTCAGAGATGTGCCAGGGCATTTTGTTGTTCCGACCAATGACGCGGTTTTTGTCCATTGCAGCGATGATGGTCATTATTTTTCCTCAGTTTTTTATGGGCGCGATTTCCAATAGGGCGTTGGTTTTGACGACATGTCCGATGAGGTCGTGTTCGGTTGCGTCGGTGATTTCGACTTCGACAAAGTCGCCGATGTTTGCAGGACCTGTGAAAAATACGGCGCCGTCGATTTCTGGGGCGTCCATGCGCGTGCGCCCGATGTAGTGATATGCCGGGTCGTCAGAGGCTTCATCTACGAGTACTTTGAAGGTGCTTCCCACGTGTGCGGCGTTCAATTCGCCCGATATTTGCGCTTGCAATGCCATGAGGTCGTTCAATCGTTCGCGCTTGATGTCTTCGGGTACGTCGTCTTGTAATGCGCCCGCCTGCGTGCCTTCTTCGTGTGAATATGTGAATCCGACGAGGCGGTTGAATTGCATTTCATCGACAAAGTCCATGAGTTCTGCAAAGTGCTCATCGCGTTCGCCGGGAAATCCGGTGATGATTGATGATCGGATGGTTAAGTTTGGTATGCGCTCGCGCAAGGTGTGGATAAGTTTTCGTATGCCCGCTTTTGTGGTGCCGCGGTTCATGGTTTTTAGTATGGGATCTGATGCGTGCTGGATGGGCAGGTCGATGTAGGCGCACAATTTTTCTTCGGTTGCCAGAAGGTCGATTAGTTCATTGCGCCAACCAGTTGGATAGGCGTATAACATCCGCACCCAATCGAGTTTCTCGATTTGGATGAGTTCTTTGAGCAGGTCTATCAGCCGGGGTTTGCCGTACAGGTCTGCGCCATATCGCATGGTGTCCTGGGCGATGAGGGCGATTTCGCGCACGCCGTTGCCGACCATGCGATAGGCTTCAGCGATGAGGCGGTCCAGGTTTTCGCTTTTGTTTTTTCCGCGAAAGCTCGGGATGGCGCAAAATGCACATGTTCTGTCGCATCCGTCCGAGATTCGCAAGTACGCCCAGTGTTTTGGGGTGAGTAGATGACGCGCCTCTGCATCTCGAATGGTGTGTATGCGCGATGTGCCTAATAAATGATCGCAGTGTGCGACGATGTCGCGTTCGCCGGCAAGGCCCACGATCATGTCCGCTTCGACGAGTTCGGTTTCCAATTCTGTTCGGTATCGCTCGGCCAGGCAGCCCGTGACGATGACGCCGCGACATTGTCCGTTTTTTTTGTATTCTGCGGCGTCCATCACGGTTGCGATTGATTCTTCTTTGGCTGGTTCAATGAATCCGCAGGTGTTGACGACAATGATGTCGGCGTCTTCCGCGCGGTCCGAGAGGTCGTATCCATTGCGCTTGAGAAGGTGGTGCATGCGCTCGGAATCGACGGTGTTTTTGGGGCAGCCCAGAGTGATGAGGTTTATTGTTGGCATAGGTGATGTTTTCAGGTTAAAGGTTTTATACGTCCTGTACGCCCAGTTGTGATCCTGTGAGGACCTGGACTTCGATGCCTGCTTGTGTGTCGCGGGTGAGGTCGTTGTCAAAGATAATGCGCCCGGGTTCAAATAAGAGTACCAGAGTAGATCCTCCAAATTGGAAGTAGCCCTTTTCCTGCCCTCGTTCGACAGTGCCCGGCTGGTATGTTTGGACGATGCGCCCCACGCCCCAGCCCGCTACTTCCATGATCATGATGCGGCCAAAGTGTTCGGTTTCGAGGTATGTTATTTCGCGTTTGTTGTGGGCAAATAAGTCGGGTTTTACGTCGAGGGCAATGGGGTTGACGAGATAGTATCGTCCAAAAATTTCAGCAGATGCTGTGGCGATGCCGGATACGGGAAAGTGGTAGCGGTGGTAGTCAGACGGGGCCAATCGAATGACGAGTGCAGCACCATTCCTGTAAGGGATTGCGGATTCTCTTGATGATAGGAGGTGTGCAATATCGACATGGGATCCTTTGACGGGTAAACGGGTTTGTTCATCCAGTTTGGGATATGCGAGTATTTTTCCATCGGCGGGTGAACAGAAGATGTGGGGGTCGGCGATAAAGGGGCGTGCGTCGGGTTTGAGTTTGCGCGAGAAAAAGGCGTTTAGATTTTTGTATTGGTCCAGAGGCAATTCGATTTCGTCCAGGTCGATGTCGTATTTTTTTATGAATGGTTGGATTTTTTTTTGCGATCCCGATAGGTCCATCCATTTGCCCAGTAGCCAGCAAAATGGGTATGTGTTCAGGAGGATGTTGTAAATAAATATCGCCACGCGAGATCGCGCAACTGCATATTGAACGCGGGGCAATATGAGTGGTTCAGAGATCATTTCGTCTGTTTTGCGGTTGCGATAGATGACTTGCTCGGTCATGATTGGGTGTGCCTTAAAGCTATGTGAAAGATTTGGGCCAAAATTTTTCTGGCCGGGTTTCAAAGGTCATGTGTTCCTTTTTTGTCGGGTGTATTATGGTCAGGCTCTGTGCGTGGAGGGCGATGGCGCGGTTGGGAAATGGTTTGCGCGATCCGTACTTAAAGTCGCCCAATACGGGGTGGCCTATGTCCGCGAATTGTACGCGTATTTGATGATGGCGTCCAGTGGCGAGGTCCACGCGTACGGAGGAGACGCCGTTGTGGTATGCCATTCGCTCGTAAGCGAGTTCTGCGCGTTGTCCATGAGGGGCGTTTACGATGCGGCTTTTTGTTTGCCGCCGCGCGATGTGGTTTACGAGATGGCCGTTTTCAGGGGTTTTGCCGTGTACGAGAGCGATATAGCGTTTTTTTACGGTTCGTTCTCGAAATTGTTGCGATAAGCGGCGTGCCGATGTCGATGTGCGCGCAAAGACGACTACGCCCGATACGGGACGGTCCAATCGGTGTACGAGTCCGAGAAATACGTTGCCGGGTTTGTTGAATTTGACTTTGAGATAGGCTTTGCCCATGTCCAGCAAGTTTTCATCGCGAGTGTGGTTGCCCTGTACGAGCATGCCCGCGGGTTTGCGTACAACCAGCAGGTGATTGTCGAGGTAGAGGATGTCCATTGTGATTGAAATTTACATGCTAATGCTTAAAAGCGCAACTGATGTGGGCATTTTGCGGTTGACGGGGGATGAATTAGGAATTAAGAATTAGGAATTAGGAATTGGGAGGCTGGTTGGTTGAGCTGATTGCTGACTGCTGATAACTGACTACTGGCTACTGACAACTTTTTCAAGGGTTCGAGATGAAAAAACTTTTTATTTTGCTCATGATGATCAGTGCGCCGCTCAGTGCAGATGAAGGTCTTCATCGGGCTGCGATTGATGCGATGGTTATGGCGACGCGCTATTTTCGCACCGATGTCGCGTCTCATGGCGGTTATTTGTGGCGGTATAAGACAGATTTTTCTATGCGCGAGGGCGAGGGTGCGGCGTCGCCTTCGACGATCTGGGTGCAGCCGCCGGGTACGCCTGCTGTGGGTATGGCGTTTCTGGAGGCTTATGAGGCTACGGGCGATACGCTGTTTCTCAATGGTGCTGTTGAGGCGGCGCGCGCGCTTGTTTGGGGGCAGCTCGCTTCTGGAGGTTGGGATTATCGCATCGATTTTGATGCGGAGCAGAGCAAGCGCTGGCATTTTCGGCGCGATGTCGAACGGGGCGATGTGCATAGGGGTGATCGCCGCAATCGCACGACGCTTGACGATAATAATACGCAGAGTGCGTTGCAGTTGTTGATGCGCGTCGATAAGGTGCAAAATTTTGAGGATGGGGAGATTCACGCGGCGGTGCAATTTGGTCTCAATGCGCTTCTCAATGCGCAGTATCCAAATGGGGCGTGGCCGCAGCGGTTTGAGGCTTTTCCCGATCATGAAAAATTTCCGGTGAAGAAGGCGCGTTATCCCAAAACGTGGTCGCGGACTTTTCCCAATACGCGCTATTTGGATTATTATACGTTTAACGATAATGCGATTGCCGATGTGATCGAGACGATGGTTGAGGCGTACGATGTTTATGGGGATGATCGCTTTCTCGATGCGGCTAAGCGCGGTGGCGATTTTATTATTCTGGCGCAGATGCCCGAGCCACAGCCCGCGTGGGCACAGCAGTACAATCTGGATATGGAGCCGACCTGGGCGCGTCGTTTTGAGCCGCCTTCTGTTACGGGTGGCGAGAGTTTTGGGGTTTTGCAAATGCTTTTGGATTTGTATTTGGCGACCGGGGAGGAACGCTTTTTGGATCCGATTCCCAGCGCGCTCGATTGGGCAAAGCACTCGCGTTTGTCCGATGGTCGTCTGGCGCGGTTTTACGAGCTTCAGACCAATCGGCCACTGTTTTTTACACGCGATTATGTGCTTACGTATGACGATTCAGACCTGCCTACGCATTATGCGTTTAAGGTGAGTGGAAATCGGATTGAGCGGGTTGAGGTTCTATACAATCGCGTGATGGCAGAGGGGCGCGAGAAGATTTTGTCTGAGCGCGGGCGCGTTACCAGCCCGGGTGCCGATCGCGTGAAAGAGGTTATTGATGCGCTTGATAATGAGGGTCGCTGGGTCGAGCAGGGGACGTTGAGAAATCCAGAGAACCGGCGCGAGCGCATTGAGGCGGAGATTCTTTCGTGTCGCACGTTTATTCGGAATCTGAGCTTGCTGGCACGATATGTGAGAAGTGTGATCCGCAGATGAACGCAGATGGACGCAGATTTGTAAACGCAATACAAATAAGGAGATGCTATGCCCGAACTCGAAACGCGACGTCTTGGTCGCACTGAACTTAAACCCAAAGCGATTGGTCTTGGCTGCGCTTTTCTCGGTAGTCCACAGCGGGTCTCTGATGATGAGGGGATTGCGACTGTGCGGGAGGCGATTGATCAGGGGATTAATTTTATCGATACGTCTGCTGCTTATGGTGGGGGCGAGAGCGAGCGGCGCGTGGGGCTCGCGCTTCAAGGGGGGTACCGGGAGAAGGTTTATTTGCAGACTAAGGCGGGTACCCATCGGGATCGGCGGCACGATTTTTCGGCGAAGTCGATTCGGTGGACGGTTGAGAATAGTCTGAGACAACTCAAGACGGATTATATCGATGCGGTGCTTATCCACGACCCGCGGGATATTGAAGAGGCTTATTCACCGGGATTTGCTTCGGATGAGCTTTTGAAGATGAGAGACGAGGGTCTGATCGGTTATACGGGTGTTGGCTGCCGTTCGCACGATTTTCACCGCTATGCGATTGAGACGGGGGTTTGCGATATTGTTATTACGTTTCTCGATTATACGCTGCTGAATCAGACGGCTGCACAGACGACGATTCCTCTCGCGCTTGAGCACGATGTGGGGGTTATTCTGGCGAGTGTGCAGGGTATGGGCGTTCTGGCAGGTCCCAGGCCCGATGTCGAGTTGTCTGGTCGCCGGTATCCGGGACAGGGTGATCGCGCTGTTGCGATGTGGGAGTGGTGCAATGCGCGCGGGATTAGTATTCGCCGCTTTGCTCTGCAGTTTTGCCTTGCGGCGCCCTTAAAGGGCAATGGCATGCTTCTGGTAGGACCAGCTTCTCCCCGCGAACTCGACGAGGTGCTCACCGATGCCACTGCCGATGTCGATCTTGATCTGTGGGGGGAATTTGAGAGGGCGTTTGGCGTGGGGCTGTGAAGTGAGATGTAGTTTGCCGTTTCAAACGGCAAAGGTGAGGTGGTTGGTAGGGGCTCGCCCGTCATCGCGGCATGATGTTGAGCCGCGATCCAGTATTTGTTGTAGGGGCGACCCTCCCGTATAAAAACATTACGGGACAATGCCTGTGGCCGCCCTATTTTTTTCCATTACACTCGATAATTATAATAAAAAAGGTATTTAAAGAGATTTTTTCTCTTTTCGACTTGTTTTTCAGCTAAAACCCTCTAAATTTAAGGTGATATAAATCGAAAATACCACATTAGGAGGTGGTGAGATGATAATCAGTTTCTCAGTCGAAAACTGGATGTCTTTCCGCGATCCAACTACCTTTTCGATGGTTGCCAGCCGAGAGCGTCAGCATGGAGAACGCGTTCCAAAGCTCGGCAAGTACCAAACGCGGGTTCTTCCTATCGCGGCGATTTATGGCGGTAATGCATCGGGCAAGACAAATTTTTTTAAGGCTCTGAATTTTGCCAAGACGCTGGTTATTAAAGGTACCAGACCCGATAGCCTGATTCCAATTGAGACATTTCGGTTGGATGCCGAAGGGAGAAGTCGGCCTTCGCGGTTTGCTTTTGAGTTGCTGATTGACGAGACCATCTACGATTTTAGCTTTGCAGTGACCCAAAAGGTGGTGCTGGAAGAAAGACTGGTGAAGATCACGAGTACGAGTGAAAAAGTGCTCTATGATCGTCGTGACGGCAATCTCAACTTTGACACATTGCTCGCCAAAGACATGTTCTTGCAATTCACTTTCAGGGGGACTCGGGATAATCAGCTTTTCCTGACCAACTCCGTATCCCAAAATATCGACGATTTCAGGCCGGTCTATGACTGGTTTGAGAATACGCTTGTACTGGTGGCGCCCGACTCGCGGTTTGATCTTTTCGAGATATTTCTTGATGAGGGACATCCACTTTACACGGCAATGAACGAGATGTTGCCACGGCTCGATACCGGAATTGCACATCTTGGCAGTGAAGAAATTCCATTAGAAAATATATCGATTCCCGAGCCATTAAAGACCGAGCTTCAGGAAGAGGTCAAAGAAGGCATGGCTGTTCGGTTGCTGATGGAACCGCAGACCAATCGCATCGTGGTTACCCGCAAGGACGGGGAGTTAATCGCCAAGAGGCCGGTCACTTTCCACCCAAAATCGGATGGTACAGAGGCCAGGTTTGAGATTTATCAAGAATCAGAGGGTTCGCAACGAGTTATCGATCTCCTGCCCGCCTTTCTCGAGCTTTCAGCACAAGTGTCGCAGAAGGTCTATGTCATTGATGAGATTGACCGCAGTCTGCATCCCCTGCTGATCCGCCAATTGCTTGAAGAATACCTGTCCAATTGCTCTACGGAAACCCGAACACAACTGTTGCTGACGACCCATAATGTTATGCTGATGGACCAGCAGTTATTACGTCGGGATGAAATGTGGGCGACGGAAAGGGATGAGGCTGGCGTGTCGAGTCTGTTTTCTTTTAGCGAGTACAAAGATGTTCGTTACGACAAGGATATCCGGAAAAGCTATTTGCAGGGGCGGATGGGAGGAATCCCTCACATCGTGCCGGGATGGTCACTCACAAATCCTCATCCCACGGAGGAAATAGAGGAACGGACTGATGCCGTCGAGAAGACGTAGATTTCGCATGGACTTGACCCGTTTTAGTCCTATTTTAGTTGAAGCTATCCGATATAGGCTAAAGCGGAGAATCGCGGTATATGAACAAAGGCCCGTGCTCTATTCTCGCAAAGAACAGGCAGGAAACGCGAGGCGTGCGACCAACGTGGAGATCGTCGATTACCATTCTGCAGACGCGCTACAATTTGGAGTTGGAGAAAGATCGCCTCGGTGAGCGTTGGAGGCTGAAGTGCGAGTTTTATTACATCAGGAGTTGACAGATATCTGGCAGGGGCTATATTTCTTTGTATGCTAATTGCAAAAATTCCTGACGATGCCCTTGTTGTTCGTGGCGGTAAAAACCGACCTGAAGACATTCAACGTGGAAGCGGAGCACATCCAAGTGGGATCACAGGCATATCAGTAGAAAGTGATGAAGGTGTATCCATCTCTGAATTGGCAAAGACGATTCCACATGGACAAGTTGGCGTGACAACCGTTGGTGAAATCCGAAACGCTGGCGGTGATGTGGTGAGAACTTCTGGGCGAAGCCCTTATCATGCGACATTGACTGGACTTACGCCCGAACAAATTAGTAAACTTTTTGTGCCAACAATTCCAAATCCTGCACGGGAGAAGTAAAATGAACAAACCAAGAATATTCGCAGACTTTCACAACGCGGATGTAAAAGGCAGGTTGCGTTTGAACTGCAATGGGACCGTGGAAGACCTCACATGTCAGAAAATTTTTTTGAAAGAAGGGCAATCGCTGATCCTTTACAGCGAAGATTTAGAAGTTGATGGTGTGGTTAGATACTCCCAAAAAGAAAATTTGTGGGTTGCTGTGATTGATTGGGATGCCATTCGAGGGATTGCCCCTGTAGTCTCTCAACCAGAACACCACAGCCCGGTTTGACAGCCTTCAAACCGTTCAATCGGACCTTATTTTTGAAGCCCAACGGCATCTTCTAAATCGTTGGGCTTTTTCTATTGGGGCTTCACTGATTGTTTCAGTAGATTTGTTGCTGAGCATGAGAGCAGAGGACCACGAGCAAAATCGGTCTTGATAAATTCCGATTCTCAATGTATTCTGATTGGGAATGCGACAGAAGACAGCGAGTAATTTGAGCTATCCAGCGAGTCTGATAATCTGAGATGGACACAGTTGGTTTGAATATAGCTCAAGTCGCTGGAGGTTGCATTTCTGGCTCTTTCAACACCTGGTCGAGTGAAACCCGACCCGATTCAATGGCCAGAACGGCTCTTAGAACGTGGAGTTCAAACATCATCTCATCGTCAGGAAATTCAGATCTGACTTGATGGCATATTTGATCCAGATGCACATTTTTGATGCCGGTTCGACGTGCAGCACTGTGATAGTCAAACATCATAATTGAAATCCTTAAAAAATACCGTTTTCCAGATAAAGATTTGCAAATATACAAAAAAAAGAGACCAAGACAAAGGGCGAGCTAATTGGGCATTCACAAGAGCCTCCTACAACGAGGAGACACAACAAAAGGACACTATATGAAAAAAATTCTCATTACAGGCATGAGTGGGCTTATTGGCGGGGCTGTTCGGGAGCAGCTTGAGGGTAAGTATGAACTTCGTGCGCTCAATCGCCGCGATGTGGCTGGGGTGGATTGTCGGCGGGCTGATATTTCGGATTTTGACGCGATTTGTCCGGCGTTTGAGGGGGTTGATACGGTTGTTCATCTGGCTGCTGCGATTAGAAGCGATTTTGAGGGGTTTGTCGCGCACAATATCGTGGGGACTTATAATGTTTTTGAAGCGGCGCTCCGCGCGGGTGTCAAGCGCGTTATTTTTGCCAGTAGCGGTTCGGTGACAGCGGGTTGGGAGAATGATTCGCCGTATGATGCGATTGTGGCGGGGCGATACGACGAGGTGCCCGAGTCCTGGGATAAGTTTTCCCACAGGACGCCTACGCGCCCGCGCGGGATTTATGGTTGTACAAAGGTCTGGGGCGAGGCTTTGGCGCGGCATTATGCCGATAGTACGGATCTGTCTGTTATTTGTCTGCGTATTGGTGCGGTGAATGCTGAGGATCGGCCCAATGGGACGCGCGGTTATTCTGTGTGGTGCAGTCAAAATACGATTGCTGGCATGGTTGAGTCGTGTATTGAGGTGTCCGATGATCTCAAGTTTGATATTTTTTATGTGGTTTCGAATAATAAGTACAGCTATCGAGATATGACGCATGCGCGCGATGTGCTGGGTTTTGATCCCGAGGGGAATGCGGAGGATTATCGGTGAATTATACCACGATTTTTTTTGATGGGTATGGGACGCTTTTTGATAAGGCTTTTGACGCGCTGTATGAGGCGTGTCAGATTATTGTGGATGATTTGCAGATCGATATGAGTAAGGAGGCGTTTCTCGATCACTGGGACCGCTATTTCTTTCCGCTGTTGAGAGAGGGGGATTTTATTTCGTTTTGGGACGCGCATATTATCGGTCTGGAGAAGACGTTTGACGATTTGAATGTGCGGGCGAATCCCGAGTCTTATATGACAGGTCTTTTTGACGCTTTTGGCCGCGTGCCCGTTTTTTGCGATGTGAAACCGGCTATTGATGCTTTGCCCGATGTGAAAACTGGCGTGATTTCCAATGCGGATCACGAGCATCTCACTTTGGCTTTGCGTGCGAATGATCTGAGTTTTCCGGTTGTGATTAGTTCGGAGTCCGCGCGGTGTTATAAGCCGAATCCCGATATTTTCTTTTCTGCTTTTGAGGCTCTCGGTGCCGATCTCGATCAGACGCTGTATGTTGGGGATTCTCAGGAGGACGATATTGTGGGTGCAAGGCGAGCTGGTATTTCCATTGCATGGCTCAATCGGGATGGGGCTGTGCGGCGGGATGATATTCCTGAGCCTGATTATGAGATCAGTAGTTTATCGGCGTTGTGCAATATTCTTGGAGAGGAATGATGCAACCGACTGAAATGGAAGAGTATCTTTTTGATTTGCGCGGCTATATTGTGCTCAAGAATGCCGTGGATGCCGGGCATCTCGTCGCGCTCAATGAGATTATCGATACGTATGACGATCTCGAACCCGATGGATGGCGGGGGTGGGTTCATCGAAGCGGGGGCGCACGACATTTGCACAATATTTTTGAGATGGGTGAACCTTTTGAACGCTTGATTGACAATCCGTCATGGATTCATCACATGAGGCGTTTTGTCGGTGGGGATGATGGTCTTTTTATAGATGAATCATTTATCGATATTCGGTCTCTGGGCGGTGCGACGCGCATTCATTCGGGCGCGCATAAGCGGCGTATTCGCACGCAGTTTCGCTTTCACAATAATGAGTTTCGGTGTGGACAGATCAATATTTTGCTGGCGCTTAACGATATTGGAGATGGCGATGGGGCGACGATGGCGATTCCCGGTTCGCATAAGTCCAATTTGCTTCATCCCGCGTTTAATGATCCCAGGGGTACGGGTAGCGGGCATTCGCTGGACCGCGTTGAAGCGGCTGTTCAACTTCAGCTCGATGCAGGTGATGCGATTTTTTTTGTGGATTGTATGGCGCACGGTTCGTCAGAGCGCACGCGTCCGGGGGAACGACGCGTTGCTATTATTCGCTATGGTCCGCACTGGGGCAATGACCGCTATGGCTATCAGCCTTCGCCCGAGTTGATTGCGCGTTTGACGCCCGAACGACGTAAAATTGTTCAGCCTCTGCCGCCCAAGATGCCGCCGGGTGTGCAGCGCGTAAGTTATTGAGGAGTTACTTGTGTTATGAAAAATGGACATGCACCACTCGCCCGTTTTACTGTGCTCGATTTGACCCGCGTGCGTGCAGGTCCCACTGCTGTGCGTCAGCTCGCGGATTGGGGTGCGAATATTATTAAAATTGAGCCGCCAGAAAATATTGATGAGGCCAAGACTATGGGGGGACCGCGTCACGGGCCAGATTTTCAGAATTTGCACCGGAATAAACGCGGGATGACTTTGAATCTCAAAGCCGATGCTGGGCGCGAGGCGTTTTTCCGCATGGTTAAGCGCGCGGATGTGGTTGTGGAGAATTTTCGGCCGGATGTGAAGGATCGTCTCGATATTGGGTATGAGAGGTGTAAGAGGGAGAATCCGGGTATTGTGTACGCGAGTATTTCGGGGTTTGGGCAGGAGGGACCGTACAGGTTGCGGCCGGGTTTTGATCAGATTGCACAGGGTATGGGGGGATTGATGTGGATTACGGGTTTGCCGGGGCAGGGTCCGGTGCGCGTCGGGGTGCCGATTGCAGATCTCGCTTCTGGTTTGTACACCGCTATTGGTATTCTCACGGCTTTGCTTCAGCGCGAGGAGACCGGGGAGGGGCAGTGGGTGCATACGTCGTTGTTGGAGGCTCAGATTGCGATGCTGGATTTTCAGGCGGCGCGATGGTTGATTGCAAATGAGGTGCCGGAGCAGGCGGGTAATAATCATCCCACGAGTATTCCAACGGGTGTGTTTCAGACCCGCGATGGGTATATCAATATTGCCTGTAGTGGTGAGCTTATGTGGCAGCGTTTGTGCGATGTGCTGGATGCTGGAGATTTGTACAGGGATCAGAGGTTTTCCAATGGCGGAGTGCGGTTGAGAAATCGGGATGTGCTAAACGAGAATTTGCAAAAGTATTTTGCGACGCGAGATAGTGCCCATTGGATTGATGCGCTGAATGCTGCGGGTGTGCCGTGTGGGCCGATTTATAAGATGGATGAGATGTGGTCTGATCCACAGGTCGAACATTTGAAGATGTCGCGTTCGGTGAATAACAGCGTTATGGGGGATTGCGATGTGGTGAGAAATGCGACTAATTTGAGTAATGCGCCAGATCTGCCTTACAGGGCGTCGCCGGAACGAGGCGAGCATACGGATGAGATTTTGAGCGAGTTTGGGTTTTCAAAAGATGAAATTGCGACTATGAAAGAGGAGAATGTCGTTTGATGTTCTCTGTGGGGTATTCAATGACAGATAAAATTATTGTGCAGAAAGATGGCGGTGTTGGGCATATTCGCCTGAATCAGCCGGAGAAACTCAATGCCATTTCTTATGATATGTGGCAGGGGATGGCGCGGGCTATTGACGATTTTGAATCGGATGATGCTGTTCGCGTTATTGTGCTGTCGGGCGAGGGCGGCAGGGCGTTTTCTGCGGGGGCGGATATTTCGCAGTTTGAGAAAAGACGCGCGTCGGCAGATGCGGTGGAGGTGTATAACGCGACGATGGGACGCGCTTATGAGATGCTCGCGCAGGTGCTCAAGCCCACGATTGCAAAAATTGCGGGGTATTGTATTGGCGGGGGGCTTGCTACTGCGCTGTGTTGCGATTTGCGGATTGCGTCAGATGATTCGTCTTTTGCCATTCCCGCTGCGAAGCTGGGCCTGGGGTATGGGTACGGTGCGCTCAAACCGCTCGTGGGGCTGGTGGGTCCTGCCAATGCGTGCGAGATTTTGTTCACGGCTCGTCGGTTTAATGCTTCTGAGGCATACCACATGGGTCTGATTAACCGGGTTTTGTCGCGGGATGAATTAGACGCTTATGTGGATGATTATGCGGAGACTATTGCGGGTAATGCGCCGCTTACGATTAGCGCGAGTAAGCAGATTATTGCAGAGATTGGCAAAGATGCCGATCAGCGCGATCTCGATTTGTGTCAGCGGGTTATTGATGCCTGTTTTGAGAGTGAGGATTACAAAGAGGGCCGCGCGGCATTTATGGAGAAGCGCAAGCCGGATTTTCAGGGGCGATGACCTATTCCCAAAGTGCTTTTAGGCGCGGGATTAGAATTTCTGTGTCGCGGTCGTGGACTTCTCCTTGCCACATCTGATTTGTTTGTGTGGGTGAGCGGTCAAAGGAGGCCTGCATCAGGTCGGGCAGGTCCAGTGTGCGGAAGCGCGTTTTAAAATAGCCGTCTTCTGTGAGCCAGACTTCGCGGAAGCCCAATGGGAAGCCTATCAAGCAGGCGGTGTCAACGATGAGGAAGTCGCGATACATGCGGATGCGGTTGATGTGTCTGTGTCCGGTGAAGATGGCGATGACAGCGGGCAGATCTTTTACGGCTTCCATGAGTTGCTCGGCGTTGGCTACAATGCCACCCGGTACAAAGTCGGCCTGTGCTTCGTATTGGGGGAAGACCCAGGGGTGAATGAAGAGGATGAGCGCGCAACGGTCGCTATAAGCTCTTGCAGCGGCTTCGCGCAAGATGCGGTCGTGCGCTTCTGTCCATGTGCCCAAACTGTCTTCCAATGGGGTGACGGGATATACGTTGGCGAGTGCCAGGTGCAGGCGCGGCGCGGCTTCGACGATGTCCAGGGTTTCGGGGATGGGAAATTGTCTGGCAAAAGCCTCAAAACTTCCTTCCTGGGCATCGCAGTCGTGATTGCCCGGGACGTAGTATGTGGGCGCGTGAAGGCCGTCAAATGCCTTTTTGGCTTCGTCTATGGTTTGCAAGTAAATATCATAAGGCATTTCAAATGCGCCACCGCCGCAGACCACGTCGCCGCCGTGTACGATGAAGTCCGCGTTGCAGGCGTTGATGGCGGGTGTCATTGCACGGTGTATTTCATGGCTGCGCGTTAGCATTTTGGGCGCGCCGAAGTCTTTTTCGGCTGCAGCGTGGTGATGGCTGTCTGTGACAAAGACAAAGTGTGAGGGCATGGGGTCTCCTTGGGTCAGGGGTGCTTTGCTTTGAATTGAAAGGCATAAAGCCGGGCGCAGAGAATATAAAATCGCAGTTTTACGGTTGTTCCGATCAGGGTGCGTACATCGCCGTCCGACCAGGAGACGCGATGGCGCACGGAGTCGCCGATTACGGGTTCGCACGAATGGCGATCAAATCCTTCGATTACTTCATTTTCGTCGTTTAAAATTTCGACGCATATCTCTCCCCAGGTTGCATCTGCGTTTATTTTCAGGTGGGTGCCCGAGAATTGTATGGGTACGGTTGTGATTGTGCCTCCACTCGGTTTTTCACCTGCGTCAATCGAGATGAATCCATCCAGGCGTAGTGTTGCCAGACCTATTCCGCTTTTCTCTTCAAATGGACGTCCCATCCCGTTCCAGTGTGGCCGGTTGCTGCCGTGGTAGTAGATGTGGATTTGGTCTTTTACGACTGACGGCGCGCCGACCATGATTTCTGCCGATTCATAACTGTTTGGTTCTCCCAGTGGTATAAATATGTCGCGATTTCCCGCTCGACGCCAGTTTGCATTGTCCCGGCTCGTAGCCAATTGTACCTGAAGTTTTCCGGTTCGCCAATCAAAAAGGCTGGGCATCATAATATAGGCATAGTCCGCTTGCGGGTACTTAAATGCAGCGGATGTGTAGATGTCTGTGTCTTCTGGGTCGTGCTCATCTGGTCTGAGGACACTGATCGGCGTGGTCCAGTGGATGAAGTCTTTGGATTCGATGCGTCCCAATGAGCGGTGTCGCTTTCGCGGTCTCTGGTTTATGCGTACGTATGCGACGTATTTGTCATTGTCCTGTACTGCGACGTTGAAGGTATCGAAGACACCGGGTAAGACGGTTTTGGGGTGTTTTGTCCAGTGGATGCCATCTGGGGAGAATGCGATTTTTAGTCCGCCGCCTTCTTCGATGGTTTTGTAGAGCATTTTGTATTTTTTGTCGGGATCCTTTTCTGAGGGGGTTTTTAAGACGCATACGCCGCCGCTTCCGCCAGGTCCGGGATCCAGTAGCAGGTTGGTTTTTGCAGATTCTTCATGGGGCAGGATGTCGAAGGCGGGTTTTCTCCATTTGAGCCCGTCTTCAGAGGTGGCATAGGCCATGAGTACTGCACTGTCTTTGCCGTATTTATGGGTGCGGTTTGTGTACCACATTTTGTAGATTTGGTCTTCTTCATCCCAGAGGACGGAACCGTAGAGTTGTACCTGCAATTCCCAGGGCATGTCGGGCACGAGCAGCGGGTTGTGTGAATGTTTTACCGGCTGGTGCATGACATAGCGAATCCCTTCGGCGCGTTCTACCAGAAACCCGTCGTCCAGAAAGAGTTGCTTCTGGTCGCCCACATCGATGTGACGCCCCACATGCTGGGGCCAGCTTGCGTAATTTATGTCTGATGCCATGAGATTGTCTCCTGATTTTAGTATTATGGGATCATTTTAATATTGTGGGATAAAGAAGTATAGCGTTTTTTTTATTGGTTGATAGGGACAAGCCGCCGTCATCACGGCATGGTCCCCGTACAAAAGCGCTACGGGGCATGATTAAGCCGCGATCTAGAAGGTTTTGGTTGTCATTGCGGCAGGGTTTTAGCCGCCACGCGAAGCACAACGTCAGTAATCCAGTGATTTTGGTTGTCATTGCGGAGTGGTTTTGAGTCGCCTGTAATATCAAATACAAGGGGTATCCATGGCAAATAGTTCGAGTACCCGTGCGGATTTTGGTGAACATATCGGTTTTATCTGGTCTATTGCGGAACTTCTGCGGGGTAATTACAAGCAATCGGAGTACGGGAAGGTGGTGCTGCCGTTCACGGTTTTGCGACGGCTCGATTGTGTGTTGGTGCCGACGAAAGACGCTGTGCAGGCGCAGTTGGAAAATCTGCCCGAGAATATTGACGAGACAATGCGCGAGACGATGCTCAATATGGCGAGTGAAAATAATTTTCACAATACCAGTCCGTTTACCTTTGAGAAGTTGCTGGACGATCCCGATAATATCGCTGCGAATTTGAACAATATGATCAATGGGTTTTCTTATGATGCGCGTGATATTTTTATAGATCGTTTTAATTTGCCCGAGCAGATTGCGCGGCTTGACCGGGATAATTTGCTCTATCTGATTGTCAGTCGCTTTGCACAGGCGGATTTGCATCCAGACCGCGTTTCCAATCTGCAGATGGGATATATTTTTGAAGAACTCATCCGCAGGTTTTCCGAGCAGAGCAATGAGACGGCTGGCGAGCATTTTACGCCTCGTGAAGTTATCCGGTTGATGGTTAATCTTCTGTTTTTAGAGGATGAGGCCGCGCTTACCCCACGCGGTATTATTCGCAAGTTGTACGATCCGGCATGTGGCACGGGCGGGATGCTTTCTATTGCGGAGGAGTATCTCAGAGAACTCAACCCAGAAGCCAGTTTGATTGTGTACGGGCAGGAGTTGAATGATGAGAGTTATGCGACCTGTAAATCAGATATGATGATCAAGGGGCAAGATGCGAAGAATATTCATCCCGGCAATAGTTTTACAGAGGATGGCCTTCCCGATGAGCAGTTTGACTATATGTTGTCCAATCCGCCGTTTGGGGTCGATTGGAAGAAGGTTGCATCCGAGATTAAGGACGAGGCCAATCTCTTCGGTTATAAAGGACGCTTTGGCGCGGGTCTTCCGCGTGTTAGCGATGGTTCTTTGCTTTTTGTGCAGCACATGATTTCAAAGTTCAATCAGAATGGCGATTTGTCCCGTTTGGCTGTTGTGCTCAATGGGTCGCCCCTTTTTTCAGGTAGCGCAGGCAGTGGGGAGAGCGAGATTCGCCGCTGGATTATTGAGAATGATTATTTGGAAGCGATTATAGCCCTGCCTACGGATATGTTTTACAATACGGGTATTGCGACTTATATCTGGATTATTACGAATCAGAAGACGCCGCAGCGCAAGGGTAAAGTGCAATTGATCGATGCCGCAGATTTTCACGTTGCGATGCGCCAGAGCCTGGGTAGCAAGCGCAAGCAGATTTCCGATGGACAGATCGCGGAGATTACGCAGTTGTTTGGCGATTTTGAGGTTGTGGAGGCATGTCCTGAAAAGGGTTTATCCAGGGACCGGGTGAAGATTTTTGACAATGTTGACTTTGGGTATCAGCGCATTACTGTCGAGCGTCCGCTCAAGCGCAATTTTCAGGTGTGTGAAGATCGCATTGAGATTCTCAAATCGGCAAGGAGCTTTACCCGTTTGCCGCAAGAACAGCAACAGCGCGTCCTCGAGGTTCTGGCGACGCTTGAGGGGGATTGTCTGTATAAAAACCGCTATGAGTTCATTGGCATTCTTACGGGTGCTTTTACAGAGGCGCAAGTGAATATTACAACGGCTCAGTTGAAGTTGATTTATCAATCGCTGAGCGAGTATGATGAGACCGCTGATGTTTGTACCAATCGCAAGGGCGAGCCAGAACCCGATCCCGATTTGAGGGATTATGAGAATGTGCCGTTGCGAGAGGATATTGACGCGTATTTCGTCCGCGAAATCCAGCCTCATGTGCCCGATGCCTGGATAGATTACAGCAAGACCAAAGTGGGTTACGAGATTCCCTTTAATCGGTATTTCTACACGTTCAAACCGCCCCGTGCATTAGATGAAATTGGTACGGATTTGATAGGTGTGACGGATAGTATTGTCGAGATGATTGAAGATGTAACGGATGGTATTGTTGAAACGGTTGGCGGGATTTTGGATGGGTAAAGATGTGATTCATTGTAGGGGCGAAAAACCTTTCGCCCCCATACGCATCAAGTTAAGGGTTGGTGAGAGGCAATCTGTGAAGTATCATGCTGTTAAATGGACAGTTATGAACTTCACAGGAGTTGCCTCTCATGAATAAGATACCTCAAATTGCTGAAGCGATCCAAACGGTTTTAACAACAAATGCGGATAAAATCGCGCAAAAAACAGGCTTTACCCAGCGCCAATCCAAATTGACAGGCTCTGCCTTTGTTCAAACGCTCGTCTTAGGCTGGCTATCCGATCCTGCGGCGAGTTTAGACAATTTGACCAGTATGGCTGCCCAATTAGGCGTCCCGATCTCTGCACAAGGGTTAGATCAACGCTTTCGTGCACATAGTGCCGCCTGTCTGCATCAGGTCTTAGAGTCTGCCGTTTCTCAGGTCATCGGTGGCGAAGCGGTCGCTATCGCGTTGTTGAAAAGGTTTTCTGCTGTGTATGTGCAAGATAGCACAACCATCGGTTTACCCTCTGACTTTGCTCACCTCTGGCCTGGGGGTGGACGAGAAGCCGCTGTCAAATTGCAAGTGCGGATAGATTACCTGCACGGCACAC
>JAJEDY010000049.1 GCA_022821275.1 Candidatus Latescibacterota bacterium | reverse complement strand
TTGCATGGTTATGCAATTTCCGCCGATTATCAAAGGATTATGAACGCTTAACCGACAATAGTGAAGCATTTATTTACATCGGTATGATTTATCTCTTAAGCAACAGACTTGCTTAATCAAGAACGTTTTAAAACAGCTTCTGAGATTTTTACAAGCGTTTGAGGACGGGGCCGTATCCACTCAGACACATCCCATAAAATAATCGTGCCACCGCTATACCAAGCCCCCGCTCCAGAAGCAAGGGTTGTCCCATCGGGAGAAAACGCAACAGAATAGACAAATGGCGCGTAACCAGAATGCTTATCTATATGTTTATACGTCGCGATATTTTGTCTCGTTGCAATGTCCCATAGCTTGACTGTACCATCCCCCGATCCTGAAGCGAGCGTTGTACCATCGGAAGAGAACGCCACGGAATAGACCGCACCTGTATGTCCCTCAAAGGTGGCAATATTTTCTTTTTTTATCACATCCCATAGCTTGATCGTTTTATCCTCCCCTGCCCCTGAAGCAAGGGTTGTACCATCGGGAGAAAACGCAACAGACGAAACCCAAGAGTTATGTCCTTCAAAGGTGGCAATATTTTCTTTTTTCGCCACATCCCATAGCTTGACCGTTCCATCCCCCGATCCTGAAGCGAGCGTTGTACCATCGGAAGAGAACGCCACGGAATAGACCGCACCTGTATGCCCCTCAAAGGTAGCGAGATTGCGCCTTGTCGAAACATCCCACAACTTGACTGTGGCCCCCTCTGACCCTGAAGCGAGCGTTGTACCATCGGGAGAATATACCACTGACTTGACAGAGCGCGTATGCCCCTCAAGGGGGACGAGATTGCGCCTTGTCGAAACATCCCACAACTTGATTCCATCCCCTGCCCCTGAAACAAGGGTTGTTCCGCCGGGAGAAAACGCAACAGATGAAACCCTATCTGTATGTCCTTCAAAGGTGGCAATATTTTCTTTTTTTGCCACATCCCATAGCTTGACTGTGCCATCCCCCGATCCTGAAGCGAGCATTGTACCATCGGGAGAATATGCAACAGATTCGACCGTAGGGATAAGTCCTGCAGAACTATAAGGACTATGCTCAAGGGTGGCGATACGATGTGGCGATATTTCCCACAGACTAAAAGTTTCTGTACGAACATTCCCTTGAGTATCAACTGCCCGAATAGAAATCGGATGTACATCGGGATTCCAAAGCCTCGTAAAACCATCAGATGGAATAACGCCGTTATAATCAAATTTAACGGCGGACTCTTTTGTGCTATTCAAGCCACGACACGCCTTGACTTCAAGACTTCCGGCGGCAAAGTGGGGTTCCTTTGTGCTAACGAATAGAATAACCTGATGAAGGCCATCTGTATCGCTGACTTTGAGTTGAATAGAGACACTCCTTGAGCCTGCTGGATATCCAAGTGGTGAAGTGATTTCGATTGTTGGCGGCAGTGCTTCTTGAGCTTCAACACTGGAATCGAAATAGGGATGCACAGCTAAAAATTCGGCATTGCACGCGGATAGAGAGTATCGTTGACCACTGCTATATGACATGATGTAGGCATTAGCATTGAAATCGTGCTGCAATCCAAAGGCATGTCCAAGTTCATGTGCTGCCGTGTGAAAGCTAAATCCGCCATGAACCAACCCGAATCCGCCATTTTTTCCCTTGTTGCCTCCTATCCCTCCCACACGCTGACCACGACTACCAATTGCATTTATACTATTGTCAATGACAAGAAGGTAAATATTCGCATCACGATCAAACGCCTGTTCAAACTCTTTAAGCACCGTAGCAGATGTATTGGCAAGATAGTAGCTATCTGGGTACTGACCATCCATGCGATGAACCATCGGATCGCCCTGAATATCGGTTTCAAAGCGAAACGTTTTGTTTCCGTATCCATGCGCCTGCATCTGTTCCACATAAAAGGTCTGAATCTGGCGAATTACAACTTTCATCGAATCAACCACTTCTTGACGAAAAGGACGGTCACTTGGCAAAAAGTAGATCATCCGCACGGTGCGAGGTTCTCCCACGTTCAAATTAAGCGCATGCTTTGTAGCAGCGTAGATGCTATCGCGTACTTGCGTGTCTTTGAGATTGAGAGGTAGGCAAAAATGTACATTGTTCTCGGTGGATGGTTGTGGAGAAGCGTATCCGATAGAAGTAAAGTAGAATAACGCGAATACGCACGCGATCAACTCTCTTGGAAAAAGAAAACAAACAACTGATTTTTTCATTGGTATTGTGATCCTTTAATACTTCGGACCGCGGGGACAGATAGGGTAATGACCGTAAATATCTGTGAGTCCCTGCATTTTCAAGGTCTTATTGAGATACTCAAGGATAAGGTACTCTTTTTGTTGATCAAATTATTCATCAAGGTTGGTGTCCACTTTAATCGCGAGAAAGTCATTGAGGGCGATTCTCCACTTTTCGCGTATATATGGGTATTGCACACAGTAGGTCTTAATCATTTGCACTAATTCGGCCGGTTCAGGAGCTATCAAATCGGTCTGAACTTGTATTTTTTTGAGAAGTGGCATTTCGGCTCGGACCCAGTCTATTGACAACAACCGTGTGCTCAAGTCATCCTTGGCTGTCCGTACAGATAAACCGTCAGGAACTCGATTACGTCGGCAATCCGATACCGTTAAAAATGGACCCGATGGTGCTTTGTTGTGAAGACCGTATGCACGGATGAAGGTAGTTCCCAGGACAGTGGACAAAGTCATGAGTCCTCTGCCCAAGCGGACGAGACCATTGCAGGAGCAATCCATTACTTCTCGCGGATAGCATCCTTGAATGTCTCCGAACTCTCCTTCCGCTATTGTTGCGGCCGTAAATTTTCCAGTAGATGCCGCCACATGGCGCATCAGCGCAATCGCGATGGAAATGGGACGTTCAAGCGAATACTCCCCAAAATTGCTCACGATGGCGAAGCCATCCCCCATCTGATGTACAAACAGTCGGTCATCGTCGTTTGGATAGACCTTAGTTCCGATTCGAAAGAGAGCACGCATCAGCTCTCCAAGAGGATATAATGCCTCCCAGTTCACCTCATCTCCCCAGAAATGACTGAATCCAAGGATATCAATGTAGATGCACCAACGCTGAGACATGGTAGTGCCATTCTCACTCAAACAATTGCCGCGAGATTCCGTTGTCATTTTACCAACCCCTTCTGTCGTCCACGGCGTAGGGTGCGTTTTTGGTCTGCTGGGTTTGAGGGATAGGCAGTGATGACGCGCCCATCTCGTATCACGACCTTGCGATTCACAAGCCGACTCAACGTTTGTATCTCTCGCTTTCGGGTCTCAATCTCACGGACAGCATCCCGGTTACACATAAAATAAGTCTCGTCGTCAATCTGCGTTCCATACTCGAGAATGATCGGAATATCTGCTTTGCGAATGCCTCGCTGCTGCATGCGTGTCCTGGCGTGTCGGCTATAAGTGATGTCGATCATTGATCATCTCCTTCTTTATCAGTTTCTGAATTGGTCTTTTGAGAATCAAACTTTTCCAAGGCCTCCTTCATCTCGTCTCCCTTTGGCGACGTGGCTATAGACGTGGCTATAAACTTTGCGAATACGTTCCCTTTCTCCTTTTCCGGAATTTTCTTCAAGATATCTGGCAATCTTTCTTCAAGCCACTTTGCACGCTCCTCACCGGCATCTTCCGCCATTCGTTCCTCGGGAATCTCTGAGAGCCGAGCAAAACCAGTTTCAAGAGCTCTCTTGGCATCAAGGGAATCATTAGCAATGTGGTCGAGTTCTTCGCGGCAGATGTCGTAATGAGGGAACTTGAAATTTGATGCCATATTGAGATCCCCTCCATCTACATCAACGACACCGGAGATGGCGAGTTCATTTGCCAACTTTCGCAAATAGTGGACGAATGGATTTTCTTTGGTAATATCGAAGGGTTCATCAAAAAAGGCGTTACGATGATAGTGATCATCGTCAAGCAAATGCTCGCCGAACAGGTCGGCCTTAGCGATGGATTCTTCTTCAGCCTCAATCCCTTCGTAAATGACTTGCTCGCCGTATGCGTGGCTTCCATGCCAGAATCCGTCAATCTGCTCCAAACGACCAATTGCTTCCTTCGCCTCATCCAATTTCTTGCGCCGCTGGGCGAGACTGTCCTCGGCCAGAAGTACAAAAAAGAGCGGTGCCATGTTGATGATATCGGTGGCACTAATACCATATCGGCGTTTGATGAGATCGTAGGCGAGTCGGGTCTTTGGTGCAATCTGCGCGCCGATCTGGACACGCTCGAGATTGTCGTCGGGAGGTGCCTTATCGGACTCGGGAAGCGGCAAATCGCCAGTGAGTACACCAGGTTCGACGTTGAGAGCCTTAACTAAGCTTTCTATGGTGTGCTCGCGGACGGCCGTGTTCTGCTGTGAAGGGACCTCTAAACGCTGGATTGTCTTCTCGGTAATTCCAGGCGAATTCACACGCTTGGTCTTTTCCGCCAGCTTAACCAGAGAAAGTTTCTGATTTTTGCGTAGATAGCGAAGGCGATCAGGATCAATTTTCATGGCGAGGCTCCTTTTGTCGAGTTCAATGCTTTGTATCAATTGTGATGTTAAGATACTGAATAAGCGGCAAACTGTCCACAGACATGTTAATTAATAATTGGATATATATTAAAATTGATATGTATATAATTAGTATAAAATAGGACATAAATAACTATAAATGTCTATTTTTGGTGTTTTGTACGACTCCGCAAAGCTCTGTCACAGCGCACAAAGGGAGACAAACACGGACATTTTGATGTTTTCCATCCCTCGGCCGTTCTCCGCGGATGTAGTGTGAGTTTGACCAACGTCGCCAGTTACAAAAAATACCGCCCTCCCGATATTAGGAGAACGGCATATAATGGGCAATGCGATGGACCGGCACCTGTGTTCTTCACATTTCAAAACATCTCTCGTCGCGTGCCAGAGGTTGAAATGTGGATCACCGCGAGTTATGCAAATGCAGCGACTGCTACGGTGCGTTTGGTCGCGATTCCTTCTCGCTCGCGCTTAATGCGCTCAACTTCATGCAGGGTTTGTGCTGTCAAATAGCTCTCGCCACAATGGGGACAACTCATCACAGGCACACCCTCGATAACAAGAAGAGATGTGCCTTTTCCATAACTACGTGAAACGTAACGCTGGCGCACCCCCGATTTCCCACATATATCACACACCATGGCTTGACTCCTTGTTGTTTTACTCGACATAAATAGTAATGATACTGACATTGAGCAGCCCCTTGGCACCTTTTTGGAATATATTTTGCGTCTATGCAATTTGACCTTCAAAAAGGCTATTTTTAAGTCATAATGGTAATTTTATTATCTAAAAATAGATTCACACACGGAATCAGTAAATTTTATTCAATAAATTAGAGATGTTTATCATTGATGATTTTTTGGTATAAATTATTGTTTTATATAAGATTAAATTTTAATGCGAAAAAATCGTTTTGATACCTGCTCAATGTTAGATGATAACCAATTTTCCAGTTAAACTCAGCTTGGTCACGACAATGGCGACATCCGAACCAGATGTCCGACCTTCTACGAGATATTTCCACTCGCCTGTCAGAGATTGAGATGCAAGTCGCCGCGGGTTATGCAAATGCAGTGATCGCTACGGTGCGTTTAGTTGAACAGCAATCAATTTGCGCGGTGGTGTCAAACGTATCTGAAACGCCGAACAACCTCAGCGATCAGTTAAGCGGTGCCTCAGGCACGCCCGCTGGCTCGTCCCACGACTGCTCCCTCACAATTTGTCTCAACAATCTCTCCATAGGCATCAGCACAGCATTCACCGATGAGACTGACAGATTCAAGAGATCATCCTGATATACCGGGTGCCCCATTTTGACCATCTCGTGCTTCAAGCCCCCTTTGCTCACTCTCAACCGCGTGGACCGAGGTGACTTCGCCTTCAATATCTCAAGGGCTGCATCTGCCAGACCGATAGACAGGTCTTGCAGATCATCCGTGACCTCCACCCAATGGGGTGACTCGATCAGGTCCTCATACACCGAGTTCGCAATGATGTATCGGAGCCAATTCTCCCATGTCCGATCCGCAGACGTGCTCCAGAACCGAGACACGGGAATCTCGTCCGCTTCAAAATCGTTCTTATCTTCCTCACCAGATGCACCGAAACGCCAGATGGTTTGCCATAAACTCCCGGTTACGAGGCAGGCAATCATAGATAGCAGGGCACCTTCGAACAGAGAGAAGGGTAGGAAAAGCGTCAAAAGCCAGCCAAAAAAAAGAAAAATGCCGAGCACAAGGGCAAAACTGATAATCACCAGAATAGCCGTCAGAACACCTGGTAGAATGGCACCCATAACTATATATCCCTCAGTAAAACGCGTTCTACGTCAAAAAATTATCGCCCTCTCAAATCCGCTCCAACGCACGCGCTTCAACCCAGCCGCCGAGACCCGATCGCAGGCGCACCAGTAACCACCCACCTTCAACGCGCTCAATCTCGACCTTTGTGCCCTCGTGAAGTGCGAAAACCTGTAAAAAGTCGCGCCCTGGCCCGCTGCGTCCAATGGCCTCATCCACCAAAATGATCGCTTTGGGAATGCTGTGTTGATGCGCCTTAAACGCCAGCATCGCCGCACTGCTCAAAAGTCCGCCTACAAAAACCACCACCAGCCCACCCCACAGCAAGCGACGGACGGGCACAAAAATCCAACACACCACCACGCCACCCAGACAAAAGACAAACACACAAACGATAACTGCCAGTTCATCGAGGGTAAAAAACGCAAAAAACGATTGCAAGACCCGCGTCAAAATATTGACCTCATCTTCGCTTTCCCGATCTACCTTCTGGGCATTGGCAAATTGCAAATTCGCCAGAACATCTCGATCATCTGGCATCAACATCAACGCGCGTTCATAAGATAAAATCGCACGCCCAAGCTGCGCGTTTTTGAAATACGCATTGCCCAGATTATAATACACTTCACCATTGTACAACCCCTGTGCGACAACGCGTTCATAAGCCGAGATCGCCGCTTCATAATCCCCTGCGCGATAGTATTCATTGCCCCGATTGTACAATGCGACGAGAGCTTCTGAAGCAACTACTGTATCCACGCCAAGTATCGCAACTGCGACAATGGGGTATAACAACCGTTCTATCACCGTCCTCATAACTAAATACACCGCTCCAACGCGCCGATCAAATCTTCGGTCTGTGTGAATAACTCTTGCATCTGCTCTACTGAAATCTGCCCTGGCGCAAACCGGGCCTGATCGCATTGACCAAACACGTCTTGAACGCCTGCAATCACCTGTGCCTCCACACCGCGTTCCACCAGCACAGCACCTATTTGATCCGCTGTCAAACCCGCCGCCGCGCGATTGGTTCGATCCGCGACAAACTGAGCCAAAGACCTGTGAACTTCACCGTGAAAACCCGCGCTATCGCCAGCCTCCATTAACCCTTTGGCCTTGCTCAAACGCCGCTGTGCTTCCGTGCGCGAACGCCTCCTGCGCGCATAAGCCACATCGCCTTCTAAACGCACGCGATGCCGTCGATAAGCATAAGCACCAGCCACTCCCAAAAGGGGAACCAACTGCAAAAGCCAAAACCCACTGCGCTGATAGAGCAACAAGCTCTGATCGGCCAAATGCAGCCGGTCGGGTTTGATATACTGAATATCGCTCCCCAACGCGCGTACTTCTTCACCTATCAACCCATCAACTGGCTGTGGCATCTGTTCACCCGGCGTCACCTGTAAAGTAATCGGTTTGGTCTGCACGGTTTTATACCGCTCCTGCGCTGGATCAAAATAGGCCAGTGTAAAAGGCGGCAAGATCACCTGCCCCGTTTTATGCGGAATCGCCACATACTCAAAAGTTTTTTGCCCACCCAGACGCGTACCCCGCTTTTGTGTTTCCAAATTTACTTTGGGATCATAAAACTTAAAACCCGACCGCTCAGGACGAACAGGCTCGTTAATCGCGTGCAAATTTCCCGCCCCCTGCACCACCACCTTTACCGCAACTGGATCGCCGGCTTTCACCTTACCTGGAATCGCCTCTGCGCGCATCTCAAATTGCCCAACAGCGCCGCCAAAACCCTTCGGCGCACCAGCCGGCAAAGGCTTCACTTCAATTTCAATCTCGCCCGACCGCACCGTCACCTGCTGCGTATCAAACGCACCAAACGGATCAAAATCGAACAGACCGCGCGACCGCCGCCCCGCAACAATTTCGCAATTCACCTCAAGTTGCTCCAGAGCCTGCTTACCCGCCGTTGTCGGAAACAGTGCCAAACGCTTGAGCAATGCCGTATTAAACGCGCGCCCATCGACAACCTCTCGCTGCATATTCAAACGCTGGGCATCAAACACAGTCTCAGTCCAAAATCCCGTAAACGTCGGCACCTGGCCGTATTGCACATTTCGCAAATCGTAGCGCGTAAACAATTTATAAGTCACACCAACCTGCTCCCCCACATAAACCGCTCGCTTTTCGGGAATCGCCTGCAAAAACAAATTTTTTTCAATCTCCTGAATCTCTGACTGTCCCATTGACCGTCCCGTTGATGGCGCAGGGCGCGTCTGCGGACGACCACTTCTTTTTACTACCTCAACGCGCACCTGATCAGACCGAATCGTCTTACCTCCATGAGCCAACTGTGCCGGACCGAGCACATAAGTGCCTGTTCTCTGTGCGCGAAAGGAGAAATGATATGTCGTCGTGCGCTTTGTTGTCATCTCGCCATTGACAATATTAACGGACATTGATGTAGAAGACGTGCTACCCGTCAATTGCAACCCATCAGGCGTGGGAACCTGAGGCGCAGACACACTCCCCATTTGCGCAGCCTCAACCGCCACAGTGAACTGAATCAGGTCGCCGACTTCAACCCGAGTGCGATCCACCGAAGCCCGCATCATCACACTCTGTGCATCAGTTTCCTGTGCCCACAACAGGGTAAACAAAACACCGCACAAAAATATCCATCTTTCTCTACCATGCATTGCCATCATATCGCCTGCCCCGCAACTTCAATTTGCGTCGCTTCTGGGATTCTTCTTCTCGCGCCTTCATCGCATTGAGAATCCGCGCCGCCTCCTCGGGCGTCATCTCTCTGGGATCGGGCTGTTCGCCCTGCTGTTGATTCTGCTGATCTTGCTGATCCTGATTTTGATCCTGTTGATCCTGCTGATCCTGATTATCCTGTTGATCTTGTTCCTGCTGATCTTGTTGATTCTGTTGGTTCTGTTGGTTCTGATTTTGACTTTCATCCTGTTGATTCTGATCCTGTTGATTCTGACTTTTATCCTGCTCATCCTGATCCAGTTTTTCCAGTGCCAATTCTAAATTTATTTTGGCGTCTATATCATCCGGATTCAGTTCCAATGATTTTTTATAAGCCCCCACAGCTTCCTGGAACTTCTCTTGCCGAAACAGCGCATTGCCCAAATTGTAATGTGCCGCAGCAGACATATCCGGAGGAGTCCCTTCGGTGGCACGCCCCATCTCCTGCAAAGCCTCGGCATATTTCCCTTGCTTGTAGAGCGCATCGCCAGCATTAAAATGCAACTCCGGTCGCGTGCGCGCCTCTTGTTGCGCTTCCAAATACCGACGCAATGCCGCTTCATACTCCCCCTTCTCAAACAGGGCATTGCCCTCTTCATTCTTTTTTGCCACGGGATCGAGAAATGTCCACCCCAGGAATGGCACCGCCAGCAAAACATATAAAAATCGCGTCATAAAAAAGCCTCTTCGTTGTCAGTCCCCAGACCCTCGCCTTTCATCTGTGTCCATCTGCGTTCATCTGCGGATACCTCACCCCTCAAATCGCCCGCGCCACACTTCTTCACTACGTCGTCGGTCCGATAACAGGGCTTCACTCACAAAACACAACAGCGCGAAAGCCAATGGCCATTGAAACCTGTGAATATACTGTGCGTAACGCTGAGTACCCAAATCGCGCTTCTCCATCTCTGCAATCCGTTCATGCACCGCCTGCAATCCAATCCTCCCACCACTGGCACGCACGTATAATCCATCAGTCACACGTGCAATCTCCTTCAGTGTTGCTTCATCCAACCGCGTCTTGACAATCTTGCCCCCGGCATCCTTCAAATAATCTACCCCATCGCCATTGCGAATCGGGATCAACTCACCATCCGCAGTCCCTACACCTACCGCAAAAATTCGCACATCATCCTCCGCTGCCGCGCGCGCTGCTGCAATGGGATCACCGCTATGATTCTCGCCATCTGTAATCAAAATGAGCGCTTTGTATTTCCCATTGCGCGATCCAAACCCCCGAATAGCCGCGCGAATCGCTTCGGCAACCGCCGTACCCTGCTCTGGGATTAACGTGACATCTGCCTGCCCCAAAAACATCTTTGCCGCGCCATAATCCAGCGTAAGCGGACAAAGCACATGGCTATAGCCGGCAAAAGCCACAAGGCCGATGCGGTCGCCTTCAAGGCGATCGATCAACCCCTCAATTTCAAAACGCGCGCGATCCAGCCTATTGGGCTTGATATCCTCGGCCAGCATACTCAGCGACGTATCCAGAACAATCACCAGATCGACGCCCCGGCGATGAATCAATTCCAATTCGGTTCCGAACTGCGGTTGCACCAGTGCCAGAACCAGAAAAACAAATCCGATACACATCAGCGCAGACTTTATACCCTGCCGCATGCGGCTGACGCCCGAAGCGAGTTTATCCATCAACTCGGGAGCGCCAAATGCATACAAGGCCCTGCGCTTGCGCCGAAAAGCCCACCAGTAAAAAAGCGCGAAAACCGGCACGCATAAAAGAAAATAAAAAGCCTGTGGATCGCCAAATCGCATCTAAGGCAACCTCCTGAAGCGCGTATTACCCAGTATCAATTCCAATGATAACAACGCCAAACCGGGATAGAGAAATAGGTGAAACAACTCGCGATAATCCACATACTCGCGCACTTTGATCTCTGTCTTTTCCATCTCGCCAATCTCGGCGTATATCTCCTCCAGCTTTTCTTCACTTGTCGCTCTAAAATATTTCCCACCCGTTGCATCGGCCACTTTTTTTAGCGTCTCTTCATCAATCTCGACTTTAACCGGCACAAAACGCTTACCAAAAATCCCGTCAACCTCCTGCATAATCGTTCCCCTGCTGCCCGCACCAATCGCATAAATGCGAATACCCACGGCCTCTGCTGCGCGCGCTGCGGTCATCGGATCGATCTCACCGCGATTATTCTTCCCATCCGTCAACAAAATAATCACTTTACTCTTGGCCTCAGATTCTCGCAAGCGATTCACCGCAGTTGCGATCCCCAAACCAATCGCAGTGCCATCCCAGTCCTTGTCGGCAATTTCAACACCATCGAGAAAACTCAAAAACACGCCGTAATCCAGCGTGAGTGGGCATTGTGTATAGGCTTCTGCGGCAAAGACCACAAGCCCGAGACGATCATTGGCGCGCCCCTGTGCAAATTGCGCCACCACCTCTTTGCACACCTCCAACCGGGTCTTGCGCTGGTCTGCCAGGTCTTTGGCCTCCATGCTACTCGACACATCAATCGCCAGCGCAATATCGATTCCCTGACTCAAAATTTCTCGGCCTTCGCGCCCCGACTGCGGCCGCGCCATCGCCGCGATGAGCAAGGCCAGGGCCACACAGCGAAACGCGATCAAACTGTGCCGCAACTTCAGCGAAAAGGACGGGCCAATACGCCGAAAAAGGCGCGTATCGGAAAACCGAATGCGCCCCGACTTGCGCCTTTCGCGCCCAATATAGCGATAGATCAGCACCGGAATAAACAGCAGGATCAGTAACCACTCTGGATTGGCAAAACGCATCACTCGACTACCTCCTGTGTCACAGAAGGTGTAACCAGAGTATTCACAATATCGCGCACGCCATCCATCGCCTCGCGCGCCATGTAATCACGCGGCGCGAATTTGGCAAACTTGACGCGATCCGCTTCATTCAAAAAACCCTCGATAGCCATCACCAATTGATCGTCAAACGCATGGACACGCAAATCTCGCCCAATCTCAAACGTCGTACGCTCCACCGCATGCACGGGGGTTTTGGCTTCCAAACACCGCCTCAAAACAGCCGATAGCAGAGAATAATACTGCCGGTAGTTTTCCCCCTCTATCAGCCCCAACTGCCCCACCCTGTCCAATTCCTCTAACCAGTTGACAGGTGGCGGTGGCAACTCGACTCCCGGACGACGCCTGCGTCGATAAACATACCACACCAACCCTGCAAGCAGTAGAATCAGTCCCCCAACCACCAGCCAAAACCACACGGGGATCTGTGCCACCACAACCATCGGCGGCTTCACATCGCGAATATCCGTCGTGCCTTCTGGCCTCACACTCTGTACCAGCACATCAATGGGTTGCGACGTGATTTTACCAGAATCGCCTTCTGCATTGACAAAATGCAAAGAAACGGGTGGCACGCGGAACGCGCCCACCTGATAAATCGCCAGCACGATGTCTTGCGTTTCCCGCACCCGTCTATTTTCAAGTTGTTCTGTTTCAACCCCACCTGTGTGCCGGATTTCAAATGGCTGGAAAAAATCTTTCTCATACGAGATTTCCGCCTTATCATCAGCCCCACGATGGACGCGCAAACGCAAAACAAAAGGGTCGCCAATTGTGATAGTATCGCGGTCAACCCCTGTCAGAAACTCTACCGCTGCATCGGTCGGAACTGTTTGTATTCCGATCCAAACTATGAAAAAAAAGAAAAAATAAATTTTACGCATGGCGAATTAGCGAATTAGCGAATCTACGAATCTATGATAGTAGTTGGGTGGTTAGGCGGGGTTCGTCTATTCGTCCAGTTGTAACCGCGACATCACCGAATACGGCAACACAACTACTTCGCGGTGCGTCTTGGCCTTACCATACCAAAAATTGTTGGCCTGCCCAATGATCAACTCTTGCACCAGTGTTTCTCCCCGCCATAAAGAAATCGTCAACACGGGATCAGCCAGACTCTCCGTGGCAGATTCATCTACTTTATCCGGAAACTCAGCAACGACCAGATTGTGAACGCGATCAATCAAATCTTCAACGCCTGCATCCCCTCCCATAACGCGCCGATCACCCATCACTACCTGCCACGAGCCATCGCCGTCCTTCGAGCAATTCACCACACTGTCTCGATATGCCAACCGCACGCGATCAACACCCGTGCGATCAAATTCAAAAACGCGTTTATAACGCAATTGGCTCAATGGAATATCCAGAGATTCTGGAAGCAATTGCTCGACGATAAACACCTGAGGCCGATTCATTACACGCCCATACCACAATTTCTGTCGATTATCGGGAACGCGTTTGCCCAGCAACAGCGTATTGGGCGCTTCACTATCTTTTAAATGCAACTCGACTTTGTAATCCGGATTGTCAAACCCATAAATTGCAGGATCATCCACTGTCTCTTTGTGAAAAGATGCAACGCGCTCATCTTTTAAACGTCCCAACAACGTCAAAACCTCACGCGCGTCAGCCCGCTTTTTTATCGGATGAACGAGATGCCATTTCAGCCCATCTCTCACAACCACATACTCTCCCTCAGGCGTTTGAAGATATGCCCGCGTAACCAGATCGGGATCAAAGAAAAATGCCCGCGTATCGCGCAATTCCATCAGCGGGCGATTAAACCGAGCGCGATATTGCTTTTTTGTCACTACGACCTTGTTCCCCCCCGACCAGGTCAGATAGCACCCCTGCTTTGAGGGAATATCATCGCCAAACAACAACCACACGGGATCGCCCGATACCGGTTCAAATCGCACCTCAACCACGGGTGGGGCCAGCCCAAAATCGGCGAGAGCAACCCCTGCGTAATCGCCTTCATCAACCACAATCCGACCGCGTTCAACAATCTGCGCAATCTCAATCATACCCTCAAATTCTAACCAATCGGCAGGCACTTCTATCGGCTCGATCAGCCCCCATTCGTTGCCGCGCTTCTCGGCGACAAACTGCCCGTAGTCATTGGTCAATGTCAACCGCGCAACGCGATGTCGCTGAACTTCAATAAACGCATTCTGCGCTTCAATTTCGCGTTGTTCCTCTGCCATGCGAGGACGTTCATATAAAAAGACAAATCCCACCAGCCCCAAAAGCAAAACCGCCAGAATCGCTGTCACCTTAAGACCCACAATTTATTCCTCAATAATCAGTTACCATTACACATTTCACCGCCTGCGCCACCAGACCAGCACACCCGCAACAACCGGGACGCCTGGCAACACCAACCAATACACCCATCGAATCCAAAATTCATCTCCCGGATTCAATGTCAGCGGGCGGAAACTCGTGCTCTTGGGACGAATCGTAATTTTATCGCGTGCTCTGAGCAACCAATTCGTCGCATTCATAAACAAATCGCCATTGCCCGCCACTTCCACAAAGCGATTACTCGCAAAATCCGAATCGCCAAATACCACAATCCGCGCCCGCGTACCGCGCCGGTCATCACCAGCTTTTGCAGCAATAGTGGCCGGGCCTTCCACAACCATCGCCAGCCACAGCGGTCCCGGGCGGTCAGCACCCGATGTGTATTGCACCGCTTCTTTGTCTCTATCGGAAACGGCATCCAGATTGGTCTCGCTCCAACTATTCGGCGAAGACAGCACCAGCGAAGAAACATCGGCACCCGGCAAAGATCCCACGCGTTCCATCGAGCGCGTCAACGGATAAAACGTCTGCAATCCCGAGTGCTTATCCGTAATGGGATGTTTGCTATAATGCGTCGTCACTGGAACCGAAAAATCAGCACCCGGCAGCACCTGACTTTTATCGACCACAAAATCATTTCGCAAGCCAATAGACCACTTGTGCAACAATGGCTCAAGCCCCGTATCGATGAGAGGATCCAACAAAAAGAACGCCGCCCCTCCCCGATTGAGATACGTCGCTACAATATCGATCTCTGCTGGCAAAAACGGGCGTTTGGGTCCCGCGACAATCAGCGCATCACAATCTTTTGGCACGCGCTGTGATTGCGTCAGCACCAGGGATGGACGCACGTCGTGGTTCCCTTCGATGAGCAACCGCTTGATTCCGGAAAATCCTTGCTCCGATTGATCGTCGGGATGTGCCTCATCGTGCCCCCCCACAAAATATACCACCTGTCGTTCTTCACTCATCAAACGCGCAATGCCGTTGGTCAGCGCCTTTTCAGACGTTTCCTGAATTCGCTCTTCCCGATTGCCATATTCGATCACCGAAATACCATACCGCGTCACGGTATATCGCCGGGCCTCAATCGGCTCCCGGTCGGGATCGACAAAACGATAAGCAAAACGCCTCGAATGATAGGCGTACTGCTTGAGCAAATGCTCGTAAGCGCGCTGTTCTGCTTCGCGAAAAAATGCCACAACATTGACATCCTCAGATAAATTCTCCAACAGAGAAATCGTTTGAGGCGACAGCGTGTAAAGACCGCGAGCCGTCAGATCAAAGCGCGCGTGATACCGCGTGGTCAAAAAATTAACCACCGCCAGAATACCCAGTACAATCAACACTGCCACAAGCGCATTAGATCCGTATTTCAATATTCGATGCGATAAAAATTTGGGCATCAATCTATTCCTCACTTCTCACCAGAGTAATGGCGCACCGCATCCCAGTCGAAAAAAGTGGAATCGTGCGAATATCGGTAATTTTCATACGCGCTCCTTCAAGTATTCGGCTACTGCGCGTGCGACAATACATTCTTCGTCGGTTTGGACAATCAGAATGGCGACTTCGCTGTTAGATGTCGAGATTATCCCCTCTGTGGGCGGATTGGCATTTGCTGCCTTGTCGAGGTGAACGCCCAGGTATTCGAGACCGGTGCAAACGCGCTGACGCACACTTGCCCCGCGCTCGCCAATACCCCCGGCAAAAGCAATCGCATCCAGACCACTCAGCGCGGCAGAGCAAGCACCGATTTCTCTCTTGATCCCATAACAAAATGCCTCCAGAGCGAGACGCGCGCGTGCGTGCCCCTTTTGAGCGGCTTCTTCGAGGTCGCGCACATCGCCGCTAATACCCGAAATGCCGAGCAAACCGCTCTCTTCTGACAGGATGCGGCACATCTCGCTTGTCGATAAATTTTCGCGGTCCATGATATAGGGAATAATGAACGGGTCAATAGTTCCAATACGCGTGCTATTGATAATACCTGTTTGGGGCGAGAAGCCCATCGAGGTGTCTATCGATTGTCCATTGCGAACCGCGCACAAAGAGGCACTTCCACCGAGATGACATGATACCACGCGGAGATCCTCGCGATTGAGTATCTCCGCTGCGCGTTGCGAAACGTAGCGATGGGACGCGCCGTGGAAGCCGTATTTGCGAACCCCGTATTTTTCATACCATTCGTAGGGCACACTGTAAATATAGGCATAATCGGGTATGTTGACGTGGAAAGCGGCTTCAAAAAGCCCAATCAGGGGCAGATTGGGAGCGCATTGTGCGAAAATGTGAATCGCCTGGATATAGGGAGGGTTGTGGGCAGGCGCGAGGCTATTGTAATCCGCCATGCGCTGCAAGACGTCTTCTGTGAGAAGATAAGTACCCGCTTTCCCGCGCATGTGAACGGTCTTAAATCCAACGGCATCGAGGTCAGACAAGTCGGAGAGTACGCCGGTGTGCGTGTCTGTCAGACGCGCAATAACATCGCGTACCGCAGACGGATAATCCGGCAAGTGTTGTTCGGTTTCAACAGCGTATTCGCCAATCTGATGAGCAACGGGTGAAGACGAATCACCGATGCGTTCGAGACGACCTTCGGCGAGCACCGCTTCATCGGTCATGTCAAACAAGCGATATTTAAATGACGTAGAGCCTGCGTTTGCTATGAGGATTTTCATGGTGTAACTGTTTCAAGCCTCTGCAGGGGCTTATCGGCAATGGGCAGATGAACGAGCGATGAAGTCACAGCCAGGAGAATCGCGGCAATCCAAATGAGGTCGTAAGACCCCGTTGCATCATACACGCGCCCGGCCAGCCACACGCCCAAAAAACTGCCGATCTGGTGGCTAAAAAAAACAATGCCATACAGCGTGGAAAGATAGCGCGACCCAAAAATCTGCGCGACAGTGCCACTCGTCAGCGGAACGGTTGCGAGCCATAAGAACCCGATCAGACTGCCAAACACAAGGGCCGACGTATTTGTAACGGGTATGAACAGAAAGCCACTAATGACAAGCCCACGCCCCAAATAGAGCAAACTCAAGAGATATTTTTTGCGATATCGGTCGCCGAGTTGCCCCGAAAGATAAGATCCAAAAATATTAAAAAGGCCAATCAGCGATAACGCCGTTGCCCCGACCATCTTTGAAAGGCCGTAATCGGTCAAAAATGCGGGCAGATGGGTGGCGATAAATGCCACGTGAAATCCACACACAAAAAACCCGCATTGAGCAACCAGTATCCCGAATGACCGCGCGCTTGCAGAAGTGCTTGAAGCAGACTGCCATCGTGAGATTCAACGGTATTGGGGGACACCTCTCGCCCGCGCTGTGGAATCCCAATAGCGAGTAAGCCACTTGCCCCCGCGACCAGCGCGATGAAAGCAAATGAAGATTGCCAGCCCACGTTCGAGAGAAGCCATTGCACACCCGGCACAATTGCAAACGTTCCAAAAGAACCCGCGGCAGTAATAAGCCCAAAATACGAGGCGCGTTTTTCCGGTGCAACAACCTGAGCGACCGCACCGAGGACCACCACATAAGAAATGCTGCTAAGCGCAATGCCCATGAGCACACCGAGCACGGTGTACAGACCAGGAGGCGTGCTCACAGAAGACAAAAGAAAAAAACAGACGGCATAGAGCAATGCGCCACCAGCGACAACCCATCGCGGTCCAAAACGATCTGCAACAATGCCCAGGATAGGCAAACCAAAAATGAGGTTTTGCCAGGCAATGGCCAGACTAAAAACCTCGCGTCCAATGCCGAGGTCCCGGCTGATCGGTGATAAAAAAAGGCCAAAGGATTGGCGAATGCCCATGCTGACAAACACAATCAGGGCACTGCAAAATATGACAATAGTCGCTTTGCGATTGGGCACTTTCCGATCCCACCTCATCTATGAACTACTGTCCCATATTCATTGGGAATCGGTCCGTCGTATTCCCAGGTTTCCCAAGGCGTATCTCGATGCGATTTTTGAACGATGGCTCGAATTTCTGAAACAATATCTGGATATTCGGCTGCGAGATCATTTTGTTCGCCAATATCCGTCGCCAAATCGTAGAGTTCAACAACGCCCTCGGGATTGGTATGCCCCTCGGGTAAATACGCTTTCCAATCGCCCATACGAACAGCACTGACCCCACGCCGCTCCCAGTAGAGAAATTCGTGAGCTTGTTGGGTATCGCGGTCCAGGAGCGCAGGCAACATAGAAATGCCATCAACCGGTTCCGGGATGGACGTATCAGCCAATTCGCAGAACGTGGGCAACATATCCTGAAAGCCCGAATAATGTGCGCTCACAGTACCGGGTTGAATCGTTCCCGGCCACCGGGCGACAAAAGGCACGCGGATACCACCTTCGTAGAGACTCCCCTTTTTTGCGCGAAGGGCACCAGCCGCATTGAAGTGTTCAAGCGTATTGCCACTGCCGTGGGGACCATTGTCGCTCGTGAAGATAACAAGCGTATTTTCGGCAATTCCGAACGCGTCGAGCAGGTCCAAAAGCGTGCCAATATCGCGGTCCATGCGCGTAATCATAGCCGCCTGCGTCTTCTGATTTTCTGTCCAGGGCTTATCTTTGTAAATATCGAGAGATGGAATTTCAAATCTGGTGTGTGGAATCGTGTAGGCCAAATAGAGGAAAAAGGGATTGGATTGCTGATCGCGTACAAATTGCAAAGCCTCAGCCGTGAGCAGATCGTGTGAATACGATTCGCCGTAGAGCATAATTTTCTGATCGTTGCGCCAGAGGTGCTGAGGATAATACGTGTGGGCTTCGCGCTGGCAATTATACCCAAAAAAGTGATCGAATCCCTGATTGTTGGGATCGCCTTCAGATCCCGGATACCCCAATCCCCATTTGCCAATACAAGCAGTGGCATAACCGCCCTTTTTGAGCAATTTGGCAACCGTCTGCGTCTCTCCGGGAATGGGCACATTGCCCTCAATGGGCAAAGCGCGATTGTCCCGCACATAACAATGCCCCGTATGCAGGCCCGTCATAAGCACACACCGCGAAGGCGCACAAACCGAAGACCCGGCATAGTGGTCCGTAAAGCGAATGCCCTCTGCTGCGACGCGGTCAATATTGGGCGTGTAAATAAACTCCTGCCCGAAACAACCCAAGTCGCCATAGCCGAGATCATCCGAGAGGATGTAAATGATGTTGGGCATTGTTTTCATTATTTTAACTCTTCCATAACCCTGCGGGTGATTTCCCCGATGAGATCGTCCTGGGAAGTTTCTGTCCCTGCCTGCCCGCCCGCACTCAACGTGCGAATCGTGGGAATACCGCCGTTGGTCTCAGGTTGCGCTGCGGGTACATCGGGAACATCGCACGCTGGGTCAGGACCGCGAAGCCCCATGCGGTTGCGAATCGCGACCAATTTTTCCACCTGTTCCGCATTGAGTTCGTTATACCCACCGAGTTGTTGTGCCACAAAAAGTATTTTTGCAAAATGCTCCAGCGTTTCCATCTTGTAATAAGCATTCATCACATCGCTGCCGATCGTAGTCGCACCGTGATTTTCGAGCAAATAGGCGTCGTAATCTTTGACGTATTGCCTGATCGGTTCAGATATCTCAGGCCCCCCCGGCGTACCGTATTCCACAATGGGTATAGCACCCAGCGTGATAACCACCTCGGGCAAAACACACATGGTAAGGGGAACGCCAGCCACCGCAAAACCCGTAGCAGTTGGCGGATGTGCGTGTACCACAGCGCGCACATCGGGACGCTCGCGATAGAGAAAAATATGCATGCCAATTTCCGACGAAGGTCGCTTTTGGCCACTCACGAGCGTGCCATCCATGTCCGTAATACAGAGATCTTCGACCTTGAGAAATCCCTTGGACATCCCCGTTGGCGTCGTGAGAATGCGATCTTCTTCTATTCGGCATGAAATATTGCCATCGTTAGAAGCGACAAAGCCGCGTTCGTACACGCGACGTCCAGCTTCAACAATATCGAGTTTGGCTTGATGGAGATTCATTTTATATCTCACCTCTTTATATCAATATCATCCACAACACCGACAATAACGGAACGCACCGCAGGCAATTCCACATTGAGAACGAGACCTGCCGCGACGCCCTGACGAATTACGAGGACAATTTCGCCGCGACCCACGCCTGTGGCATCAACTGCGAGTGCTGATGCGCCGTCATCTTTACCATCGGGCGTAATGGGCTGCACGACCATGAGTTTAGCGCTGTTGTAATCGCTGTGTTTAATAGTCGATGTGACGCTACCGAGTACACGGGCAAGGAACATATAAAATTTGGGATTCGGGATTTAGCTGCTATCTCCCCTTCTTCTGTGGGGAGCCGGAGGGTAGGCTACCTCATGCATCAACCCGATCGACAATACCGACAACTGCCGCATCAACCGGGCCATATTTATCGGGCAGCGCGTTGGGAGCTTCCCGTGAACCGACCCAGTAGATGGTCTCGCCATCGCTGGCATTGACCACATCAACTGCGACAAAAGCATCCCCAGCTTTTTTGTGGTCGTGATCAATCGGTTCAACGACAAGCAGTCTAAAACCTTTGAGCGAGACATCTTTGCGCGTTGCCCAAATTTTGCCAATGACGCGACCGAGGAACATTTTTACCTCACGAGATGCGAGATTTATACAATCCTGAAGTAGTCGATAAGGGCACAGCGACGCTGGCGGGTAAATGTGCGGGCAGACGTGCAGCCTTCGCCGGTAGGCGTGGCAATAGAGAAAGACGTATAGCCCTCGCCACCTGCACCCAATCCCGCAGATGACGCACCGTTTTTCACAAAAATCGTACACTTACATCGGCGGGCCATAACCGTCATATTCTCGACATTCTTAGAATGCATGACCGCCGTGTGGCGATACCCCTGTTCTGCTCGAATAGCCCAGTCAATTGCCCTGTGTACATCGGGTGTGCGAACAATGGGAACAAATGGCATCATCTGCTCGTGTTGAACAAAATCGTGCTCATTTTCGACCTCGCCAACCAAAAGCTCTGTATCGGGCGAGATATTGAGGCCAATTTGGGCGGCAAGCACATGCGCGCTGCGACCGACGAGGTCTCGATTGAGCATCCAATCGCCTTTTTCGTCGCGGGGAAAAGCGATTTTGGTCAGCGCATCAATTTGCGAGCGGTCGAGTTCCACACAATTATTTGCCTTCAGGTGGCGCATCAGTTCATCGGCTACGGATTGAACGGCAAAAACTTCCTTTTCGCCAATACACAAAATATTATTGTCAAAACCGCCGCCTTCAATAATGCCGTGGGCGGCCTTTTCGATATCGGCAGTCTCATCTACGACCACAGGTGGATTGCCAGGCCCTGCTGCGATCACGCGCTTGGGTGCCTGCATGGCCGCCTTGACAACACCGCCACCGCCGGTGACGAGAACGAGGTCGATACTGGGATGCACAAAAAGGCTCTGCGCCGTTTCTATGGAAGGTTCGCGCACAGCGACGAGCAAATTTGGTGGACCGCCCGCGCCGACAATGGCGCGATTGAGTATTTGAAGCCCCAAAGCCGAAACATCTTTCGCGCTCGGATGAGGTGCAAACACCGCACTATTGCCCGCAGCGATAAAGCTAATTGCATTGTTCACCACAGTGGGCACCGGGTGCGTGGATGGCGTGACCGCTGCAATCACGCCAAAAGGCGCCATTTCAACAACCGTCAAACCATTGTCGCCCGTCCATGCCGTGGGTTGCAAATCTTCAACGCCAGGCGTGTGTTGTACAACAACTTCGAGTTTGCGAATTTTGTGCGGCACCTTGCCCATGCCAGTTTCTTCAACGGTTTTTTGTGCAATACCCTTTGAATGCGCCATAGATTCGCGGCGAATGGCAGCAATCAGGTCGCGGCGTTGCTCCAGGCTCATGGCTTCGAGTGCTCGTTGGGCTTCTGAAGCCGCGGCAATAGCTTCTTCGAGATCGTCAAAAAGACCATCGTCGCCTTTGTTTTCATAGCGTGCGGGCGGTGCAATAACCGCAGGAGCTTCGCGCTCAGCCACGAGGCGGCGCACGACCTGCTCAACCACCGATTGAATCTGGATTTCGTCTAAGTTCATATCTCACTTCACACTTCTCACTTCTGATAAACCGCTTCACCTTCGATTTCTGCCGTGTCGATAATAGCGACAATCACAGCATCGACAGGACGATCTTCAGTTACACTCGTCATGCGGGCGGAACTCCCACTACAACAGAGCACGACTTCGCCATCGCCTGCGCCAACAGCATCTACGGCGACCAAAAAACTTTCTCTAAGTTCGAATGCGGGCAAATCGAGCGTTTGAACGATCTGGAGCTTGAAACCCGCCAGGCCGCTGTCTTTTTGGGTGGCAACAACCGTTCCCACCACCTTGCCAAGGGTCATAGTTTAGTCGTTTGAAGAGCCGATAGGCAGAATATTTTCGAGGCTACCATGTGGTCGCGGAATGACGTGTACGGAAACGAGTTCGCCAACTTTGCCAGCGGCAGCCGCACCGGCTTCCGTTGCGGCTTTGACGGCTGCTACATCACCGCGCACCATAGCAGTAACATATCCCGCGCCAATGCGCTCCCAATTGACAAACTGGACATTGGCGGCTTTGACCATCGCATCTGCCGCTTCAATCATAGCTACGAGACCTTTGGTCTCAATCATGCCGAGGGCTTCACCCATGTTGCTATTCCTCCTGAAAAATGATCATTGTTGGTAAAAAATAACTGCCTCTACCTGTGGATCGAGATTTGGAATGATGTGAGCAGCAACGAGATCCCCAACGCGCTCGGCAGCTTCTGTTCCCGCTTCAATAGCTGCGCGAACCGCGCCCACATCGCCACGCACGAGCGTGGTGGTATATCCCGCGCCAATTTTTTCGTACTTTTCAATCGTAACGGAAGCCATCTTGACCATCGCATCGGCAGCTTCTGTTGTACCAATAACGCCGAGTGTTTCAATCATACCGAGTGCATTCATTTTATCATAAACACCGTATCGCCACATACGAGATCAGCTGCGTTGGCATCGTCGGTATCCAGATGGAGTTCGGGCAAATAGCTTTCGTCAATTTTGAGACGCACATTGTCATATATAACGCCTTTTTCACCTCCCACGCGCACCCTGACAGCTTCCCGTCCCTGAAAGCCATAATCCACGACATCAGATGGCCGCAGATGAATGTGACGCGACGCGCGAATAGCCGCATGCACTGTGACCGATCCCCTGGGACCTATGAATGTGACCGGTGGCGCATCTCTCAGGTCTCCCGAATCGCGCACAGGTGGATCAACGCCGATGTAAATGGCATCTGTTCGGGCGAGTTCAACCTGATTATAGTCGCGGCTGGGACCGAGAATCCGCACGCGCTCAATCGCGCGCAACCGGGGACCAACAACAGAAATGACTTCCTCGGCGGCAAAAGCGCCCGGCTGGTAGAGTTCGCGATAAGGCGTTAAGGTATGACCTGCGCCAAAAAGGATCTCCAGGGTTTCGTCGTCAACATGTGCATGCCGGGCAGATACACCTACAGAAATGGGAATTTCTGCGCCATTCCCCCCCCGTATCTGGCGCACGACTTCTCGTGTAATGCGGTCAATAGTTTCTCCGTTATTTTGCCCGAAAGAACAAAGACCGCAGTCATCGCATACAGAGGCATTTTTTCGGATTGAAAGCATTGTCAAAAGTTTGTATCAGGTGCTGTTTACAAAAGGCGAAAAATAGCCCATGACCGCTGTAAAGTCAAGGGCTAAACACGTTGTAAAAAAGCGCGATGCTTGACAAGTACCGCGCTTTGAACCAAATTCAAAGAAACCGCTTTATTTTCTTAACCATCATGAGAAATATACACTTGCTACTCAGATTACTCACGTGCATCCCGATATTTTTTTGTTTCGCCAATCCAGTGATAGGCGAAGAGGCCTCACCGGATATCCCACTGCATCATCCCGTGTATCCCCTGTTAGACCGCCTGAATGCACGAGGTTGGGTTGCCGTGCCCGATACGCGGCCCTTGTCCCGGATACAAGTTGCCCAGATACTCTCCGCCGTATCAAATCAATCTATGTCGGCAACCGAGCGCGGCCTCATCAACCGATATATTGCAGAATTGGAAAATCGCGCAGCCTTCGCACGCGAACCCCGGTGGGCGTGGCGCGACTCGGCGGCATCCGTCACTCTCGAACCATTGGTGCGGCAACAGGTGATTGCGCGCAGGGGCAATGGATTTGTGAACGAGACCGCATCTCAAACCTATATTGGTGGTTCAATGCGTGGACGATTCCACACATTGGGATTTTATGCACGCCACTTTGAAGCCCGCGAGTGGAGCAACCAACCGCGCCTTCGTCGAGAAGATGTGCTGGCTCGCCCCATTGAAGACGTACAACTCAAGGGCAAAAAGGCGGACTTCCGCGAAAGTGCATTTCAACTGGCCTGGGCAAATTCCTGGATGCGTATAGATGCGGGCAAGGGAAGCCTGAATTGGGGACCTGGGCGCACGGGAAATTTATTGCTCTCCAACAACGCGCCATCTTATGGCCTATTTCGGTTGCAGGCATCTCATGGGCGACTACGCTATACCCATATTGCTTCATCACTGCGGGCGCGCCCGGGCTTAATCGACACAACGCGGCGGTGGATCGACAATGGACATGTGCGTATCTTTTTGCGGCAAAAACGACTGGCCGCGCACAGACTGGAAATTGCATTCTCAAAGGTGCGAATTGGGTTGCAGGAGGCCGTGGTATATGGCGACCGGGGATTTGAGCTGCTCTACGTTTTGCCAGTGGCCGTATTTGCCGGAACGCAAAATCACCTGGAAAATCGCGACAATCTCGTAATTGGAGCCGATATATCGGCGTACATCCGGACGGGATTGACACTTTATGGCGCGTGGTTTTTTGACGATATGGTCAAATTTGATCCCGATGCATTTTCCAATCAATTCGCCTTTCAAGTGGGCGCGTTCTGGGTTGATCCTATGGGCTTGCGAGATACTGATGTACGCGCCGAATACGTGCGCGTGGAGCCTTATGTGTACGCGCACAATTTTGACATCAATACGTATGAACACTACGACACCCTGTTGGGCTATCCGACCGGACCAAATGCAGACCGCTATTTTGCACAAATAACACACCGTTTTTCTCCGAGTCTTAATGCATCTTTGACCTTTGAAAGAGAGAGGCAAGGGGAAAATCCAGTAAATCCAGATGGAACAGTTGTCAATGTAGGGGGCAACGCACAACTGGGACGTCGGCTACAGGATGCACCCACGCGAGACTTTATGTCGGGCGATGTGGAGACATACCAAAGAATAGGTGGCCGCGTGGAATTTACACCCGTGAGAAATTGGACTTTGCAGGTGCAGTATCAACACCACCGCATAATAACCCAGCAAAGTAGGGTAACAGGGCATGAGTGGATAGCGGTAATGGATGTGAACTTCTATTGAACCGAATGGGATGGCAATTGTAAATGCGCTCGTCAATGCACATACGCGGCAATCGGGTTTTGCTATATATCATTGTTTGTGGCGTTCTATTTTTGTCTTTATGGGTTGCTATTTTCGGGGTTCCATCATTTAGAAAATTTTGGAATATGCCGCAAACGCCACTCATTTTTCCCGATGCACACACCCTTATAACCGGTGCTGAGTCGCATGCTTTGGGCTACGACCCAATGTTTGAAAATATCGCAGATCCTTATGATAGAGAGATGAACTATCCAAGAATCTGGCAATGCCTATTTTGGCTACCGATCAACCGCGATCATCTGGTGCTTTTGGCCGGGACTTTTATCCTGCTATTTTTTTGGGGGATCTTTTTATTTTTGAAAACAATTGATACCCAAACAGCTCTCTTTTTGGGGGCTGTGACGTTTTCACCTTCAGCTATTTTCGGACTACAATCAGGCAACAACGATCTCGTTATTTTTTTTTCGTAGCACTGGCATTGAGGTTGGGGGATCGCTCGAAACTTTGGGGATCCATCGCGATGTTCTTCGCAGCCATCCTGAAAGTATTTCCAATTTTTGGATTGGCGCAGCTTTTGACAGAAGATAAACGCGACTTCTGGCGAATTCTAATGCCACTTGCCGCACTATTTTTGATCTACTGCTGGATATCGCTCGATGATTTTCGGCAAATTTACAGTGTAACGCCTCGGGGACGCAGCGGTGCTTATGGCGTATATGTTCTGCCTATGATGATTGAAAAAACTCTGCTAAAGTGGACGGTTTTTCCCGAGTTATGGGCACGGGTAATTGCGGCAGCACCGGTATTTTTTTACGGCGTCGCCGGTCTGATTCTTTTGATTTCGCTTTACGCGCTATTTGGCAAAAATGCCTCGTCTCGCCCGGTTACGGGGGTACATATCAGCCCATTTCGAGTAGGGGCGTGTATTTACATCGGCAGCTTTTTGCTCGCCAGTAACTGGAACTACCGGATGATCTTTCTCATTTTTACAATTCCTCAACTCTTTGCCTGGTTGTCCATCGCAGATATCCGGATTTCTCGCATTCTTCGGATCACCCTGGCCGGTATTTTATTTTCCTGCTGGTCAATGTTTATACAGGGTATTTTGGGATCGTACATTTTTATTCTGGATGAAATTGCCAATTGGATCGTTTTTTCTGGACTCATATACCTATTTCTCGCATCACTGCCCAACTGGCTATTCGATGCTCTGTTATATCTTGTTCCCATTCGACGATAAAGAACCCATTATTGGAAATCGTTTTTCCGCATGACACTTCGAACAGATTTTTTTGATCCTGCAAAACATCATCTGTTGCTCCTGGTGTGTTCGGTACAGATATTGTTAATTGCGCTGCCATTTTTGGTACATGACGCGCTTGCGGCGATTCTCGTTCTGATCTTGTTGTCGGCAATCGCGCTTTTTGGCTCTCTCACGCTGTCAGTTCTCTATTTGTGTTTCACCGCTGCGGTTGTGCCTTCCTGGATTTATGAAGACTATCTGCTCTTGCCTCTCGGTCTTAAATTCTATGAAGGACTTCTCATCGTGGTAATGGGCATTGCCTATCTCAACTACTTGTTGGAAGGCCGATGGAATTGGCGACGGCATACGTTTTTGGATCGACCGATGTGCGTATTGCTGGGGCTGGTCGTACTTTCCTGCTTGTTGGGGTTGATCTACGGACAATCGCTCTCGCAAATGTTGCGCGACGTGCGCTATCCATTGTACTACACACTATTTTTTGTGATAACGTGGTTTTTTAATGTGCGGCGATTCTCAACCTTCTTGCATTTATTCCTCCTCATCGCCACAATTGTCGGCATCGAGTATTTGTTTGAATTTCTTTTGCAGGTGGATACGGACATTGCGGGCGGTTTTGTTCGGGTCGCACGGCTCGAAGGCATTGTGTTGCCGATGGGCATGCTCATTATTGTCGCCATTTTGTTATTTGAAGCGCGGGCGTACAGGCGCGCCTGGGCGTGGAGTGCAATATTGCCCATCGGATTGGCCCTGGTTTTGACAATGGGCCGGGGCATGTGGATTTCGCTATTCGTCGGGCTGGGCAGCCTGGCCACATTGACCGTCCTGGATAAGCAGGCTGCGCCTCGACGCTTGTCGCGTCTTATTATCGTGGCACTGGTGCCCCTGCTGCTGCTGGCGATGGGTTATGTTTTTCAGCAACAAACCCGCGCTGCCGTGAGCGACATAGCATTGGACCGCGTGACGCGTAGCGTCGAAGCCGTAAGTGGGCGGTTGATATCTTATGGCAATGCACTGGAAAAAATTCGTCAACGGCCTCTGCTCGGCGGCGGACACGGCGAAACCGTAACGTCTTTGGTGACATTTCCACCACCGCCTCAGATATTGACAGTAGGCGCAGTTGACAATGTTTATTTGACGATTGGGATGCGGATGGGACTGGTAGGCGTCGCAGCATTTTTGTGGGTCTTCGGATTTGCCCTGTGGCGTGCATATCTATTGTTCCAACAGAGTCCCGATACCCGCGTGCGTCTGTTTTGCGCGGCATTTATTGCCATCTACGCTGCACTCCTCGTCTATGGCATGGCAGATGCAACCCTTTTTGCCAATCGTTTGATCTTTATTCATGCGACATTTTTGGGACTTCTTGCGCGGCTGGTAGCAGAAGGGAAAAATGATGCCTGAGCGCGTGACAGCAATAGTGGTCAACTGGAATGCCGGAGAAAATCTGGCGCAGTGCATTGCCGCATTGTTCAGCCAACGAGAAATTGATCTCGATGTGGTCGTGGTCGATAACGCATCATCGGACAACAGCCTGGGGGCATTGGAAACGTATGGCGACCGCGTGCGCATAATCCAGACCGGAAAAAATCTGGGCTTTGGACGCGCGGTGAACCGCGGTGTTGCTGTTTCACAAAGCGCGATTGTCGTAGCCCTTAATCCCGATGTCGTGTTGCGACCAGATTCGGTGAATGCGATGGTCGAATTTTTGAACACACATGTAAATGTGGGCATGGTGGGGCCGAAGCTAAAAGACGCGGATGGACAGGTGCTCGCCTCGTGCGGTGAAGCGCCCAGACTCAGAGACGAAATCTGTCGTAAATTCCTATTGCATCTAATATTTCCATTGCTTAAATTTCGGCGACAGAAGCCCTCCAAACCCAAAGCAGTAGCCTGGGTAACCGGAGCGTGTTTCGCGGTTCGGCGCCGCGTTCTGGATGCTGTAAATGGATTGGACGAGGCCATCTTTATGTATTATGAAGATGTCGATCTCGGTCTGTGCATCAACCGTGCGGGCTGGCAGGTCATGTATTTGCCCCACGCCGAAGGCATACACATCGGTGGCGAAAGTTCCAAACAGGCATTGACGCGGATGCTCGTGGCCAGCGAGGCGTCTTATGCCTATTTTATTGCCAAACACCTGGGCCAATGGGCCGCGCGCTTGCTCAGGCTCCTTCGCCCCATCGAAATGTCATTGCGCGCATTGCTCTGGGGAAGTGTATTTTTACTCGCCCACAGCCGCCGCACAGAGGCGCGAGCGCGTTTGCGGGCTTACTGGTTTATTTTAACTCACGGTGCAGTGGAGGAAGGTCCATGATTCCCATTTTTCGTCCCTGGTTTGACAACGCAGAAGTCGAAGCTGTGCGCGAAGTACTGATGTCCGGTTGGGTCGGTCCCGGGGAAAAGGTCGAAGAACTCGAAGCGCGATTTGCACATTATGTAGGGGCACAACACGCAGTATCTGTCAACTCGTGCTCTGCCGCCCTTCTGTTGGCTTTGAAAATACTGGATGTAGAGGGGGGCGAGGTCATTACCACACCGCTGACCTTTGTATCGACCAATCACGCAATTTTGCAAAATGGAGCCACACCGGTTTTTTGCGATATAGATCCCGAAACACTCAATATCGATCCAAAAGCAATCGCCTCCAAAATCACGCCGCGCACCCGGGCGATAATGGTGGTGCATTTTGCCGGGCACCCTTGCGACATGGATGAGATTCTATCCATTGCAAATGGAATTCCCGTCATAGAAGACGCCGCGCACGCCAGCGGCGCGCGTTATAAAGGCCGAATGATCGGTGGGGTGGGCACAGTGACGTGTTTTAGTTTTGATGCGCGCAAAAATTTGTCAACATGTGATGGGGGGATGCTGACCACCAACAATTCAGACCTTGCCGAGCGAGCGAGAAAATTGCGCTGGATGGGCATTTCGCGCGGAACTTATGATCGGTTTCGAAAAAATGGTGCTGAGCGCCGATGGGAATACGAAGTGGGCGAACTCGGCTATAAATGCTATATGAACGATCTCAACGCGGCAATTGGGCTGGTACAATTGGGCAAATTGGAGTCTGCCAATGCACAACGCCGAGAAATCTTTTTGCAGTATAGACGTGCATTTGCCGCCCTCGACTGGATGCAGACACCCGTAGAAAAACCTCATGTTCGCAGTGCAATGCACGCTTATGTGGCGCGCGTGCCCCAGCGCGATGAATTGATCGATCATCTGGGACAACGCGATATCGACGCGGGCGTACACTACAAGCCCTGCCATTTATTTGACGTGTACAAACCGTATCGCACAGACTTGCCCATCACCGATGCCGTGTGGCGCGATCTGGTCACACTGCCCCTCTTTCCAAGCATGACCGAAAGCGAAATTGGACGAGTCATCACAGCCGTATGTGACTTTCAACCCTAAGGTATGTTTTGACGCCTGTTATCTTATTTGGTATTACCGCGATTCTATCGGCTTTATTCACAGCGGTTGCGCGTCTAATGGCACGTTGTTTTGGTACGCCCGATGCGCCTGTTTCAACTCTGGGCGGTACAGCTTTGCTGACCGCTCTTTTTTTTGGCTTCTATTTTTTGCCACAATCGCTCCCTTTGGGTCTCATCATCGGTGCCATAGGGATGGCATTCATCGGAATCTTAGACGATTGGAACCCCTTTGTGCCACTGCATAAATTTGCTCTGACCCTCGCAGTTGCTGGCATCGCTGCAGGCCTCGGCCCGCGCTTCCATCTCACAAATATTTACTGGATAGACGCCGCACTGACCGCGCTATGGATGGTGTGGATGTGCCATGCATTCAATGTTCTGGACATGGAAGACGGCCTTTCGGCTGGTAGTGGAATCATTGCCTCGCTGAGCTTGTGGGTAATGACCGCAGGGGATTGGGCACTCGTAACAGCAGGCGCACTCCTGGGGTATTTGCTACACAATCTTCATCCCGCCCGCATCCTGATGGGCGATGCCGGAAGCCTGTTAATTGGCTTTTTGCTGAGTAGTATGGCTGTTATTGTCTCAAATCATATTGGCGGTCTCACAGGTGCCATCGCGCCTTTGATCGCTCTGGGTCTCCCCATATTTGAAGCGGTATTTATCAGCGCGATTCGATTTGCCAAAGGCCGATCCATTGTCCGAGCCAGCCGAGACCACGTCGCGCAGAGATTGGCACAATGGGGCCTACCAGTGCGTGCAGCAGTTGCTCTGATGTGGCTGACAGGTGCCGTTCTGGGCGTACTTGGCTTTACATTCGCGTTGGGATACTGGATCAGTTTCGTTGGCGTTGCGTGTCTCGCCATCGGTGTGTGGAAGGGCTTATCGCGCGTAGATATGGAAGGCGATGGATGCGATGGACGCCCGGTTGGCTTATTTGGCAAAAACTGGTTGATTCACCGCGCGATGCGCCAGACCATGGACGAAGTAAAAGAGATGGTGAACGGAAAATTGCTGGATGCGGGATGTGGCAATAAGCCTTATGCCAGTATTTTTGGCGCGCGCGTACAACAATACATCGGCCTGGAAAAAGGACGCACGCGATATGAACGCGCCGACGTGTGGGGCGATGTGCTTGCCCTCCCCTTTCGCGATCAAACCTGCGATACCGTATTGTGCAATCAGGTCTTAGAACACGTGCCGCAGCCCCAGGCAGCGATTGACGAAATGGCGCGCGTATTGCGACCAGGGGGCTATTTAATTCTCACTGCACCCCATATTTGGGGTTTGCACGAAGTCCCCCACGATTATTTTCGCTTTACGCCTTATGGCTTGCGCCATCTCGCTGAAAAATCGGGGCTAACCGTCCATACAACGCGCGCGCTTGCTGGATTTTGGGTCACAGCCGGGACGCGATTCTGTTATTATTTGGCGCGTTTTGAACGCGGTCCTCTAATCCCCTTTGCGCGCATTGGATTTTTTGTCATCCAACTCGGTGCTCTATTTTTTGATCGCTTGCACCGCGTGGAGAGCGAGGCGTGGAATTTTCTACTCATCGCACAAAAGCGCGCAGAGGATTTATCCCATGAGTAATCTCGTCGCGTCTGTTAAAGCCAATTTTCCCGTTATCCACCATGCGATAGTGAAACACTCTTCTATCATCATTCTGATCATTTTCTTTGCATTTATCCTTCGATATTTCCAATTAAACATCGGTTTACCCTATTTGTATTTCTGGGATGAACCACTCACAGCCAGCAACGCGCTTCAAATGATGAAAACGGGGGATTATAACCCCCATTTTTTTAAGTACGGTTCTCTGATGATTTATTTGAACCTGCTGATCGATCAATTGTACCGTATTTATCTCTCACTCACAGGCGATTTGGCAAGCGTAAAAAATATACGCATTGAAGCCGACACCGGTTGGCACTGGACGATATCTCACCCGAACTTTTATTTTTGGAACCGTTTTTTGACCGCCACAATGGGCACGGCAACAGTATTTGTCACCTATTTAGTCAGCAGGTCGATATGCAACAAATGGACGGGCATCATATCGGCCTTTTTTTTATCCGTTCTCCCGATCCACATTATTCATTCGGGCTTTGTAACAATGGATGCACCAGTCGCCCTGTTTGTCTCGCTTGTCGTCCTATTCTCCATTTTGTTCATTGACCAAAAAAAAATCATTTATTTCATATTGAGTTTGATATGTGTCGGCTTTGCCACAGCGACAAAATACAATTCGGGCCTGACAATTTTGCTGCCCATTGCATCGCTGATCTGGATATCTTATCGAGATGAACTCTCACACCAAAAATTTTACTGGCTCGCGCTCCCCTGCCTGCCAGCGATGACTTTTCTTTTCATCATGCCCTACGCAATTCTCGATTTCCCAACTTTTATTAAGGATGTCTTACACCAGATTAATTACTACAAAACCACGGGACATCCCGGCGCAACAATCACCCCTGGATGGGATTATTTTTCGTTTCAGATACGAGAATTTTACCAGAACATCGGACTGACGGGCGCCATCCTGTTTGCAATCGGTCTGGCGGGGACAATTTCCCGGCCCGCATTGCTTCTGATCTTATTATTCCCCGCGAGCTATCTTTTATTTATGAGTGGTATGACCGTCAACTTTCACAGAAATTTTATACAGGTTTACCCATTTATCGCCGTTTTTGCAGGCATTGCTTTTTACAATCTGCAGGTGGCATTGGAGCACTTTTATCCAAAGCTCGAAAAATCAATTCCGATTATATGTCTCGCAGCCGCGCTCATTTTACTACCGCGCGCCTATGACGCCTATCAAACGGGCTGGGTATTGCACAGCACCAGAGATACCAGAAGCGCGGTCATAGATACGCTCAACGCGATGGAAGATGTGCAAAAAATCGTCTTTGCCAGAGAACTACGGGTTCACGAACGAGACCTCAACAGATTAAAATACGACTATTCGATACACCCCATAGAACTAATAAGCGCGGAACAAAATGAGAAGGGCACACACTATATCTTGCCAGTCGAAGTCTCTCAGATTTACACTTATCACCATCGGGAAATACAGACCAAACAAGCAATCATCGATAAACTCCCCGACGCGCATATTCTGCAATACATCGAGAACAATTACATCGGGAAAAATATTGGAAAAGATTACATCAAACAAAATGCCGCAACCATGCTCGATGTATTTTCTACGAGTCCCTCGCTGATCATCGCAAATCAGATACCGCACGAACCGTTGCACCCCGGCACTATTGCATTTGACACCTGCAAGCTATCTCCCACAGGCGTACAAATCAACATCCGCAATACCGCAACACTCCGCGATGGCGTCATAACAACCCCGTCTTATGACTTAGCCCCCGGAAAATACCTGTTCACATTTCAAGCAAAAAAACCTGCGACACCAGAACGCTCCCAGAGCTTTATTTTTGGAGAATACGAAACAAGCATCACAGTAAAACGCCTGAGTGCATTCCGCGAACAGGCGAGTATCAGAGTTTCGATCTTTGCGAACCAGACACTCTTAACACAACAAATATTCATCCCCCCAAAGAACTTCGCTCAAATGGACGCCTTTTTTCCGCTCGAAAAAAACCAGCGCGTTTCAGTCCAAATAGAAAATCTCCACAATACATCAGACCATCTCTTACCTGTGGAAACAACAGTCAAGCAACTAAAAATAGAAAAAGCAGATAAAAGGTAAGACGCCCTACCCCTCTCTCATCTCACCACTCAAACTGTTGTAAAAATTCACACCTGTGCCATTGCGCTACATATCTCTCCTTTTTATAATTCCCATATCTTATTGTAATTAAATAACTTAAAATAATTCATTCCGATTGGCACGCCATTTGCATAACACTTTTACCGCACGCAAAAACCTCAACGGAGAAAAGTGCGGTGAAACCAATTTACTACATAGTGCTTCTGATAGCGATCTCGCTACACGGCTGTGCCACCTATTCTCACTTTTCGGGTGACTTTCGCACGAGCTTGCGTGCGCGCAATTACGAAGACGCCCGTGCAAAAATCAAAAAGTCAAAAAAAAGAGGCAACCAATTGCTCTATCTCCTTGAAAATGGTCTCCTCACCCACTATCAGGGCCACTACGAAACATCCAATCGCTATTTTGCCGAAGCCGAGCGGCTATCAGATCGACTCTATACCCGCTCGGTTTCCCGAGAAGCCGCCGCATTTTTGACCAACGACGCCATACGCAACTACCGGGGCGATAGCTTTGAAATGGTTGCCGTCCACTACTATCGCGCGTTGAACTACTGGTATCTGGGCCTCCCTGAAGACGCCCTTGTCGAATGTCGAAAAGCCAATTTGAAACTCGACCAATACGCCATTCACAATGGACAGACGAGTTACAAAAACGACGCCTTCATTCACTACATCACCGGCCTGTTCTACGAAGCCACCGGCGAATTCAACGACGCCCGCGTCTCCTATCGACACGCCCAAGACGCCTATTCATACTACGAAAAAAAGTTCCACACTGCCCCACCTCAAACCATCGCCAAAGACCTCAAACAGGTAGATGACATTCTCAACGGTGAGGGCACCGACATGCGCTTTGCCTCGCTCGACATCCTGCCCTTTGTACCGCCTGTGGGCAATGGCGAACTCGTGATCTTTTCTGAAATCGGTTTTATCCCCCGCAAAGTACAAGAGGAAATATATCTGCCCATTTACGAAGAAGACATAAAGCGCAGTAAGGGCGACAAAGTATCTTCCATCGCCACCGAAATCTCACACCGCCGCCACCGCGTATATCCCATTCGCGACGTCGAATACTGGTTGCGCGTCGTCCTTCCCAAATACGAAGCCGTTGCCCCACGCACAAAGCGCATTCGTATCCGTACAGGAAACCGCACCATTCAAACACAGATCGCCCAAAATTACGCCGCGATAGCAAAAACATCGCTCCAGGATCACTACCCGAGGATTATGATCAGAACAATTGCACGCGGGCTTGTGAAATACATAGCCCACCGAGAGGCCAAAGACGAAAATGAAATCCTCGGTTTCTTCGTCAACCTGTTCAACATCTCAACCGAAATCGCCGACACGCGCAGTTGGGTCTCCTTGCCCCACAATATTCAAATCGGCCGCCTCGAACTGCCACCAGGCACCCACACCATCACACTCGAAGCACTCGACGCCAACGGCCGCATTATCGAAACCGAAACATTTACCAACATCAAAATCAAACCCGGTCAACGCACGTTCTTGAATCACAGAGTTTATCAATAATTCCACAAGGAGGAACACAATGAAACTTTCACACCGAAGCCTTCTGTTCATCATCGTTCTCAGCCTGTTCGTTTCAACGGCAAATGCGGCGAAACCAGACCTGCCGCCCACGCGGGGCATTGTCGTCAACCTCGTCGAATGGGACGGCGGAGAACTACCCGCGGTTTATGAACGCACAGATCAACTCCCCTTCACCCGTGAGGACCTGTTGCAATTGGTACAAAGCGACTTCAAACCCGATCAAATCGCACAGATGGTTTCTGAACGACGCTATGCGGGCGATGCATCTGCCGAAGGGCTGATCGCACTGAAGAAAGACGGTATCGAGTCCGTCGTGATACAGGCCATCTCCAAACACGCGCTCGCGCCCAACCAATCGCTCAACCTCACCATTTACCTGACCTTTGACGGCGTTTCCAAAACAGCGCGTCATCGCTTTCTCTACGTCATCATTCCCGACGGAGAGATCCAGCGCGTCTTCACCGCGGACTTAAACACCGTGCTCGCCGGACAGTGGAAAAGAGATACCCTGATCGATGCCACAGACCCGTTGCTCCCGCGAAAAATCAGGCGCGTCACCTTCTCGGGAACGATCCCGCTCAAAACACACGGCAGCAAAACCGTTCGGATATTCACATCCTCGCGCCCGGGCATCCATCAAATCGACGAGATACCGGCGATAGACCTCTCACGGGTTCAAACATATCAAATGGAATATCCGGTCAGCTCACCCATTCAAGACTGCCGCGCCTACATTCGCTACAAACAGGATGTAGTTTTGCCAGATAAATGGCACATGATAGATACGCGGATGGAATGCGAATGGCGATAAGACACACCTTTCATCTGTGTAAAACGCTCAAATTACTCGCGTTTTTTCTGCGTCATCTGCGGATACTTTCACCTCTCAACTAAGGAGCTAAGCCATGAAACTCATCACCTATGCAGCAATCGCCCTGATCGGCCTCACAACCGGATGCGCTGGTCCCAGAGCCTTTACAAAAGGGACGTATGAAGATCCCAAAACCATCGCCTTGCTCGACGACCGCTTTAACGAAAACGACATGCAACTCATCGCCAAAAAAGTCGTCAACTCAATCCTCGAAGCACCGTTGAACAGGCCCGAACCCGCCATCATGCTCGGCAAAATGCGCAATCGCACCACCGAACACATCGACATGGTGGCTCTCTCTGACAAAATCAAAACCGCATTGATCCAGAGCGGCAAAGTGCGCTTTGTCGATGTCACCAACCGCAAAGACATCGCCACAGAATACGAATACCAACAATCGGGCTACGTCGATCCCACACAGGCCAAAGCACCGGGTAAACAGACCGGATCAGACCTGATCCTCACGGGCACACTCAGCGCGAATGTACAGGAAGTGGGCAAAGACAAACTCATCTACTACAAAGCCACATTCCAACTGACTGACCTGACCACATCTGAAATTATATGGACAGACGAAAAAGAAATCCGCAAAGCCTACAAAAAGCGCAGCATAGGATTGTAATTGCGCTGAAGGCCTGAGATTATTAGGTTGGGGATTACGGATAACCTTGATTGAGAAAGGAGCAAAACCATGAAACACCTGCTATTCACACTCGCAATCGCTCTGCTTTTGGGAAGCAGTGCCAGCGCGCAAACGGGCCGAACTGATGGATCGGAAGAAAGCGAATTCGGCAAAGGGGGATACCCTTTTGGTGGCCCGAACCATCGCGTCTATCTCAACACTGCCTTTGGCTCCGGCTTTTTTGACCTGACGGACGTCAACAAAACGCGCACGGGTTTTCTCTACGGGATTGAACTCGGCGTCGAAATGGACCAGTGGCTCGGCATTCAGGCAGGCTATAATTATCTTTCCGACCGCGACATGTCCATCTTCAGCCTCGGCTCGCGTTTCGCCTACGCCTTTGACCCCTTTGTGTACCACGTCTCACTCAACGCCGGACTCTACGCGCCCAATGAAGGCAGTCGCAACTTTGGTCTGGCACCCGGCGCTGGCATAGACATCGTCCTCCACAAAAGGGTGCGTATCGGACTCGACTACAAACACGACTTCATCTTTACTGACAACAGCATCACCGACATGGACCGGATCTATGCGGGCCTCAAATTCTTCTTTTGAGTGATCAGTTCACAGACACTACAATAAAACAAGCCTCGTTGCTTGACCAACGAGGCTTGTTAAGTAACTAACACGAAACCACCTGCGTCAGGCAGACTCACTGTAGAGACTGACAAAGATCAGAAAATCGGAGAAACCAACTGTTCCGTCTTCATCAAAATCAAACCGAAGATCAGTCGTTCCATAAGCCTCGGCAAATGCACGGAAATCTGACATACCAATAACCCCATCGCCATCGACATCGGCACGCTCGACCAGTGGCACTCGATACACATACGCGGAGCCTATGCGGTTGTCGCCTCCGGGTGCCCCAACCACGACGACGCCTCTATCCACGGACACAGCCTCTCCGAAGAAGTCATTGGCAATCCCATCGGCGGCGGTTAGCTTGGTCGTTTCTGTCCACTTCTCACCATCATACGTAAACACATACGCAGAGCCAGAAAACCCGCCATTGTCGGAGTCCCCAAAAGCACCTATGACAATGGTGCGGCCAGACACATCCACAGAATGCCCGAAAAGGTCATGGTCTTCGCCATCAGATGCGATCAACTTGGCCGTTTCTTTCCACATCCCTCCATCATACGTGAACACATACGCAGAGCCAGAGAATCTGACAACGCCAGCGTCCCTATCAGTACCCACGACAACAGTGCGTCCATCCACAGATACAGAATGCCCAAAATAATCATAGATTTCGCCATCAGATGCGATCAGCTTGGCCGTTTCTTTCCACATCCCTCCATCATACGTGAACACATACACCGAGCCTCGCCGCCTATCATCCCCTTGAGCACCTGCGACAATAGTACTCCCTGAAATAGATACAGACCGCCCGAAGGTGTCACGGGCTTCGCCGTCGGAAGCGGTCAGCTTGGTCGTTTCTGTCCACATCTCACCATCATACGTGAACACATACACCGAGCCTCGCCGCCTATCATCCCCTTGAGCACCCGCGATAATAGTACTCCCTGAAATAGATACAGACCGCCCGAAATGGTCATTGGCTTCGCCATCGGAAGCGACCAACTTGGCCGTTTCTGCCCACATCTCGCCATCATACGTAAACACATACACCGAGCCTCTATCATCGTCATCCCTTGGAGCACTCACTATCATAGTGCGACCATCCACAGACATAGAATGTCCGAAATTGTCACGGGCTTCCCCATCGGAAGCGGTCAGCGCGCCCGTTTCTGCCCACATCTCACCATCATACGTGAACACATACGCAGAGCCTCTCCCTTCGTTATCTTTATCGGCACCCACGACAATAGTGCGACCATCTACAAATAAAGAATGTCCGAAGTCATTACTAAAATAACCATTACCATCAGCAGCGACCAACTTGGCCTTTTCTCCCCACATCTGACCATCATGCGTAAAGACATACGCAGAGCCTCTATAATTCTCATCCCCAAAAGCACCTACAATAATGGTACCCTCTGAAACAGATATAGAATGCCCCAAAAAGTCATAGGCCTCGCCATCGGAAGCGGTCAGCTTAATCGTTTCTGCCCACACCCTACCATCATACGTGAATACATACGCAGAGCCTGAAAGCCTGCCACTGTCACTGTCCCTATCAGTACCCACGGCAATGGTGCGACCATCCACAGATATAGAATGCCCGAAATAATCATAGGCTTCACCATCATTAGGAGTCAATTTGGTCGTTTCTGTCCACATCCCGCCATCATACGTGAACACATATACCGAGCCAGAGGCCCTGCCTTTATCGCCATCCCTTGGAGCACCCACGACAATGGTGCCATCTGAAATGGACACAGACTGCCCGAAGAGATCATAGGCTTCGCCATCGGCAGCGACCAGTTTGACCGTTTCTGCCCACCTCTCACCATCATAAGTAAACACATACACCGAGCCTCTGCGCCTATCATCCCCTTGAGCACCCACGACAATGGTGCGACCATCCACAGAGACAGAATAACCAAAGAGGTCATGGGCGTCGCCATCGAAAGCGACCAACTCGACCGTTTCTATCCACGTCTCACCATCATAAGCAAACACATACACCGAGCCTCTATCATCGTCCTCCCCAAAAGTACTCACAACAATGGTGCTATCTGAAACTGACACAGATGCCAAACCAGTCCAAATATTGGTATCTGGTTTGATATCAAGGGACAGTCTGGCTGTTTCTGTCCAGGTCCCACCATCATGCGTGAACACATACGCCTGGTAGATGCTACCCACAACGATGGTGTTTCCATCTACATCCACAGTATGCCCGAAAAAGTTATTGGCTTTGCCATCAGTGGGGACCAACTTGGCCGTTTCCGTCCACACATTCCCATCATACGTGAACACATACACCGAGCCTCTGTTGTTCTCATCTCCATCAGCACCCACGACAGCAATATTTCCATCTACGGATACTGAATACCCCAGAGTATCGGACAATCGGGTCACTACGCCGTCCAAATCCGTCAGTTTGGCTTGTTGCACAAACGGATCAATAGAGCCATCAGTGGCAGAAAGGTGAACGCCTTTTGAGCGAAAGCGGGCGGTCAGGTTGTAGGAATCTGAAACATCGTTCTGAAGACTGTTGACCATAGGGTGGAACTGCCTGTTGTGAAGTTGTTCATAGAGCGTTTGTTCATCGCTTCCCAACTCTTGCTCAGCATTTTTAGCGGCTTGTGCGCCACCTTTCCCCATTGCCAAACCGACAGCGATAGCCAGCAAGTGGCAAATCAACATATATTTATTATACCTAAAACGTCTGAAAGACATATAATGCCCTTTCTAATGTGGTGTACAACTATCTTCTTTACACCTACCCAAACACATCACTCGCGACAAAAGCCATACCCAGTGCAGCGGCAGAATCGCCCCCACATGCCCATTCAAACTGCGTTGAGACAGCCTGCGTATCAAAGGGATTTTCGAGATAAATCGGCCACGACCCATCCTCAAATCCTTCAATCACCCATGCCATATACTGATCGCGAAAAGATGCTTCTGAAAGCCCCCCACCGATCACCACAAGCCCCGGATCGAATAACCGCACCCAATTCGCTATCGCATAACCCAGAATAAATGCCTGCTCCTTAAAAAGCGCCACCGCGAGCGGATCGCCATTTTCCGCGTAATCGCGGAGTTGATACGCCTTCTCTTCAATCGACGCATCAGAAGCATTCAGCGCGTGATTCTTCCATTTATCTCCTGCCAATTCAATCCCAAGCCTACGTCTCAATGCCATAAGCGATACCCAGGCCTCCGCACAACCCGTCAGCCCACACGAGCAGTCTGGCAACTCCCCATCCACCTCCCGAAACGGAACCGAAGCATGCCCCACTTCCAGCGCGAGACCATTTGCCCCCTCGTAAATCTGCCCACCCGGCAAAACCAATCCGCCGCCCAGACCCGTTCCCGGTGCGACAAGCAGAAGGCCTGCATCGGAATCCGGCCGCGCCGCGTATTCTCCCGCTGCCGCTGCATTGCCGTCATTTGTCATATATATGGGCACACCCGCACGCGCAGAAAACGCCTCGCGAATATTCGTCCCCACCCAATCCGCCCCCAGATTGGCCTGCACCCGAATCACGCCACTACTACTCGGCGCGGGCACGTCCAGCCCAATGCCCGCAATATCCGATTGCCTTCTCCCTGCGCGATTCGTCAATAACATCAACGCTTCCTCGAGCTGTCCAAACGTCGCCTCATACCCATCTTTAACGCGACTGGGCACCTCCACCATATCGCCCAATAAATTGCCTGAAGCATCGACGAGAATAGACTTCACACTCGTCCCACCGATGTCCAACCCCGCAAAACAGCGCGTATCGCCTTCTCTCATAACCCCATTCCTATCTTCGTCTAATCACAAACAACTGGCGCGTCCCATCTCTGGAAATCGATGGAAAAAGCACCTGATCACTCGTGCGATTCCAGCAGGGCGCGGGATCGCTCCTCAAATCACCCGATATCCACTTCCCTTGATCGTATCGCTCAGTTCGCGCCCAGGCCCCGTCAGCCATGCGATACATCACATAAACCGTACCGCGCTTTGGTCCCGAACCATTGATGATCCACTTCCCATCTGGAGAAAATGCATTATCTCCACCAGGTTCTGGAAAAACGGACTGATCCCCCAGAGTCCGTACAATTTTTTGTGCATCGGTATCGTACACCACCAGATTATCTGCATTGTGACCGAGAATCTCATGTCCTTCCAACCACTCGGGATGCCCACCAATAAAAACCTTCTGGATGGTCAGATCACTCCCATCGGGATTTACGGTAAAAGGCACATTGAGCCGTGCTTCGCGCTTATTGAACTTGCCCCGCGCATAAAAATAAATCCGATCATCATCCCGGTTCCACAGCGTATGATTGATAAACATCTCCTTGCTCTCAACGCCCGGATGGTAATCCCGCAACGCATCTCCCAATTGGGCAAAAGATACAATCAGCTCTTTTTGACCCGTATTCACATCAACCTGAAAAATCCCATCGTCCTCGGGATGTGCAACCCCTTCGGTCCAATCCGCCGCGTCGAGATACCCAGTCACCAATCGCAGACGCGCCATACGTGCGTAATTTAATCCCAAAAAATAGCCGCCATTTTGCGCCACACCGCTGTTGCCAAACGACGTATCTTCATAGCGATATTCGCGGATCCTTTTCCCCCTGGAAATATCGAACAAAACCGTGAAAACCTTCTGCGTCTCCGGATCGCGATCATTAAAGAAAAACTGCGTCTCCGGCGATTCGGGATTCCAATAAAACATCGTGCCCTGCTGCGGATTCCATCCCTGCGACTGGTCAACCACCTGGATCGCCTGACCATTCTCAGTATCGATCAAAATCACATCTGCCACCTCGCCAGGTCCAGGCATATGATCCTGGAAATCATTCCGCAATGCGACGATATAACGACCGCTCTGATTCCAGGGAATGGTCTGCGATTGACCGATATACCCAAAAAAGTGATGTTTGGGACCATACGTGATCTGATCAACTTCAAGCTCAAAAGAATCTGCCAATTTATTCTCCTCGTGAATTTTACGGACTAAACCCCTATCGCATATCCATCGCGCCTCGGATCTGCGCCGCCCATCAGCGCGCCGGATTCTGCATCCACCACAATACCCTGCGCGCCCCCGCAAACGGGGGAATAATCGGGCAACACCTTCACATCGTGTCCACGTGCTTTCAGTGCGCGCCGAACAGACTTCGACATCCGCCTTTCAATAGACACCTGTGTACCCGCAGTCTCAATGCGGAACCGGGGTGCTTCAATCGCTGCCTGTATATTCATGTCGTAATCCAGCACATTGGTCAAAAATTGCACCGACGTTTGTTGAATCCCCCAACTTCCCGGCGTACCCAGCGCAGAAAAAAGTGCGCCATCTCTAAATACCAGCATAGGCGACAGACACATATCCACCTTTTTGTGAGGCGCAATACAATTTGGACTATCGGGCACCAGATCGCCCCACCGAATAAAATTGTTCAAAAACATACCCGTATCGCCCATCATCACCCCCGACCCAAACCCCGACCCCAAACTCTGAGTTATAGCCACGGCATTGCCATCGCCATCGACCACATCGAAATGCGTCGTGCATTCATTGCGCCATGCCGCTGGATCGCCCGGTTCAATCTCTCCCGGCAACTTCGTCGTCGGATACCACTCGCCCCGATGCACCCCCGCGCGATTTCCAATCAGCTTTCGGCGTTCTGCCGCATAGCCCTTCGCCAGCAATCCTTCAACAGGTGCCTGCGGAGCAGCCGCGTATTCTATCCGATCTGCATTGCCCAACTTCACGGCTTCGATGAACAGGTGTAATGCCTGCTCCGAGTGGTGTTCCATCTCCGCCAGATCGTACCCTTCCAGCATATTGAGCGTTTCCAAAATCTGAAATCCCGCACTCGGCGGCGGTGGGCAAAACACCTCATAGCCGCGATAGGTCGTCGCTATCGGATCAACCCATTCGGGTTCAAAATCCGCCAGATCGCGCTCGGACAACCAGCCCCCTTCCCCCTGAATATATCTCGCCATTTCGCGCGCGAGATCGCCGCGATAAAAAACCTCTGCTCCCCCTTCAACAACCCGCCGAAATGTTCGCGCCAAATCCTTTTGAATTAGAATTTCACCCGGCAGAGGTCCGCGCCCACGCGACAGAATAACGCTTTCAGCCCTGTCGTTCATCTTCCCGCCACTGGTCATCGATTGACTATTCCTCACCGTCACGGCATACCCGTTCTCCGCCAGATCAATCGCAGGCGCAAATACATCTGCTGGCGTCATCGTGCCATAGCGCTCCAACAATTCCAACCAGCCACCACAAGCACCCGGCGTCAAACACGAACGCGGCCCAGCATCTTTATCCGCCGGTCCATCAAACAACTCAGCCTGCGCTTGATGCGGTGTTCGCCCACAATAATCCAGGACGCGCCTGTGGTCGTTTTTTGCATCATACACAATCGCATACCCCACCCCCGCAATACCAGACATATAGGGTTCAACAACATTGAGCGCGGCAGCAACAGCAACCGCTGCATCAAACGCATTGCCCCCTTCGAGCAACATCCGCACGCCAGATAGCGCAGCCTGCGGATGTGCACACGCAACTATACCGCGCGTACCCGTAACCGTTGGTCTATGTGTCACACCATGTGCTGGAAAAGCCATAGAACTGCTCCTGAGAATTTTGATTTTTACACTAAAATAGGCCGAATTAAGATCGGTATAATCTACGTCCGCTAAAAAAAATTGGCAACCGTAGAGTCACAGCTAATGGAGAATCTATTGCTCCATTCCCTTCACCAACGTATATTGCCCCATCCGCTATCACATACATCCACAGTTTGAATTAAATCTGGAAAGAGATCTTATGGACCCCGTACAACTCACGCGCGAATTTGTATCCTTCAACTCGACCAGCTATTTGAGCAACGTCGATTGCTCAAACGCCATGGCAGAGAGAATGAGCGAAGCCGGCCTCGCGGTTGAACGCATTCCCTACACAGATCCCAACGGCGTTTCCAAACTAAACCTCGTCGGCAAAAAAGGAAATGGCACCGGGGGACTCGCCTTGATGGGACACAACGACGTCGTCCCCGCCGAAGGTTGGGCGTGGGACCCCTATGAAGTCATCGAAAAGGGATCCCGCATCTACGGACGCGGCGTAGCCGACATGAAAGGTTCGGTCGCCTGCATGATCGCCACAGCAAGCCGTTTCTCCACCGACGAACTCAAGCATCCCATCTACGTGGTCGTCACCGGAGATGAAGAAATCAACTGCGGAGGTGCCGATGTCGTCGCCAAAAAATCCAAAGTATTAAAAGAATCCAACGTGCGCTACGGCATTATTGGCGAACCGACCCTGCTCGACGTGGTACACGCCCACAAAGGCTCGGTCAAAATCAGCGTCACAGCCACGGGTAAAGCCACGCACAGCAGTACGGGAACAGGCATCAATGCCAACCACAAACTCATCCCCTTCCTCAACGACATGCTCGATATAGATCGCGAACTCCAAACCAATGAGAAATATCTCAACAACGCCTTCACGCCCCCGCACGCCACCCTCAACACAGTCATACACGGGGGTGAACAAGCATCGAACATCACCACGCCAGAAAGCGGGGCAACCCTCAACATGCGCCCCATGCCGGGACAGGATTTCGCACCCCTGCTCGATAAAATTCGAACACTGGCTAAAGAACGCGGGGTACACGTCGATATATACGACGGCCTCGCCCCACTCCACACCCCAGTGGAATCTCGCATCGTGCAAGAAGCCCTCTCTGTCACAAACAAGAGCGAACCCAAAACCGTAGCTTATGGCACGGACGGCATGATCTTCGGCAAAACCATGGAACTCGTCGTACTCGGTCCCGGCAATATCCAGCAGGCACACACCATTGACGAATGGATCGAAATCGAACAACTTCACCAGGCTGTAGATACCTTTTCGGAAATGGTGAGGCGGTTTTGTAGTTAGCGACCAGCAGTCAGCCAGTGCCAACCGAGATGCAAATATGGATTCATCAAGAAACAGCGATTATAACTTTGTACTATAATGGAGACAAAAACATGGCCATACCAGATCCGACGACGGTTCGCGAACAGATCGCATGGTCATACGCGAACCTTGCAAGGGCTCACGCGGCACTCGAACATGGGGTCACTAACTACAGGGTGGTCCATCACGTCATTCGGAACAGGACGTACCATGGATTGCTGTCTGGGAAGATAGCTATGCGTTCTCTATACGACGATGAACGCCTGAAGATGACGATGCCTCAAGCATGTTACTACTGCGGCCACAGGGACAACCTGACGGTTGATCATCTCATTCCTATAGTGCGTGGAGGTCCAGACGAAGCGGATAACCTGATCTGGGCGTGCCGCTCGTGCAATAGCTCCAAGCATGGGCGAGATATGCTGGTTTGGGCAAAGTCAAAAGGATTTTTTCCTTCAATATTGTTATTGCGACGTTATATCAAAATCGTTGCCCGTTATTGTGAGGAGAAGGGTCATATGGATACCAACCTCGATAATTTCACTCAAGTGAACACTCCGTTTGATGTGCGTTTGCTGCCGACGAAGTTCCCGCCATTGGCCGAGTTGAAGTTGTGGGTCAAGCCAAAATAGCAAGGACTCGGCAATTTGACTGCATTCCCATGTATTCAATTGAAGAATGACTTCAAAACCACCCCATACTAAAATAGCCCCGTGATCTTTCAATCATGGGGCTGTTCTCATGTCCTATCTGAAAAAGCGTTTTTTATTCCAACTTGAACAAAATGAGCGTTCCAAGTGTCAGCAATGTTGTGACTTGAATCCCTACAAGCCAACAGAAAAATGTGAGCATCCGATTTGACAAGCCATCAATCCGAGTCGTCATACTATCAACCCGAGTCGACAAATCACGCTGACCTTGTTCCAAGCTGGTCAAACGCGTATTCATTTGTTCAGTGATGCCCTCAACGCGAGATAACCGAGCGTCTATTTCCGCCAACTTGCTATCAACAGGTGTTGGAATCTGCATTATGATTCTCCAAATCAAGATTGTAGTAGTGTATCTCCTCCCAATTACCCACCCGCAATCGAAGTCACAAAATGAACCTCGCTATCGGGGGGAATCTGTGTCCGCAACCCTTCTTCGGTGACAACGCCATCAATCGCAACAGCCAGTCCCGGTGCAATTCGATAATCCTCGTACACCACCCGATCTTTGATACCGGGAAATTGTGCATCCAGATTTTCGATCACCTCGCGCAAGGTATTGCCCCCAACAACCACTTTTTCCTGGCCATCGGTCAATTTACGCATCAGCGAAGGAATCCACACTTCAGGCATTTCATACTCCTATTTCTCTGGTCCTCTCAGGCCGAGCCGTTCCCACCGTTTTTATCCCACCAGGCTTCCAATACCCGCGGAGGCGACATGGGCAACTCGGTCAGACGCAGGCCAATAGCATCGTAAATCGCATTGGCAACCGCTGCTGTGGGCGGCACAATCGGCACCTCCCCCACCCCGCGCACGCCATAGGGATGCCCCGGATTGGGAACCTCGACAATATGCGCATCAATCATCGGCAAATCCAAACACGTCGGCATGCGATAATCCAGCAAGCTGCTATTCCGCAAAATGCCATCTTCGTCGTACACATACTCTTCGTTGAGCGCCCAACCAATCGCCTGCGCCACACCGCCCTGCATCTGCCCCTCCACATAAGGCGGATAAATCGCTTTCCCCGCATCCTGGAAAATCGACGCGCGCAAAATATCGACCTTACCCGTATCGGGATCGACCTCCACATCTACAATCGCCACCGCATAAGCACCCCCAACACCTGTGGGTTTTGCCGTGGCGCGCCCCATCACTGGACCGCCCGTTGAATCGAGCTTCGCCGCCAAATCCTTAAACGTAATCGACTTCGATGGATCGGACTTCGAGCGAAACACAGCCTGATCGAACTCGACATCATCCTCGGAAATCTCCCACAGAATCGCCGCACGCGCCATCATCTGCTCTTTGATATCCTGCGCGCACTTATAAGCCGCCCAACCCGTCGCAAATGTCGTGCGCGAACCGCCCGTCACGCCCGTATAACCAATCGAATCCGTATCGCCCACCTGCGGGCGAATCTGCTGTTCTGAAATACCCAACACCTCGGCCATCTGCATTGCAACCGACGTGCGCGTACCCCCAATATCCGTCGAACCTTCCACCAGATTGATCGTGCCATCGTCATTCACACTCGCAGCAGCACTCGAAACACCGCCTCCATTACCCCAAAAACCAGACGCCACACCGCGACCGCGATATTTTCCATTTAGCGCTGTCTGATAGTGGTCAGAAGAGGCCGCAGCGCGAACGCATTCCTCGTGTCCAATGCGCTTGTTCACAGGACCATCTGCGCGGCGCGTACCTTCTTTTGCAGAATTGTTCAACCGAAATTCCAGTGGATCGACCCCCAATTTCTCGGCGAGTTCATCCACCACGGTTTCAACGGCAAAAGCCGCATTTGTCGTGCCCGGCGCGCGATAAGCTGAAGAGGAAGGCTTGTTGTTCACCACATCATAACCATCCACCAGAACATGCGGGATCACATAAGGCGCCAGCATATTGCGCGCCCCTGCTCCCACGGGACTGCCGGAAAAAGCCCCCGCCTCATAGACCAATTCACTCTCAGCAGCCACGAGCTTGCCGTCATTGGTCGCCCCCATCTTCACCCGAATCCACGAACCCGACGTCGGGCCAGTCGCCTGCAAGACCTCGGTGCGGCTCATAATCATTTTCACCGGATGCCCGGTTTTTCTCGACAACAGCGCGGCAATCGGTTCCAAATACGCTTTGATCTTCCCGCCAAATCCCCCGCCAATCTCCAGAGGCACAACCTTAATTTGCGACACGGGAATACCCAAAATCCTCGCGGTCTGATCCCGCACGCCAAACGCACCCTGATTGCTGCACCAGACCGTCACCACGTCATCGGCATTCCACAACACCGTGGCATTTTGCGGTTCGATATAGCCCTGATGCACCATATCCGTGAGAAACTCGCGCTCGACAACCACATCCGATTCGGCAAATCCCTGTTCGATATCGCCCAATTCTGTGCGAAAATGCGACGCCACATTGCTGAAATTCTCGCTCCTCTCGCCCATCGAATTGGTTCTCTGATCTTCGTGTACCAGAGGCGCATCATCCTTCATCGCCTCCCGCACATCCAGCACATGGGGCAACACCTCGTATTCGACCTCAATCAAATCTAGTGCTTCTTCGGCAATATGGACATTAGTCGCCGCCACCGCCGCCACGGGATACCCCTGATAGAGCACCTTTTCGCGTGCCAGCACTGCCGCACACATATCCTTAACCCGCACCACCTCTTCGCCTAAATCGGCCAACTGTTCCTCGGCATTAAGCGCCAAATCCTGCCCCGTAACAACCGCGCGCACGCCTTCAAGCGCTTCGGCCTTACTCGTATCAATCGACTTAATCCGCGCGTGCGCGTGCGGACTTCGCAAAACTCTGGCATGCAACATATCGGGCAAATTGAGGTCCGTACCGTAAATCGCCCTGCCCGTCACCTTATCTGCACCATCGTGCCGCACAGGCCGCGTCCCCACGACCTTATAATCCGTAATACCCAAATAATCTTCCTGTGGAATCGCCATTTATTCCTCCTGTAATAATAAAATTGTAACCCTGATCATCTAAAAAAATAATGCAGACCGCGCCCCCTGTCCAGTCTTTAATTACGCATCGCTGATCTTGATACCAGACAGGGTCTCAATAGTCTTTGTCACGGCTGAAAAATCGAGTGCGCCAGCACCCAGACTGCTGGCGGCAGCATACATTTGATAAGCCACCGCTCCCAGAGGCACGGGCACATTCATCGCGCGCGCCATCTCCACGCCAATACCGATATCCTTCTTCATCAAATCGAGCATAAAACCCGGCGCGTACTCGTCCTTAAACACAAAATCCGCAACGCGCGCCTGAAAAGCCGATGAATCGCCCGAACTCACGCTAATCACCTGCCGCATCACCTCGGGATCAGCACCCGCTTTAACGCCGAGGGTAAGACCCTCTGCAATCGCAGCCATCGTAATACCGCCGAGCAACTGATTGACAATTTTAACCGTTTGCCCCACGCCAACATCACCCACATGAAAAACATTCTCGCTATTGCCCATCGCGTCAAAAATCCCCTCACAGCGATCAAAATCGGCCTTTGCCCCGCCCGCAATAATGGTCAGCGTGCCGTTAATCGCCCCAATATCGCCGCCACTCACCGGCGCATCCATCACGCGAACCCCTTTTTGCAATGCCTGTTCTGCCACATCTTGAATCGTCAACGGCGAAATCGTGCTCATATCCACAATGAGGTCGCCTTCGGATGCCCCGGCCAAAACGCCCTCATCGCCCAAAATGACCTCGCGCACCTCGGGATCAGCCGTCACAATCGTAATAATAATATCCGCTGCCTCGCCCACCGCCTGTGACGAAGGCACAAAAGTCGCCCCTGCCCCCTCCATCTCTGCCACAACCTCATCTCGCCGCGCATAAAATACCACATCAAAACCGGCCTTCAATAGATTGTGGCACATAGGCTTGCCCATAATCCCCAAACCGACAAATCCAATTTTGTCCATCTCACCACTCCTCCTCTGGTAAACCATCTATTTGTCTTTGACAACTGAAATGCTTCAGTATAATATAACGTCAACTCACCCTATCAATAGAAAAAAGAGCCAACCATGAACACAAAAACATCCTCCGACCCTTTACTCATCGGCATCGATGTTGGAACCACCAACATCAAAGCCCTGATCTTCGACCCTCGAGGTCGCGAAATCGCCCGCGCCCAGACAAAAACGCCCACACACCATCCACAGATAGAATGGGCGTATTACAAACCAGAAGAACTCTGGGAAACCGTGTGTAGCGTCTTAAAAAAGGCTGTCGCACAAATCGACACCCCCGCCAACATCACCGGCATAGCCACCGCGAGCATTGGAGAAACAGGCGTCCCAATCGACAAACGAGGAAACCCAACCGGCCATGCAATTGCCTGGTTTGACCAGCGCACCCGCCCGCAATGCGAACAACTGCAAAAATCCTTTGACCGCGACGAACTTTTCTCGCTTACCGGGCTTCCACTGCAACCCATTTCTGGCCTGTGCAAAATCCTCTGGATACGCGAACATCATCCCGAAGCCTTTGCGCGAACCGCCATCTGGCTCAATACTGCCGATTATATTGCTTTCCGACTATCGGGCATACCCGCCACCGACTATTCCCTCGCCTCGCGTACCCTTGCCTTTGACCTCCACAGGCGGCAATGGGCAAACGATCTCCTCAGTGAACTCCATCTTTCTCCAAATCTCTTCGCGCCACTTTGCACTGCTGGAACAAACCTGGGTCCCATCCTTCCCGACATCGCACGCGAAACCGGCCTGCCCTTGCACACGCGAATATGCGCTGGGGGACACGACCATATTTGCGGCGCACTTGCCGTTGGCGTTACAGAACCGGGAACAATGCTCAATTCTCTGGGCACCGCAGAAGCCATGTGCCTGCCCATTTCTCAGCCGCTTACAGACCCGCAAATAGGTCGCCAGAACTTCACCATAGGCGCACATGTTGCGCCCGACCAATATTACTTCCTCGGCGGATTATTCACAAGCGGTGCGAGCATCGAGTGGTTCCGCAGCTTATTTGGCGAAGGCGCGGACTATACCACCTTAATTTCCGAAGCGAGCGAATCGCCCCCCGGTAGCCTGGGCGTTGGCTTTCTCCCGCAACTGCGCTTTACCAACCCACCCCATGCAGAAGCCATAGCGCGTGGGACATTTATTGGCCTGACACCCGATGTCAATCGCGGCACGCTCTTTCGCGCAATCCTCGAAGGTCTATCTCTGGAAATGCGCCATATTATCGACGCGTCCAAAACGCATCCCGGCGTGCCCAAAACAAAAAATGTTGTCGCAATCGGCGGCGGCATACGCAATCGACTCCTCATGCAAATCAAAGCCACCGTTCTCGACCAGCCCATCGTCCTGGCCGAAATGGATGAAGCAACGGCTCTGGGCGCGGCAGTACTTGCGGGATTGGGCACAGGTATTTACACAGATGTCGCCGATGCCCTGAACACGCTCGACATCCCCATGCAGACCATTCACCCCATACCCGATCAGGTCGCGCACTACAACACGATTTACAACCGCGTACACAAACAAATTTATCCGGCAGTGCAAGACCTCCACCAGCAGATTGACCAGATCCAGATGACAACGGTCAAATAACCTCGTTCTTTTTACTTTCCATATTCCGAAATTGCAAATCGCACAACTCGCGATAAAGTCCGCCTCTGGCAAACAACGCCTCATGTGTCCCGCGCTGCGCGATCTCACCCTGGTCCAGCACCAGAATGCAATCCGCATGTTGCACTGTTGACAACCGATGCGCAATAATAAACGTCGTGCGTCCCGCCATCAACCTTTCCAAAGCCTGTTGCACCTGTACCTCAGAAGCCGAATCCAGCGATGAAGTGGCCTCATCCAGCAACAAAATGCGCGCGTCTCTCAACAGGGCACGCGCAATCGCAACCCTCTGCCGCTGTCCCCCGCTCAATTTCACGCCCTTTTCCCCAACCAGCGCGCCGTACCCATCCGGCAATTCCACAATAAAATCGTGGGCATTCGCATCTCGGGCTGCCTGTTCGACCTCATCATCCGTCGCATCCAATCGCCCGTATCGGATATTTTCGCCAATGGAAGTACCGAACAAATCCACATCCTGTGATACCAGCGCGATCTGTTCGCGCAGCGATACAATCTGCACATCGCGCACATCCACACCATCCACGCGCACAACGCCAGAGGTCGCATCGTAAAACCTCGGAATCAGATTCATCAGCGTCGTCTTGCCCGCGCCGCTCGCCCCCACAAGTGCTATCGTCTGCCCGGGCAGGATTTCAAACGAAATCCCTTTGACCACCGGGCGGTCAGACTGGTATCCAAACCACACATTTTCAAATGCCACGGCACCGTGAACATCCGCAATCGGAAATGCGCCCTCGCCATCGGCAATCTCCGGTCGCGTCTCCAGCAACTCAAAAATGTGTTCTGACGCGCCCACAGCAGAATTTAAGGATGCATAAAGACGCGAAATCCCCATCACAGATCGGGCAATATTCATCGCGTAAAAAATAAACGCCACCAGATCGCCCGCCGACAAGCGCCCGGCCAGCACCTCTGTACCTCCGTACCAGAAAATCACCACCAGCGCCAGCATAAAAAGAAATGCGATACAAGCCGAAAAAACCGCTTCCATAATCACGCGATAGCGCGACGTGCGAAACAAATCTTCGTTTGCCTCGCCAAACCGATTCACCTCAAAAACTTCGCGTGCGAACGCCTTGACAACCCGCACAGCCGACAGCGCTTCTTCGGCAATCGCAGTCGTATCGCCCAACCGATCCTGCACCGTGCGAGACAACTCGCGGATGCGCTGTCCAAAATAGCGCGCTCCAACAGCGGCAATCGGCACAGCGGCAAACACCACCAGACTCAATCGCCAATTGAGCACAACCATAGCCCCCACAGAGCCAACAGTCATAATCCCCGTCATCAAAATCTGTGAAACAGCACCCGTCGCGGCATTTCTAATAGCCCCCACATCATTGGTCAACCGCGACATGAGTTCGCCCAACCTGTGATCGGTATAAAAGCGAAGCCCCAAAAGGTGCAAATGCGCGTAAACCTTCTTGCGCAGGTCCGTCACCACGCGCTCACCCACCCAGGAAATCCAGTAATGGCTGCCCACATGCAAAAGTGCCTGAAGCGCAAAAAGCACCAGCATGCCAAGCGCCAGCAAATCCAACTGGTGTCTATCCCCCTGCTCAAACACAGAATCCAATAGCGACCGCAAGCCCAGTGGAATCAGCAACCACACACCTGTGGAAAATGCGGTAAATACCAGCCCCAGAACGAGCCGAAACAGGTATGGCCGGGCAAAAGCAAAAATGCGCTTCCACGCCAGCCACAATGCCACGGGAGAATATGTCTGGTTATTTTTTTTATCCATTCATTTTCCCCTCAAAACAGCGGTCTCCTCAACATCTACCTCGAGCCCAGCCGTGATCACCACGCCATACGAATCTCGCGCAGCCTCTATCGATAGCCGTTCCTGTACGACATCTTCCAGCACCCTTTGGGGATCGCGTTCAAAAGGCGCCCCATAGCCTCCTCCGCCCGGAATACGCAATGTCACCGACTGCCCGGGTTGGAGATCATAGCGCCCCTTTGGCGGCAGAACAGTACCATCCGACAAAAAAAGTTCGCCGCACCTGCCATCGCGCCCCCCCAAAAAACCGCGCGGTGCATAGCGCGTGCGATCGTACATACACGAATGCAGCGCGGGATAATCAGAGTCAACAGACAACACCATCTCCTGCCCCAGGCCACCTCGAAAAGTACCCGCACCGCCAGAATCGGGAATCAACGCGCGCCTGTGCATAATCACCGGCGACACGGACTCAATCGCTTCGGCGGGCACGCCCTTAATCCCACTGGGAAAAGCCGTCGCCGAAATCCCATCATCGCCGGGACGCGCGCCCATACCACCCGCGGAAAAAAAGATATACGCAAAGCGTTCACCCGTGCGACCTATCCCCTCTAACTGCGTATTCCAAAGCCCAGCTGATCCATCGGCAATCACGCGATCGGGAATCGCCTGAGAAAGCGCCCCAAACAGCGGTTGCGAAAGAAAATGCCCAACCAGGTGCCGCGCGCCCACAGCACATGGGAATTGCGCGTTTAAGATACATCCCTCGGGTGCCGTAACTGTAATGGGACGAAAACTCCCTTCATTATTGGGAATATGCGGACTAATGGCGCATTTCAGGGGATAAGTCGTATAGGCATGCGTGTAATTATACACCACATTGATCCCGCGATCCACCTGTGGCGACGTGCCCGTATAATCGACAATCAAACTGCGATCTTCGACAATAACTTTCGCGCGAATAACCAGCGGCTTGTCGTATCCATCGAGTTTTACCTCATCCTCATAAGCGCCATTTGCAATCTCCGAAATCGCCTCTCGGGTCGCCGCTTCTGACCGGTCCAAAATCATCGTCGATAATCCTTCGATATCCGCAAGATCGTAATGTTCCAGCGCCTGAAGCAACTTGACAGCTCCCACATCATTCCCCGCCTGCTGCGCGTACAAATCGCCGACGACCTGATCAGGCTCGCGCACATTTGCCCGTACAATAGCGATCAAATCGCGATTGATCTCCCCGTCGCTAAACAATTTCATAATCGGGATATTCAGGCCCTCTTCATACACCTGACGCGCACCGGCTCCCAGCGTGCGACCGCCAATATCCATTGCATGGCAGGTATTGGCAAACCACCCCACCCCCCGGTCCCGATAAAAAACGGGCGTAACAACCGTAATATCGTGCAAATGCCCCGATCCCAGCCACGGATCGTTGGTGAGCAAACTATCGCCGGGTTTCAGCGTGTCAATCGGATACGCCTTCACAAAATGCCGCACGCAATTCGCCATCGTATTGATATGCCCCGGCGTCCCCGTCACGGCTTGCGCCAGCATATTGCCCGCGCGGTCAAACACCCCCGCAGACAGATCGCCAGCTTCGCGCACCACCGTTGTAAAAGAAGCGTGCATCAATGCCGCCGCTTGCTCATTCACAATAGAAATAAGGCGATTCCACAAAACTTCTAATTCCACAGCATCAATTGTGCGAGCCTTCATGCATCCTCCTTGATGAGAATCAGATTATCCGTATCATCGACATGCAACACCCATCCGGGCGGCAATACCGTCGTGGATTCAACTTCCTCGACAATAGCGGGGCCTTTCAAAACAACCCCTCTTCCGAGTTTATCTCGCCGGTAAACCTCAGTCCCGTATTTCCCTTCTTCAAAGAGAACATCGCGTTGTCCCTCAGACACCTGATCGCCAGCGTCCCCCACAATGGTTCCAACATCGCAAATCTCCGGCTCTGGTCCCGAAACCGTCACGCGCCAATGAATGGCCTCAACGGGAACCCCATCGCACAGACGTCCGTATAATTTTTTGTACGACGCATCAAAAGCCGCTTGGAGCGCGCCATCGGAACTTTCAGTAAATTCTCCCAAAGGCACTGGAACGCTTATCTCGTGCCCCTGCCCCACATATCGCATATCTGCCGTGCGCACCACGCGAATCTCAGAATCATCGATCCCTGCCTCGCGCACGAGTGCGCGGCCCTCGTCTTCCATCTCACCATAGAGCTTATTGACAACCTCGCGGTCCAGCGCGGCAATCCGCGACACAAAACTCCGCACATAATCAAAAGCAATGGGCGCGAGCATCAAACCAAAAGCAGACCCAACACCTGCAGCCGGCGGCACAATCACCCGATCAATCCCCAATCGCATCGCAACCCCGCATGCGTGTACAGGCCCAGCCCCACCCGTTGCGACAAGTGCGTACCCATTCAAATCGATCCCGCGCTCCGCAGCGTGAACCCGCGCGGCATTGGCCATATTTTCATTCACCAAATCGTGAATCCCCTGTGCGGCACGCACGCGATCCAGCCCGGTAAATCGCGCAAATTCATCAACTGCATCCGCAGCGCGATCTACATCCAGATCCATCTGTCCGCCCAAAAAATACCCGGCATTCAAATAGCCCAACAAGAGATCGGCATCCGTCACCGTAGGCAACTGTCCACCGCGCGCATAACAGGCCGGACCGGGATCTGCCCCCGCACTTTGCGGTCCCACCGTGGGCAAACCCAATTCACTCGCATGCGCGATACTGCCTCCACCTGCTCCTATCTCGATCATATCGAGCACGGGCACGAGCAAGGGCAACCCGCTGCCGCGCTTGAAGCGATAAACCCGTGCGACCTCTGATTCGGTCGTAATTGGAAACGATCCATTTTCACTCAAAATGGCCTTTGCCGTCGTGCCCCCCATATCAAACGCGAGAATTTGCCGATACCCCGACCGATTGCCATAATGCGCCGCGGCAAGCGCACCGCCGCATGGACCGGATTCCACGAGACGCACGGGAAAACGCACCGCGGTCTGTGCAGAACACGATCCACCGTTTGACAGCATAATATGCAGCGGTGCCAAAATCCCCAGTGCCTTCAATCCATCCTCCAAACGCGCGAGATATTTTTCCACCATAGGCTGCACATAAGCATTTGCCACAGTCGTGGAAGTGCGCTCAAATTCTCGAAGTTCGGCGGCAACTCTGTGCGAAACCGAAATGCCTACATCGGGCATAAGAGAACGCACAATTTCCTCAGCCCGGCGTTCGTGATCGGGATTGACATAAGCGTGCAAAAATGCAATGGCGACTGCATCCACCTCGCTTTCGCGCAACACCTCGCAGGCTTTAACCACATCATCCTCATTTAATGGCGTCATCACCTCGCCACGCGCGTACAGCCGCTCCCGCACCTCAACGCGCAACCGCCTCTCAACGAGCGGTTCGGGCAATTTCAAAAATAAATCGTAGATATCGTAACGCCCCTCCCGCCCAATTTCCAGCGCATCTCGAAACCCCGCTGTCGCAATCAGCCCGGTCTTAGCCCCCCTGCGCTCAATCAGAGCATTCGTCACCAGCGTCGTGCCGTGAACCGCCCGGGAAATCGCGCCGGGCGACACCCCATCGAGCACCTCTTTCACGCCTTCCAGCACACTGACCGAAGGATCTGGAGACTGCGTCAACACCTTCGCCACAGATAAAACACCCGAAGCGAGTTCTCTCAACACAACATCTGTAAACGTACCGCCGATATCTATTGCAAGCGTGTATGCCTCCTCACTCACCACCATACTCCTTTGCATTTATTTGTTTCGCGTAAAAATAAAGAACAGCCCCTTTACCAACAAAGGCAAAATTGACCTTGACAAGCCATGATCCTTTTTGTAATTTTTGGTTCCTCATAATGAGCGGGAATAGCTCAGCTGGCTAGAGCATCTGCTTGCCATGCAGAAGGTCGCGGGTTCGAATCCCGTTTCCCGCTCCATTAATCCAACCCGTTAAATTAACGGGTTTTTTTTGTGGAGCAAACCGCTTGTCGTCAGTCCTTGCCCGAGAAATAGCCAATCTGCGCCTGCCAGAGCTTGCCCTCTGGGTACCAGGCCCGCACAGGCTCACCCCAGCAGTTCGCCGAGTTTTGCAAACCTATCAAGCGACCTATTCTCACCGATCCGCTGCATTCCAAGCCTGCTATCAAAAAACCGTGGATTTGCTACGCGAGGTCTTTCAAATTCCGCGCGGATTTACCCCGCTCATCTTCGGCCACACCGGCAGCTACAACTGGGAAATGATCGTCACCAATACGCCCAGCAATAGTGCGACACTGGGCATGGACATCGGTGCTTTTTCAAAAAAATGGGCACAGGTCTTTACAAGTCACGGGCGCAGCATCGACATCTTAAAAGCCGACTGGGGCGACGGCATCTGCGCTCGGACATGGTCTAATGCCATTGCCAAAAACTACGACCTTGCCCTTTTGACCCACAACGAAACATCCACTGGCGTTATGCTGCCCGTACAGGAAATGTGTGACACCGTCCGCAACACATCCCCCAAAACCCTGATTGCCATCGACGCAGTCAGCATTGCAGGCGCATCGGACACGCCGATAGAGACCCTGCGCCCCGACTACTATCTCTGGAGCCTGCAAAAAGACTTTGCGTGCCCCACCATCGGCTCTGTCATGATCGTATCAGACCGCGCATTTGACATTGCAGCAACCGTACCAAACCGCGGTTATGTCCTCGACTTGATCGAATGGAGAACGCGCGCAGAAACAGCCCAAACCCCGATGACCGTAGCCGACCTGACCTTACAATGCCTGAATGCGCGTCTCGAAGAAATGAAACGAGAAGGCGACCAGCGCTTCAAACGCCACCAGAGCCTCGTCCACATGCAACGCGAATGGGCAAAAAAACACAGTCTGAGCCTCATGGCCAAACCGGGATATGAGAGCCTGACCGTAAGTGCCATCCTCTTACCGGACCACATTTCGGGTTCCGATTTCGTCGATCGCGCAAAAAAATTGCTCAATGTACAACTCGCCCCAGGCTATGGCGACACCAGAGACAAAGCCTTCCGCATTGCAGCTATGGGCCACACGTCAGAACGCGATATGCAACGCGTACTCAAGGGCCTCTCACTCATCCTCAACAACTGGTCAAAACTCGAGTAATCCCATGCCACCTCCCACATCCATGATCTGCCCAGGCTGCGGCACCCTCATCAATACCGACGAGAAGCGGTGCCCTCATTGTGGTGCTTATAATCCCAATCTCTGGGGTATCGGTCCCGCGCTGAACCGACTTTTTGGCGGTCGCATCGATGTCCTCACCCTGATACCCACCGCGTGTATTGCCCTTTACGCGGTCAGTCTATTACTCGACCTCGGCGCCGCGCTGTCGATGGGCGGCGGGCTTTTTGGCATGCTAAGCCCCGGCAATATCCCGCTGATCGTCCTCGGCATGACCCACGGCGAAGCACCCTGGTGGACTGTACTCACCGCGACATATCTCCACGGCAGCCTCCTCCACATCCTGTTCAACGTCTTGTGGATCCGGCAACTCGGTCCCGAAGTCGGACATTTCTTTGGCCCGGCGCGCTATTTTATCATCTACACCGTCGCAGGGGCTATCGGCTTTATCCTCTCCAATCTGATCTCAGGCTACCCAACCGTAGGCGCTTCAGGAGCTATTTTTGGACTTTTTGCCGCCATTATTGTGTACGGCCGCAACCACAAAACGCACATGATGTCACTCATGACGCGACAGATGTGGCAATGGGCCATCTTACTATTTGTCATGGGCTTTCTCATGAGCGGCGTCAACAACTGGGCGCATCTGGGCGGTTTTATCGGCGGCTGGATCGCAGCACAAATCCTCGTTTCAAGTGCAGAATACCGCGAAGGACGCATCACCATTATCATAGCCCTGCTCTGTCTCCTCCTCACCGTCCTCGGCTTTGTCCTCTCAATTTTAGAATACTTCCCACTCCTCCTGTCCTGACGCAAACCTACCCTATCTCCCCAATCGTACATCCACAGGCTCAGGTATCCAGGAAGCGGTAATGCCCAGATCCCTGTGAATAACCTGCGCCGCATTATACCCCGGCAAACCAGTCACATTGCCGCCGGGATGACAGCAGGACCCGCAAAGATACAGCCCCTCAAAACACCCCCGATAATGCCCCGCACCGGGAAAGGGACGGTTATAACCCGTCTGCCCATTTGTAAATGCACCAACGAGCAAATCCCCATCCCGCATATTGGGCAATGCGCGCTCGACATCCAGCGGACTGCGAACAAAAGAATCGATCATACAATCCCTCAAATTCGGCGCGTATTCAGACCACATATCCAGCATATCGCGACCAACCGCATCTCGCTGGCGATCCCAGTTTGTAGAATCCCCATACAGGTGAAACGGCAACTTCTGCCACATAAACGCCGTGTGTTTTTCCAAAGGAGCCTGCGTTGCGTCAAAATGTGTCGGACACGCGCCCCACATCACAGTAGGCGGAATCGTCCCCTTTTCGTGGTGGGCAACAATATCCCCATATTGATCCGCGTGCTCCAGCCCCAAAATGACCATCAGCGCATCCGCGACTTCCGGATGTTTTTCCACAGCGCGATAACGCGGCGGTTCACTCAAATTCAAATGGAGCGCGAACAGCGGCGCCAGCACATTGTACTGAAATTTCTCGACCTGGTTTTGCCACGCCCCGGGCAAAACCTCGGGGTCAATCAAATCGAGAAACGTCTGATGGGGATTCAGACTCGACACAACCACAGGCGCTTTGATATACTTGCCATCCACCGTCTCAACACCTCTAACGCGATTATCCTCCACCACAATGCGCTCGGGTTCGGTTTGCAACCAGATCTCGCCACCCCTGTCAGAAATCGCAGCAACCAGCGCGCGCGCCAGCCCCGCTGAACCGCCCACACACATCTGCGCTTTCCCCTTGCTCGCCAGCAAAGCCGGTATATGGTGCCCAAACCCCCTGGCGCGCAAATCCACTTCGCGCAGCCCATTGAAAAACAACAACCCGGCTCGAATGACCGGGTGTTCAAATTCCCGATTCACAAACTCGAGCGGAGAAAGCGCGCTGACCTCGAGCAACATCTTCCCCTCTCGGGTCTGCGACAAAATCTCTTGCCTCAACGCCTGCGGCAAAGGCGGTGCCTGCGCCTCTACAGACAGAATATTTCGTACAACGGGATCAAACGCATCGCGCCATCGCCGAAGTGTCTGTGCATCCCGCTTGCTAAACCGCGCAAAACTATCTTCCGTGCGTTCAAAATCCGTGTACCATTTCAGCACATCGCCATTTCTCAGCACAAGAGCCACATTTAGTTCGGGCTCAATATAGCGCGCGCCATACCGTTCCAGGTGCAAATCGCCAAACCACGGCATTTGCGTGATGGCGCGATGAAAAAAAGAATGCGTATTGTGCAAAAAACCCGGATAACGGGGGTCTTCAACAGTCGCCAGCCCGCCTCCGGGTTTATCCGATCGCTCCAGGCAAACCACATTGAGTCCTGCGCGACACAAATACGCCTGCAAAATGAGGCCATTGTGCCCGGCACCCAGCACAATTGCATCAAAGCTTTTATCCTCTCCCATAGCGATCACCAGTAGCGTTCTATATGTATCTGCCCGGGATCTCTCCGCTTGTGCTCCTTAAAACCCTCTGAAATCAAAATTTCTGTCACATCATCGCACATATAGGGATTACCACATACAAACACATGCGTATCTTCCGGCGTTGGATGTCCCCCCCAGACCTCATCGAGCGGGCCATCTGTCCACAAATTTTGCACATAGCCCGTATATCCGCTCCATTCCACATGCTCATTTGCCGGACGGCTAATCTGGGGGATATAAATAAAATTATCGCATAAATCTTGCATCACTTCCAATTCAGATCGATATCCCAAATCCCATGAATGTCGCGCCCCGTGCAACACCACAAATCGCCGCTCTGTATTTTCTTTCAAATAAGTCCGAAGCATACTCATATAAGGCGCCAATCCCGTACCCGTCGCCACCATCACGACATTTTTATTTGGCGGAACATCTTGCAGCGTAAACATGCCCGTAATTTTTGGCCCCAACCAGAGACGGTCACCGATTTCGAGCGCAAATAACCTGGGCGTCAACGCGCCCGATCTCACCAGGGTGATATAAAACTCGAGGTACTCTGTTGCCACCGAAGAAGATGCAATCGAATACGCCCGCCGGATCAAGCCTCTCTGCGGCTTCTCGTAATCTTCGGTAGGATCTGAATACTCGGTGCGGGGCGCTTCGGGAGGCAATCCGATCACGCCAAATTGCCCAGCCTCAAAAGCTGGCAATTCCCAGCCGTCGGGCACAACGCGAAGAATAATCAAATCGGGAGTCACTTCGAGGCGCTGTGTCACAACGGCATTGAGTTCATCCTTCGGCAAACCACCCTCCTTGTGCTAAAGTTATACCAACTGCCTGTCCTGTTTCGCAAATCTGTCGCCAGGTCTCATCATCTATATCTACACCATGGGCTTCTTTCTCACGCCGCATGCGCGCTTCCATCTCACCCGGCATCAAAATTTCATCAAACCCGGGCGCGAGCCGAGAACTCTTCAAAAATTGTACAAAGGATTGCATCTCATCGCTAAATTGATCGCGTCCGACAAAAGCCCCAATATCCAGCGCCATGATAAACACCCCATTGCCGCCAGAAAGCCCGCCCTCGCGACTACAACCACCGCCACCGAGTGCGCCAGACAAAACATCGACCACCACAGAAAGCGCGTAGCCCTTATGCGCTGAAATCCCGCCAAAAGGCAAAATAGCCCCTCTGGGCGGACCGTAAAACTTTGCCGGATCCGTCGTCGAATCGCCCTCTGCATCAATAACCCAGCCTTCGGGTAACGACTCCCCCAAATTGCGCTTCACCCGAATCTTCCCCTCCGCGACAACACTCGTGGTCAAATCCACGACAATCGGAAAATCGCCTCCCGTGGGAATACCCACGGCAATGGGATTGGGCGACATGCGCGCGTCAATGCCGCCAAACGGATGCTGAAGCAATCCCCCACCGTGATTATTGCACATCACAATACCGATCATCTCAGCCTCGGCAGCGACCTCCACATATTCACCCAAACGCCCAATATGCCCGCTATTGAAAAGCTCAACCACGGCAACCGACCGCTGTTTTGCCTTCTCCATTGCCAGGGCCATAGCCTGATGGCAAACGGTTTGTCCAAACCCCCAACCACCATCGACAACCGCCGAAGCATCTGCCTCGCGCACAACCGCGATCTCCTGCCCGGCGTGCACGCGCCCCTCCTCAAGTGCCTGAACGTACTGCACCAGGCGAATCACGCCGTGGGAATCGTGCCCCATCAAATTGGACAACACCAGCGAATGCGCGATCTGACGCGCCTCTTCCGCGCCCAGACCCGCACCTTCAAACACCTGTGTACAGGCATCTTCAAGCCTTTCAACATCCAAAACAGGCATACATCCTCCTCACCAGATCAGAATCGGGCCATAATCTACCATTAACGGGCATAATGGTCAATAATTGAGTCTAACTTCTCACCCCTCAAAGCATCTTCTCTTTGCGATGCACCAGTTGCACGCAAACGCCCCAGGGATCGCGCAGCATCGCCAGCGTATCGCCCGCATCCGTGGGTTCGGGTTCCTGCACAACCGTTGCACCCGCGGCTTTCAAACGCGCAAAATCGGCCTCAATATCCTCGGTCGAATAGGCAAAATGCAGTGCCAGATGGTGCATCGAAGCATAATCCGGCGTCTCCACTTCTGGCTGATGATAAAGCTCGTACATCGTCTCACCCTCCGAATCCGCCACAAACGTCATCTTAATAGGCGGTGGTCCCTGGCGCACAACGCGCATGCCCAGGTTATCGCAATACCACTTTGCAACCTCATCGGGATCATCAACCACAAAAGCAATGTGTTCAATCTTCATCTCTTTCTCCTTATTACTAATGATGGGCAGATTCACGGGTCTGCCCCTACCCCGTCATGCCTTCCAACTGCAATACATCGCTCAAATGACAGCGCACCGCATGCCCTGGCGCAATCTCGCGCAATTCGGGAACTTCCTCCTTACATCGATCCTCAGCATAAGGACAGCGCGGATGAAACGCGCATCCCGAAGGCGTATCCCCGGGATCCGCCACCTCGCCAGACAGCAAAACGCGCTTCTTCTTTCGTTTGGGATCTGGATTGGGCACCGCCGATAAAAGTGCCTCGGTATAGGGATGCGCCGGACTTTGAAAAAGCTGATCAACCGGTGCCAATTCCACAACCTTACCCACATACATCACCGCCACGCGATCGGAAATATGGCGCACCACACTCAAATCGTGCGCGACAAACAAATAAGTCAACCCGAACTTTTCTTGCAACTCCTGGAGCAAATTGAGCACCTGCGCCTGCACAGAAACATCCAGCGCAGAAACAGGCTCATCTGCCACGATCAACCTGGGCTGCAATGCCAGTGCCCTCGCAATGCCAATGCGCTGCCGCTGCCCCCCGCTAAAAGCATGTGGATACCGACGCAAAAAATGGGGATTCAACCCCACCTGAACGAGCAATTCTCGCACGCGCGTCTCTCGTTCCAGACGATCTGAGACCCCATTGACCAGCAGCGGTTCACCAATAATATCGAGCACTGTCATACGCGGATTCAAAGAAGCGTAGGGATCTTGAAAAATCATCTGCATATCCCGGCGCAGCGACTTGAGCACATCGTGGGGCGCCCGTGCAACATCGACCTCCTCGCTATCCTTGCGAAACCACACCTCGCCATCCGTGGGAGCTATCGCCCGCAAAATCGTGCGTCCAACCGTTGTTTTGCCCGATCCGCTTTCCCCAACCAGCCCCAGACACTCGCCCTCAAACAAATCAAAACTCACGCCATCTACGGCTTTGACCTGCCCGACAACCGTATTGAAAAAGCCGCGCGTAATGGGAAAATGCTTTCTCAGATCGCGCACCCGCAGCAAGGTGTTCTGTTCACGCATCGCGCATATCCTCTTCATACAGCACACACGCAGCCCCATGCCCATCCCCAACAGATAGCAACTCTGGCCTATCGCCCGTATTGCACACCCCATCCTGTGCCGATTCGCATCGCGGATGAAAAGGACACCCCTGTAACTGCGTATAGGGATCGGGTACGGATCCCCTGATCGTTTGCAACCGCGTCTTTCTCGTCCGACTCATACCCGGGATAGATTGCATCAGTGCCTGTGTATAGGGGTGTTTGGGATTTTCAAAAATCTCTTCCGTCGCCGCGTGCTCCACAATGCGCCCCATATACATCACAGCAACCTCATCTGACATCTCTGCAACCACACCCAAATCGTGTGTAATCAGCATAATCGACATCTGAAATTCATCTTGCAAATCGCGCATCAAGTCCAGTATCTGCGCTTGAATAGTGACATCTAATGCCGTCGTGGGTTCATCGGCAATCAACAGTGCCGGACGGCACGAAAGCGCCATGGCAATCATCACGCGCTGTCGCATCCCGCCGCTCATCTCGTGCGGATATTGTGCAAACCGCCGCTCAGCATCTGGAATCCCAACCCGATCCAGCATATTTACAGCGATTAACCGCGCTTCTTCGCCCCGCAAATTGAGGTGTAACCGAATCGCCTCAACAATTTGAAACCCCACCGTATGCACCGGACTCAGCGACGTCATCGGCTCCTGAAAAATCATCGCAATTTCGTGCCCGCGGATCGCGCGAATATCCTCGCCCTCCTCGTCCAGGTCCGTCAAATAGATCTCGCGGTCTGGACGGTGCAAAACAATCTCCCCCGCCACAATCCGCCCGGGCGATGACACCAGGCGCAATGCCGAAAAAGCCGTCACGCTCTTCCCGCACCCACTCTCGCCCACAATCCCCACCGTCTTTCCCCGGGGAATATCCATTGTCACGCCATCCACAGCGCGCACCGTTCCCTCATCGAGAAAAAAGTGCGTCTTCAAATTATTTATGGTCAACACCTTATCCAAATCACACAGCCTCTTTTGCCCGCGCCATAAACGCCTTTGCACCCTCTTGTAACCACCCGGTGCTATTCACCAGCATCATCTGCACCCCGGCAGCGGAAAATTTTCCAACATTGTCCGGAGAAGTCATCGTACCCGCTACGCACCCCGATGCGATGATCTTTGCAAGCGCGTCGTCAATCGTCTTTTGCACCACTTTATTTTCCAAATCGCCAATATACCCCATCGACGCCCCCAGATCTGAAGGCGCGACAAAAAACACATCGATCTGATCCACAGTCAGAATTTCATCCAAATTCTCCACCGCGACGATGTCTTCAATCAAAATGGTGAGCAACACCTCGTCATTCGCCTTTGCAAAATAATCCGCGACCCCATATCCCTGTCGGCTCGTGAACATACCGCGTTGTCCAATGGGTGCAAACCGCCCACCCACCACGACGTTTTCCGCTTCTTCGCGCGTATTCACATGCGGCACCACAATACCCTGCGCCCCCCTGTCCAGCGTGCGATAAATAAGCGTCTGATCATTGCGATTCACGCGCACAATCGACGTCATGCCCCACAAATCACAGGCGCGCGTGAGATTGCCCAACTCGTCAAAAACCATAGGACCGTGCTCCCCCTCAATCCATATCCCATCAAAACCCGCAGGCCCAAATGCGTCGATATCATCAGCGTGCGTAAATCCACTGGCGACATACACCTGTTCGCCGCGTCGCAACTTGTGCTTTACGCGATTCTGTCGAAGTTCCATAAGTCTAATCCCCTAACGTGAATAAGGATCGGCGGCGTCGCGCAGACCGTCGCCGATAAAATTAAATGCGAGTACCGTAATAATTACAAAAATCACAGGCGTCAAAAGCCACGGCTGAAAAGCCACCGCCTGAACATTTTGCGCCTCTTTCAACAGCACGCCCCAACTCGTCACTGGCGGACGCAGCCCAAGACCGAGAAAACTCAGCGACGTCTCGCCCAATATCATGCCCGGCACAGCGAGCGTCAAACTCACGATAATATGGCTCATAAACGAAGGCAACAAATGCCGCGTCATAATCCGCCAGCGACTCGCACCGACAAGCAGCGCAGCCGTTGCAAAATCCTCTTCGCGCAACGACAAAATTTTCCCGCGCACCTGCCGCGCCAAACCCGTCCACCCAATAAAGGACAAAACAACCGTAATGCCCATATAGATCTGCAAGGGCGACCACGACGAAGGCAGTGCCGCAGCCAGAGCCATCCACAGCGGAATAGACGGAAACGACCTGAGAATCTCAATCCCGCGCTGAATGAGATTGTCGATCCATCCCCCGTAGTACCCGGACACCACACCAATCACCAGACCAAACACAAAACTCAGTGTCACCCCCACCAGCCCTATTGTCAGCGAAATGCGCGAACCGTAAATAATCCTCGAAAGCAAATCCCGCCCGAGATGATCCGTCCCCAACAAAAAAAGCGTGCCCCCATCATCAACACCAAAGAGATGGACATCCGTCTCAAACAGACCCCAGAACCGATAGGGCGCACCCCGCACAAACAGGCGCACGGCATAGCGCTGCTCTCGATCTTCTATGTAGAACTTCCGAAGCGTTTCCGGGTGCCGCACGCCCTTGATCCCATACACAAACGGCCAGAAATGCACGCCCTCGTCCGACACAAATTGCAAACGCTGAGGCGGGGCAAACGCGTAGGCAACCTGCCGATGATTGAGCGTATAAGGCGCCAAAAACTCGCAAAATACGGCCACCACATAAAGCGCGACAATAACCATACCCGCAGCCATTGCCAGGTGGTGCTTGCGAAACTTCCACCACATCAACTGCCACTGAGACGCAGCATAAGCCTCCGTTTCCCCGGTCTGAACATCTTGCTCGACCGCCTCTTCTCGTCTGGGCACAGCCATCTAATGCTCCCCCTCTTCATAGCGAATGCGCGGATCGAGCCACAACAACAAAATGTCTGAAATGAGCGTGCCGACAAGTGTCAACAGGCTCAACATCATCACCATACTGCCCGCCAAATACATATCCTGATTCATCAGCGCGCGCAACAACAGCGGTCCCGTCGTCGGCAAGCCCAACACCACCGACGTAATGGTCGCCCCAGACACAATGCCCGGTAAAACCCATCCCACAGTACTGACGAGCGGATTGAGCGCAACGCGCACCGGATACCGCATCAGCAACACCCAGTAGCGCACGCCTTTGGCGCGGGCAGTCATCACGTATTGCTTCCGCAATTCATCCAGCAAATTGCCCCGCATCACCCGTATCAACCCCGCCGTACCCGACGTGCCAATCACAATCACCGGAATCCACAAATGCCCGAGCAAATCGAGAAATTTGCCAAAAGACCACGCCGCACTCTGGTATTCCGGTGAAAACAACCCCCCCGCACTCACCCCAAACACGGAATACCCGATGTACATAAAAACGAGCGCGAGCAAAAAATTCGGTGTCGCAAGCCCGATAAAGCCCAAAAACGTAAAACAATAATCCGGCAGTGAATACTGCTTCACAGCCGAATAAATCCCAACCGGAATCGCCAGTGCCCACGTCACGAGCAGCGTCACAATCGAAATAATAGACGTCAACAAAATGCGTTCGCCAATCAGCTCTGTCACGGGCCGGTTCCACTCAAACGACATCCCCAAATCGCCCTGCACCATCCCGGCCAACCACCGCCAGTATTGCACCATAAAAGGCTGATCGAGATTGTACCGCGCCCGCAATGCCGCAGCCTGCGCCTCATCCACCGTCTCCCCCGTTTCCCCCAGCGCGGCAATATACGACGTGAGATAATCCCCCGGCGGAAGCTGGATAATCGAGAAGGAGATGAAGGAGATGATGACCATGGTGGGTATCATCCAAAGTAAGCGTTTAATGATGAGGACGAGCATATAAAAACTTCCTTGGTATAGGGACTGGGGGCTGGAGACTGGTTAAGGCTTGCGCGGTATTCTCTTACCTAATGATAGATGGAGACCTCTGAGCATTTTTCCAATTCTGTCGAGCTGTTCTAATAACCTTTGGGATGTCCCTTCTGCAAAATACCCAATTTCTAAACTGATGATAATTTGCGTCTCTAACTCTGCAACCGATCCCATTGCTATAGATATAAAACGCTGAAATTCTCCTGGCGTGCCTCTTGCGTGACCTTCTGCTATATTCGATGAAATAGAAACACTTGCACGCCGCATCTGACTGGTCAAACCAAACTTTTCATGCTCTGGAAACTTTTCCGTTGCACGATAAAGGCCTTTGGCCAATACAATGCCCTGTTTCCAAACTTCAAGATCGCGATAACTCCTAATGCCCGTCATACACCACCTCCCCACTTCCAACCACCAACCAGCCCCGAGCCCCTAACCCTCAGCCCCTTTATTCAATCGCATAACACTCAACCGCCGTATTTCCAGGCGTGCGAAATGCCCAGCCGGACATCGCGACCTCGGGCACATTGCGAAATGAATTTTTGACCAGATAAAACGAGGGCAATGCCCCCACCGTGCCGATAACCCACAGATTCTTTCGATTCAAATCGATAATTTCTTTCATAAGCCTGATCTGTTCATCTTCGTCAATTGTCTTTTCAATCTCCCAAAACAGTTCAATACACCGCTGAATATCTCTGGGAGGTACCTCCCCGCGCTTTTTCTCCGTACGATACCAGCGTGCATAATCCACCGCGTGTACAGACTCATCGCTAAAGGGAACGAGCCAGCGCGGATCCAGAACGGCGATCTGCTCATCGGAACCGCCCCACACGCCAACATCGTGCAACAAACCCTTTTTGCGCTCGTAAAACAACTGCCGCGCTTCTTCCTTCACTTCTGAATGTACCCCCACCGCAGTCCAATAACTCGCCACCAGTTCCAGAATGCGATTATTCAGAGATGTCGTCTCAATATAGAGCTTAATCGGTACACCATCAGCCCGCAATCGCATGCCATTTCTTCCGCGTTTCAAACCCATCTCATCGAGCAATGCGTTTGCGCGGTCGGGATCGTATTCGATATAGGCGCGCTCGTACTCCGCATCGTAAAACGGCGACGATGGCGGCGGACAAACCTGCCTCGGCTTCCCAATCCCAAAATAATCCGCCTCGTTTAATTCATCGCGTTTCAGCGCGAGCGATAGGGCTTTTCGAAAGCGATGATCCCCGATAATCCGCTTCATTTCCGGATCGCGGTGATTCAAATTCAATGCCAGGATATTTGATCCCGCCGACCCATTGATCCAATGCACAACCCGATAATCGCCCTTCTTTCTCCCCTCCATAAAAAGCGGATAATTCTGGAACTGCAGATGTCGCCCCTGCATGCCTATTTCCCCGTTGATCGCCTTGAGATTGATGGTCTCAGGATCAAAAATCTCAAACGTCATGCGGTCGATGTACGGCAGTTGATTCCCATCGGGATCGACCTTCCAATAAAAGGGATTGCGCTCCAGCACTGCCGGACGCGCAGGCGGCGGCGCAACCACAATCCACGGCCACAAACGCGGGATATCCGGATTGCGCCAATCGCGCATATCTTCAAAAAGCTGCTTCCACAAATCAAATCCCGCAGCCTCACTCATCGCCTCGAGCTTTTCCAAAGACGTGTACTTCGGGTGAAATTGCTTCATATAATGGGCAGGATAGCGCAACATCTCATAACCGCGCCCCGACGCCAACTTCTTTATAAACAATCCATTGGGTTCCAAAAACGTGAACCGCACCGTATAATTATCGACCTTCTCCAATCCCATCACCTGTCCCCCCCGCTTAAAATCGCGCGGAACAACAGGCGTTATCTCCTCATTTTGCAACACATCCTCATACCAGAAAATCAGATCATCAACCGTAAACGGATGCCCATCTGACCACCTGACTCCTCGCCGCAAATAAAATGTAAAACTGCGCCCACCATCGGCAATCTCCCACCGGACAGCCAGATTGGGGATCACCTTCTGCGCCATCGCATCCCACCGCACCAGCCCCTCATACGCAAATCGAGCTTCGACAATCCCCACATCGCGGGGACCAGTGGCAAACCGCGTCCACGTCCCCCCATAAGGCCCATGCTGTTGTGGCGGTACAATAACCAGAGGATTTTCCGGCAGGCGTTCCAACACGGGCGGCAGAATCCCGTCCCGCACCCGTTGAGCGAGCATAGGCGCTTCTCCAAATCGTCCCCCCGACCATTCCATCACCCGATGCACCGCCCCCGTTGCCTCGGGATGGCGATTGGGGATCTCAACATCCGCCATCACAGCTTCGAGATCGCGCGTCCCATCTGCCTGCACCACAGGCACAACGCCATCCTCGGACGCGCGCACCAGACTGCCCATCGCAGCCTCAAATTCCGATGCCCGTTGTATCGCATCCGGATCGCGCGGCGAAAGGTAAAACGCGACATACCCCATCCCCTGCACCAGAAGCACAAAACTGGCAAAAACACCGATAAGTGCGATCCACACTTTAATTCCCATAACGAACCATCTCTAACTGTCTGAATCGCGGATTTTCGCGGATTCAGGGATTTCACAGATTAAATGCAAATTATTCCCTCTCATCTGTATTTATCTGCGTTTATCTGCGTTCATCTGCGGATACCCTCACCTGCTATATGCCCCACTGACAAACTTCCCAATCTCATCTCGTCCCCGCGCAATCGCTTCACCGACAAAACGCGCTTTTATATGCTCATCAAAAAACGCATCGGCACGCCCCCTGTTTTCAGCAAGACGCTTTTCAAAATCATCGGACGGGGGACGACCAATCATCTTGAGAAATATACGCTCGAGAACAACGGGGTCTGCATTCTCGGCCCAACCACGCGCGCGCATCACAAATCGAGACACTATTTCGCGATCGATAAACCCCACCTCTCCGTGCCCTTCAAACCGATCCAGCACCCCCGCGACGCCTGGATAATTAATAGGCAATTCATCGACATAGGACCACAACCCGTAAATAATGGGCCGCCAGTCTTCAACACCGTGGACGTGAATTGTCACCTCATCCCGAAACGCTTCATCCGTCGTCAAATGCGCGATATACCCCATCAACAAAACGCGATCTCGCGGGTCCAGATTCTGATAATCCGCCAGATTGGGATGCGCTTCAAACATACCCGAAACGGACTTGCCCCACGTCTCGCGCCGATCCTCTTCATAAAAATGCGATCTGTACTTGCCCATCTTCCCCAGCAAACGCATCGCATCCGGCGCCATAGAACCCGCCACAAGCTCCGGTAAATACCGCCCGCTCAATGCACCTACTTCAGGCAAATCGCGCTCAAGCTGCTCCTGCAACCCGAGCACCAGCGCAAAATGACACCGCCCACGAGGCATCTGTTTTCCTTTCTCAATCAGAATCTACCTGTAATTCTGCTCGTATTTCAGAATATTCCCGAAAACCCATTGCCGTTTCAACGGCATGATCCAGGTCTAAAGCGTCTTCCAAATTCTCAAGCCGTTGCATCAAAACGCGATAATCTTTGATAGATAGCACAACTGCGGTCCTCCGCCCCTTTTCATCCACGACATATTTTGGTTTGATATTGAGCATCATCGTTCAACCGTTTTGAGCACAGTTATCCCCATCATCGCAAAATGCTCGTCAAAAGCATAAGTCTCAGAAATGTTATGCTTTTGACAAACCGCGAAGCTGGTGCAATCTGTAAATGATAACTTTGCAGAGTCGTATTGACGAAAAAGCCGTTTGGCTTCTTGAAACAGGGTTTTATCGATTTCTGTGACGGTTAAACCATCTATTTTTTGAGCGCGTTCAATAAAGTCGAGAAACTGCACCGCTACTGAGTGGCGCACGTCATATCGAAGTCGCGTTATGGTTTCATCAAGCACATAATCCGTCGTTAAAAATCGTACTTTTTGCCGTTTTAAATCCGTGTAAATCGTCACAGCGTCAGTGTGATTCTGATCTCTTTGATTGGTAAGGGCAATCCAGGCACCGCTATCGACAAAAATCATTATTTTGAACGCTCTCCATAGATAACCTCATCATGATTGACAGATCCATCGGTTCGGTCAGATTTTGCAAATCCAACCATCTCATCGAGAATCGCGTATCCTTCTTCTATTTTATTTTTTTCAATGATTTCAGGATTAATAGGGCCACTTCGCACAAGAAAGATGAAATAGTCCAGAACATCTAACGCTTGCCAGATAATCCCGGTAAATACATCGCGCAAATGCTGACTCTCAACGCCGAAGTCCTTCGCAATTTTTCGATAGTTACGCCCCTTGCGATGTGCTGCACTGCTCGAACGCAGGCTCTGAAGCTTCCGCAGAAAGGCGATACGCTCGGCAGCACCTTCAACATCATGGGCACTAAGCACAGCTTCCAGACGTGCAATGCTACCTTTAAGTTTTGCTTTTTGATCTTTAGAAATGAGCGTGTTTAGACGCCTCTCATTTAGGGAATCAATGAGTATCTTTGTGAGACTCAAAACTAACTCATCAAAATCGCGTTGCTCATCAGTGGTCGGAACTCTCAAATTTTTGAAATGGTACTCGTCAGCCGTATCCAGTGGCAACAACAACTGCCACCCCAGATATTCTTTACAGGCATCTTGTAAATCCTGATAACGTTCCTTAAACAAGTGCTCTGGCCGGTCTGATTTCGCCGCTTTTCCTTTGATTCCACAATCAAAAAAAGCCTTACTCACACCGCCTTTGGGAGGGATATTATGCGTCCGCCAGTGTAGTTGCTCTTTGTAAGGCAATCTTTCTCCAAGATGTCCTAACCACGCACAAACTTTGTCATCATGGTCTTTGTCAATCCACATGTGCCATAGGCTACCACAGCGCAGACTCCAAGCATCTACGTTGTACTTACTGGGCTGTTGGTAGTATTTGTCTAAAACCTGTTTGTCAAAATGCACAGGGGTTAGAAAATGGGGCGCATCGGGATTTGCGCCGAAATTATTTGCCAGTGCATCCGGGTCGGATGTGTGGATAATTTCATCTCCATTCTCATCAACATCAATGATAAATTCCGCATATTCTTTCTGTTCCTCAGCAAATCCCCATAAACCGCTTTTGGATTTCGCCAGAGGTCTAACCAGTCGTTTGCCTGAGAGTGTACTAAATGAGCGACAATTTCCTAAACTGGAGTCAACGTGGGTACGCGCCCAACACACAAGACCGTCCCGATGCTTACTTTCGCCTTCCTCAAGTCCGAGTTCTTGCAGAGCATATTTCGAATGTTCTCGACAATCGAATTGAATTGATAAATACATCTCCTTAATCGCTAAGAACTGACGAATCTCCTTAAGCCGTATCTGGACGCGGTTTGCCTCGACAATAGCCACTAAGTCTTCATTTCCCGCTTCATCAATCTTGATGTATTTATCCTTCTTTCTGTCGTGATAGAGCTTGTGGAAAAGGCGGAACTCCTCAGATATTTCCATATAGGCATCATATAAATCAGAGAATTCGCGCCCCAAAACCAAAGGTTCAACCCTATCTGTAACACCGTACCGCAGGTATTGAACTCGCTTTTCTCCACCTTCATAAGACATAGAAGCATCTGGCATACCATCGCCCCAACGAAGATCCCAACTCGAAAAAGAAAGTACCTGTTCAATCTGATCAACAGGAATCAAAGCACAATAAATGCCGTAATCGTGGGACTCTTGGTGGTCAGATAGATACACAGTGACCATCTCGGTCATTTTTAGATCGCGTCCCAACCACGCCAGCATCTCAGCTTGCGATAGACGTTTTTGATCTGAAACAATGCTCATCATTAGTCTCCTTCTTCTATCTTGTCCCCCACCGCTGGCAAGCTCTCAACAATCTCCACAGACTCCAAGCTCACCGTTATGACCTTTTGAATCAGCTTGACGATGTATTGCGGATCATCTTCGCGATTTGGATCATTGATGATACCACTTCGTTTGTCCTCTTTAATGCGGTATTGATCAACGATCCATTCCAATGCCGAGCGATTACCAAGCCGATAGGCCAGTGCTTTCGGAGGGATTCCGTCAAGAGTCAAGAAATCGTTGTACATAATCTGCGTTTTGTCTTTGGAGAACCTCATCTTTTCCACGCGCCAGTTGAGAGGCATGTCCGGTGTTTCGATGAAAGTGAGCGGATATTCGGGCATGTCCTCGTAGCCTACGTGGATTTTCGATAGCCGTTGCCCCGCTTTGGCAAATCTCCAAAATTTCGGTGTGAACGGAATGCGCGGCAATTCCCGCTTGAGATTCGCTTGATACCGCTCCCTATAATTCGGGTGGTGGAGCAAGCCATAAACATAATGAAAAATATCCCATTTGGTGATTGTGTCATCTTCATAATGCCCACGCAATTGTATCAACGCCCAATCGGTAATATTCTCACGGCGATTTGTTCCATCCTCATCGTAGGTGTAGAAAGGGAAGCATTGAAAGCCGTCACTTGCCGCGAGTGTATGAAGTTCGGGAATCAGGTTTGCCATCAGAGTATTAAAACCTGAGCGGAAACCATGATCGTTGACGATTATCACTCGATTTTCCGTCTCTGTCTCAGGTTTGGGGAAGATAGATGGGAACTCTCGCACTCTCTCATTCATCATTCTGTCAAAGTAGAGGTTCGATTTGGTAAATAAACGATAGAGGAATGGCCTCACCTTTTCCTGTGAAAAATCAGTGGTTTTCCCTCTTCGCAAGTTCCGCTTAAGTGTTTCGCTCCACTTGATTTTTTTATCCTCAGAAACCACAAAATTATCAACGCTTGCCTTCTGGTTTTCCTGCCGTTTCCACCTATCAACCTCTGCGTTGTAAGTTTTTATCATCTGTCCCATGTTCTCTATAAGTGTGTTTCGATTGAAGTTGCAAGCCCACGCATCGCGGTTCGTCGTTACGCCCAAACTGTAAGTCTTAAAAATCACATCATCCACCTCACCCTTAACCGCTTTTGCTTCTCTGGTGCCCATCGGGATAAAGGTCTCAAATTCCTCGTGAAGTCCTTCTGTGAGCCATGTATATCGACGGTCTGGTTGAATCGTTTGCCATTCAATAGAGCCTACATTTTCATGTTCATTCAGAAAATCAAATTTTTGCTCTTTGTTCCACAGGTCGTCTGTTCGGTAGTAAAAGAGGCGGGTTGTCTCTGACTGATGCCGCTTTGTCTTTACAAACAGATTGATGCTCACGCCAACCCGAATCCCAAACACATTGGCATCCGAGACCTTCAAACCCTTACGTGCATTCCCGCCCAGGTCCAGAATGTAAATCGCATCGAAATCGTCTGCGAGATGTTTTCTCATCCCATCAAAAGCTACCCCATCGAGAAATCCGTTATTCGTCACAAAGGCAACAACGCCTTCATCGCCAACCCGATCCGATGCCCACCGAATCGCCTTCACATAGGAATCGGAGAGCTTGTTTTTATTCGTCGCCTTTGAATCTTGCGAATACGTTTCCCTTACCCGTGCATCCATAGTTGCGTACTTCCGATTTTTGTTATTATCATTCTCATTCACCTGCCCAACATTGTACGGCGGATTCCCAATAATTACAAACATCGGTGTTTCCTTCTGCCGTTCCACTCTTTCCGCATTCTGCTCCGTAAACAACACCATCTGCTGCGGCTCTGCCAACTCAAAAGTATCGACCAGACATATTCCCTCAAATGGCAGATAATGCCCTGTCGCCTCGTAAAACTCGTGCTCAATATTCATTGACGCGATATAGTAAGGCAGGAGCATCACTTCATTGCAGTGAAGGTTGGACTTGTACTTATACTCAAGCGCGGTTTTGCGAATCTCCCGAATAATTCGCACGATGAAATTGCCGGTGCCAACAAACGGATCAATAATATGAACCCCGCCATCAGAAAGCGAACGGTCAAATTCAGTCTGTAAAATATGCTCAACGCTTTTCACCATAAAATCGACGATGGGTTGCGGTGTATAGACGATACCGTGTGTATCGGCAACCTTGACGGAAAAGCCCTGAAAAAACTGTTCATAGACGGTGTTGAGGAAATGCTGTTTTTGCGAGAAATCATTGATCGTTTCCGCTGTCCGTTCAATAGCCACATAGAAGCGATCAAGACTGTGGAGAAATTCCTGACGGCTAAACGACTGCGATGTAAGCGCGTCAATCACTTTCTCAATCTCATTGGCGATTACATTACGGCGGGTGAAATCGGGATTATCGAAAACAGTTCGGAAAATCCGCTCGGTCAAAAGATGTTGAATGAGCATCTCCTCAACCGCAGCTTCAGCGAGGTTTGGATTGATTGACAAGCGACATTTATCCAGAAAATCTGCAAAGGCGGTGGTAAATCGGCTATTGGTCTCGCGCTCCCTCTGAATCAACTCCGCCAATCCTCGTCCGATCTCAGGCACTATATCTTTGAACTGCGTGACTGCATTCTCCCATTCGGCGATCTCTTGCGGACGATGGGCAAAGAAAGTTTGGAGCGTCTCAATGAGTTGCTTCGGGTCGGTCAGGTCGGCGTCCAGCACTCGACGATCATCCTGATAGAGGATTGCCCGTTGTGGCGTCTGGAACAGAATATTATCTGTAGGATAACCCGCCTCAAATTTTCGCTGAACTTCGGTTGGGAGGTCATCGTGTATATCCTTCGCCTCCCAATAGCCATGGGTCAATCGGAAATCATCAATTAACGCTCCATCAACGACAATCCGCTTATTTCGATTGAGAGCCATCGAATGCTCGGGAACCAGCGTCCACTCAAACTGCTTCCCACACGATTCGAGCAGTGACTGAAACGCCGAGCGCACGGCTGTTTCATGCGTGACGCCGAGCCGATCAAAGTGACCGAGCGATTCATAGTAGGCTCTGATGGGCTTGTGGGTAGGTTTGAGGTTAAGTGTTGGCATTTTGATTTTATTCGTCGTATGCTGTGTTTATAGAAGTTGATACCCTATGGGGCACATGTATAGTCACAGAAATCATGTTTGTCAACCGAATCGGCGAAAACGGGCGACCACAAGGGGCGTCCCTACATACACCTCTCTTTTGTGTCTTTTGTGCATTTTGTGGCTTTGTGTGAGTGCTCTTACATCTGGTATCTTCGTGTCCCTTAGTGTCCTTCGTGGATTTCACGTCTCACTTCATAACCACCCGCATCACCTCTTCGCAATCGCCCCCATGCAACATCCGGATCGTGCGGCCACACCATAATCCAGTTCTCTGCAACTGCCCTCTCCATAATCTCTTGCTTAACCAGATAGGTCTGCCGCGGATACAGATCATACGCCATCACATAAATCGGTTTTACGTGATGCGTCGTGGGAATCAAATCCCCCACAAAACAGAACGTATCCTCACCCGTATGCACCAGCACAGATTGATGCCTGCGCGTATGCCCTGGCGTAACCACCACCTCAACAAAAGAACAAATACGCTCATCCCCATCCAACAGCGCGAGCACAGGTGACAATGGCCTCATCACCTCCTCGTATCGGTACCCATTCACAGTCTGACCATCGGCATTCTCTGCATCCTCCCATTCCCCCTTTTGCACATAATAAGTCGCATTTGGAAAAGCGGGCACATATTCCTCCCCCTCTTGCACCGTACACCCCCCGGCATGATCCTGATGCAAATGCGTCAACACAACCCGCGTAATCTCCTCGGGCGCAATATGCAGCACCTCCAGAGACGCCAAAAGCCCATCCGACTCATCGAGCGCGTAAATCTCCCGCAGCTTCTCCGTCACCTTGCCCCCAAACCCGGTCTCAATCAGTACGACCTCCCCCTGCCCTCTCACAAGCAAACAATTCATCGTCAACCCAATGCGATTGCGTTCATCGGGCGCATAACACCTCTCCCACAACGGACGGGGCACAACCCCAAACATCGCGCCACCATCCATCCTCACATACCCGGCAGATAACACCCACACATCGCAACCACCACTTTGTCTATAATCTACAATCGCCATTCTTTTACCTCCAACTTTGCACTTCGCACTTACCCGCATATACCTTATCTTATCTCCATAAAAAATATTCGCAACAAAAAACAGGAGGAACCATGCCAGCAGCACTCGTCACCGGATCCAGCAGAGGCATCGGCAGAGGCATTGCGTTCTGCCTTGCCGACGCGGGCTACGACATCCTCGTCAACTACGCCGGCAACCAGGCAGCCGCAGAAGAAACCGCAACGGGCGTTCGAGAACGCGGGCAAAACGTCCACATTTGTCAGGGCGACATAACCCGCATAGAAGACGGCAAACGCCTCGTCGATACCACACTCGACGCCTTTGGCCGCCTCGACATGCTCGTCAACAACGCCGGCATTGCCCCCCGCGTGCGCGCCGACATACTCGAAGCCACGCCAGAAAGCTATGAAGACGTCATGGACACCAACCTCAAAGGACCCTACTTTTTAACCCAATACGCGGCGAACCACATGATAACACTTAAAGAACAGGGAAAAATACAAACACCGCGCATCGTCGTCATCACCTCCATATCGGCCTACACCTCTTCGACAGCGCGCGGCGAATACTGCGTCTCAAAAGCCGGCCTGAGCATGATGACGCGCCTATTTGCCGACCGGCTCGCAGAACACGGCATCCCCGTCAATGAAATCCAACCGGGCATCATCCAGACCGACATGACGGGACCCGTAAAAGAAAAATACGACCACCTGATCGCCGAGGGCCTGACCCCCATCCGCAGGTGGGGACAACCCGAAGACATCGGCAAAGCTGTAGCCGCCATTGGACTCGGCTATTTCGACTTCACAACCGGCGCGGCAATCCCGGTTGATGGCGGATTCCACATGCACCGGCTCTGATAGTCCATATCCCCAAATTTACCTCTATTTTCCCTGTGTACGAGGTTGACATATTCGGTCTTATATCCTACTTTATAAGTAAGTATAAAAGATCGTATTCGACGCTTTCAAGTGAGGACCCAAATGCTGAGACGTTTCTTTAGTAAAAATGCTGAACCAGACAATGGTACAAGCAAAGAAAGACAAATCCACATCGAAGGGCAAGACGAGCACGTTCAGGAAGCCATGGACCTCCTCGCACAAGAGGATCAAGATGATCTCGACGAAGCCCTTGATGAAGTTAATGAAACCGTGCGTGAAGCCGCCAGAGCCTCCCTGCGCGACCTGAGACTCATGCAAGAGGGCCACTGTCCATCCTGTGGCCACAAAACCCTGCGGCAATTTCTCTTTACAACTGTGTGTTCCAGTTGCGGTTGGTTTTCATTCATCTCGCCCGAAGAAGGCCAATCTCACATCCACTTGCAAAGTGGACGTATCATCGAATGCGGCACCACATTCGACACCAAAGGCGACTTTGTACTCGGCATCACAAATGGCGTTGTACGCGCCAAAGTCCCAAAAGAAAATGTCGAATACATCGAATTTTCCTGGACCGACGAAGAAATCCAGCGCAAACGCGAATCCCGCGCAAAAGAGGAAACGGGAATATGTAGCTGGTGCGAAAAAGCACTCGCCGATGATGGTGATGAAAATATCATTGTCTATGCGGCCTTCGGCACCACCCAGATGCGCTATGTCTTCTGTTCAAACAGATGCAACGAAGCCTTCCAAAAACAATATCCCATTCGCATTCACAAAAATTGCTACGAACGCTCCTGCCTCGATTGCGACCTGTGCAACAAACGCTACCTGGGCGAAGACGAGACCTTCCTCAAATTGATCGAGCAAGGGAAAGTTTGAGAAAGCGATCAGCCCGCTAAACCCCAAAATCAATCCCCCATCGCAATAATACGCGATGGGGGATTTTTTCGGCTTATGTGATTTACGATATTTTAGAACAGTCAATCCCGCTGTCCTTATATTATCTGCAATATCCGTGCCAGTGTGAGCCTATTCAAAATATACCGCTTTAAAGCACTTTCAAAACATTTTTTAGTATGCGCTCTTCCCTTTGAGAAATATCATCTAACAAGGTGATAATCTTCAGAATACGATCTATATCCCACGCTCTCTTGATTTCTCCTAACGCTCGCAATTTAAGCATCATCAGATGAATCTGATGCGCCTTCTGTTCAACCTCCTTGTACGCCTGATGAAACTGATCTGACGGACGCAAATATCCATGCTCCTCCAGGTAAGCAAACCTGTCTAACATACAACGCTTGTGCTCCCAAAGCGTGAACAAATGCCGCCGATCCCACAACCGAGGATGAACAAACAAATGAGTAAAGTATTCTCGCAAGAGCTTATACGTCGCCATCCCAAAGACGCCTTCAACTGGCTTACGCAACATCCGATAGTGGATAGATGGATTCTCAGAATAGATATAGGCTCGCAACTGATCTCTGACTGCGTCAATGTCAAACTCATAGACACCGTCCTCGTTATACTCAAAAAGAGTCACCCGATACGATCCGCCTTTTGCGGGATCAATCCAGCGAAACGCCGCTTCAAAACCTGAATACGCAACCCCTGAAACAGCATAATCCCTCGCTCGATTGAATCCCAGAGTCTCAAGCATTTCTGTATCGTCATCATATCCGAATACGAGAATGGCATGTGGATGATGGGTTTTCTCATAAAATGGCGTGTGTGGCAGGAAATACTCATCGGCCATCAATTGGACATAGAAGCCCTCATCAATCTGATCGCGAATATACGGCACAATCTGGTGATATACTTTAGCAATTGATCGCCTTGGAACAGTGTATATAGACAGCCACGGCGGGGAATACGGTCCCTGAAAATAGAAGTTGAATCGGATGTTATGTTTGCTCTCATGCAACAGGTCAACGGCGAATAGCTGGATGTAATTGCAAAAGAACCAGGGGATATAGGCATCGTGAAGTGACATAATCGAAAGCCGATAGCCATGGCGGGGATAGCCGTGGATGGGTGGGGATACCTGTATGGGAAGCGATTTTTTCATGACGTGTCTCAAAATCTGTATCATCTAAGTGCGAGCGAAAAATCTATTCTATCTATCCGGCGACCTCAGGTACTTTCTGTAACACTGTGCGAACATAGCCGGCCATGGTCTGTACGCTATCAAACAGTTCCACGCGCAACTCTTCATCTGGAACTTCAATGCCAAATTCCTCTTCCAGACCCACAATGATCTCAACCGTCGCCATCGAATTAAGCCCCAGACCACCGCCAAAAAGCGCGTCTTCATCTTCAATCTCTTCTGCAGCAACTTCAAGAGACAATGTGCGAATGATCACCTGTTTGACCCGCTGTTCAATAGACATAACCCCTCCTATGCGATAGTTAATGTATCATCCTTTGAAAAATATTGAATTACAGTTTCTACAAGACACTGTTGACCTGTCTGTGAAAGAATCTCAATTGCAGGCACACAAAACGAATCTTGTAGTTTTTTGAGGTGACAATCAATTTGAGATTGTGCCATTTTTTTCGTTGATACATTACGGTTCTGCTTAACTGATAAACTGGGAAAAATAAAAAGCCGACGTTTGCGCGTCGGCTTTTTTAGACCGCTTTGCAGGGCGTTTATCCAACCTCAAATAGCCCCCATTTTGAGTCGGGGGATTTTTTAACTACGCCCTTATCCGAAAGCAGGACCTGAAATCTATATCGACTGCCATTAACAAACATCTGAGCATAGAGTGAATAGCAACGCCGGCAAGCCGTTATCTTGATCTCCGTGTCACATGGCACACAGTCATACTCCCCCATAGGCTTTCTTTGACATCGCAGACACTCGATTTGTTCAATCAGGTTTTTGTTCCGTTCCTGGAATTTCTCCAATTCGCCAGAAGCCACCATGGGGCCTATGTACGATACACCATAAGAGTGGCATACCTTGCAGAACGACATTTCATCACCATCCATTGATGACTCTTCGCCCGAAAAGTCATCGTACACCAGCAGGCAATTTCCACATGCGAAAATGCCCTCTTCGCGTGGCTCGCGGTCCTCAAAATGCCTGAAGTATTCCAGAATATCGGCCTTATCATCATCGGGCAGTTTCTCAAATGGCTACATTTTGGTTCCACACTCGTGGCAGCAACAGCCAAAGAAATTCTTTGCCCATCGGCCAGCAATCCCAAGAACTACGATAATGAGAACGAATAAAATGATAAACGCTTCCACAGTCGGTTCCTCCTGCTGGTGGTTATTGCTACGTTCCCTGACCTATGGGTTTGCATCCTGCTCATCCTTACATCCTGCCCATCCTGATTCTGACGGTTTACTCAATCAATTCTTTGGTATCGTGAACGCGAATATCGACTTCAGGCAAATGTTTATTCAGGATGTCTATAATCTTATCTTTCGGACCGACAAAGATCATGATCATATTCTCCGGCACAAAGAACTTTTCGAGAAAAGCTCGAACCTCAGCATCGGTGACGGAATCATAACCGCCTTTGCTGGTTGCAGGATTATAGATGGCTCGATCTACCTCATCGTCCAGCCTTCGCTGTGGTGTCAATCGTTCATGGACATGAGCATAGACGACATTGCTATTCTCACGCAACTCTTTTATTCCCTCCCAAAAGCGGGGGTTATCGGGAAGTCCGCGGATGAAATCGGACATTTTTGCGATCAGTTCTTCGCTATTCTGTAACTGGGGATCTGCATAAATTTCGAGAAACCTGATATTTCTTGATGATCGATAATTGCAAACAGTACTATAGACCAATCCCAACTCTTCTCTGAAATATTTGTAGAGATATCGCCCAAGCGTCATGGATATCATTGGGGATATATAATTTCTTTCACCTATACTCCCATAGGGGATCAGCCAATAACAGAAAACGTTCTTTAAGTTTGAATAATTCTCAAAGACAAAAGCCGAAGGACCAAAATAATAATTGGCCTCTGAAGGTGCTAATGAATGCACAAAACCGCCCGCCTGTCGTCGGGTCTCTCGTCCTTCTATAATTGGACGAAGCAGTTTCGCGACCTCGGTGGAATCTCGGTTTGAGATTACCTTAAAAAACACCACTTCTGTTTTCAAAAGCCGGTCATAATATTGTCTGATGTCCTTTGCAGAAAGGTTCTTCAGCGTTTTTAGGGACCTGAGTTTCTTTATGCCTTTTGTTCGTGCAAGTGCAAAATTTCTCATAAGATTAGTGGTATATCTTTCCCGATCATTCCGATAATTAGTCACCTCTCGATTTTTCACATCTTCCAGATCAGATACAGAAAACTCGAAGTTGTGTATAAAATCGCGGACTCTTTCTATAGACTCAGCGCAATTCTCAGACAGGGTAGAAACGGATATGGTCAGGGAGGTTGCGTTGGCAAAGACATATAGCTCAGTGCCTAATACTGCCAGTGGATCTATGTCCCCTCGCTTTTCTATGCCCTTCCAAATCAACTTTGAAGCTATCTCTGCCAGTCCATTTTGAGAAGACGGTTCCTGGTTTTTGCCTGCTCCGAGAAAGACAATATCAATTTTGGTCAATGGGGCGCGTTTGTCTTGGCGATAAAAAATTTGATGGTTGGTAACTTCTGCAAAAGTGGGTGAGATACTACACAGATAATACAGCACAAGGCCCAAGATTACACTCTGGAGTCTATTCATTTGAGGATAGCCTTTCGGGAGAGCTTAATCTTCTTATAGCCCATCCCACCAGCAATACAAGACCTGCCAAAACCAATACCATAATCCCATAGTATAGCGAGGTTCTCTGAGTTGGTTTTTCCGGCGCTGGCAATGTGAGGGAAAGCGTTATCGAATTATCATTTGTCAGGTATTGATCTACCAGGCGCGGGATGTCGTCTCTGCGGGCAGATTTGAGATCTTTTATTAATTTTGGATATAGCAAGGGATCGTTGGCATGGGCAAATGCCCGCCCGAATTCAAGAGCCATGTCTGAGCGGTCATAAAAGTCGGAATACATTGACTTTAAATGCAAATTTTGAGCCGCAGTAAATTCATCCTCGGAGACGCCGTGCGCCCTGATCTTCTCTAATTCTGTCTGGATAGTGGCCTCAATGGCATCTATGGAAGTGTCGGGCGACAGGTCTGCCGTACAACTCAGCAAACTAAATCCTTTATAGTGGTGAAACGACACTCTGAAAAGTCTTACAAGCTTAGCATCAATCACAGTAGCTCGCAGGGAATTTGAAGTTTTGGTCATAACGCGAGCAAGAATGAGCAAGGTTGCATAGTCGCGATGGCCTAAATGGGGGGTTTGCCAACTTTTCCAGAATTTGGCAATACGGAGATTTTTTGATGTGTCTTTTACTTTTTTTCCGAGTATTTCAGGATTGGGAAATTGCGTAGAAGGTGATTCGTTCGATATTTGCTCACTACCATAGACTTCGTCCAATTTGGTCAGAACATGGTCCATATCCACATCGCCGATCACGACAACCAATCTCTTTTGGCGACGCAAAAAATTCTCATGGTACGCTTTCAGACCAACGGGTTCGAGTTGCTTAATAAAATCCTCTGTCCCAACGCCACTAAAATTCTTTTTTTGATAGACCAGACCCCAAAAGCGATTAGAAAATTTTTTGTTTAGGTTTGCTAAGAAGCTGTTTTAAAATTATAGGGATCTGAAAAAAGAGTTGAAAAAGCGTATTCATCAGTCCAAATTTAGGGTATCCAAAAACCTTAAAAAGAAAGGACATGCGATGAATACGCCAAGACAATATCCGACAAATGTAA
>JAJEDY010000008.1 GCA_022821275.1 Candidatus Latescibacterota bacterium | reverse complement strand
CGAATCGCATTAGATGGTAGGCAGGGAAAAAGGAGACGCTCCGTAACCCCAATACATCCTTCGTCTAAAAAAAAACTATTGAGTAGGATGAGGTCATATGAACCATCAGGTGCGGACATATAGCGCGTTTCCAAATCGGGGCAAGGAATGACCGGGAGAACGTTATCTCCGATTATATCCAATTCGATCTCAGGTGGCGGTGGAGTTTCAGGTGCAAGAATGTGGATTCTGCTCCACATAGCAATCAGCGTTCGAAAGGCTTCTGCAGTAACTGGAAGATCTTCTTCAACGACCAGAATACGCTGAGGTCGTTGGGTGCTGAGAATTTCGTGGAAGTAGAGTTTTAGGAGACAACGAAGGCAGCGATGTACCGCCAGGGGAATGAGTATGGTGTAAAACGCCGCAGTGTGCATTGGCGAAGTGGCGATAATGTCCTGCACTGAGCGCAGGTTGGAAGCGATTTCCAATGCTTGCGTTCCATTTTTGTCAGTAGGGTGTTTGAGTTGTGTTAGCCACTCCTGAAGTTTGCTATGGATTGTTGCTGTTGTAATACGGTGGACGGTCCAGCCATTTTCGCGGAGAATAAGGTCACGCTTCCGGTCTTTTTCTTTTTGTCCCGGCTCCTCGTGCTGTTGGCCATCCACTTCAAAAACCCACTTTAGGCGGCCTATTTGGAGCGCAAAATCAACGCGATTGTTGGCCAAATTATCTGAAAGTGTATTGTCGGGAAGATCAACGAGGTCGCTGATCAGCACCTGCCTACGAATACGATGGCGGTTAGCTGCTCCGATAGCTATACCGAGTTCTTCGTAGAACTGATTTTCTTCAGTACTGGTCAAATTTTGAAGTTCCAATGGAAGTGGGGATACAGAGATGGAATCGCCGCTTCGGTAGGGCAGGCAGAACAAGTCATCGGCTGCCGTGAGTAGGGCATTGCTGTTGTTAGGCAATAACGACGCGACAAATCTTGTCCCGACTTCGGGACTGTTCTCTAATTCTTCGCAGCGGAAAAACTGCTGAACAGGACCAGCGGACAAGGCACGCTCAAAGTCGAGATCAACGAGAGCCGGGTTGCCTCGGGTGATGATTTTGTCGCAGATGGCGGTTATGGAGGCCACGGCTGGGTCATTGGTTTCATAGAACTCTCGCTCGGCTTCAAGAACCGCGTGGGAATTAGCGATCAGAATATCCTTTAGTGGTTTCAGAAAGCTGTCGATAGAACCAGGCAGAGTATCCCAGAAGCCCAAGCGGCCTGATGCCGTGTATCTGATACTATTCATAAACCTGCGCTTCCCTCTGTATGCGTTGAAAAAGATAGGTAGGCCATACTACAAATTTATGTTGCCTCAATTATCCTGCGACAACCAAAGTCCCGGAAATCCAATACCATAGTCCTTGAGGTACAGAAATAGCATAGATCAAACAGGAATTACAAAATATACTGTTGCTGTGTAATATCAATACTAAAATAAAACATTTTAATACTTTGAAATGGCCTCGAAATCCAATTCTACGACCCAATCTTGAACCGCATCATCCGGGGTAAACTTAATAAATCCAAGATCTCTGAGTCTTATCAACTCTCTGTGAAAAGTTCGCCGTGTAACATTTTGATATGCAGATTGTAAGTAACGGTTTTGCAGCAGCTCAAGTAGTTCGATCCTTCGAGACGGAGTATCTGAGAAGGGGTCTGAAGGCTCTGTCTCGCTCAAGAGAAAGTTGAGGAGATTGTATTCCCTCTGGTTCAGAAGTCGTCGTCGGGTGCCAACTCTTTTATCGCGAGCGCTGATAAGCATCGTTCGATATACCAGCCGGTTGATCTTCGCTTTGACGAAATTATTTATGCCTTTGAGTTCGCTCGCAAAGCCAGCCACCCCAAAGCGAATAAATGGTGTTACATCAAAAGGCTGGCTTTGCCGACATTGTTGGAGGATTGACTTGTATTTTTGTTCGTGGCGATAGAAGTAGTTGGACAGCCCGTAAAAACCACGCACATTATATCCGAGTTGAAAGAGAATACCAGCTTCAACGAGTCGGGAAACTCTTCCGTTTCCGTCACCAAAGGGGTGAATTGTCACGAGGTAGAAATGGGCGAGCAAGGCACGTATGACTGAATGAAGACTTTCGAGTCGGCGAGAATTGATGAAATTGATATACTCTTTCATTAAGCGAGGTAGCCTTTCATGCGGGGCACCTCTATGGACCCCTCCAAGCTCTTCTGTACCCACGATAACGGAAAGGCTACGGAGTTTCCCTGGTATATTGTCGTCGGTATCCGAATCTCGGGTGATCATTTCGTGCATGGTGAGGATGTCTCTCAGACCAATAGGTGGGTTGTTTGGACGAAATCGCTGTCTTACCCAGGCCTGAGCCTCCCCTGCATTTCTGATTTGCAATTGTTCTTTTGTCGCGGTTTTCCTGTCGCTGTTATGAGTTTTTTGTTCGAGGTACTCCATTTGCTGAGCAACCTCAGCTTCGGACAGGGGGTTGCCTTCTATCGCAGTTGTACCACGAACAGCACGGACTCTATTGAGCTTGTCAAGCTGGCTTTGCCACTCTTGTGGGAACACGAGGTTTAGAGAGGCTTCTTTATAAGCTTCAATAGAGATGAGATCCTGAATGAGACCTTGCTGGTCGAGATGATACTCAAAGGAGAATTTTTCCCAGTCCATTTTGTCCTCTTATTTGACACGTTATTTGACACGTTATTTGACACAGAAATAAATTTTGTAAGACATTAAATAATAATAATTTTTTACTAAAATTTCAAGAAAATAAAATAAAATTCGTCCTTATTTGACACGTTATTTGACAATTTCTTGTTTATCCTTTTCAGAGACATGTATCGCAGTTGTACCCCTTTCAAAATTGGTCTGACGATGGGGGATTTTGGTTGTATATTGACGGGGTGCGTTTTTACATTGGATTGAAAGGATGGGATTATGTTGATAACTGGCGGTCAGGCTGTGGTTGAGACGTTGGATGCATGGGGGGTGGATGTGGTGTTTGGGATTCCGGGGGTTCATACGCTGGCGCTTTACGATGCGCTGTACGATCATCCGCGGATTCGGCATGTGACGACGCGGCACGAGCAGGGGGCGGGGTTTATGGCGGATGGGTATGCGCGGGCATCCGGGCGCGTGGGCGTGGCGTTGACGACGACGGGACCAGCGGCGGTGAATGCGTTGACGCCGATTGGAGAGGCGCATGCAGAGTCGTCGCCCGTGTTGTTGATCTGCAGTGGTCCAACGGATGAAACAAATGGTACAGATGCAGGTGTCTTACACGATATGCGGGATCAGTTTGGCACGTTGTTTTCTGTGACGGGGCGCGGGCAGCGCGTGTCGCGTGTGGAGGAGATTCCGGATGCGCTATCAGAGGGTTTTGAGGCAATGAAGTACGGGCGTCCCCGGCCATACATTTTGGAAGTTCCGCTGGATGTGTTTAAGGAAGAGGCCGAGGTAATAATTGACGAGCCAGCACACCGCCCGCCGCATAAGCCTGAGGAGGCTGCGCTCGATGTAGCAGCGGAGATGATTCAGTCTGCGAGGAAGCCAGTGTTGATCGCGGGTGGGGGGACGCAAGATGCGAGCGATGATGTGATCAGTTTGATCGAGAAAATCGGATCGCGGGTGGCTGTTACTGCGAATGGACAGGGGGCTGTTCCGGCGGATCACCCTTTGCTGGTGCGCGGTGAAGCGATGAATAAATGTTTAAATGAGGCGGATGTGGTGATTGCTGTGGGTACGCGTTTGGGTTTTCGGTTTGAGCAGATGTGGAAGGGGGTACCGGAGAAGCTCATTCATCTGGATATCGATCCGGGTGTGATCGGGCGGTCGTTTGAACCAGATGTTGCGCTGATTGGCGATGCGGGCGCGGGGTTGAGGAGCTTGTACGCGCGTCTGGATGGGGTTAAGACCGCGTGGGATGTCAGCGATTCTGTGTCGCAGGCGTCCGGTCAGTGGGAGGAGAAACCTTTTCCCGAGTTGCTGGGGATTTTGCGGGATGTTCTGGATCGGGATGCGGTGGTTGTGAACGATATGACGATGATTAGCTATCAGGCACGTCGCCATTTTCCGGTTTATCAGCCGCGCACGTTTTTGTCGCCAACGGTTTACGGGACGCTGGGTTTTTCCATGCCAGCGGCTGTGGGTGCCAAGATCGCGTGTCCAGATAAGCAGGTGGTGTCGCTGTGCGGCGACGGTGGGTTTATGTACACGGCGACAGAGCTTTCAACCGCGGTTCAACAGGGCATATCTCTGCCGGTTGTTTTGTGCAATGACAATACTTATGACGCGATTAAACGAGCACAGGATCGGGAATGTGATGGGCGGAATATTGCCGTGGAGTTGGCGAATCCCGATTTTGTGATGTTTGCTCAGAGTTTTGGCGTGAGAGGCGTTCGCGTGACCAATGGACAGGGGTTTGGCGAGGCTCTCGAAGAGGCGTTGCAGGCCGGGGGACCGACGGTGATTGAGGTTTTTGTGCCGGAGTATTCTTGAGAAGTGCATCCTTATAAGTGGTAGGTAGAGATAGGACACAGGCGCGGGAGAATGTTATGGCTACAAAGCGAAAAAAGAGACGGCATAGAGGGGCTGCTGGCAAGGCGAATGCGGATTTGACGGCGCATATTCGGTCGCTGGGCTTGATGAGTGTGGGGCAATACCAGGCGTGGTGTCGGGATCATGGGTTTAATGGGGCGCTGAATAAGAGCTGGCAGGAGCGGCGGCAGGAGCGCAAGGTTGCAGACCGGGCGATTGATGTGGAATTGGCCGAGCAGGAGTTTGTGCGCCATATCAGCGCGTTGGGGTTAAAGACGGTTGCGGATTATACCGCGTGGTGTACTGCAAATGGGCTGAGTACGGGGACGCATAAGAGTGCTGCACAGCGCAAGAAAGAGTGCGATTTGGCAGAGCGGTTAAAGAGCGATGCGGTTTTGGCGAAGATGAAGAATCACACGCGGCGGCCACAGGAGACGATTCAGGCCATTTATGAGGGCAAGCTGTCGGAGGCGGAGTTGAATCGTCCCCATTTGCAAAAAATTCAGCAGGCTTTTGATGGGTTGGGGAGAGACCGCAAGGGGCGACGCGCGCTGTTGCAGTTGTTGCTTCATGTGGAAAAGCGGGGCGATTTTTTTGACGTCAAGCCCGCGATTGTGCGTCTGGGACCTTCTGATGGCAATACATTTATCGAGGGGTTGGGCGCGCTGGCGCATTGGCACAAGCGGTGGTTGCGCGATCCAGTGGAGTGGCGGCCAGATTCGCACAATGGGCGCAAGCAGTTTGGTTCTCTTGCGCGACATTTGCTCGCGAAATACGATGTGCCTGCGTTTATGGATATTGCGTGGTTTCTCGGTTTGGAAGACGAGGCGCGGCAGCAGCAGGGATGGTTTGTGCATGTGGGTACGGGCGGGAATATTCGCAAGGCAGATGTTCCGCTGACGCTGACGAAGAAGATGGCGCATTTGTTTTTGGAGTCGCCGCGCGATTACACGATTTACGAGGCGTTTCGGCGGGGTCAAATTCTGGGGCTTGGGGGGGAGGAGCCGCTGGCGCGTGCGGTGAATGGTACGCGGTTGGGGTCGTCCTTTGAATGCGAAGATTTTTGGCATAAGGTGGTACATTTTTTTGTGAATAATCCAATGCTCGATCCCGATGAGGTGGGACCGATTGTGGATTATATTCACAATCAGAAATACATACCTCGAGAAGAGACGGTTGGTGGCGAGGTGGTGCATTTGCCGCCCGAGCAGTCGAATTTTTCGATTAAGGGGCGCAGTATGGTCAAGTTGCTGCGACAGGTCGAGATGTGGCACCGGCAGTTGGCGAGGCAGAATCGCTTGCCCGCAAAGGTGTGGGCCCCTTCGGGTCTCAATGAGTTGGATTGGACAGCGACGGATAATTATGGCAACGAAAAGGAGCGGTGGACGATTACGGAGTTGCTGTCGGCCAAAGAGTTGTCCCTCGAGGGACGCAGGATGCATCACTGCGTGGGGTCTTATGCGAATAATTGCAAGACCGGGAAGTCGTCAATCTGGACGATGCAGGTTACGACGCCGGAGGAGGAGACGCATCGGGTGATGACGATTGCGGTGCAAAATGGCAGCCGAAGCATCACGCAGGCGCGCGGGAAGTGCAATGCGCGACCCAATGGCAGAACGCCGAGTGGCAAGCGTCGAGATTTTAGCAAGGCGTATGAACGCCATTTGCGGAAGTCGCGCCATGTGTTGTATTTGTGGCGGGAGCAAGAGGGGCTGTCTATGTCGCGTGGGGTGTGAGCGAATGGACGAATAATCCGCAGATGAACGCAGATGAACACAGATGAAGGGCGAATAGTCGAATAGTCGGCGCACAGGTGTAGTTATTCATATCTCAACGCTGTGGCTGGATCGGTCATGGCTGCGCGAATCGCCTGTGTGCTCACGGTCATGATCGCGATTGCCATTGTCAGAAATCCGCTCAATACAAAGACCAACGCGCCCAGGTCTATGCGATACGCGAATCCCGCCAACCATTCGTTCATGACCCAATAGGCCAGCGGAAATGCGATCAGGTTGGCCAGGAGTACCAGTATCACAAATTCCCGCGAGAGCAGGCGTACGATATTGGGGACGGATGCGCCCAGGGTTTTGCGGATGCCAATTTCTTTGGTGCGTTGCTCTGCTGTAAATGCCGCCAGGCCAAACAGGCCCAGGCACGCGATTATAATCGCCAGTCCGGCGAATATGGTTATAAGTGTTCCTATCCGCTGTTCAGCCAGATAAGAACTCGCTAAATTTTCGTCTAAAAAGCGATATTCAAACGGCTTTTCGGGAATATATTTTCGCCATATTTCACCGATATATTTAAGCGTCTCGTCAATATCCTGACCGCGAATTTTTAGTGATAGCACGTTGAACTTGGGTTGCCACATCGCAATCGCCACGGGCCGAATGACTTCGTGTAGCGACCGGTTGTGAAAATCTTTTACCACGCCGATCACAACGCCCTTCTCCCGGTTATCTGCGGCCCATCCAAATTCCTTTCCAAGCGGCTCGGTCCATCCCAATCGCTTCACGGCAGTTTCGTTTAAGATAAACGCCTGAGATGTGTCTGTTGTCACTGATAGTGAAAAATTGCGACCTGCTGTGAGTTCCAGATTATAGGTGTCTAAAAAAGACTCATCCACGCCCAGGACGCGCATCCGCCAGTCTTCCCCTCCTCTTCCCTCGGGAAATACCCTGTCCAGTTGTCCCCCATATCCCATCGTAGAATGTCCTGCCGATGCTTTCAAGATGTTTGGGTGCTTCAAAAATTCATTCTTGATATTCAAATAATCATCTGTCAATCGCCGGTCTGTAGAAAATAGCCAGGTCATGACCATGAGATCTTTATCAAATCCGAGGTTCTTATTTTGCACATAATTCAATTGCTGATATACGGTGTATGTACTTGCGATTAAAAATGTCGAGATCGCAAATTGAAATACCACGAGGATCTGTCGCAATCGGCCGCTTTTGGCACTCGAGACAAGCGTGCCTTTCAGCACCGTTACGGGCCGAAAACTGGACAAAAATAGCGCGGGATATCCTCCGGAGAGCAGGCTTACCAGCACGGTTAAAACAAATAGTCCGACAATCGCATACCACAGGGTCTGTCCTTCAAGTGCGATTGTTTTTCTGGCAAAGTTATTCAGGAGGGGTAGTGAGAATTTTACAATAATTAGCGACAATATCCCGGCCAATAGTGCGGTTAAAAATGTTTCTCCCAGAAATTGTCGGATCAATTGGGTGCGATAGGCTCCTACCACCTTTCGCAACCCGACTTCGCGTGCCCGTCGCGCAGAGCGCGCTGTTGATAGGTTCATAAAGTTGATGCACGCAATAAGCAAAATGAAAAGTCCGATGATTGCAAACAGGTACACATATGTGATGTCGCTATGAGATGAGATGCCATAATCCACTTTGGAATACAGATAGATTCGCTCGAAAGGCTGCAAAAAATAGGTGCTTTTTTTGACGATCTCATCGCCCATGTATCGCGCCATGAATTCAGGCAATTTTGCTTCGAGTGCTTTCGCATCTGCGCCTTCTCGCAATAAGATGTAATTGTGTGCCGGTCGCCAGGTTGAATCCACCGCCCAGTTTTCAAATACGTTCCGCGTCCAACGGGTATTTACCGTTGCACATACGATATCAAATTGCATGGTTGATTGTCGAGGCGCGTTTTTTAGCACCCCGGTAATCGTATATACCCCACCCATATACCGATCATCGACGGTGAGTACTTTTCCTATTGGATCGTCATTCCCAAAAAATCGCCGCGCCGTTGTCTCTGTCACCAGGATGGAAAGCGGTTCTTTGAGTACTGTCGCGCGGTTTCCCTTCACCAGTTCAAAATCGAAGACGTCCAAAAAATCGGGATCTGTCAAACAGAATCGCTGATTGAATTTGCGGTCTTTATACGTGGTCCAGATATAGCCCCACGACAGGTATCGCACGACTGTTTCGATTTCTGAATAATCTTTTTTTAGCGCGGGACCCGCTGCGCCCGATGTGCCAAAACCCATGTCACGGGTGCCGTCATCGTTGCGCATCTCGCGGAGCAATTTGTAGATCCGATCACTCTTTGTGTGAAACCGATTCACGCGAAATTCATCGTGAATAAATAATCCGATCAGAACACAACAAGCCACGCCTACCGATAATCCCAGTACATTGATCAGCGAGTATCCTTTGTGGCGCATCAAATTGCGCAGGGCGATTTTCAGATAGTTTTGGAACATGATTTTTTTAAATCAGACAATGCGCCACTGCGTCCCTGTACGTTTCGAGCTCTGGGGTTTCCAGGTTCTTCACCTTGGCCAGATCATCCCATTTCCTGAGGTGTACGGCATTCTGGTAGTAAGGATTGCTTTCGAACTCGGTCCTTTCCCGATCTGACATGAGGCCTCCTTGCAGTTGGAAACTATGCTTAGAGGCTTCGGAAAGGGTGTTGTAGTAGGTCGAATCCGTGGTGCAGATGTATCGCTTGGCCGGAACGTGAAGTTTCACCGGTTCGGTCACCGCCTCGATAAAAAAGGGCGCTATGTACGCGGCACCCACTTCTTCGTGGAGAAAGTCGTGGGTGTGGAAATCTGCGTTTTCTGCGTGTTCGTCCATCAGAAAATGGCCGATATCGTGCAATAGTGCGGCAGTTATCTGAATCGCGTCTCCATTGGCGAGCTGGGCCAGATTGGCGCACTGGAGCGCGTGTTCGAGTTGCGTTACGACTTCGTCGTAGTAGGATTGGCCCCTCGCTTCCATGTAGGCGAACAGGACATCTATTTTTTTTTCTGGACTACCTTCGGTCAATTCGTTCGCGAGTGTTGGATCGACGCGTTCCTTCATTTTGGCACCATCTTTCTATAAAAATGTTCGAGTGATAAATTTAATTGGAGGAATTACAAATGTTCATCCCGGTCCAACCATCCGTCCGATAGATGTACGATGCGGTCTCCGTAAGCGGCGTTTTTCTCGGAGTGCGTGCATTGGACGATGGTTACGCCTTCGGCGTTTAGATGTTTGAAGAGGGTCATGATCCGCTCGCCTTCTGCCGAGTTTAAGTTGCCGGTTGGTTCGTCGGCCAGGATCATTTTTGGCTGTGTGATCAATGCCCGGGCTATGCCTACCAGTTGTTGTTGTCCGCCGGATAACTGGTTGGGGAATAGTCGCTTTTTTGCCACGATGTTGAAGCGGTCCAGCATTTCGGCGATCCGCCCTTTGCGTTCGGCGCCTTTTACTTTTTGATATAAGAGGGGGGTTTCCAGGTTTTCGCCGACGGTTAGTTCGTCGATTAGATGGTAACTTTGGAATACAAATCCGATGTGGTCTCGGTGCAGTTCGGTCAATGCGCGTTCGTCCAGTTTGTGAACTGCGCGGTTGTAAAAATGGTATTCTCCATTCGAGGCGGTGTCCAGCATGCCCAGGATGTGCAACAGGGTTGATTTGCCAGCGCCAGAGGGTCCCATGATGGATACAAATTCCCCTTCGCGGATTTGCAGGTCAATGCGCCGCAGTACGAATGTTTTTACGATGCCGTTTTCGTAGTATTTTTCGATGTTTTTTAGTTCGATCATCTCTATCTCCTTTTATATATGACTTATGCGCGTCGTTCGAATAAGATGGATACTTCGTGTTCGGATGGCTCGCCAATTTCTACGAGGGACCAGTCTGCGTCGTAGTTTTCCACAATCCGCTTCAAACACATGACTCTCTGTTCGTGGGGTTCGGCGTGTTCCTCCCATGCGAATAGTTCCATGCGGTAATCGTATTTTCTGCTTTTGCCGTTTACCACCACGGTTACTTCCACGGTGTCTTCGGCGTCTAACGGTGGCAATTTGATCGAGATTTTGGGCATGGTGATTCTCCGGAGTCGTGATCAACGCTACTCATACCGCAGGGCGTCAACGGGATTGGAACGCGCAGCGCGAATGGCGTGAAGGCTTATGGTACACAGGGCGATGACAACAGCTAATAGGCTACATAGAAGATATATTTTTATGCCGGGTTCAATGCGATATGCAAAGCCGCTGAGCCACTGTCCCATTGCCCAGTAGGCCACGGGCCAGGCAATGAGATTGGCGATGGTGAGGAGGAGTACAAATTCCTGCGATAGAAGCGCGGTGATCTCACTTACCGATGCGCCCAATACTTTGCGAATGCCAATTTCTTTGGTGCGCTGCGAAACAGATAGGGATGCGAGGCCGAATAAACCCAGACACGCGATTAAGATGCCAAATCCCGATGCGTACCAGACGATTTGGAGCCATTGCTGTTCTGCGTGGTATTGCCGGTTGACCTGTTGATCCAGGAATGCGATTGAAAATGGACGATCAGGTTCAATTTTTTTCCAGGTTTCTCGCAGCAACGCTATGCTGCCGTTCACATCTTCTGGACGGATACGCACGAGAATTACGCTTGGGCCGCGATCGCCTGGCGAGTCGCCTATTGAGTTATAAAATGCAATCGGCTCAATTTCGTTGTGAAGTGATTGAAAATGAAAATTTTTCGCCACCCCAATCACCTGGTGCGGCTCTTTTTTGTTCAGTACGGGAAATGGCTGTCCAATGGGGTTATCCCATCCCAAAATATCTACGAGTGTTTCATTTACAATTACAGCCCGTTTAGAATCGCTCGGAAATTCTGTGGAAAAGTTTCGCCCCGTCTTCAGGCCAATACCCAGTGTTTCTAAATAGGCTTCATCAATCCACATGGTCCAGATATTGATCGACTTGCCATCGGGCAATCTATGGCCTCTTTGTTCTTGACTATTTACAAATGAATAGCCACCGCCAGCAATATTTACGATGCGATTATGACCGCGTAAGGCATCGCGCAAGCGTTGGGGCGTTTCCGGCGTCGCCTTGTCCAGGACCACCACCTGTTCGCTGGTATATCCCAAACTTTTCGACTGCAAATAATCCAATTGTTGCGCCATAATGCCCGTGCCGATCATCAAAACAATCGACAAGGCATATTGCACTATGACGAGGGCGCGTGTAAAGGGTTTGCGCCGTCTTGTTCGCGCGTCGCCTTTAAATACGGATATGGGTTGAAATTTTGACAGTATGAGTGCTGGATAGCTGCCTGCGACAAGCCCTACAAATACGAGAATACCCATCAGTGCAACGACCAATTCCCAACTCGGCACAATCGCCATTGCCCCGCCCATCAGGTCGTTAAATACCGGCAGAAACAATTCTGCAAGCGCCAACCCCAGGATCAGGGCCAGCAAACTCATCAGCAGAGTTTCACCCCAAAACTGCCGCATCAAGTTACCGCGATGTGCGCCCAATACTTTGCGGATGCCCACTTCCAGTGACCGCTGCGTCGAGTGCCCCAGAGACAGGGTTGTGAAATTGATACATGCGATCAGCAACACCGCCATACCAATGGCTGATAGGACATAAGCAAATATCGGGCTGATCTTTTGCTCGTATCCTCCGCGCATTTCATTTTGAAAGTGAATATCTACGAGTGCTTGCAACTGTAATTGAAATGCATCGGCGCGATCTTGAATACGCCCGCTTTTGATCCTTCTGCTTCGCTGCTTGTCCAGAAGGTCGCTGGCAAAAGAAGCGAGTTTTTCATTTAATGCTGTCGCCTGACTCGCGTCCTGGATTTGAACATAAGTCGATACAATATTCCCACTCCGGGACTGCGACGTTCTAAAATACCAGGTGTCATCTCGATATGCATTCTCAAAGGGTATTAGAATATCATTTCCACGCATACTCGAGGTCAACGGCAAGGCTTTCATAATGCCAGTCACCACAAAATTTTGCGGATCTCGAGCACCTTTAACACGCAGCGATTGGCCTATCACCTGGGCGTAATTTTCTGTCTCACCAAAGTATTTTTTCGCCACGCGCTCGCTGATGACCACGCTGTGCAAATCGTCAAGTGCTGTATTTAAATCTCCGGCTAAAAGGGGAAAAGTAAACATCTGTAAATAAGGCGGATCTATTAGTGCAATGCGTTCTTGAAACAGCTTGTCCTCACGCCCGGCAATTACATACGAACTGGCAAATCGCGTTGTGTGAACGATTTCTGGAAATGCGTCCTTCAATATGCCTGCGAGTTCTTTCGGCTGTAATACTGTAAATGCGACTTCGCCCTCTTTGGTGATTTCCCGCGTTAATACTCGAAAGATCACATCTCTGTTTTTGTGAAACCGATCAAAAGACCATTGTTGATGCACCGTCGAAAAAATCAGCACACAACACGCCATTCCTATCGCGAGTCCGATGATGTTGATTGCGGAGAATGTCTTATTTCTGGCGATGTTGCGAATGGCGACTGTCAGATAATTTTTGATCATGAGTCAATTCCGTTGGCGCATGACCTATCGGTCTTTCTGTGTACCATTGAGTTAGCGGTTTTGGCAATCGCGCTATCCCCTGATGTTCTCTGTGACGACATGGCCGTCGAATAAGTGGATGATGCGATGTGCGTATCCCGCGTCGTGAGAGTTGTGCGTCACCATCACGATTGTGGTCCCGTTTTTGTTCAGTTCGGTCAACAGATCCATGACCTCGTTGCCATTTGCCGAGTCCAGATTACCCGTTGGCTCGTCTGCCAAGATGATGTTGGGGTTTGCTATGACGGCTCTGGCTACGGCCACGCGCTGCTGCTGACCGCCGGATAGTTGTTGCGGAAAATGCTTTTCGCGGTGTTTGATGCCCATGTATTCGAGCGATTCATCCAGGCGCTGTTTGCGCTCGCTGGTTGGTAAGCCCAGATATAATAGGGGCAGTTCTACGTTTTCGGCGACGGTCAGTTCGTCGATGAGGTTGAAGCTTTGAAATACAAAGCCGATGTTTGATTTGCGGGTGTTGGCTCTTTGCCGTTCGGTGTGTTTGGATACTTCTTCTTCGTTGAGATAGTATTCCCCACCGCTCGGGTTGTCCAGCAGGCCGAGTACGTTCAAGAGTGTGGATTTGCCACATCCAGACGGTCCCATGATGGCGACAAATTCGCCTTCGTCAATATCTACGTTGACGTTGTTCAGAGCCGTGGTTTCCACTTCTTCTGTGGTATAGACTTTCTGGAGGTTGACGGTTTTGATCATTGTGAGACTCCTCTTTAAGGTGAGATGTAAGACATAAGACGTTAAAAGCATCTACTTTGAGACATTTTTAATTAAACCTGATAGCAAAGCAAACAGCCTATTCATCATTTCGGAAATTGAACGAATGTCTTCCTTCGGCTGAATCGAATCCATAAAATTGGGTCTATCGGACAAAAGCAACCTCCTTATTCATACCGCAGCGATTCAACGGGATTGGCCATAGCGACTTTGACCGCTTGATAGCTCACGGTGAGGCAAGCGATAATCAGAGACAAGACGCCAGCAAAAACAAAGATGCGCCACCCCATAGATGTGTGGTACGCAAAATCGTTTAACCAGTCGTTCATAAAGTGATAGGCCAGCGGCGCGGCCAGTGCAAAGGCAACGACGACCAGCCTGATGAACTCTTTGGAAAGCAAAATGACGAGATTGGGGATAGATGCGCCGAGAACTTTTCTAATGCCGATTTCCTTGGTGCGTTGTTCGGCGGTATAGGACGCCAGGCCGAACAGACCCAGGCAAGAAATAAAAATGGCGAAAATGGCAAAAAAAGTAGCCAGCGTGCCCATCGTGCTCTCGTTGCGATACATGCGTTCAAACTGTTCGTCCTGAAAAGAAAACTCAAAAGGACGGTCCGCATTGAATTTCTCGGATGCCCTCTCGATACCTGCAATGGCCTCAGCTATTTGTCCCCCGGCAATACGCACAAATAAAAACTCGGTACGGGTGGGACTCAGAAGAATAATCAGCGGTTCGATAGCGGTGTACAGGGATTGAAAATGGAAATTCTTCACCACGCCGATAATCGGGCCTTCGCGACCAAACCGCAGACGGGTGCCAACCGGGTTTTCCATGCCCATAGCCCGGGCCATTTCTTCATTCACGATAAAACTTCTGAGATCCCCGGGAAAATCTCTGGAAAATTCGCGTCCGTGAACAAGCTCCATTTGCAGGGTATTGACCACATCGTAGTTTGCCTGTAACCTGTGAAAAATATGCTCCGAATTGGGGTCTCTCCCCGCCCACATCGCATTTGTTCCGGTACTCGTTACCCTGAGTGGATTGTGTGCGGTACTGGTCACACCGACAATGCCCGGCTGTTGCAAAAGTTCCTGTCTGAAAGCCTCATACTGTCTCTTAGCTGCCCCTTCCAACCGCATATACACCAGATTATCGCGGTCAATCCCCAGATCTTTGTTCCGCATATACGCAATCTGCTCATAAACCGTCAACGTACCGATAATGAGCAAAATAGAAAGACCAAATTGGAACACCACCAGCACCCGGCGCAACTGACTCGAACCCGACCCCGGTGTAAACGTACCGCGCAAAACAATGACGGGATTAAAATTGGAAAGATAAAAAGCGGGATAGCTTCCCGCGAGCACTCCGGTTACAATCGCAATGCCAAAAAAAATGAGAAGAATCTCAATACTGAAAAGATCGGTCGTGAGCGTCTGATTGATCAAGTCGCTAAACGACGGCAAAACCAGAATGACCATGATCAGCGCCAGAATGGCAGCGAACATGGTCATCAAGAGAGATTCTCCCATAAACTGCCCAATCAGAATGGTTTTATGCGCCCCCACAGCCTTGCGAATCCCAATTTCTCGGGCGCGTTGCGTAGAACGCGCAGTCGATAGATTCATAAAATTGATACTCGCGATTAGGATGATGAACACGGCCACGACAATAAACATCCGCACATAGTCAATCCGACCACCGACCAGTTTGCCATTCCTGTAGTCGGAATACAGATGCATATCCAAATAGGGCTGCAAAAAAGCATCGCTTGTGACCGTATCATCATTCTCCTTAATGATATTTTTGATCTTGGCATTGAATTGATCGATATTGACATCCTTTTGCAACTGAACGTATAGCCGAAGGTGATTGACCGTCCACCGATAAAAACTGCGTTTATTGGCCAAATAAGATGCCATTGGCAAAATACAGTCATATCGCTGCGTCGAATTTACGGGCATGTTTTCATAAACCCCAGCCACCTTAAAACTTTTGTTATCGTATTGCACCAGCGCGTGCGTATTATTCACCACAAAGATCTGTCCCAACGCAGTACTCCTCCAATCCTCTCCGAAATACTTCTCGGCCAGTCGCTCTGAGATGGCGATATTATCCGGTTCCGCAAGCGCGGTTTCGGGATCGCCCAGGATGAGGGGAAAGGTGAAAATCTTAAAAAAGGCCGGGCCTGCGTGATATCCGCTCTCCCGAAAAGTCTGTTCCCCATGTGTCAAATACATGGGCTGATTCCAGGTCACAAGCACGGTCTCGGTAACCTCTGGATATCGCTCTTCCAGCAGTTTGGCACTCGGATGGGGTATCGAAGACAACGTCGAGATCTTATTCATGCCGTGATGATGCCGCATGAAGCGGTAGATTCGGTCGCCATTCACATGGAATTGATCGTAGCTGAGTTCGTGGGCGATCCACATAAAAATTAAAAAACTACAGGTCAGGCCCACGGAAAGACCCGCAATATTGATTATAGAATGGGTTTTTTGCCCCAAAAAATTGCGGACCGCGATTTTGAAATAATTCACAAACATGGGATTCTCCAGTTCAGGTGTAAGTTGTGGCTTATTATAATCAATTTACCTGATTTTGGGCGGTGTTGAGTGGTCGTCTTACTTCTTATGTCTCACCTCTTACTGCTTTAAAACCAACTTGTCGATTTCTTCGTAATTGTCATAGGACGATGTGACCACGCGCTCGCCGGGAGAGAGGCCAGCGAGGACTTCGAAGTATTCGGGGCTTTGGCGGCCTATGCGTACGTCGCGGCGTATGGCTTCGTCGCCTTCGACGACAAATACCCAGTTGCCGCCTGTTGTTTGATAAAATCCACCGCGGGGGAGCAAGAGGGCCTCTTCGGGTGCGTCGAGTTCCAGACGTATCTGTTCTGTTTGACCGCGCCGAATGCTTTGAGGTGTCGCATCGACAAAATCCATATCGACTTCAAATTGTCCTTCTAAGACTTCGGGAAAGACCCGACGGATTGTGAGGTCATACGTTTCGTCGCCGATTTCAATGGTGCCTTTGAGTCCCTTTGTGATTCGCGTGATGTAAAATTCATCGATGCCCACCCGCATCTTGTAGGCGTCGAGTACATCGACCTGACCAATGCGCCTTCCCCTGTTCATCAACTGACCGATTTCTGCATTTAATTGGGACAATTGTCCAGCAATGGGGGCGCGCACGGTCAGGTTTTCCAGTGGGCGGCGCACATGTTCCAATTGTCGTTGCAAACTTTTCGCGCTCGTGTCCAGTGCAGCGAGTTGGTTGATGCGATACAGCGAGTCCTGGCGTACTGTTTCCAATGCAAATGACCGGCGTTTCTGATCGTTTTGATATCGATCTCGCGCACCTTCAAACAGGTCTTGGGAAGTCAGTCCGCGTTCATATAAAACTTTCTGCTTTTCGTATTGGCGTTCTGTCTCCCGCAAGTTCAATTCAACGCGCATCAGTTCCTGGCGGTTGCGAATGGCCCGATTTTCCAGATTCAACCGCGTGTTTTCCATGTTGTTGATTTGTTCAAACAGGCGGGCTTCTTGGGTTAAAATATTTTGCTCCAGAGTGGGATTCGACAATTTCAAAATGGGCCTGCCTTTTTCGACCATAGTCCCTTCTTCCAGGAAGATTTCCTCTATTTGTCCGCCTTCGAGTGCGTCGATATAATAGGTTTGTATCGGCAATACGGTGCCGCGCTGGACTGTAAATTCCTGAAAGGGACCGCGCGTGACTTCCGAGATGGTAATCCGATCGACCTGTACATTGAGTCTGGCGCTGTGGTCGCCAAAGATCGCCATGTAGATTACGGCACACACAAATATGGTGATTCCGCTGATGGTCGCAATGCGCTTTGGTGTCCATACTTTCTTTTCGACCCTGCGGTCCATGCCATCCTGGCCCGCGGCTTCTGTTGCCGGTTGGGACGATGAAGAACCGCTGCCGACAAAACTGGGTACGGCTTTCTTACTCGGTGCATCATCTCGTTCGGGTGTTGACATGTTTATATCCTCTATCCAAAAGTTTGGTGTATCATAGAATGCTGAATGGGGAAAATAGTCATACTTTGAACAATATTCAACTTTGTTTTGCGTCAATGTGCCTCTATCCTATCCATTCTCGATTTTTACTCATCTCGCAAGGCATCAATGGGATTGGATCGCGCTGCGCGAATGGCCTGCATGCTCACGGTTCCAAAGGCGATGATCAGTGCCAGTATCGCGCTTGCGACAAATGGCAAGACATTTAAATCTGTCTGATAGGCAAACCCGGAGAGCCAGTCGCGCATCAGATAGTAGGCGATTGGCCAGGCAATGAGATTGGCAAGAAGAATGAGCAATATAAATTCGCGGGAGAGTAGCATCACCAGATGAGATGTGGATGCGCCCAGTACCTTCCGCACACCAATTTCTTTGGTGCGAGATTGAACCATGAATGCGGCCAGTCCGAACAGTCCCAAACAGGCTACAAAAATTGCCAGTAGTGAAAACACGCCGAGCATTTTACCAGTGAGCCGTTCGTTGAAATAGTACCGCTGTATGATCTCGTCCAAAAACATATATCGAAAGGGTGCGTCTGGCACAAAGCGTTTCCACTGTGTTTCGAGAAAGGACAGGGTTTGCGCGGTGTTTTCTGGTCGGACGCGCAGGGCCAATGAATAAAACAGCCTCCAATCGCCTATAAATCCCATGGGTGCGATTTCTTCGCGCAGTGTCAAACTGTGGTAATCTTTTACGACGCCAATTACGATCAGGGATCGGTTTTCATAAGCTGGTAACAGAATCTGCTTGCCAATCGGGTCGTCCTCCCAGCCGAGCAGGCGCATGGCTGTTTCGTTCAAAATAATCGCCTGAGATGCGTCGCTGGCAACATCGGCTGAAAAGACGCGACCGCGAAGCACGGGAATGTCGAATATTTCAAAGAACGAATCATCTACCTCGTTTATGCGAATTGTCCGTTCTTTTGTGCGGTCTCCATCGGGCCAGATCAGTCGCGGTCGTCCACCGTATCCAGAAATGTCGTATCTCAATGCCGATGCGCTGAGGATATTGGGGTGTTCGAGAAATACCTGTTTCACCGTCTGGTGGCGTGCCGAAAGGCGCATTTGTGGGTCGAATTCATGCTCGCGATCATGAGCAAAGATTGGCACACTTACAATGTAGTCGCGTGCAAAACCCATATTTTTGGTTTCTATAAATCGCAGTTGTTGATAAACCACCAGGGTGCAGATTACCAGCAAGATGGACATGCCGAACTGAAAAATCACGAGTCCTTTCCGCAGTCCTGTGGAACCGGAGGTGGAAGACGCCCTACTTTTTAATACTGTGACCGGACTAAAGGATGAGAGGAAGAACGCCGGATACCATCCCGCCAGCAATCCGACTACCAAGGTTAGTGCCAGTACTGCTGGCGTACCTATTATTACTGTAGCCGCGTTGAGGTGTAAATTGCCGCGTACAAATTGGTTGAATAAGGGCAGGGATAGCTCGACCAGTGCCAGGGCAATCAGCAGGGCGACGGAGGTTAAAAGCAGAGATTCAGTTAAAAATTGAATCATCAGTTGTGGACGATGCGCGCCGACCACTTTTCGCACGCCTACTTCGCGCTTACGAGTGATAGCCCTTGCAGTTGCCAGATTGGTAAAGTTCACGCATGCAATGACCACTACGATCAGCCCGATGGCCGTTAGTATGTAAATTTGTTGTATGGGGCTGTTGGCAGCCGGGTTAAAATCGGATTCGCCATACAGGTACACGCGGTGCAGGGACTGTAGATGATAGGTGTTTTTTGCCGCAACTTCATCTCCCATATATTGTTTGATCAACGGCTGCATTTTTGTTTGCAGGGTTTCTGCGTTTTGTCCTGTTTTTAATAGTACGTATGTGTTTACTGGACGCCACGATTGCCTGGGTAGCCACATTATCCACGGCGTTTTTTCTACGGAGGGTATTGTGGTTGTGAGTAAGTGAAAATGAAGGTCTGATGAGCGTTGTGGTGCCTTTACGATACCTGTTACTGTGTACTCGCCTGGAAAAATGCGATTGTCAACAGAAGCTGTTCGGCCCATCGGGTCCGTATCGCCAAATAAATGTTGCGCCATGTCGTCAGTTATGACCACAGAGTAGGGTGTGCGAAATGCGGTTTCTGGATCGCCTTTTATGAGGGGGAAATCGAACACGTCCAGAAAGTTGTCATCTATCAGTGCCAGGGTATATCGATTTTTGCGTTTGCCGTATTGTGCAGACACAAGCCACTGCCAGATACGCACGGTTGTTTCTACTTCGGGAAATGTTTCTTTCAACACAGGTCCGAGTGCGCCTGATGTGCCTTCTTCATAAGTTGTTTGCGTACTGCTGCGCTTTTCTCGAATCACTTTGTAAATGCGGTCGCCCAGGATGTGCGTGCGATCTACTGCAAACTCTTGTTGGATGTACAACAGGATCAAGATGCCACACGCCAGGCCGATGGCAAGTCCCAGTACATTGATGGAGGTGTACAATTTGTGCCGCATCAGATTGCGGATCGCGACAACAAAGTAATTTTTGATCATGATCTTCCACCTGTTCCGTATGTGAAAGGGTGAATCTATAAAAATAATAAGCAATTACTGTGCCAAAAACTTCTTCTCTATGTTTTACAAGTATTTATGAAAATTTGTGTCATGAGCGCAGTTCAATAGGTGTCCGATTTTGATACAGTAGTGTCCGAAAATGAACACTTAATACAAAAAACAGGCACATTGTTTT